>NZ_CP194228.1:2400000-3095000 GCF_050908145.1 Flavobacterium sp. SM2513 | reverse complement strand
GTGTCCTGATTTCTGGTTTCGAATGAAGATTCATACGCTCTTTTCATTCCGTTTAAACGCATTTTCTGCATCTTTTCAATAGTGGCATTTGTATTCATAATTTTATTTTATTTAAAATGTTAAGCATAATATTTTGACCCTCTGATATTGTCATGGTTAGAAATTGATATATTGAATGAATCGGCATGTTCCTCTTCTTTATCAAGTCCTCTCTCTAAAATATTTTTGATAGAATTGTAGCTGATAGCATCATAGTTCAGTGCCCGTTTACAGGCGTTGTCCAAACGCTGCTTTCCTATCTTGGACTCCATGCTCAATATTCCCATACAACTCTTGTAGCTCTGTTCAGGATACTGCTTTTTATCCAATATTTTCTCGATATACTCCTTTGTATGACTGCCTATTTTTTGTGCCCATGCAATAAAATATTCCGAACTCCAATCGCTATTATAGGTGTGATTGACGGGCATGTGTTCCTTTAGGGTTACATAATGATAAGCCTTGCGGCTGCGTGGATGAAGTGCAATTCGGGCTTGGTTGTGGTAGATTTCCACCACGCTTTGGGTAAGAACCATTTTCACTTTCTTTCCGATATAGGCGTTGGGTACGCTGTAATAGTTTTTGTCCGCAGAATAATAGGCATGACAGTTCTTTTGTACGGTGGCGATTTTGTAGTCTCTAAGCTCATATTTCTCTATAGGCAATGACTTTAAAGCATCCTTTTCAATTTCTAAAAATAGAGCTGTACGACTACTATGTTTCTTTTGAAAAGGGGTTTGGTTGTAAATCAAAAGAAGCTTCTTTATAGCCAAATTCAATTCAGCAATGCTATAAAATTCTTTATCTCTTAAGGCAGCATATATGCGGGTATAAGTGATATTCACGGCACCTTCAACTAAAGATTTATCCTTGGGTTTCAAGGCTCTTGCAGGCATAATTGAAGTGTCGTAATGCGAAGCAAAGCAGGCAAATTGTTCGTTTACATGCGGCTCGTATCTATTGGATTTGGTTACTGCTGATTTTAAATTGTCAGGAATAATGCAAGCTGGGACCCCTCCTAGATAATGCAAACAGTTTTGAACACTACCTATAAAATCGGGAATCTGCTGCGAAAAAGAGGCTTCTACATAAGTGTATTGGCTTGCACCAAGGGTGGCAACAAAGACTTCCACTGGCTTTAGTTCACCGGTTTCCTTGTCGATGATGTGGAGTTTTTTGCCCGCATAATCTATGAAGAGTTTTTCTCCAGCTTTGTGGGTAGTGGGCATGTACCCTTCTGATTTTCGGTTCCATTTGTTATAATGGTCGCAGAACTGACTGTACATAACCCCCTGCGGATGCTTTGTCTTGTACTCAGTCCAGAGAATCTGACGGGTGACACCCACACGCTTTAATTCCTTTTCGATATAAGGAAAAATGGAATGTAAATCTTTGTGAATCTGCTCTCTATTAAGTAAATCTAACTCATTGGGAACTTCGAAGAGCTCAGATAATTCATCTCCTTTGAGTTCAAGGAGTTCCTTGAAGCAAATTCCAGACTTCTCTATCAAACAAAGATATTTGATGATTGTTGTCCTTGATTTTCCAAGGCTTTTGGATATTTGATTGTTCGAAAGACCATTGTCCTTCAGCCTGATGATTTCTCGTATCATAATTGATCCTATTGATTTATTAGCCATACCCATGTGATTAGATCACAAAGTAGGACAAAAAATCATCATCAAAACTGTTCACTTTGAACCGGAATCACGGTGTACAGTTTGCTCCGGAATATCCAGTAAATCTTTGGAAACATTTATTTTTACAAAGTCTTTTGATTTTTGCCAATGATAAAAAATGTTTTTACTAACTTTCATGCATTTACACATCTTCTCAACAGGAAAAGTAGGATTGTTTTTTAAAATAAACTCATACCTTATTTGTCGCTCTTGGAGAAGATGCCCACTGGATATACTAATTTAGCTGGGAGTTTAAGTTAAGAGAAAAAAACTTAATTTTACCTTATGACAAAAGAGAGAAAAATTTATGACGCAGCATTTAAGATAAAAGCTGTAGAACTAAGCAATGAACGTTCGAACATTACTGAATTAGCCAGAGAATTAGGTATCCGTGTTAGTATGCTTTATAAGTGGCGTAAGGATTACGATAAATTTGGCACTGGTAGCTTTCCTGGTAATGGGATTTTAAAACAAACAGCAGAGCAAAAATTGATTAGCGAATTAGAGGCTAAACTGAAAGAAGCTGAACTAGAACGAGATATATTAAAAAAAGCAGTGGGCATTTTTTATTCATGTGTTTAAGTTTGTTTTTTTGTATTCATGAATCTTCGATTTCCAAGAGCGGTCGATGATATTTGATTTTATTAAAAATCATGCAAAAATATTTCCGATTGAAAAGATGTGTAAAGTTTTAAAAGTCAGCCAGAGTGACTATTACCGGTGGAAAATTGCTGTTATTTCTAAAAGACTTCAGAAAAAGAATGTTTTAAAAGAAAAAATTACAGCCCTTTATTTTGAATCCAAACAACGCTATGGTAGTCCACGACCCGAGAGCTATGCTCGAACTGGCGAAGCAATAACAATGGAATTAAATATTCTAGGGTATAAAATTTCAAGACCCGAGAGCTTGCTCGAACTGGCGAAGTAAACACAGTTGTAAAATACATGAGAGAGCTTGGTTTAAAAAGTAAGTTGAGCAAAAAATTCAAGATTACCACTGATTCTAAACATAATTATTTACTTGTCGAAAATGTGTTAAACAGACAATTTCTGTTTTCTCAGCCCTCAAAAGCATGGGTTTCGGACATTACATATATTCGCACTAAAGAAGGATTTTTGTATTTAACAACGGTTATAGATTTGTATGCCAGAAAAATCATCGGCTGCAGCTTAAGTGATGGAATGAGTACAAATGACCCAAGCGATAGCGAACAGGCGAAGCAAACAACTTTAGCATCATGGAAAATGGCAATTAGAAACAGAAATGTGCAAAATGGATTAATTTTTCATTGCTTCGCCAGTTGGAGCAGAGCTCTCGGGTCGGATCGAGGTGTCCAGTATGCCAATAACAAATTTGCAAATGTTTTAGATTCATATAAAGTAACTCGAAACATGAGTAGAACAGGAAATTGTTGAGATAATGCAGTGGCAGAGCGCTTTTTTAAATCATTGAAAACGGAATTGATTTACGGCAATAAACTGATCTCAAAAGAAGAAATGAAGCTCCAAGTTTTGAATACATTGAACTCTGGTACAATCAAAAAAGGAGACATTCAGCTTTAAAATATATGACAATAAAGGAATTTAACAAACAATCAAATAATTATAAAAATGTCGCTTAACTTAAACTCCATTTTTTATTTGCATATCCAGTTAATTGTTACAAAATCTCATGACAAGCATCATTAATGGTGATTATACCACCTCAACATTTTCAGGACGCTTATCTCTAAAAATCATTTGAAACACTACAGAAAACACTAACGTCAATACCGCACCAATGAAGTTTAACCATAAGTAACCTAGTTTTTCCTGACCGCTAGGGTAGATGTGGATGGCGAAATAGTAGATGAAGAAAATGGTCAATTGGCTTAAAGCCGCTCCCCAAAATATCGCTTTTCCTTTTACAAATTTCACATAGAAACCTACCAAAAATATCCCTAAAACCGTTCCGTAGAAAATAGAACCAACGATGTTTACCAACTGAATTAAGTTTTCAAATAAGGTTCCGAAACATGCGAAGAGAATCGCAATTCCACCCCACATTATTGTGAATAATTTAGAGGCATTTACAAAGTGCTTGTCTGATTTTTCGGTCTTTAAATTTCGCTTATAGATGTCAATTACCGTTGTAGAAGCTAGTGAACTCAAGCCTGAAGCCGTTGATGACATTGCAGCAGATAGAATTACGGCTAGTAACAACCCTATCATTCCTTTGGGCAGGAAGTTGATGATAAAATGGATAAATACATAATCGGCATCACTCGTTTTGTCCTTGTCATTTGCTTTTGCAATTATCGTTTTTGCCTCATCCCTAATGCTTTTCTCCTTTTCGTTTAAAGCAATAATGCGGCTTTTCAGCACTTTATTTTCGCGGTCAATATTGAGTTGAGTGGCATAGGCTAAAGTCACTTCTCTTTTTTCCGTGGAAACGGTGACTAAATCCTTTTCTAACTTTTCGTAATCAGCTGCATAAATAGATGTTTCTACGCTTTTCTTACTGTTCGGATTGAAGTTGATGGGTAAACTTTGGAACTGAAAGAACACGTAAACCATGACTCCTGTTAAGAGGATAAAAAACTGCATTGGCACTTTCATCAAGCCGTTAAATACCAATCCCATTTGGCTTTCGCGAATCGATTTTCCAGACAAATAACGTTGCACTTGCGACTGGTCTGTTCCAAAATAGGAGAGGGCTAAGAAAAAACCACCGGTGATTCCGCTCCAAAACGTGTAGCGGCTTTTGGTATCAAATGAGAAGTCGATGATGTTCATCTTGTCGTTGACACCCGCTATTTGTAAGGCATTTGAAAACGTAACTTCTTCGGGTAAATAGCTTACGATAAGGTAAAAAGCAATAAACATCCCTGACATGATGATGAACATTTGCTGTTTTTGCGTGACATTCACAGCTTTAGTTCCTCCAGTAAACGTATAAATTACGACTAATGTACCTATGATAAAAATCATTGGCGTTAGCTCCCAACCTAAGATGGTGGAGAGGATAATTGCAGGAGCGTAGATGGTTAAACCGGTTCCTAAACCCCGTTGAATTAAGAACAAAATTGCCGCTAAGGAGCGCGTTTTTAAATCGAAACGTTGTTCGAGATATTCATAAGCGGTATATACTTTAAGGCGGTGATAAATAGGAATAAAAGTGTAGCAAATAACCACCATCGCTAGCGGTAAACCGAAGTAAAACTGTACGAAACCCATCCCGTCGTTAAAGGCTTGTCCGGGTGTAGATAAAAAAGTAATGGCACTTGCTTGGGTGGCCATCACCGAAATTCCTACGGTGTACCAAGGCGTTTCGTTGTTTCCTAAAATATAATCCTTAACGTCCTTACTTCCTTTGGTTTTCCAAACGCCGTAAGCAACGATAAATAATAGGGTAAGGCTGAGAATAATCCAATCTAATTCTTGCATAATTTAAGAGAAGTAGGTCATTATAATATAAAAAATAAGAATGTAAATCGCATTGGCAGCAAGTACCAGCGTATAATTCTTTTTCCAGGTTTTTGTCTTTTTGGGTTCCATAATTTACTGTGCGTTTTTGAGGCTAATTAAGTTAGCAAGAAGTCGGTGAGCTCCTGAAACTCCCGCCGGTAATTCTCTGAAGAAACTTAGACCTGTGTAAATATAGTGTCCTTTTCCGTAAGAAGCGACTAATAACGCGCCCTTTTTTGGAGATTCATTTTCGTCAAAGGAGGAAATTATAGGTGTAAATTCCGTTCCCCATTGGTCGGGATAGTACAATCCTTGCTCTTGAACCCAGTTTTCAAAATCTTTGGAAGTGATTTTGTTTGGCGTATTCAACACCGGATGATTCGGTGCTAAAAACGTGACTTTTGCATCCTCTTCGGTAACGCGGTCTCTCGAAATTCTCAAATCATAAGGAGCTAATTTATCAGTGACGAGTTTGCCCGTTGTGTTGTATTGCACAATCATGGTTTTCCCTTCTTCAACCAAATCTAGCAAAATTGGTTGCTTAAATTCCAGGTCGTTGACGGTGTTGTATGCGCGAATTCCCATGATTATTACATCGAAATTCTGTAAATACTCTTTATTAATTTCCTCTGGTTTTACAATCGTTACGGCATAACCCATTTGTTGCAAACTTACAGGAACCTCATCACCAGCACCCATAATGTAGGCGATTTTTTCGATACCGGTTTTAATATCTAACTTAATGAATTTAGCAGAAGACGGTTGCAGCACTTGTTGTGTTGAAATGTGGCCGTAATTAATTACGATTTTTTCTTTGTCAAATGAAGCACCATTTGCTGTTACAATCGCTTTTACGGTAACTTCACTACTTGATTTAGGTGGCGTGATTGTGAAGGAGAATGTTTTAGATTCGTTTTTCAATGATATAGAAAAAGGAATATTTTCTGGCGAAACGTTCCAATTTTTAGGGAGTTCTAGTTTTAAAACTCCGTTTACATTTGCCGCTCCAGATTGTACTTTTATTGACACCGTTTGAGCTGCATTTGTATTGAAAATTTTGACTTTATCAGTGAAACTGGTTGTTACCAAAGGTTCGATGTCAAAAGGTTTGTATACTTCACCTTTTACAGGGTCATTAAATTTATAAATAACCGTTCTTTCAAAAGGAATAGTGGTCTCGTTTATTTTTATGTTGAAAACAGTTTTCACTTCTCGAATAATATCCGGTTTCCCGATGTTTTCCTGGTTATCTACACGGTACATTCCCACAGTTCCTTGCTCTTTTAACCAATAAGGCGAAGTGTATTCTAAATTTTTTGGCAAATGTATTTTTAGTGAAATATTCT
Source organism: Flavobacterium sp. SM2513 (assembly GCF_050908145.1). GTDB lineage: Bacteria > Bacteroidota > Bacteroidia > Flavobacteriales > Flavobacteriaceae > Flavobacterium. Next base: position 3,088,489 of record NZ_CP194228.1, on the reverse strand, counting down.
CGTTAATATTGTTTGCTAAAGCGATATTCTGATTGTATAATTTTCCTTCCGGCAAAACTAAGATGCTTTCTAAACTCATCTTAACCGAACTTCTATTTATAGCTTCGGCATTAAAACTGATATCGCTATCTGGTGTTGCAGATTGATTTTCAGCAACAGTTTCCAAGAAAAGTCCTGCACAAGAAGCGATAATTTCCTTAATTTCAGTTGATTTAACGGTTTTCCAATGTTCGTCTTTTAAACTTTGAATCATTTGATACGCTTTCACTAAATCAGCTATACTTGCAGATGGGTTTTTAAAATTATACTCATTCGTTATTTTTGAGATGAGTGTTCCAATGGGTTTTCCACCATCAACACGGTTCCATGAGGTATCAATTCCTTCAAATAAATTGGTTTTATCAGTAGGTTTTTCACCTTTGGTAAACTCTAAATACTCCATGTCGTCACCACGAACGCCCGTTGAACCAAAACCTTGTGATTGATGACTACTTCTGCTCAGTGATGCAATCTCTTGGTTGGATTTACCAAAACTTTGGTAATACGTTCCCGTTGATAAGTTGACTAAATTAGTTTTATCTGCCGCGTCAAACTTTTCTTTACTTCCAAAAAACCACCAAGAAGTATTGTAATATAATCTTTTGGCTTGCCAAGTACTAACTGAATTCAGTTGATTAGGGTAAGCATTTTTATTATTTGTCAAGTCAAAAGCTTCTTGAGCTAACATAGCCGATGAAGTGTGATGTCCATGCGTGGTTCCTGGCGTTCGATAGTCAAAACGGGTAACAATAACATCAGGTTGAAACTTTCGAATGATGTACACCATATCACCTAATACTTCGTTTTTATTCCAGGTCTTTAAGGTTTCTGTGGGTACTTTTGAGTAACCAAAATCATTTGCACGCGAAAAAAATTGTTCTCCACCATCAATTTTTCTTGCCTCAATAAGTTCTTGCGTTCGAATAACACCCAGAAGTTCACGCAATTCTGGACCTACTAAATTTTGTCCGCCATCGCCACGAGTTAAAGATAAATAGCCCGTTCGCGCTTTTTGAGCATTTGCCATATAGGATATCAGACGTGTATTTTCATCATCTGGATGTGCCGCAATATAAAGTACAGAACCTAAAAAGCTGAGTTTTTCAATCTTAGCATAAATTTCTGCTGAACTGTATTTGGCAGGAGCTTGAGCCTTTAATTGAACTGAAAAACATATAATAAAAAGTAAAAATAGGGTAGAACGAAACTGCATACTAACTGGAATAAATAGGAATAGAATGCGAATATAGGGATTTAATGAAAGTTTAAATTGTTTTAAAAAACCTTTAACATTACATTAAAACCTGTCAATTTTATTGATACAATACTGTTCTGGGTTTCCCTAATTCAAAATCTTGGAAGCCAAAATCTTCTGTTTCAAATGAATTTGTTTTGAAAAGATTACTACCTTGACCAGGAATGGAAGGGAAGTAAGCTAATGAAAATTGGAACGAGTTAAATACTAAATAATCATTGCTGATGATTACTCCAACTACAAAAGAAGAATAAACGGGGCTTTTGAAGATACCGCGTGTATTGTTTCCTAAAATTCCAGTCGTTAAATTAAAGTAAGGGTTGACTCTAAAACCCCATAAATCCCACGGTGAATAAAACTGGGTTTGTAGCGACAAAATAACTTTTTTAGTACCAAAATCACGAGTGGCATAACCTCTGATTCCAAATGAATTATTCCCGTCAAATCCAGCTCCATAGTCTCCTTGAAAACGGGTGCTTTCATCGATAGAAATATAATCTCCGTTACTTTCGAGGCGATTCCAACCCAAAACTACTTGGGGTTTTACGAATTGTCGCATCTTCCATTTATCACCAATCATAATCAAATCAGTAAAATAATTGACCTGTAAATTCAAAGCCGATTGTTCCAATCGTTTGTCGTTAAAAAAGGTTCCATATTCTAAGTTAGCACTTAAATAGCCAAATTTAAAGTAATTACCAAACGAAGCTCTTCCTCCTAAATAATACCTTCCTTGATTGTTTTTTCGTTGATAACCACCTGTAATATTGTATATTTTACCAATAGGTACATCTTCAATAATTCCATAATTAAATAAATATTGATCTTCGACAAATCGTCGGGATGATATACCAATTCCCATCATTACAAAATTCTCTCCCGAATAATAATTTATAGAATCGTATGCAATGGACGGAGTTTCATTGTAACCTGTATGCAAGAAACGTGTGGCTAAAATTAAATTGGTTGTTCTAGCGGTTTCAGTAGTACCATTGAAAACAGCTAATGCATGACCAGCCCATAAATCTTGAGAATTATACTTGAAATTTTGCAAGGCATAATCTCCAGCACTATTCTGTAAAGAATCAATATTAAACTGCTGGTCCATGTAAATTCCACCAGCCCATTTTGTATAAGCAGAATAAAACCTGCGTTCAATATTTATGCTTTTGCCATAACTACCATCTAAATTTATACGATAATTAAGAGAGGTACGAATGTAAGAATTTTTAATAGTTGGAGCAATAAGTTCAGTTTGAAATCCCGTATTTTCATTGCCTTTTTCAGTAGTGATTCTGTTTGTGAATTCTATTCCCGTACCAAAAGCATTACGGTCAACGAGCTCAAAATTAGTTCTACTAGGAGAGATAGAGCCAGAAGGAATTAAGCTCCAAGAGTCCAAAACTCGTATAGTAACGTCTATCGAATCTGATTTGGGCTGGATAAGATTTGCAGTGATATTAACTTCCCTAACGAACCGTTGAGAACGAATCAAACGTTCTGTTTCTCGTACAATCAAAGTATCAAGTGGCTGTTTTCTTTTGATTAGCGACAAATTCCTTATCGCAAATTCTTTAGATTTTAAATGCAATCTATTCCCCGTTTCTTCAGCCCAATTTTTAGGTCTTTTTGTAGTATCGTTAACGGAGTAGCCAAAAGGGTCTAATGTTTCAACAATAATATTTCGAACAATCTTACCTTCGTATTTTTTATAGTTTCGAACTCTAGGGCGCTTTATTGGATTACCACTTTTAACATCCCTTGACTCAAATATAGCTTTATGCAGCAGCTTTGTGAATTTACTCTTTTCTGAAAATTTTTCTATCTTATTATATAAAGTGGTGTCCTTTTCTTGCTTTACATAAGTGGAGTCATTTTTAACTATTTTTTTTTGAATAGTGTCGTTCTTTTCACCTTTTACTTGAGAAAATGAATTAATAGTATTGAATACCGAGATTATCAAAAGAAAAGTAGAGAAAGATAATTTCATTAGCAAAAGGGTAATAGTAAGAATTAGGTGTAACTTTTTATATAGAAAAAAAGACCGATTTCAATTAAAAACCGGTCTTACTATTAGAATCTTCTTTCTTCTTCTTCGTCAGGTAATTTATTAATCACAAAACCTGAAACTGCAGCTTGAACCGCCGTAGCAAACAGTTTTTTGAAAATCCCAGCTTTTGGACCGAGCATTAGTTTTCGTGTAAGAAAACCACTTGCTAAACCAATACCAGTTTTCAATAAACCGTTTTTAAATCCTGTAGAAGAAACTGTTTCTCCTAAATTTGAAATTCCTTCCTGAAACTTTTCTTTTACGATATTTACAGGGTTTAACTCATGCAATGTATATTCTGTATGTTTCTTAAGAATTTCTAATTCTAAAGCACTTTGTGCTTCTAAATTTCGAATTGCTTCTGCTAATGTTTTATCGCTATTAATTGTGTACATCGTCTTTCTTTTTAAAAATTTGATTAATAATGTAGTTATTAAGTTTAATTTCCAACAATTTACGACGATTAATCGTCATGAAAATGGCAACTAAAGCGTAAAAACCTGCTAGTGCAAAAAAGCCATAATAGTTTTTTCCTAATAATTCACCTAAGTACAATGATAGACCAATTGAAAACAACACAAAAAATAAAGCAAAAATAACAGCGATAATTAATTGAGATACAACGGACGCAAACACATCAGTAACTTTATCAATTGTTTTTAAGCGGTACAATTCTATGGTGGTTTTAATGTAACTTTCCACCTTCTCAAAAAGCATTTCTATTAATATTGCTTTATCTTTCATAGTTGTAAATTTGATTATTTGATTTGACTTGCAGCTCTAGCTTTAGCTTCTTGAGCTAAATCTCTACCACCAGAATACAATTTAGAAGCATCGTCTTTTGCATCTTCTGCAACTTCTTTACCGTGTTCGAATAATTGAGAAGCGTCTTTTTTAACACTTTCTAGTTTGCTGGACAAAGATGCAATAACATCTTCATATTTCGACTTCATATCACCCATAGATTCTTTGCTTTTTTTAGCAATTTTTTTACGTGTGTCTGTTCCTTTTTCAGGCGCGAATAATATTCCTAAAATTGCCCCTGTTGCTAATCCTGCGATTGCTCCTAAAATAACTTTTCCTGAACTCATAATGTTTGTTTTTAAAATTAGTATTTTTTTTTTAATTCGGCGAAAGATATAGCGGTCTTTCACTTTTCTTTTTCAATAACAATTCTTCCCATTCTTAGAATTTGTATCCTAACGTAATTTGAAATAATTGATTTTTATAATTAATATCACTAGTACTATTGTCTTTATTCACTTTGCTTAAGTCCCAAGAACCTCTTGCAGAAATTAAGAAATTTTGAACACTAAAGTCTACACCTGCTGAAAGTCCTAGAGTAGCTCTGTTATTGTTGTCGTCCAAATCTTCTTCATCAATCGTACTAAATCCATTCAACTCATATTTTGTACTCAATAAATAAGAAAATTGTGGACCTGCAAGAATACTGATGTTTTCTGTTGGTTTAATTTGCAAGTGAATTGGTAAATCTAAATAACTTGATGTGATTTCACCGTCAAAAAATGTTCCTTCGGTTTTAAAACCTTTTTGAGAATATAATAATTCGGGTTGAATACCAACTAATTGATTTAACGGAATCGACACAAAAACACCTCCAGCAAAACCAACTTTCCCATCAGCAACATATCCGTCTCCACTTTCGCTATACACATTTGAATAATTGATACCAGCTTTTATACCAACGCTTAGTACTTCTCTGTTATCCATTGAATAGGGCTCATTCGTCGTTGTTGTTTGTGCAACATTTGATTGTGTTGATAGTAACGCAAGAGCAAATACTGGGGCAATAAATAAATTTTTTAAGGTAATCATAATCTAAAATTTAATTTGGGATTTAATTTTGGTTTTCTAATTTTTCAAATTCTTGCTCTAAAGCATCTGCATTATCTTTCAAATCATTTTTGAACGTTTCATAATTTGATTCATCATAGGATGTGTAGGCATCTAATTTTGATTTCAAAGCTTCATTTCTGGTCTGCAAATCGTCAATTCTAGTGGTATAATCTTCTTTTTCTTTCGAAGTACCTTTAATTTCTTTGACTCTTAAATCACGAATCTTTTTGTTGTTATCCGATATTTTTTCATAAATATCTAACTTGAATTTTTCTAAAGCTTCTGCAGCTTCATTTTTAGACTCCATCAAATCGACACGAGCGTCTAAAACTTCTTCTTGGGTTTGTTTTACATTTGATTCAGCGTCTTTACAACTTGTAAAAGAAACGGCTAAAATCGATGCCAACATTCCTAAAGTAATAATTGATTTTCTCATAGCATTTTTATTAATTATAGGTTGTTAAATCTATAGTACAAAGATGCCCTCGTTTCAGTGTTAATCTGTTATAGTACTTTTTTTATAATTTATAAAATTTGAACTTTAGGGCAAAAAAACGATGATTTTATAGTCTTAAAGTGGATTTAGGATGAAGTTCCGTCGTTTTGTCTTCGTTTTGATTGAAATAGATTTAGGTGGATAGTTCCTTTTATGTATTTTTGCACAACTAAAAACAACAGCATGTACAAACAACTCATTCGACCATTTTTATTCAAATACGACCCAGAAGAAGTTCATTATTTTACTTTTTCTCTAATTCGAAAATTATCTAAAATTCCTGGAATGAATTTTTTATTTCGAAAACTATACGAAACTAATGACCCTCGTTTAGAACGCGAAGTTTTTGGGTTAAAATTTAAAAACCCCGTAGGTTTAGCGGCAGGATTCGATAAAGATGCTAAGTTATACAAAGAACTTTCAAACTTTGGCTTCGGATTTATTGAAATTGGAACGCTTACACCAAAAGGTCAAGAAGGAAACCCTAAAAAGCGATTGTTTCGATTAAAAGAAGACCAAGCAATCATCAATCGAATGGGATTTAATAACGGCGGCGTTCTCGAAGCAGTCGAACGGTTGAAAAAAAACGAAGGTGTATTAATAGGTGGGAACATCGGTAAAAATAAGTTGACACCAAACGAAGAGGCGGTAACTGATTATGAAATCTGTTTTGATTCATTATACGATTATGTAGATTATTTTGTAGTAAATGTAAGCTCGCCAAACACACCAAACTTAAGAGCACTACAAGACAAAGAACCACTACAACATTTATTACAGACTTTACAGAATAAAAATAAAACTACAATTAAGCAGAAACCGATTCTGCTTAAAATTGCTCCAGATTTAACTGATGAACAATTGCTTGATATAATTGACATCGTAAATTCCACCCAAATTGCAGGAGTTATCGCCACAAATACCACACTCTCAAGAGAAGGTTTACAATCACAAAACAAAACCGAAACCGGAGGTCTGTCAGGAAAACCGCTAACCAAACGTTCCACTGAAGTCATTCGTTTTCTAGCCGAAAAAAGCAACCGTTCCTTTCCAATTATTGGAGTAGGAGGTATTCATTCTGCTGAAGATGCGATTGAAAAACTAGATGCTGGAGCAAGTTTAGTCCAACTTTATACAGGTTTTATTTATGAAGGCCCCGCTTTAATTAAGGCAATTAATAAAGCAATACTTGCTAAACAGTAATGATTTACCAAAATATGTCCATCCTGAATTTAATAAGCCCTACGCCAATTTGAACAGGACAGGAGTAAACTTCAATAACACATGATTAAAACTCAACGAGACACAATTCAATTAATTAATAAAAATGCATCACCAAAAATTAGAACACAATAAGGCAATACCGTCATACTTAAAACATATTTTTTTGTCAATCAATTTCGTTTAGTATCTTTGACGCAATGAAGCCAATAAAAATTATTGAATGTCCCCGGGATGCCATGCAAGGCATTAAAACATTTATTCCTACTTCCGAAAAAGTAGCCTATATACAGTCACTTTTACGTGTAGGTTTTGACACGATTGATTTCGGTAGCTTCGTCTCTCCAAAAGCAATTCCTCAAATGGTTGATACCGCAGAAGTTTTGGCACAACTTGATTTGTCCCAAACGGATAGTAAACTTCTTGCAATCATTGCCAATACAAAAGGAGCTGAAATTGCTTCACATCATCCAGAAATACAATATTTAGGTTATCCGTTTTCAATTTCTGAAAATTTTCAGATGCGAAACACCCATAAAACCATTGCCGAATCTTTAATTACATTACAAGAAATTCTAGATATCGCATCAAGTTCTAATAAAGAAGTAGTAGCTTATCTTTCTATGGGTTTTGGAAATCCATATGGTGACCCTTGGAATGTTGAGATTGTAGGAGAATGGACTGAACGATTGTCAAATATGGGCGTTAGAATCCTTTCTTTATCTGATACTGTGGGAAGTTCGACACCAGATATTATCGAGTATTTGTTTGCCAATTTAATTCCGAAATACCCACAAATAGAATTTGGAGCGCATCTTCACACCACTCCAGATAAATGGTTTGAAAAAGTAAATGCCGCCTACAAGGGTGGATGCATACGATTTGACGGAGCTATTCAAGGTTTTGGAGGTTGTCCAATGGCAAAAGATGACTTAACAGGAAATATGCCAACTGAAAAATTACTTTCGTACTTCACCGCCGAAAAAGTAACGACAAATACGAGTCCATTGAGTTTTGAAAGCTCCTACAATGAGGCTACCAAGCTATTTACTCAATACCACTAGAAATAAAGATTTTCGTTATTTATTAGTGTTTTAAAATCAAATTATCATAATTTTAAATTGAATGTTTTAAATTGCTAAAAATGTATTTTTAATGAAATTCAGAAAAAGTCTAATTCTCGTGTTTTTGATGCTTTACGTTTCAAACGGATGGTCATTGGCTGTTTTTCAAATTCCGGTTATTCAACAAATCGATACACTACTTAAGGAAGCCGACCAGTTGAAATATGCAAATCTAGCGGTTGGTTTAAAGAAAGTATATCAAGCAGAAAAACTTGCCCAAAAATCTAAAAACGAGCAAAAACTAGGGGAAGTTTACACAATGCTTGGGATATATAAGTATCTTTATGGAACCTATGATGTGTCATTAGAAATGTACCTTAAAGCAATTTACATTCATAAAAAGTTTAAAAATGATGCTTTTTTAGCACGTTCATTAAATGGAGTAGGTTTAATTCAAAGTGGTTTTAATCAAAATCATGAATCCATCGAAACTTTTCGAGAGTCTTTAGAAATTGACTTGAAATACAATAATTATCACGGTATTGCCCGAAGTTATTTTAATATAAGTATCTCCCAAATTGGTCTTAAACAATATGAACAAGCAACCACTAGTTTAAGAAAATCACTGTTGTATTCTCAAAAACTCAAGGAAGAAGAGTCGAATCACATGGTTGAAAATAGACTTGGTGACATGATGTTAATTAGAAATAAACCAGACTCCGCTTTCTATTACTTTGAAAACTTACTGAAGGATAATACGCCGCCACCAAATAATTGGGAAAAAGCTTATGCCTATGCAGGTTTAGCAGAAACGTATTTATCACTTAAAGACTACGATAATGCCGAAATAAACGCCGTAAAAAGTTACGATTATGCCTTCAAGTTAAATACAAAATGGGATTTAGCACGTATAGCAAAAATTCTATCAGAAGTAAATTTTAAGAAAGGAAAGCTAATAGAAGCATATGATTTTTTGCTTGAGAATAATGCCTTAGAAGACAGCCTTTACAATGAGCGAAAAATGAGCGACGTGAATTACCTTCAGCTTAAAAGTATGGAAGTTGAAAATTTGAAGTTAATGAATAAAAATGCCATTACACTACAAAAAGCAAAAAGAGATCGTATCATCATCTATGCCTTTTTACTCCTTACAATTTTATTAATTGGTGTACTATTTCTGGTGAGAAGAAATGCACGATTGAAAGATGTATTTAATAACGAATTAAATCAAAAAAATGAAAATATTGAAAATCAAAAGTTGCTTATAAGTAAACAAAATAAAGCACTGCTAAATTTGAATCAGTCAAAAAATCAGTTATTTTCTATCATTTCTCATGATTTGCGTTCGCCAATAAACTCCATCGTTCAAGTATTAGAATTGCAAAAAGACAAAGCATTTACACAAGAAATGCAGGATGAAATTTTTGAACAGTTACACAAACAGACACTGGCTACCTCAAATATGCTGAATAATTTATTACATTGGGCCAATACACAATTAGATGGTCAAGTAGTAAATCCTGAAAACATCGATATCGCATCAATTGTGGAAAGTGTTATCAGTTCGAGTTTATTAGAAATTAATAAAAAAGGAGTTACGATTGTTAATGCAATTCCAGAACAAAAATTGCTAATTACTGCCGATATTGGTCAAGTACGCATCATTATCCAAAATGTTTTAGCAAATGCAATTAAATTTACACCTACTAAAGGTACTGTAGACATAAATTATACGGAAGATGAAGAATTTATAAAAGTTCATATAATTGATTCAGGAAAAGGAATTACACAAGAAAAGATAGATCAAATATTAAATATTAATAAACGAATGAATTCTGAACAAGGAACCTCCTTTGAAGAGGGCACCGGTTTGGGATTACTGTTAGTAAAACAGTTTTTAGCAAATAATAACGGACTGCTAAATATTAAAAGTGGTCATACCAATGGAACTGAATTTATCATCTCTTTCTTAAAAAAATAGAAAAAAAACAATTAATGATGTTAGTAAATTTTGTATATTTGCACGCAATTTAACCACAACTACAAAAGGCAATGATTGCACATCAAACAAAAATTATCGGAGAAGGTCTAACTTACGATGATGTTCTATTGGTTCCCAACTTTTCAAATGTACTTCCCAGAGAAGTCAATATTCAAACTAAATTTTCCCGAAATATTACCTTAAACGTTCCTATTGTTTCCGCAGCGATGGATACAGTAACTGAAAGTTCAATGGCTATTGCTATGGCTCAAGAAGGTGGAATTGGTGTTCTGCATAAAAACATGACCATCGAACAACAAGCGGCAAAAGTGCGTAAAGTAAAACGTGCAGAATCAGGAATGATAATTGACCCTGTAACTTTACCTTTAAATTCTACTGTTGCAGATGCGAAAAATGCAATGAAGGAATTCGGAATTGGCGGAATTCCAATTGTGGATGAAAATAAAAAACTAATAGGAATCGTAACCAATCGAGATTTGCGTTTTGAAAAAAACAATGCACGTTCTATTACAGAAGTAATGACTTCTGAAAATTTAGTAACAGTTGCAGAAGGAACTTCATTAGCGGAAGCTGAAGTTGTTTTGCAAGGTCATAAAATAGAAAAACTTCCAGTTGTAAACGCTCATAATATTTTAGTAGGATTAATTACTTTTAGAGATATTACTAAATTAACGCAAAAGCCTAATGCTAATAAAGATATATTCGGTCGTTTGAGAGTTGCTGCAGCAATTGGTGTAACAGGTGATGCCGTTCAGAGAGCACAAGCTTTAGTGAATGCTGGAGTAGATGCTTTGATTATTGACACAGCTCACGGACATACTCAAGGAGTTGTTAATGTGTTGAAAGAAATAAAAGCAAAATTTTCTACAATTGATGTTATTGTAGGAAATATTGCCACACCAGAAGCTGCAAAATTTTTAGTTGAAAATGGAGCAGATGGAGTAAAGGTGGGAATTGGGCCAGGTTCAATTTGTACTACAAGAATTGTAGCTGGTGTTGGGTTTCCTCAATTTTCTGCAGTTTTAGAAGTTGCCGCTGCAATCAAAGGTTCAGGTGTTCCCGTAATCGCTGATGGTGGAATTCGTTATACAGGTGATATTCCCAAAGCAATTGCTGCAGGAGCTGATTGTGTAATGTTAGGTTCGCTTCTAGCAGGAACTAAAGAATCTCCAGGAGAAACTATAATTTTTGAAGGAAGAAAATTCAAATCGTATCGTGGAATGGGTTCTGTTGAAGCCATGCAAGAAGGCTCTAAAGATAGATACTTCCAAGATGTTGAAGATGATGTAAAAAAATTAGTTCCCGAAGGAATTGTAGGTCGTGTTCCTTATAAAGGTGAATTGAACGAAAGTATGCAACAATTCATTGGCGGACTTCGTGCAGGAATGGGGTACTGCGGTTCTAAAGATATTCCTACATTACAAGAAACAGGACGATTTATCCGAATTACTGCAAGCGGAATTAATGAAAGTCATCCGCATAATGTGACAATTACTAAAGAAGCTCCAAATTATTCAAGGTAATAAATGGGTATAAGTATAAAGTATAGCTCGGCAATTTTGTCGGGCTTTTTTTATTAGTCAATTTAAATCTAAGTCATAATGGAATAATCTTGTCGAAAGACTTGATAAATTATACCTATTAATAGTACTGATTTTGAATAAACAAAAACGCCTACTATATTATTTTGTAAATCAAAATATAAGTTTTACTTTTGCACACCTTTTAGCGAATAGCGTTTCTATTAGGTATCAAATATTTAAGTAAACAACTTCTGTTTTTTTCTTATTGCATTAAGAAACGCGAGAAATACAGAATACAAATTTTTATCAGAACATATGTCTGAAGTTAACAAATCACAAGAAGAGTTTTTAGCGAATTTCAACTGGCACAATTTCCAAGAAGGAATTGACATCGTTGACGAAAAAAACTTACAAGAATTTGAAGAATTAGTAGCAAAAACTTTTATTGCAACTGATCAAGAAGAAGTAGTAGATGGAACTGTTGTAAGAATCACTGACAGAGATGCTATCGTTGATATCAACGCTAAATCAGAAGGTGTAATTTCTTTAAATGAATTCCGTTACAATCCAAACTTAAAAGTAGGTGACAAAGTTGAAGTTTTAATTGACATCCGTGAGGATAAAACAGGTCAATTGGTTCTTTCACACAGAAAAGCACGTACTATCAAAGCTTGGGATAGAGTTATCTCTGCAAATGAAACAGGAGAAATCGTTAATGGTTTTGTAAAATGCAGAACTAAAGGTGGTATGATCGTTGACGTTTTCGGAATTGAAGCGTTCTTACCAGGATCTCAAATTGATGTTAAACCAATTAGAGATTACGACGTATACGTAAACAAAACAATGGAATTCAAAGTTGTGAAAATTAATCACGAATTTAAAAACGTTGTTGTATCTCACAAAGCGCTTATCGAAGCGGATATTGAAGTACAGAAAAAAGAAATCATCGGTCAATTAGAAAAAGGACAAGTATTAGAAGGTGTTGTTAAAAACATTACTTCTTATGGTGTGTTTATTGACTTAGGTGGTGTTGATGGATTGATTCACATTACTGACCTTTCTTGGTCTAGAATCAATCACCCAAGTGAAGTTCTTGAATTAGACCAGAAATTGAATGTTGTAATCCTTGACTTTGATGACGAGAAAACAAGAATTCAATTAGGTTTAAAACAATTAAACGCTCACCCATGGGATGCTTTAGATGCTAACCTTGCTGTTGGTGATAAAGTAAAAGGTAAAGTAGTTGTTATCGCTGATTACGGTGCTTTCATCGAAGTTGCTGAAGGTGTTGAAGGTTTGATCCACGTTTCTGAAATGTCATGGTCAACTCATTTACGTTCTGCTCAAGATTTCGTAAAAGTTGGTGATGAAGTGGATGCAGTTATCTTAACTTTAGATAGAGATGACCGTAAAATGTCATTAGGTATCAAACAGTTATCGCAAGATCCTTGGACTGATATTACTTCTAAATACCCTGTAGGTTCTAAACATTCAGGTATCGTTAGAAACTTTACAAACTTTGGTATCTTCGTAGAACTTGAAGAAGGAATTGATGGATTAATTTACATCTCTGACTTATCTTGGACTAAGAAAATCAAACACCCATCTGAATTTGTAAATGTTGGTGAAAGTTTAGACGTAGTAGTATTAGAATTAGATGTTGACGGACGTAAATTATCTTTAGGTCATAAACAAACCACTGCTAATCCTTGGGACAAACATGAAGAAGCTTACGCTGTAGGAACTATCCACAACGGTGAAATCTCTGAAATTGTTGACAAAGGAGCTACTGTAGATTTCGGTGATGATGTTGTTGCATTTATTCCAACACGTCATTTAGAAAAAGAAGACGGTAAAAAATTGAAAAAAGGCGAAACTGCTGATTTCAAAGTTATCGAATTCAACAAAGAATTTAAAAGAGTTGTTGCGTCTCACACAGCAATCTTCCGTGAAGAAGAAGAGAAAAATGTGAAAGCTAACAACGATAATAATAGTTCTTCTAACAATAACAACAACAATAACGCAGCATCTACTTTAGGAGATAGCAACGATATTTTGGCGGAATTGAAAGCTAAAATGGAAAAAGGAGGGAAATAATTTTCTGAATTTATTTCAATGATAGTAAAGCCTCACAGTAATGTGAGGCTTTTTTTATGTATTATTTTCATTCATTTTAAAACCACAAGAAATGTATTCCCGTAAATGACTTTATAAAACATTAAAAATAGTATTATGAAAACTAAAAATTTATTTAGCGCTGCAATCTTCACAATTGCATTAGCATTCGGAACAAGTTCTTACGCTCAGAAAACAGTAATGGTAGGTGGAGCAGCGATGTATCCAACTAAAAACATTGTTGAGAATGCAGTAAACTCAAAAGACCACACGACATTAGTTGCAGCAGTAAAAGCAGCTGATTTAGTAACAACGTTACAAAGCAAAGGACCGTTCACAGTCTTTGCTCCAACAAATGCCGCTTTTGATAAGTTACCTAAAGGAACTGTTGAAACATTATTGAAACCAGAAAACAAAGCAATGTTGCAAAGTATATTAACCTACCACGTAGTTGCAGGAAAGATGAATGCGAAAGACATTGCAAAAGCAATCAAAAAAGGTAAAGGAAAAGCAACGTTGAAAACAGTTCAAGGCGGAACATTAACGGCTTGGATGATGGGTAAAGATTTATACATCACAGATGAAAACGGCAACAAAGCAAAAGTAACCATTGCAGATGTAAACCAGTCCAATGGTGTGATTCACGTAATTGATGCAGTTGTTACTCCAAAAGCATAAAGAATAAGGTTTGTTTTTAAGTTGATTGAAAAATCCCGTTGAGAAACGGGATTTTTTTATGCTTATATGTTACAGTATGCAACATACATTTTACAGTATATATTCTTCTTCTCCTACATCGCAGCTTGTACAATCGCTACGAAATCATCCGCTTTAAGTGCGGCACCACCTATTAGACCTCCGTCAACGTCTGGTTTAGAGAAAATCTCCTGTGCATTGTCTGGTTTTACGCTTCCTCCGTAGAGAATAGCGACATGGTTAGAAACGCCCGCTCCAAATTTATCTTCAACCGTTTTACGAATAAAAGCGTGCATTTCCTGAGCTTGTTCTGGCGAAGCCGTTTCTCCGGTACCAATTGCCCAAACAGGTTCATAAGCTAATATGATGCTTGCCCAATCTTTCTCTTCTAAATGAAACAGGCTTTCCTTCAATTGTTTTTCAATCAATTCAAAATGGGTGCCTTCTTGACGGTCTTTCAGTTCTTCTCCAAAGCAGAAAATTACTACCAACTCGTTTTTTAAAGCAGTATCTACCTTGTTTTTCAGTAATTCAGATGTTTCGTTGAAGTATGCTCTACGTTCTGAATGTCCTAAAATAACGCTAGTAACTCCAATACTCGTTAACATTCCTGCAGAAATCTCTCCTGTAAATGCACCGCTTTCTGCTTGATGCATGTTTTGTGCGGCAACATTAATATTGGTATATTCAAGATGTTGTACGGCTGAAGCCAAATTAACAAATGTTGGTGCAACAATAATATGCACCGCTGCATCAGAGGGAAGTTTGTTGATTAAGTCGTTCAACAAATCTTCGGTTTCCTCGGCGTTCTTATGCATCTTCCAGTTACCTGCTACAATTTTATCTCTCATGGTGTATGTGTGTTATTTTATTTATTTTGTAATTTTTTTAATACCTTAATTAATTTAGCATCATCTGCTTCAATGGCTTTGTATAGCGCTATCTTTCCTTCACGGTCAACAACCATGTAGCGCGGAATCCAATCTAAATCTATTGCTTTTCCAAAGACGCCTT
Organism: Flavobacterium sp. SM2513; assembly: GCF_050908145.1. GTDB lineage: Bacteria > Bacteroidota > Bacteroidia > Flavobacteriales > Flavobacteriaceae > Flavobacterium. The sequence goes on along the minus strand of NZ_CP194228.1, from coordinate 3,073,157 downwards.
GCATTCCGTCTTGTGCCCAAAAGTGTTGTCCTTTAAGCTGGTGTTTCTCAGCACCTATAATCCAGCGTTCCCACTCTTTATCCATAGATATATACAGGTAGGTTACTTCTGGAAACTGTTCTTGAAGTGCTCTGTACTTCGGAAATCCTTTGATGCAATCTGAACACCAAGACGCCCAGACATCAATAACTACAATTTTACCTTTGTTGTCTTCCATTACTTGTTGAAAAGTAGTTTCGGATTTATCAGTGGCAATCAGCGTACTTTTCAAAGCTTCTGGTGCAAATTCAGTTTTCTGTGCTTGTGAACACGATATAGTTGCAATCGCAACAAGAAAGCTTAAGAGTATTTTTTTCATAAGTTTTAGTTTTTACTAAACACAAATATAGTAATTCTTTTGCAGTACCTCTTGTTTCGATTCCTGATGCAGCAAACTTTAGCAGAACTTTGTGCATTGCATCCGGTATAAATAACATTCAAAGGGGCTGTTTATACGCCATTTTTACGTTTTTATTAAAAAGTAAAGCTTCGGGACACGTAGGATAATACTCAGGACTTGTTCGGAAAGACGTACCAGATATTCAATAACTAATTATGGAAATTGCGTAACGGATTCAGTGTATCTATTAATTAATTTTAGGCTTCTAAATTTGAATAACTATGGAGCTACAAGACGCGGTAACTTTCTTCGAAACGTATAATCTCAATGTATTTCTTTTGGGACTTGCGATATTAGTTGCAACAGTTTTACCACGTGTTTTGAGTAAGTATCCGTTGTCAATGCCCATTGTTTTACTCACCATTGGCTATCTTATATACCTTTTGCCTTTAGGCGTTGAAGTTCCAAATCCCAATATACATGGGGATTTAATCGAACACATCACTGAATTAGCTGTAATCATTGCCGTTATGGGTGCCGGATTAAAGATAAGTAAACGTCCAAGTTTTAAAGGTTGGAAAATTACCGCAAGATTACTTGGTATTACAATGGTGCTAACTATAGCTAGTGCGGCAGTACTCGGATGGTATTTTGCAGCATTTGTTCCTGCTACAGCATTACTTCTTGGAGCCATTGTAGCACCTACCGACCCCGTTTTGGCATCGGAAATAGAGGAGGAGGGACCTGGCGAAGATAACCAAGAACGCAGCGAACTCAAGTTTGCACTAACTTCTGAAGCCGGACTCAACGACGGACTTGCCTTTCCCTTTACCCACATGGCCATTGCAATGGCAGCTTACGGGTTGAGTTATGCCAACTGGTTTCAAACGTGGTTTCTGGCAAATGTTCTTTACGAAATTATCGTAGGAGTAGCTATTGGCATTGGTTTGGGCTATCTCTTAGCACGCTTTATACTGAACCTTCCTGTTGAATCACGGTTTGCCAAATCACTGTTGGGTATTGGCTCCTTTGCTGCAACCTTAATTATATACGGCTTTACCGAGTTCTTTGGCGGATACGGTTTTATCGCTGTCTTTTGTGGTGCGGTAATGATTCGGCAATACGAACCAGACCATGAATACCACGTACCGATGCATTCTGTGATAGAAAAACTACAAATCATAAGTACCGCCATACTTCTAATAGGGCTTGGAGCATCTATAAGCGGCGGTATTTTAGATAACTTAGATATTTCGCAAGTAATTCTAGCTGTTTTATTGGTACTAATAATTCGGCCGTTGTGCGGAATAATTGGGCTCACAGGTATAACAAATGTCCCGTGGAAGGAACGACTTGCCATCAGCTTTCTCGGAATCCGCGGTTTTGGTTCCATTTACTATTTGGCGTATGCCGTAAACCACCAAACCTTTGAGGGAAGCGACCGCCTGTGGTCCTTAATTGTATTGGTCATTGTGCTTTCGGTGTTTATACATGGAATAACAGCATCGCCCATTTTACGGTATTTGAAACAAAATTAAAGAGCAGTAGTACACTTCGTTTTAAGCGTTGTTCGAAATATCACGTTTTTCGCTGTGTTACCTTAAATGCTTTTTTATTTTCAAAATAAATTTCCAAAACGTCGGGGTCAATATTAAACATATCCGGCACAAATCCCTGAACATAACCGATATGTCCCTCCTCAGCAGAATAATAATCCCCGCCTAGCAACGCAATTATTTCTTCTTTGGTTTTACCTATTAAGTACTTACTTTCTATTAAATCTTCTGACATCATGTAGCGTTCTTGCGGTTTAAGGGTCCACAAACGTTCATCAAAATCAGTTGAAGGATAATAGGATACTGAAGCAATCCACAGATAAATTAAGCCTACGTAGAGTAGCGGACTTAAAATAACAGTAGGCAGTACCGCAAGATACTTTCTGTTTTTTTTTGTTCCAAAGTTTAATTTTCTCAATGTCCATTTTGATATGAAATAAATGGGTACCATTAGAATCAATAGTATAAAAGGTACTTCAATGCTCATTATTAGTGTTGTTTTTGAGGTTTAATTATTTAATGTTTACCAAAATAGTTATAACTGTCTTGTAAAATATTGGTAATACTAAAGGATTTATTGATGATATTTAAAAAGAGACAACTCACTTTTCACAACACCTATTTATTGTTTCAATTTGCTATGCATTCAATTCTCATTCAATCCCCCACAACAATTTTTGTATTTTTCGCCACTCTCGCAAGGACACGGACTGTTACGAGAAACACTTTCAATAGGGGTATTCAAATTTCTTTCGGTCATGTCTTGTTTATAGATTTTCTCTAGCAAATGGTAGAGTTCTGGATGCTTTTTCTCAAGCAGTTTGGGACGTTCAAAGAAATATTCGCTGGTTACCGAAAAGAATTCGGCCCGATTAGTCCCGCCATACGGGTTAATATCAGAGTCGCCGTCAAATACTTCGTCTAGTTTTTTGTCCATATAATCCATCCAAGGCTGTGCATAAGCGTTATCAAGCAGTGCCGAAGGAACGCCGTCAATTGCACCATCACGTTTGTCAATTAAATGAGTAAACTCATGTATTGCAGTGTTCTTCTTGTCAGATGTGTTTTCAAAGCCGTGGAGTAATGCCTCCTGCGAAAGAATCATTTTGCCGTCCATGTAACCTGTCCCTACCATGCCAAGCACATTTCTATTGGGGCCTTCGGTTGCAAACTCTTTATTGAAATGCGTAGGATATATCAGTACTTCATGGAGGTTGAAGTAGCTCCAATTTTCAAAACCAAAAATAGGTATTATGGCACTCGCGGCAACTAATAGTTTATCAAGCATCGTTATTTCAGTTCCTATACCGGTTATAGTACAGTTTAGCAGAAACTCTTGGACTCTGTATTCAAATTTTTTCTTCTCCGCTACCGATAAAGCCCGGTAAAAAGGCACTTCGTCGTTTAAAATAACACGCCATTCGTTAGGAAAATCTTCTTTTGGGAGGTTCCCCTTTCTATTTTTGTTACGGTTCCAATTGTAACTAAACAACCCGATGGCTACAAGGGTTATGAATATAAGTGAGGGGTAGAGCATAAGGGGTGTTTAATTGTTTCTGAGGTTTGGTTGATGATGGCAAATGACTATCATTAAATTAATCCAATTCATTTCTTCTCTCATTAATTCTTTTAATTAGTTCCAGATAATTATCAAAGTAGGCAGGAGATACATTGAGTTCCTTTCCATCTTTTAAAGTAAAAGAAAAATCATAATAACCATCAGTAATTTGACCAGCGTCACTATAAGAAGGTTCAATACGCTCAGTATTGAGACTCTTGATTAAATCATAAGGAATAACTTCTTTCTTTTTAGAAAAAAAATAAGTTTTGGTAATGTGCTTTTCTTCCAAAACAATACTAAAAACACGCTTTAAATTATAATAAAGGATAATAGCACCAATGATTACCAAAACCAAAACAGGAACTACTACTGAAATATCTTTTTTATAATTCAGTTTAACATCAATCAGCAACAAACTAAAGCCAATGCAAAGAGTGGGAAAAAAACCAAGTTTTATAAGATAAAAAGAATTAAACTTTGAACTTAAATTCATTTGTTAATGTATATAGATGGCTATTGTAGTACTTCTATTTCTTATTTCAAAAGACCTATTCAGAGGCCGCAAACAAGTTGTGAAAGATAATCATGCAGTCATTGCCTTTCCAAATATACTCTTTCTCTTTCAAAAACAAAACACCCATTTCAACCTTTTACTATCAAAACTTCCAACAGTTGAAAAAAACGGGTATCTACAAGTGTCAAGGTATATAAAATACCTTCCAAAACCTTGTAAAGACATACCAATCAGTAGGGTAGTGCTAAAATAATTGATGGGATTGCATTTTTATTCAAAAATAATGCTGACATTTACACTACGATAAGTATAGGAGTACGAATACGTTATGTAATAACATGCGATTCATACCTCCAAGTTTATCCAAAAGAGTAGCAAGAATGCGGGTTGCATAATTCATGTTAGCTTAAGGTTCAGTCACTATTTTCAACTAAATTCGAAAATGCTATGATGTATACAGCCGTTTCCTTTATCAAAAAGCACAAGCGTTGCTTTTATCTACTAACGTTGGGCATCTATCCCAAAGGTTTCGCATCACTTCCCCAGTAGTAAATTACTATTCCCGCAAGTTGTAAAACACGTTCGCTAACTCATGGGACGTTTTTTTTAGCTTTCGAGACAGCTCACATTGCTTTGGGTTAATTAACCAAGCCTTTGGGTTAGTTAACCACGGCTTTGGGTTAATTAACCACGTCTCTGGGTTAGTTAACCAAGGCTTTAGGTTAGTTAACCACATCTTTGGGTTAATTAACCAAGACTCTGGGTTAGTTAACCCAAGCTCTGGGTTAATTAACCCAATCATACGGTTACTTTACCTAACTATGGATTATGTATTAATAATAACAAAAAACACAACAGTAAAATGCTGTGATATAACAAACTAGTATAATCATTAAAAAACTAAATCTTATGCCTACTCGTAAACCTTTTCCCAGTAAAGAAAGCGAACTCAATACGTATTTCAAGTTAGTCGTGGCTTATTTAACGCTTCACATTAACCGATTGCATGTTTCGGAAACGAATAAAACGCTTATAAATGAACTTTACAACGAGTGGTTCATTTTATATCCGCTTTCGAAAAACCTTTACGAACGCACGACGATGATTGTGACAAACAAGAATAGAGTAAGGGATAGTTTGATGAATACACTGAGAAAAGTATTTGCCGATATCCCAAAAAGCGAGCTGACTTTACAAGACAGACTTACTCTTCATTTACCTGAACGTAAAAGTAATAGAAGTGCTCCTGTTATTCCCACAACGCATCCGCTAGGGCATATATTTACGGGGAACCTGTACCAACATACTATCTTTTTTACAGATGAAAACGGGTCACATGCTAAGCCAAAACGGGTGAGAGGTTGTCAGATTTGGTGCAAAATTGGCGAACCCATCACTGATTTAAAAGACACTACCTTTCTTGGCACATGTTCTGCACCGCCTTTTTTACATAAATTTGCCTTGTCCGACGCTGGCAAGACGGTTCATTATCGGTTACGGTGGGAAAATACACGAGGTGAAGCAGGTCCTTGGAGTCCAGTGGTACGAGCTACCGTTAATGGGGATTGATGGGGGATTAAACTTACTTGTTCACGACAAGATGTGTTTTTCTTTGTCGTTCTGAGGAAGGAAGAATCAATTATGAGAGTAACGCTTGTGATTTCTCTTTTGTTGAAATGAACTCATTTATAAGTTCCACTCATGCAGTCATTGCGAGGAACGAAGCAATCTCCTGTAATCGATACCTATAACGGTGGCATTTATGTCTGTGAATTGAAAATTGGAAGTGCATGTCGTTATGCATGGTTGTAGTATTCGTTTATAGGATTGCTTCGTTCCTCGCAATAACAAAGTCCTGACTTCATATAGGAAATCAGGACTTTGAAAGTGTTTATAAGAATAGTCACGAATGGTTCAACACCAATCCATGATGTTTTGAATACTGTGATTTAGAAATTTCTAACGGCTCTATATGCGTTTGCAGTGCTTTTAGCGATGCCAATAGTTCCACCGGTCTCTCCTTGAAGCACCATGTGTTTTGTTGCATCTGTTGGGTCTTGCGTAGAACTTGACAACATCAAGTCGGCCATATCGCCGAGGTTTTCACTAATTAAGTTGGTATATACCAGTTCCAATTCGCCAATTGAGGGAAGGTACCAATCCTCTAACTCATTAAAAATAAGTTCCGCACATTGCTTAGCGGCAACGTCTCCAGTAGCGATAATGTCGCCACTACATTGGTCAGGGTCTGCATAATAGCCCATGGCAGTATGAAACTCTAAGATAAGGTCAGAATTAGCTGAACCGGTTCCTACAGTAGCCATCGTACCGGCTACATCACCCGTAGGGCATCCCCATTGTGTGCTGAATTGTGTAGCTAGAGGAGCAATTTCTTTTCCGTGAATACCAGTTGCATCTATTTCAAACACGAAACCACCACCCGGACCTATGTCGCCAATTGCATATACAATTGCACCATCAATGGTAGTAAACATTTGCTGGTTGCCATAAGCAACGCCAATTTCGTTAATGGCGTAAGCCCTTACATAATAAGTAGTATTGGGCACTAAATTAGTAATAGTTGCCGTAAATTGTTCTGCAGTTCCTACTTGTGGTATCTTAGTCGTAAAAATAGTGGGGTTAGGAAGCGTATCCCATGCAATCCCCATTTCGATAAGATTTTTACCACCGTCAGAAACGATAAAACCACCCGTTGTAGCTGCAGTAGTTGTAATATTTGTTGTACTCAAAGTCTTCAATGAAGGACTCGTTGATTCGGGATTTCCGTCGTCGCCACTTACATCGCACCCCACCAGTACCAGACAGGTCAAGAGAACGATTGCATAAAGTTGTTTTTTAATCATGGGTTTAATTTAAGGTTTTGTATTGGTTTTTATTAGTGCTCGAGGCGTACAGAAACGTGTAGCATTTCTAATACCATCTAACAATTTTGTAAATATAGTTGATTCTTTGAATAATTCTAAAACATTTTATCACAGGAGCGGGAAAATTTGTTTCTATGGAAACAAAATAAACTTAATTTCTTTTGAGGAATAGGGGTGTTTGAACGGTGAACGTTGTAGGATTAGGAGGGAACTGTGCCATACGAGTTGGGCAGCCAGTCAGACGTTAGGGAATGTTGCCAGACAATTGGGGAACTTTGTCAGACGGATGGGGAAGACCGACAGACGTTCGGGAATGTTGCCAGACGACCGGGGAACGTTGCCAGACGAGTGGGGAAGACCAACAGACGTTCGGGAACGTTGCCAGACGAGTGGGGAAGACCGACAGACGTTCGGGAATGTTGCCAGACGACCGGGGAACTTTGTCAGACGAATGGGGAAGTCTGACAGACGTTCGGGAAGAGAGTCAGACGAGTGGGAAATAGGAGTTGGCACAAGCGAGATGCTTGCGCTAGCGTGGAAATTTTACCTGTTCTATCAATCTTCTTCGTATCTGTCTAATAATTGCAATATATATTTATCTTCAATACTCATCTCATCTATAAAAGGTAATAAGTCAGGACGTAGTATAGTCATCTCTCTAAATTTTTTACGCCGATTATTAAAAAGACTTAAATTAAATAGTTGCTTAAGTTCTGTGTTGTACATATAATCAGTAGTATGAGTTGAATAGTTAATGTCTCGCCAATACATTCTGTACCACTTAATTTTACCATCATATAAAACTTCTTGCAATCCTTTTCCATCACCAAAAAAGACTCGATATTTGTAATTATAATCAACAAATTTCATGCTGTCAATTTCTTTCGCTTTGTACCGTACTTTTTCTTTATTTTTAATAGCTACTACTCTAGTAACAATGCTTATTTCATCCAATCTTTCGGAATCAAAGAGGTTGGTTTTTGTCTTTATATAGGTTCTCAAAACAGTACCGTTTTTAAGGACAATTTTAGCATACACTTGTTTCCGGTCTACTAAGGGAGGGTTTAATATCAGTAGCTTTTGTTCTTCTGTAAGCACTCTTTCCACAGGAAGCTTTTCCCCAGCCTTAAGATAGATGGTAGTTCCTTTATCATCAACGATACTTCGTATGCTATTCATGAAATAAGTAAATTCCGATTTAGTACTTGAGTTTATAAAAAGTACTTGGTCCTCTACAAAGCGAAGATTTGTAAATTTCATTTGCTGGTTTGTAATAATTGTAATTGTGCCTGCGGAAACTGTTTTTATATCCTGTGCAGAAAGGTTTAAGCAACAATACATAATTGCTACAAATAGATAAACTTTTTTCATTTTATTATTTAAAATAGATTGTTGATGCGGTTTTTTTATAAGCGATAATTATAGCGTAATTTTTTTATTTGTAAATATATACAAACTCTTTAATATCTTATATTAATGTACACAAAGGACTTACTCCAACCGAGAAATAAATTAATAATCAAAATGATATTCATTTACTTGATCTGCATCAACTGGTAAATTTTCAGTAAAGCCGGATGTACTAATTCCGTTTTTTGTCATATGCCAAAATAATGTATATTGATCCTCGCCTTCTTCAACACTAAAGTAAATGATAGAATTTACGTTAGTTCCATACCATGCTGTTTCTTCGTATGCACTAGTGCCACTTCCACCAGGATTTTCGGCAGGATAATAGACATTATCCACACCATAATTTTCAATTTTAGTAACTAGTGTATTGCAGAAAAAACAATTTAAATCTACTTTCACAAAGTCGTTTTCATCTACTGGTGTGGTATTATTTACATAAATTTTATATTTTAAAAGTTTATCGACTTTTAAAATAACTGAATCAGTTAGTCTAAAGCTTCTTAATTCTGAAGTACCGTAATTTTCATCTTGTTCTTTAGAAGTTGAGAACAAAACACGTTCACCATCCTTTGCTTGAAAACTAAAATTCCCATTATCATCAGTGATTACTTCTGTAGAACCGAGTTCTACACGATAAGTATAAATTCCATAACCATGAAATTCATAAATGTAAATCGAAACTCTTTGATTAGCTATTCCTTCGCCTGTCAAATCTCGTTCTACTCTTCCATTTATGGTAACAAAGTTTTCATCATCGACAGAACAAGCTCCAAAGGTAAAAATGAACAATAAAAACAATAAAGTTGGTTTCATAGTATTTCTTTTAGGATCACATTGGATATAACGTATTTATTAATTTTAAAGTATCTTTTTATTTTGCAAACACGATATTGCGAACTTGTATTTTGTCTCTAATAATTATTAATCAGAAACTTATTCCAACCGAATTTTAGGGTCTAAGTACGCATAAACCAAATCTACTAAAATATTAATGACCACAAAAGTTGTGGCAATGACAATAACAGCTCCCATAATTACCGGTAGGTCTAAGGTGTTGAGGGCTTCAACGATTTCTTTGCCTAAGCCGTTCCAACCGAAGATGTATTCTACAAAAACAGCTCCGGCAAGCATGGAAGCAAACCATCCTGATATGGCAGTTACCACAGGATTCAAGGAGTTTTTAAGGGCGTGTTTTTTGATGATTTGAAATTCACTCAAACCTTTGGCACGAGCCGTTCTAATATAATCCATACTGAAGGTTTCGAGTAAGGAGTTTCGCATCAATTGCGTCACTACTCCCAAAGGACGAATGCCCAAAACAATAGCGGGTAGAATAAGGTTTTTCCATTGAATATAGCTTCCGTTGCCAAAATCATCTACTTCATAGAGACTTCCTGTCATGTTAAGATTCGTGTATTCGTGCAATACAAATCCAAACAACCAAGCAAATAAAATGGCGCTGAAAAAGGACGGGACACTCATTCCCAAAGTACTGATTAATGCAATGAGTCGGTCGACCCATGTGTTGTGATATAATGCGGAAATGATGCCCAAAAACACACCGATACCAATTGCAATCAGAATTGCAAAAAAGGCTAAGAGAAAAGTATTGGGTAATGTGTTTCCAATTATATCAGTTACTTTCTTGCCACTTTTTTGGAAACTTTCGCGTAAGTAAGGCGTTTTTAAAGCTACGGTGCGATTGCCAATGGTAAAAAGCGATACGGCATTGTATTTCTCTTTATAAAGAAAAGAATAATTGTCGGGATTGGTGTTGTGAAACGAAATCGGGGAGAGGTCGTTCAGGTAATTCAAGTATTGGATAGAAATGGGTTGGTCAAAACCGTATTTCTTTTTGATAATCGCCAACTGTTCCGAATTCTCGTTCTGGTCGAGCATCATTCTAGCCGGGTCGCCAGGCAATACATTAAATAAAAAGAAGATAACCGTAACCACTCCAAAAAGGGTTAGTAAAGCGTATCCTATTTTGTTTAAAAAGTAGCGAAGCATGGAGGAAGTTGTCAGTTATCAGTTGTCAGTTGTCAGTTGTGAGGAAAAAATGAGCCGTTTGGGTTATCAAACGGCTCATTTTATATTACAATTTCAAATCTTTTATATCGTTGTGGTGTATCTTTTTTGTAACCGTTCCCTTTTTTAGAATGACAATACTTGGGTTGGCACGTTCAATGGTTTTCAGCGTGATTGAATCAGCGAAATAGTAATCAAAAGTAAAGTTGTACTTCGCTCTGATTTTTGCAATAACACCAGCATTTGAAGCGGTCATACCAATTACTTTATAGCCTTTTGAAGTGGCTTCTAAGTTTAAGGCTTCCAATTTTTTCAAACCAGCATCGTCGGCAATTTCTAAATCGTAGGTAAGGAATATCATTAATTTTGGCTCTGCTAGAAATTCAGCTGTATGGTCAACGTCGTCTTTTTCCATTGTGAAATCATGAATAGGAGGCAAGTAACCTGCCGAAATAATGTTGTCTCTTCGTTCTACGAATTCAGCTCCTGCAGGAATATCCATCAGTTGTTTATCAGTGAACTCCTTGTTTACGCCATCTACTTTATAAACAAAAATCATGTCAATAACCGCTGGTTCGGCATCGGCTGGAAACGACATGTCTTTTTCAATGTTTGTTCCCACTTTATAGGCTCTGAAATCTTTCAATGGTAAATGATTTAAAACCCAGTACGCCATGAAAGAACACAATAATAGTGTCACCAATACAATACCTGTATTAACTTTACTATTGAATAAAGGCTTTATAAACTTGATATTGAAAAACAATATCAAGATGAAGAACAATAAGACGATGTCTTTCGTGAATGATTCCCAAGGCGTTAATTTCAAAGCGTCGCCGAAGCAACCACAATCTGTTACTTTATTGAAATAAGCCGAATAAAACGTAAGGAATGTAAAGAATACTATCATCAACAGTAAACTCCAAATGGTGAATTTAGGTTTGAAACCCACTAACAGCATTACTCCTAAGACCACTTCTAAGATTACCATAAATACAGCTATTGCTAACGCTAATGGTTCAAGAAACGGCAGATTTAAAACAGGTTCTGAGAAATATTCTTCTAACTTGAACGCAAATCCGATAGGGTCGTTGAGTTTAATCAATCCTGAAATAATGAACAGAATACCGACGAAAACTCTTGAGAATTGTGTGATGATGTTTTTCATTTGTGAATTATTTTTGGCTAAAAAAGGAGTGTGTTATAAATGTTTGTGCATTAAAATCAGTGCGAATATCGAATAGTTAATCATGTCTTGGTAATTGGCGTCAATGCCTTCAGAGACAATCGTTTTTCCTTTGTTGTCTTCAATTTGCTTTACGCGAAGTAGCTTTTGTAAAATCAAATCCGTCAAGGAACTGACACGCATTTCGCGCCAAGCTTCCCCGTAATCATGGTTTTTGTTTTCCATCAACGTCTTGGTCAACTGGATTTTCTCATCGTACAATCGCGTTGCTTCTTCCAATTTTAAATCAGGTTGTTCGACAACACCCAATTCCAATTGAATCAAAGCCATCACCGAATAATTGATGATACCGATGAATTCTCCGGCTTCGTCTTCGTCTACTTTTCGAACTTCGTTTTGTTGCAAACTACGAATACGTTGTGCTTTGATGAAAATTTGATCGGTTAGCGATGGCAAGCGTAAAATACGCCAAGCACTTCCGTAATCACTCATTTTATTGATAAAAAGGCTCCGACATTGGTGCACTATTTTATCGTATTCTTGAGAAGTATTGCTCATTATTGATTTATATTTGTATAAATTTTTTCAAAAATAAGCAATTAAAAACGATTAAGCCAAAAGGAAATCCCAAAGCATAAAAAAAAGTTCTGATGACGATAAACTGCAAAGGCACATTGATTGATTTGACTCGACCCAAAGTAATGGGAATCTTAAATTTGACACCAAATTCATTTTTTGACGGTGGCCAATTTACAGATGAAAATACCATTCTCAATCAAGTAGAAAAAATGTTGAATGAGGGTGCTACTTTCATTGACGTTGGTGCTTATTCGAGTAAACCTGATGCGGATTACGTTTCGGAAGAAGAAGAGCTTCGTCGTTTAATACCAATTGTAAAACTTTTAGTGAGTGAATTTCCAGAAATTATACTCTCTATTGATACTTTTAGGAGCCCTGTTGCTGAAAAGGCGATTGAAGCTGGAGCGTCAATCATAAATGATATTTCAGCAGGAAATTTGGATACTGAAATGATGAAAACAATAGCGAAATTACAAGTGCCATACATCATGATGCACATGAAAGGAACGCCGAAAACCATGCAAAGTTTGACGCAATACGAAGACGTTTTGAAAGAAATGATGTTGTATTTTGCAGAGAAAATAAATCTCGCCCGAAGTTTAGGGATTAATGATTTGATTGTAGACCCCGGTTATGGATTTGCCAAAACCACAGAACAGAACTTTGAAGTATTGCATAAAAGTGAATTATTTAAACACCTAAATGTCCCAATTTTAGCCGGATTATCAAGAAAGTCTATGATATACAAAACGCTGGATTGCAGTTCAAAACAAGCATTGAATGGAACTACAGTTTTAAATACATTGGCCTTGACAAAAGGGGCGAATATTTTGAGAGTCCACGATGTAAAAGAGGCAATGGAAACGATTGCTTTGTTTGAAGCGTTTCAAGAAACCAATTAACTACAAAAAACTATGACTATATTATATCTCCACGGATTAGAAAGTAAATTAAGCGATGTAAAACGAGCTGTTTTAGAAGAATTTGCTACTGTAATCGCACCAGATATGGATTATAAAAGCAATTCTGAAATGTTTAATTATTTATTGGAAACCTATAAAAACGATTCCATTGATTGTATAATTGGAAGTAGTATGGGCGGTTTTATGGGCTATCATATTGCTATGACATTGGGTTGTCCCGCTTTGTTGTTTAATCCCGCTTTACCCATTCGCTCGTTGAATCAAGTTGTTCCGCAAAATGTGGTTCCAAAACAAAAGCAGCGTTTTTCTATAGTTTTAGGGAGTCAAGACGAAACGGTTCCTGCAATTTCAAATTTGAAGTATTTCTCTGAAAATTTATTGCCAACGGTTCATTTTGATATTAAAATCCGACCTGATTTGGCTCATCAAATTCCTTTAGAAATTTTTGAAGAAGAATGTAATGCGTTTTTGAGAAGTTTGTAGTTGCCCTAATTCCCTAATCCTTACTGGTGGTGATAAGGTTCATTCCTCAAAATCGTAAATCCTCTGTACAATTGTTCAATAAAAAACAATCGAACCATTTGGTGGGAGAACGTCATATTTGAGAGCGAAATTTTTCCAAAAGCTTTTTGATAAACTGTTTCAGAAAAACCATAAGGACCGCCAATCACAAATACTAAGGTTTTGATACCTGAATTCATTTTCTTTTGTAATTCGGAAGAGAATTCCATACTGCTGAAGTTCTTACCGTTTTCGTCCAACAAGATTAGTTGGTCGGTTGGGGTTATTTTGGACAGAATTAATTCACCTTCTTTCTCTTTTTGCTGTAATTCTGATAAGTTCTTGACGTTTTTGATATCGGGAATGACTTCTAAATCAAATTTGACATAAAACGATAAACGCTTTTGATAATCATCCATCAAGGTCTGCAATTGCTTATTATCGGTTTTGCCAATGGCGATGAGTTTGATGTTCATAGAAGTAGGTTTTTTTGCAGTGCAAAGGTGCGGTGTTTTTTATTAAAATGAAACGGCAATATGCTTTTTCGATGCAATTTGTGCATTATAATTTTTAACTTTGAACAATAAAATGTGCTACAATGCTTGAAATGAAAGACGGTATAGGAACTAATTTTGAAGTAAAAGATATCCCACAACGGATTATTTGCCTCGTTCCATCCTTAACGGAAACCTTATATGATTTAGGTTTGGAAGATAAAATCATTGGTATCACAAAGTTTTGTGTGCATCCAATACATTTTAAATCCACTAAGAAAATCATTGGCGGAACAAAAAAAGTGCATTATGAGAAAATTCGTTTGCTAAAACCCGATTTTATCATAGCTAATAAAGAAGAGAATACCGAAGAAATGGTGGTGGAGTTGCGTAAAATTTGTCCGGTTTGGGTTACAAATATTATTACGGTTGATGATGTGTTGCACACCATTGCTGATTTTGGCAAACTCTTTAATTGCCGAACTGAAGCGCGAAAATGGAATGACAAGATTTCTTTTGGTTATACTGATTTCATGAAGTTCAGCAAAAACTTACCTATTAGAAAAACGGCTTATTTCATTTGGAAAAAACCATATATGGTTGCAGGAACAGGAACTTTTATTGATGAATTAATGCAGTTGAATAAGTTTGATAATTGTTATAAAAACCAAGACAGGTACCCAGAAATCGATTTAAAGGTTATGGAAAAAGACTATGACCCGGAAGTAGTTTTACTTTCATCAGAGCCCTATCCTTTTTCGGATGCAGACGCTTTTGAAATTGGCAGAAATACCCATCATGCAAAAACTGCTTTTGTAGATGGTGAAATGTTTTCTTGGTACGGAACCCGATTGCATCAGTCTTTTAGTTATTTCAAACAACTACAGAACCGATTGAAAGAATAAACAAGACATAAATTTACTCAATAGATATTAAAAATTCGTTTTAAATACTAAATTCGCCAAAACCTTTATTTGTGCTTAACTATACTATTTTTCCAAATCCTGAAAGCAAACAATGGATAACTTTTGTTCATGGAGCAGGAGGGAGCTCATCGATTTGGTTTAAGCAAATTCGGGATTTTCAGAAACATGCTAACTTGTTACTTTTAGACCTTCGTGGACATGGGGAATCTAAAAACTTTACTTCAAATGAAAGCTATACTTTTCCTATTCTTGCTAATGATATAAATGTGGTTTTAGAACATCTTGAAATCAAAAAGTCGCATTTCGTAGGAATTTCTCTAGGAACAATCTTAATTCGACAGTTGGCAGAAACGAATCCTGATAAAATTCAAAGCATGATTTTAGGTGGTGCCATTTTTAGAATGAATGCTCGGTCACAGGTTTTGATGCGATTAGGGAATGTTTTTCAATATGTAATTCCTTATTTATGGTTGTACAAATTTTTCGCATTTGTCATTATGCCAAGAGATAATCATAAAAGTGCACGGTTGTTATTTGTGAATGAAGCTAAAAAAATGAATCAAAAGGAGTTTATTAAATGGTTCATATTAACCTCAGAAATAAATCCGATTTTAAGAAAATTCCGTGCTGAAGAACTTAAAATTCCTACACTTTATATAATGGGAACCGAAGATTATATGTTTCTCCCTTCTATTAAAAAAGTAGTGCAACAACATTCAGCTTCTGCTAAGTTAGTAGAAATTCAGAATTGTGGACATGTAGTTAACGTTGAAAATGCGGCAGTATTTAATAGCGAAACGCTACAGTTTGTTGAATATGTGACAAAAAAAAGCTGAAACACAATGCCCCAGCTTTTTTAAAATCTAACTAACTAACCAAACCTTATTCAATCTTAATACTGCAAAGTACGTGATTTTTAATTTATGTTTTGTTAAGGCAGTGTTAAGTCTATGTGATTGAATACAAAAAGATTAGATACTATGCATGCCTAGTTTTTTACTTGGCATCTTGCATGGCGAAAACTTTTTTCAGTAAATCAGATGTTCTTGCATTTAAGTTGGTACGAATGTCTTTTTCTTCAACAGCAATCATTTTGAAAACCCCTTCTAATGCTTTTTGAGTCACATAATCGTTCAAATCAGGATTTACATTAGAAGTTAAAGGTATCGCATTGTATTTTGTAATGATGTTTTTCCAAGCAGCATCAGCACCTACTTTTGATAATGATTTTTGAATTACTGGATTGAATTTTCCGTATAAGGATTGCGTTGTAGAACTTTGTAAATACAGTGTAGCTGAGTTATCGCTTCCCAATAAAATATTCTTAGCATCGTTAAACGACATATTCCTCACTGCATCAACAAAGATAGGTGTAGCTTCTTTTACCGCGTCTTCTGCAGCACGGTTTAGCAACTTGATTCCTTCATCGGCAAGGCTTCCTAGACCAATGTCTCGTAAACCTTTATCTACTTTCTGCAATTCATCGGGAAGTAAGATTTTGACCATTTGATTTTTGTAAAAACCATCGGTCGAAGTTAGTTTGGTTACTTCTTTAGTGATTCCGTTGTTGAGTGCTTCTTTTAAACCTGAGGCGATTTCGGCATTTCCAACGGGGTCTAAACCGGGATATTGACTGGCAATTTGTTGCAATTCGGCACATCCAAATAAACTAAAAGCCATGATGCTTAAGAGTACTTTTTTCATAATGTTTTTTTCAAATATACTATAATGCTTGGAAAAACGAGACTTAGAATAAGATTTTATTAACAGTACGTACTTCCATCCGCTTTAAGAATAGTAATATCCGTTAGGCAAAATGCTTAAAGTTAGAACTACTGAATTAACTCCGTGTTTAAATTTAACCTTTCAAAGAAATGTAATGTAACACATAAAACATTTTATATTATTTCAGTACAGGCTCTAAAACCTTCCAAACATTTGTCGCCAATATCTCGTGCCCTTCTTTTGTTGGATGAATACCGTCTGATTGGTTTAAAGACGCGATGCCACCAACATTTTCTAATAAAAAGGGAATTAAAGGCAAGCCATTTTCTTTGGCTAACGAGGGAAACAAGTTATTAAATTCTGTGGTATAGCTTTGACCCATATTAGGAGGAAGTTGCATACCTGCCAAAATAATCTTAGTGGACGGGTATTTTTCCTGGACGGCATCAATAATATCTTGCAAATTCTGTTTAGTTTGCTGCAAAGGAACACCTCTTAACCCATCGTTTGCCCCCAACTCCAAGATAAAAATACTTGGTTCTTCATTTAAAACCCAATTAATTCTATTTTTTCCACCAGAAGTTGTTTCGCCACTTACACCTGAATTTACAATGCTGTAATCCAAATGTAAAGCGTCAATCTTATCTTGTATAAGGCTTGGAAAAGCGTCGTCAACATCCTCTAAACCATAACCTGCCGTTAAACTGTCACCAAAAAAAATAATTTTTTTAGAACCGCTCGTTGGCATTTGTTCAGTTGGGCTTTCAGAAGTTGTAGTTTCTGAATTACGCACTTGTTGAGCCTTATCAGATTTACAAGCGACCAATAGTAACGAAAGAAAAAGGGGAGAAAACTTTATGAAAACCTTTAGATTTGTGATTGCAGTATTAAGGATCAATTGTCTATTTTTCGGAATTATCATGTTATATAAAAAATTTAATAAAGAATGTCAAATATATTAAAGATTAATGATTTAGAGAAAACTTATAACAGTGGTTCTAAAAAATTAACAGTAATTAGCAATATTTCATTTGAAGTAGAAAAGGGTTCTACCTTTTCTATTGTTGGTCCTTCTGGAAGCGGAAAAACCACTTTACTAGGCCTTTGTGCAGGTTTGGATTATCCGAGTTCGGGAACTATTGAACTGTGTGGTATAGCTTTACAATCGTTAAATGAAGATGAACGTGCTGCATTGCGAAACAAGGAAGTAGGCTTTATATTTCAAAATTTTCAATTGTTGCCCACATTAACGGCTTTGGAAAACGTGATTGTTCCTTTAGAATTGCAAGGCGAAAAACAGGCAGTTACATACGGCAAAGCCTTATTAGAAAAAGTAGGATTAAGCGATCGTTTACATCATTATCCTTCGCAATTATCTGGAGGAGAACAACAACGTGTGGCTTTAGCGAGAGCCTTTTCAAATAAACCTTCTATTTTATTTGCAGATGAACCTACGGGAAATCTAGATGAAGAAACCGGTGAAAAGGTCATTCAATTGCTTTTTGAATTGAATAAAGAAGCGGGTACTACTTTAGTAATTATCACACATGATTTAGATTTGGCAAATCGGACACAACAAATTCTACGACTAAAAGGTGGAAAAGTGATTTCAAACGAAAAAACAAGAACTATTTAATGAGCAATATCAATTCGAAATTGAATTTTCAATGGCTTTTAAAAATGGCTTGGCGCGATGGTAAAGCAAGCCTTTCCAGACTAATGCTGTTCATGGCATCCATCATTTTAGGTATCGCGGCGGTAGTTTCTATTCAATTGTTTAGTGATAATTTAAAACAAAACATTCAAAGCCAGTCAAAATCCTTAATGGGTGCTGATTTTGTTATTGACAGTAAGCAAGAACCTTCTGAAAAAGTACTAGCTATAGTAGATTCTTTAGGTGCCGATGCTTCTGAAGTTAACTTTGTTTCGATGGCGGCTTTTCCTAAAAATGGCGGAACAAAATTAGTCAAAGTAAGGGCTATGGAAGGGCAGTTTCCGTTTTACGGGACTATTACTACAGAACCCGCGGAAGCCGGGCAAAACTATCAACGTCTTGGTGGTGCTTTAGTAGATGCAACTTTGCTATTACAATATAAAATGAAGCCGGGCGATTCTATCAAAATTGGTGAATTAACGCTTCCTATTATTGGTGTACTGCAATCTATTCCTGGAACTACAGCGATTTCCACTTCTGTAGCACCTACAGTTTTAATTCCATACAGATTACTAGGTCAAACAGACTTATTACAATTGGGAAGTAGAAAAGAATATCAGTATTTTTTTAAAGCACCCAACGCAAATCTAACTACTTTAAGTGAAAAATTAAACCCCGTTCTTGAAGCAGAAAATGCGGATTTAGATACACACATCAGCACCAGCGAACGTTTAGGAAAACGGTATGATAATGTAGGTCGGTTTTTAAATTTAGTGGCTTTTATTGCACTTTTACTGGGTTGCATTGGTATTGCGAGTTCTGTACACATTTACATTAAAGAGAAACTACGAAATGTGGCTGTTTTAAAATGTTTAGGTGCGTCGCGGAGACAAACGTTTTTAATTTATTTACTGCAAATTATTAGTATTGGTCTTGTAGGTGGCTTGATTGGTTCGGCAATTGGTGCGGGTATACAATATGCGTTTCCTTATATTTTACAAGATTTTCTGCCTTTTAATGTGGAGGTTATTATATCTGGACAACCCGTACTTATGGGTGTGGCACTGGGTGTTTTGATGTCGGTTTTATTTGCATTATTGCCATTGCTAGGTACGTGGTATGTTTCGCCGTTAGAGGTTTTAAGAAATTCGGAAGACAACTTACAAAAACCGAAATTTGCACGCAATGCAGTATATGCAACCATCGTAGTTTTTATTTACCTGTTTTCCTTTTGGATGCTGAAAGACGCCCTTGATGGATTGATTTTTACAGGCGGAATATTCGTTACCATTGCCATTATGGCTGGTGTAGCTCACTTATTCATCCAATTGATAAAAAAGTATTTTCCAAGTTCTTGGGGTTATACTAAACGCCAAAGTTTGCTAAACTTATTTCGACCCAATAACCAGACCATGGTACTTGTTTTAGCAATTGGTTTAGGCACTTTTTTAATAAGTACATTATATTTTACAAAAGATATTTTACTGGCTAAAACCTCTTTAGAAAATAAAAAGAACGATGCCAATATTATTTTACTTGATGTACAAGCCGAACAAGAAACAGCACTATTACAAACTTTTAAAAATAAAGGATTAGACGTGATTGATAATGTCCCTATTGTCACCATGCGGATGCAGCGCATTCGTGGCAGATCAGTAAATGAAATGCGTCAAGACACTACGATTGACATGCGTAAATGGGTTTTGAATCACGAATTTAGAGTCACATATCGCGATGCTTTATCAAAAACCGAAGAATTAATAGAAGGTGAATGGACCGGAAAAGCAACCTCTGGAAAACCCGTCCCAATATCTATTTCAGATAATTTGGCCAAAGATGCCGATTTAAAACTGGGTGATAAAGTTGTTTTTAACATTCAAGGTGTTTTGATGGAAACTTTTGTAGGGAGCATTCGAAAAGTAGATTGGACAAGTTTGCAAATAAATTTTACGGTTTTATTTCCCACAGGTGTCCTAGAAAATGCCCCGCAGTTTAATGTGATCACTACGTATGTGCCCACTAAAGAAAGTTCTGCGGCTTTGCAACGGGATTTAGTAGAAAAATATCCCAACGTGACCATTTTAGATTTACGCCAAGTGTTTACCATTGTTGAAGATATTTTAGATAAAATTGCATGGATTATTAATTTCATGGCCTTCTTTAGTATACTAACAGGTTTGATAGTGCTGGTAGGTTCTGTTAGAAATAGCAAATACCAACGCATTAAAGAAAGTGTCCTATTGCGAACTTTGGGTGCCAAAAGCAAACAAATTTTACAAATTACGGCATTGGAGTACATCTATTTGGGAATTCTTGGGAGCTTAACAGGCGTCTTGTTATCCTTAATAGGCAGTCAGTTGTTAGCACTGTTTTTATTTAAAGAGCCGTTTATACCTTCTGCCATTCCCTTTCTAGTTTTTCTGCCGGGAATTACATTTTTAGTCGTTCTTATTGGTTTAAGCAATTTGAAATCGGTATTGAATAGTCCGCCATTAGAGGTATTGCGGAAAGAAGTGTAAAATTAGGATTGGCGAATAGTCCGTGCAATTTTGATAAAAATAATTTAAAACGTGATAAACAAAAAATGCCAAGACTCGTAAAAATCGTGGCATTTGCAAAACAGAACAAAACTTTTTAATACTTCTCTTTCTGGAAACCCCAGTCGCGCAATACCTGATAAAATAGTTATTAATATTAAGCGCGCCTAACCTTACTAAACGTTATGCACTACTGGAACTTGCACAATCGGGACATTCGCGCTAGTGGGGAACGGATAGTAAATTCGAGCTATATAAGTGCGATGAAATTTTTTATAATTTGAATTGTACAAAGAAACCTGGTTGAAAAATAGATGTTGCCGTATTTATATTGGTATGCAATTGCAACCCTAATGAGAAAACTCGAGTTAATTTAAAACGAAGTTTTGCTTGTAATGGTACTCCAATAACTTTTTTTACAGACTCTTCAGCATTTGGCTCATAATAATAGTCATATTCTGAAGCGCTTGAGTTATTATTGGAGGTATACTTGAAGAATGAAAGACCTGCAAAGTAGTCAAAATCAACTTTACTTTTTAGTTGTATTGTTCTCCCATATAAAATGCCATATTCTTCATAGCTATCATAAATAGAGGCTCCAAATGTATTAATTACAAATTCAGAACCTCCGTTAGCATATAATTTAAAAATGTTTTTACCATAATTCACCGCTACATCTGCATTTGCACCAAAACCCGCACTCGCTTGGCTGGCGTAAAAACCTATTGGAGAAACGGAAATACTATGTATTTGAAATTTATCGGTTTCTATTTCTTGAGCAAATCCGAAAGAGCTACTGAACAATAATGTAAAAAGAATTTTTTTCATTTTGGGGATGTTAGAATTAGCAATTGTGATTATTGGTAATTCAAATATAAATATATTTTGATTATCAATTACAACTTCCATTTTTTTAATGCTTAGTGTATTTATTTTTAGCGGTCTGTAGGAGAATTTCAAGTTGTAGAAGATGATTTTAAATTAATCCGAATTCGGGACACTTCGGATAGCGGGATAAACAAAAAATGCCAAGACTCGTAAAAATCGTGGCATTTGCAAAACAGAACAAAACTTTTTAATACTTCTCTTTCTGGAAACCCCAGTCGCGCAATTCTTGCTTGTAAGTATCTGGTTTGTTACTTTTAATACCATACACTATAGCAGTTAACGCTTTTTTTAATCTTTTCTTAATCACGTTTTTCTCACCCACTTTTACCGAAATATCCCCGTCCAAAGCGTTAGATTGACCTAAAAGCGTCTCATAATTGGTCATAATATCCGTCCAGAACGTCAATCCATATTTTCGGTCCTCTAAGTCATGCTTTTTCAAGCCCGAAACCATCAACTTTAAAGCTGCCAAACGTCTATTTTGGTCAAGAGGAAAGGCATACTTTTTATATTTATAAACAAACCCAAAGGCACCATAATAACTCGTAGCATCCTTTTTGTCATACTTGTCGTCAATATAACCCTTCACATAACTCATGTGGCCATCCATAATTTTATCAAGATTTCCTAAAGCGGTAGAAATAGGAGAAACATCTGTACTTTCATCCATCTTTAGGCCTAAAATTGCATTAAAACTTTTTGCATCAGCGTCAAACTCGGCTTGCTTGAGCCAAAGCATAGTGAGCCAAGGATTACCTTTCCATTTGGCACTAGCAAGAGTAACTACGTTGCCCAAATCAATTTCGGCGAGAGGAATTGTTTGGGTTCTTACCGGTTTGGCTTTTTCTTCGCCAGGGACGTTTTGTTCCATATAATTTGTTGTTTAAATTAATAATTGACCTAAAATTAGTAAAGTTTTTGATACAAATTACAAATGGTTTAAGAAATTTTTTACAGTATTTTGAAAATATAGTAAGCTAACAGTCAGTATTACTAGTAAACAGTGGGCTTTTCTGAAAATTAAAAAGTACATAAGCCTATTAAAAATTACAGATGCAATGTAATTAAATGGCATTCCTATAGGAATATTCACAGATGTGATGTAACTAAATGACATTCCTATAGAAATATTCACAGATGCGATGTAACTAAATGACATTACTATAGGAATATTCACAGATGCGATGTAATTAGATGGTATTCCTATAGGAATATTCATAGATGTAATGTAATATGATGACATTCGTATTGGAATGTATGCGTATTTAATTTATTATGATGCATTTCATATAAAAAACAATACATTTCTTATATAATTTTATGGTATTCGTATAGGAATAAGGGTAGATGTATTGTGATTTGAGGGTTCTACAGTTGTAAGGAGGTGATTTAGAATGATGGGAGGGTTGGGATAGTGGATAGCGGATTTAAAATAACTATATTACTTTCTAACCACCCAATTCTCCATTTTAATACCTTTCAATCTATCGAAATCCTTGGTGTTTTCTGTAACTAAAATTAATTTGTTTTCGATTGCAGTTGCACCAATCAATAAATCGAATTCATCGTTTTGCGGAGTACCAAGCTTATTGAGTCGTACTTTTTCTTCCGCATATTTATTTATGGAACCGTAGATGGGAATTATTACGATACCTTTCAAAAATACATCTACAGCCTTATGAGATTTTGATTTGTCAACACTATTTTCTGCACCAAATCGTAGTTCTAAAACAGTTATTTCTGAAATATAGCAGTTCTCCAAACCTTTTGATTTGAGCATTATATCCATCTCAAACTTTCCACGAAGAAAATGGATACAAATATTAGTATCAAGTAAGTATTTCATTAAAATTTTATTTCTTTCGTTCTAAATTTTCTACTTGATTTGAGAGCTGTATTTATTTCATCAGAAGTTTTTTCTGTGGAAAAAGCACCAAAAGAAGCATAGAAGTCATCTTCCTTATTTTTGCTTTCTGCTTTTAATGATTTTTTCAGTTTTTCGATAAGCTCAAGCTTACTTATTGCATTTAAACTTTCGAATAACCCAAAATAATTCTCTACGATGTTCTTGTCTGTAAAAGTCATTTTCGTGTGATTTAAATCAAAAATACAAAATATTTTGTTTGTTCAGAAATACGAGATGCAAAAGGGTTAGAAAGTTAGAAGTGGTAGAACTTGATGGTTCTACAGTTGGGAGATGATGGTTTAAAATTAATCCGAAGTCGGGAGACTTCGGATAGGGGTAAATTATTTTACATTCCGTAATATTTTTTTATTGCTTCAGCTAATAATGTGCCTGCCGCTCCAATTCCAACATTCCAACTTCCATCAAGAGTTTTACCAATCATTTTTCCAATCCATGTATTTACTTTAACTCCAAATTTTTCATTTTTAAAATCTGGATTTTCTGAATCTATTATTTCGACAATTTCGGAAGTATCTTCCTCATTTAAACCAATATCTCTTAAATGCTTAACTAAATCTTCTTTATTAGCTTTATTGATATTTGCAGAATTAGTAATTTTTACATTTTTTCCTGAATTGAAAATATTTCCATCACCATTAATAATTGTGTTATTTACAATTGATGATATTTCTTCTTTTTTCATTTTCAAATCTTTTATTTCTGTTAAATCTCCATATTTGCCATCAAGTTCAAGCATAAAATCTAATAATTTGTTTCTAACATTTGTAATTATTTCAATTACAGAACTTTTAGAAATAGATTTGTAAACTGATATAATTTGAAGATAAGGATTTCCCATACTTTGCCAATTATTTTCAATTATTGAAGCTAATTCTGCTCTAATTGCACCACTTAAAGTTGATGACTTTTCTTTACTGACTAAACTTTCAAGAGAAGAAATACTTTCTGAGAAATCAGTAGTCCTTAATTTTTTTTCAAAATTTATATCAAGACCATCAGTTGGGATTTGAGTGTTGGTGTATTTCATATGTCCATTTATAAAACTCCCTTTAAGTTCATTCTGGATTTCCCTGCGATAGTCAGGTAGATTGTCACTATTATATCCCGACAATTCATTACTTACCCAATTTAATAATTCTTGATTTTGAATTCTACTTGCTAAAACCTTAGTTTTTAGTAAAGCTGAATTCAAAGATTTATCTTCATCTATTAAATCATTAATAATTTGACTTATCAATTCCATTTATTTTGTTTTATAGTTTTTATGAGCAGTAATTGTGGCACAACTAGTAAATATCCACAAGTTTACAACTTTATTTAATACAAATCCCCTACAACTTCTCCTTCAAATACTTCCCAGTCACACTTTTCTTATTTTTCATAACTTCTTCAGGCGTTCCTTCGGCAAGAATATAACCGCCGTTTTCGCCGCCTTCGGGACCTAAATCTATAATCCAGTCGGCACATTTTATCAAATCCAGGTTGTGTTCAATCACAATCACCGAGTGTCCTTTTTCAATTAACGCATTAAAGGAAGCCAACAATTTCTTGATGTCGTGAAAGTGCAATCCTGTGGTAGGTTCGTCAAAAACAAACAAAGCTTTCTGTTTTGTGGTTCCTTTTACAAGAAAAGTAGCCAACTTAATTCGCTGTGCTTCACCACCAGAAAGGGTAGAGGAGGACTGCCCCAATTGTACATAACCCAAACCTACATCCTGAAGTGGTTGTAGTTTCTGCATGATTTTGGCTTCGTTGTGTTCTGTAAAAAAAGCAACCGCATCATCAACCGTCATGGTCAAAATATCGTCAATATTCTTCCCGTTGAATTGTACCTCTAGCACGTCTTTCTTAAAGCGTTTTCCGTTACACACTTCGCAAGGCAGCGAAACATCGGCCATAAAAACCATTTCTACATTGATGCTTCCTTCGCCTTTGCAGGTTTCGCAACGACCACCATCTACGTTAAACGAAAAATGTTTGGCTTGATACCCTCTAATTTTCGACAACTTTTGTTTGGCAAACAACTCCCGAATATCGTCATACGCCTTGATATACGTCACCGGATTAGAACGCGAACTTCTACCTATTGGGTTTTGGTCGATGTATTCAATGTGGTGAATTTGGTGGTAATAGCCTCTCAATTCACTAAACTGTCCTGCCTTTTCACCCATACCGTCCAACTGCTTTTGCATCGCAGGAAAGAGGATTTTCTTCACCAACGTACTTTTTCCACTTCCTGAAACACCCGTAATAACGGTGAGCATTTCCAGTGGAAACTTGACATCTACATTCTTCAAATTGTTTTCGCGAGCACCTAAAATTTCAATATAACTTTTAGAAGTGCGGCGTTTTTTGGGTACTTCAATTTCCAGTTTGCCGTTCAAATACTGTGAAGTTAAGGAATCGGATTTCAGAATTTCGTCGTAAGTTCCTTGAGCTACCAATTCGCCTCCAAAAGTTCCTGCTTCCGGACCGATATCAATAATCATATCAGCAGCTTTCATAATATCTTCATCGTGTTCCACCACAATTACGGTGTTTCCTAAAGCTTTTAAATCTTCCAAAACGTGAATCAAACGCTCGGTATCTTTGGGGTGCAAACCAATACTGGGTTCGTCCAAAATGTACATCGAACCCACCAAACTGCTTCCTAAAGAAGTAGCCAAGTTAATTCGTTGCGACTCACCACCGGAAAGGGACGCCGAATTTCTATTTAAAGTCAAGTAGTCCAATCCTACATTCACCAAGAAACTCAAACGATTGTTGATTTCTACCAAAAGACGTTTGGCTACTTGCTGGTCAAATTCTGATAACTCCAATGTTGGAAAAAAGGCATTCAAATGCTTGATAGGCATATCTACCAAATCCGAAATGGTTTTCCCTGCAATTTTCACATACGAAGCTTCCGGACGCAAGCGTTTGCCTTTGCAGGCATAACATTTGGTTTTACCTCGGTACCGTGAAAGCATCACGCGGTTTTGTATTTTATAGTTTTTTTCTTCCAGTTCTTTAAAGAAATCATGCAAACCTGTAAAGTGTTTGTTTCCCGTCCAAAGCAAGTCTTTATGCTCGTCAGAAAGTTCGAAATAAGGTTTGTGAATAGGGAAATCAAACAAGTAGGCACTGTTCACCAATTGGTCCTTGTACCAACTCATACTTTCGCCACGCCAAGCAAACACGGCATTTTCATAAATAGAAAGTGTGGTATTTGGAATAACTAATTCGGCATCAATCCCAATAATATTTCCGAAACCGCCACAAACAGGGCACGCTCCATAGGGATTATTGAAACTGAACAAATGCACATTAGGCTCTAAGAAATCAATACCATCCAATTCAAACTTATTGCTGTACGAAAAGCGCTTCGTAGCATCTGCTTCTTGTAAATAGGAAGTCCCTTTCCCTTCAAAGAAAGCAGTTTGGATGGCATCAGAAAGGCGGTTGTAGAATTCCTCCTCCTCTTTAACTACAATTCTATCGATGATTAAAAGCACTTCTGATTTCTTTACTGCATTGATTTTTGTCATTGCTTCCGTAAAATCGTCTAAACGAATGGTTTCGT
This sequence comes from Flavobacterium sp. SM2513, assembly GCF_050908145.1. Taxonomy (GTDB): domain Bacteria; phylum Bacteroidota; class Bacteroidia; order Flavobacteriales; family Flavobacteriaceae; genus Flavobacterium. The sequence continues at coordinate 3,045,919 of NZ_CP194228.1, read as the reverse complement.
TATTGACTAAAATTCGGGAGAATCCTTGCTGCAATAAAACGCCCAATTTTTCTTCTAAAGTTCTGTCTTTTTCTACATGAATCGGCGAAAGCAAAAGCCATCGACTACCAATTGTAAATGTTTTCACTTGATTGACCCCATCGGTAACCGTATCTTTTTTAACCTCAAGGCCAGAAATAGGAGAGAAGGTCTTTCCAATTCGGGCATACAGCAGTTTTAGATAATCATAGATTTCTGTTGAAGTTCCCACTGTAGAACGGGCATTGGTCGTATTTACTTTTTGCTCAATGGCAATTGCTGGAGCGATACCTTTAATGTATTCCACTTTAGGCTTGTCTAACCGACCGAGAAATTGTCGGGCATAAGAAGATAAGCTTTCCACATAACGCCGTTGCCCTTCGGCATACAAAGTGTCAAACGCCAAACTGGATTTCCCAGAACCTGACAATCCTGTAATGACTACTAGATTATTTCGTGGTATGGCGACGTCCAAGTTTTTTAAGTTGTGAACTTGAGCGCCTTTTATAATGATATTTTTTCGAGGGTCTAATTTAGAAATGTCTTTATTCATAGTATAAACGTGCAATTTCCACAAAGATAATCAATTCGAATTTTATTTTAATACAAGACGATAATCGATGTTTTAATTGACTTTCCTGTTTTAAAACACTGTTAAATGAATCTTTTATTGTAGGAAAAGTGTTAAATTTTCATTTGATGTTTGGATTTTAAGATTTTATTATGTTATATTTGGACTTACAAAACTCTTAAACAAACGTTAGCCTATACATAAAATTACTTTTTAGCACTTACAAAGCGACCACCAACTCTAAAAAGATAATTATGACTAATGTACAAATCCCCGATGCTTTATTGGTAAAGAATTACATAGCTGGAGATGAAAAATCTTTAGGTACATTAATTGCCAGACATCAATCAAGAATTTACAATTTTATTTTCTCTAAAATCAATGACAGAGATGTCTGTGATGATGTTTTTCAGGATACATTTATTAAGGTGATTAAAACCTTGAAATCAAATTCCTATAATGAAGAAGGGAAGTTTCTACCTTGGGTGATGCGAATTGCACACAATTTAGTTATTGACCACTTTAGAAAAAATAAAAAAATGCCGATGCTTCGTGAAACCGAAGAGTTTTCTATATTTTCAATTTTAGGTGATGATACACCAAATATTGAAAAGCAAATGATTACACTTCAAATAGAGGAGGATTTGCGCAAATTAGTTCAAGAATTGCCTGAAGATCAGAAGCAAGTTTTGATTATGCGAATGTATCAAGATTTAAGTTTTAAAGAAATTTCTGAGCAAACAGGAGTGAGTATCAACACGGCTTTGGGTAGAATGCGGTATGCTTTACTGAATCTTCGAAAAGTTATTGAAAAAAACAAAATAATGTTGGCAAACTGACAATATAACTTTCGCTTTATCGTTATATCTTAAAATATAACGAATATGGCAAAAATTTACTCTAAAAAATCAGTGGCTACCTCTAACATGAAACCAAAGAAAGAAACAATTTCTTTTTTATTGAATTACTCTAAAGCATTAAGTTACTTGAAAGTAAATGGTCTTAAAATAGAGATTATTGCAAATTGATTTGAACTCCCATTAGAAAATTATTTTTTAATGGGAGTTTTTTTATCGTATTCCTCTAAAACAGATTTTCTTCCAATAGTCTGTGTAATGATGTCATTTTGTAAATTCCAACCTCTCGCTTGACAATATTCACGACCGTACCAAATCATTTGTAGGTGCAAATCATTCCATGTCTCTTCAGGAAACAAACGTTTCGCATCTTTCTCCGTTTGCACTACATTTTTTCCATTAGATAAATTCCAACGGTACATCAATCTATGAATATGAGTATCCACAGGAAAAGCAGGAACGCCAAAAGCTTGAGACATCACTACACTCGCTGTTTTATGACCAACAGCAGGAAAGGATTCTAATGCTTCAAAACTTTGTGGTACAATTCCGTCATATTGCTCAATAATCATTTTTGAAAGGCCGTAAATTCCCTTTGATTTCATTGGCGACAAGCCGCAAGGTCTTATTATGTCTCGAATTTCTTCAACGGTCATTTTCACCATGTCGTACGGATTATCTGCTTTAGCGAAAAGAATAGGAGTTATTTGATTCACGCGAACATCGGTACATTGAGCGGAAAGCAAAACGGCAATTAGTAAAGTATAAGGGTCTTTGTGTTCTAAAGGAATTGGGATTGTAGGGTAAAATTCTTTTAACGTATTTATAACAAATTTCGCACGAGCTTCTTTGTTCATTTTTTCTATTTTTAGTCAAACAAATATACAAGATATGACACAATTAACAAAAGGCGATAAAGCACCTGATTTTTCAGGTTTTGACCAAGACAATAAAATGCACCAACTCTCTGATTATGCAGGAAAGAAGTTGGTTGTTTTCTTTTATCCAAAAGCAAGTACGCCAGGTTGTACGGCCGAAGCTTGTGATTTGAGAGATAATTTTGCCAGATTTGAAGCCAATAATTATGCGCTTTTAGGCGTAAGTGCCGATGCTCAAGCAAAACAAGCCAAGTTTAAAGACAAATATAACTTTCCTTTTCCGCTTTTGGCTGACGAAGATAAATCAGTAATTGAAGCTTTTGGCGTTTGGGGACCAAAGAAATTCATGGGAAGAACTTATGATGGAATTCACCGAACTACTTTTATTATTGACGAAAATGGTATTATCGATGAAGTGATTTCGGATGTAAAAACAAAAGTGCATGCTTCACAGATTTTGAAGTAATATTATTTTATTTAAAAAAAAACACCCAAATCTAAATGTGATTTGGGTGTTTTTGCTTTTATTTTCTAAACTTATTCTTTTTTATAATTGCTTTCAACTGATTTTTTAAATCTTCGCTGGTATCAAAAACCATCTGTTGATTATTTGGAAAAGGAACCGGACCGTTTCTGAAATTTGGCCAGTATTTTGAATCAACGGCTCTTTTATCACCTTTCATTTTAGCATATATGTTTTCAAAAATAAATTCGCTACTTAATGGAAAGCTTTCTAAAAGTTGATTGCTATTCAAATTAATATAATCAATTTTGGCTACCACTTGCACAGTTTTAAACTGACGAACTTCATTAATTAAAGCTTTTACCACTTTAATATTATCTACCATTATATCTTTTCCTAAACTGTCTTTCATTACCCGACCTCTAGAGTCAAGTTGCTTTTTCTTACCATCAATAATCTCTTTTTCAACAAGAAATTCACGTTCTTTCACTTGTTCAGGTGAAATGTTTATTTGCTTAAAAGCAATGCTTAAAGCGTAATCATACGTTATATTTTTTTGTTTACCCCCGTGGTATTCCGTCCATTTATCATCTAAACCGTAGGTGCTGAAATCTAATAACGCATTGTTCAAATTAACAGGAATTACCATTTTTGTATCGTTTTTGGTGTAAACTTGGACAAAATCAGTTCCTTTAAATTGGGCTTCGTTTATCAAAGAATTTACATCTTTATAACTTGCAGAAATTTCATTTAAATACACTAAATCATTATAAGCCCGACGTGCATTCATTTTGTCTTTGGTATATAAAAGTGCTTTTGAATTATCGTAAAGGTATTTTGCCAACGCTTTTTGGCTACTGATAATTTGTTCAGAATAATCTTCAAAGTTAAAAGCAACTTCTTTTCCATTAACTTTTAAAGGTAAAATAGGTCTTATTTTTTCTTGGCGAGCGTTTAAATTCTTATAAATATTGAAGAGTTGCTCTAACTTCTGAGGATTTGCATCTTTGACTAAAATTGAAATGGTGTTATTATCGCGTTCTTTTGCTTTTGCGAAAGCTTCTTCTAAAAGTGCAATGTATTCCTTACTTTTTTTATTCGTTTTATTTTTGGCTAATTTATGAGTTGCTTTTTCAATTGCAGCATCATAATCGCCTTCACTAATCAGTTCTTTTGTGTTTTTTATACCACATGCCGAAGCAATGATTAGTAATAATAGGTAGAAAGTAGTTTTTTTCATGGTTGTAGGTTTTAGGCAAATATAATCTGTTTTATTTTGCAATTTCAAAATTAATGCCACAAAAAAAAGTTCAATTATTTTTCAATAATTGAACTTTAGAATATTTTGAGTTAAAAAATTATTTTCTAGTAAAAGGAGGTAATAGTTTACTTGAAACTTCTCCAAAACCAATGCGAACTTCGTTGTTCTTACAGAAACCTTTCATAACAACAGTATCATTGTCATTGATGAATTTTCGTTCAGTTCCATCGCTCATTTTTATTGGATTTTTACCACCCCAAGTTAATTCTAACATAGAACCAAAGCTCGTTGGAGTTGGTCCAGAAATAGTTCCAGAACCCATCATATCTCCTGAGTTTACACGACATCCATTAGAAGTATGGTGTGCCAATTGTTGACTCATTGTCCAATACATATATTTGAAATTTGACTGACTAACCAATGTAGTTTCCGCATTTTGAGGAGTGATATACGCTTCTAAATGAATATCAAAAGAGTGCTTTCCTTTTTGCTGTAAATAAGGTAAAGGAGTTGGGTCTTGAGTTGGTCCTTTTGTTCTAAAAGGCTCCAAAGCGTCCATAGTTACAATCCAAGGAGAAATCGAAGAAGCAAAGTTTTTCGCTAAAAAGGGTCCTAGTGGAACGTATTCCCACTTTTGAATGTCTCTTGCACTCCAATCGTTCAACAAAACCATTCCAAAAATATATTCCTCTGCTTCATGAACCGGTATGTTTTCGCCCATAACATTTGCATCGGTCGTGATAAAAGCAGTTTCTAATTCAAAATCTACCAAACGAGATGAACCAAATACAGGAGAATCTTCTCCATTTGGCAACGTTTGTCCCATTGGTCTGTGAACCGGAATTCCCGAAGGAACAATAGTTGAACTTCTTCCATGGTATCCAACAGGAATGTGTAACCAGTTTGGAAGTAAAGCATTATTTGGGTCACGGAACATTGTGCCTACATTAGTAGCATGTTCTTTACTTGAATAGAAATCGGTGTAATCGCCAATTAAAACAGGCAATTGCATTTCAACTTCATCCATTGTAAAAATGATAATGTCTCGTTGTTTTGCGTTGTCTCTTAATTTTGGATTTTCAACGTCAAAAATTTCGGCAATACGATTTCGCACCAATCGCCATGTTTTTTTTCCGTCAGAAATAAAATCGTTTAACGTGTCTTGCATGAACATGTCATCCGTCAATTCGATTCCTTCAAAATAATTAAGTTGTTGTAAAGCACCTAAGTCTATAGCGTGGTTTCCAATACGAGTTCCAATTGTAATTACATCGTCTTTAGTTAAAAAAACACCAAATGGAATGTTTTGTATTGGAAAATCAGAATTTTGAGGTACTTCTAGCCATGATTTTCTATGAGGGTCGTTTGCTGATATTGGCATTTTGTATATTAGTTTTGTTGTTTTAAATTGAGTTATCAAATATATTATTATAAGTGGATTTAACAAACGATTTTTGTATTTTTGACGTGTTTTTAACTAAATAGTATCTACATGCAACAAGACCAAGAAATTTTTGACCTTATATTAGAGGAACAAGACAGACAAATACATGGATTAGAATTAATTGCTTCAGAGAATTTTGTAAGCGACCAAGTTATGGAAGCGGCAGGTTCTTGCCTAACTAACAAATATGCAGAAGGCTATCCGGGAAAACGCTATTATGGAGGATGTGAAGTCGTAGATGTGGTAGAGCAAATTGCCATTGACAGAGCAAAAGCACTTTTTGGTGCAGAATATGCAAACGTGCAACCGCATTCAGGTTCGCAAGCCAATACTGCTGTTTTTTCTGCAATTTTGAAACCAGGAGATAAAATTTTAGGTTTCGATTTATCACACGGAGGACATTTAACGCACGGTTCGCCAGTAAATTTTTCTGGAAAATTATACAGTCCTTCTTTTTACGGCGTAGAACGTGAGACAGGTCAATTTGACTATGATAAAATTCAAGAAATTGCTACGAAAGAACAACCAAAATTAATTATCGCTGGAGCTTCGGCTTACTGTCGTGATATGGATTTTGAACGTTTTCGCAAAATTGCCGATAGTGTTGGCGCTTTATTATTAGCCGACATTTCGCATCCTGCAGGTTTGATTGCCAAAGGTTTGATGAACGACCCTGTTCCTCACTGCCATATCATTACAACTACTACACATAAAACCTTAAGAGGTCCAAGAGGTGGAATGATATTGATGGGTAAAGATTTTGAAAACCCAATGGGTTTAAAAACACCTAAAGGTGAGATAAGAATGATGTCTTCTGTTTTAGATTTATCTGTTTTTCCAGGTAATCAAGGTGGACCATTAATGCACACGATTGCTGCAAAAGCAGTTGCTTTTGGAGAAGCGTTGACCGATGAGTTTTTTAGATATTCGCTTCAAACACAGAAAAATGCTAAAGCAATGGCTGCTGCATTTGTAAAAAGAGGATACGATTTAGTTTCTGGAGGTACAGATAACCACATGATGTTGATTGACTTAAGAAACAAAAACATTACGGGTAAAGAAGCAGAAAATGCTTTAGTAAAAGCAGAGATTACCGTGAATAAAAATATGGTACCGTTTGACGACAAATCACCATTCACAACTTCTGGAATTCGAATTGGAACTCCAGCAATTACCACTAGAGGTTTAATTGAAGCAGATATGGATAAAATCGTTGAACTTATCGACCGCGTTTTGACGGACCACACTAACGAAGCTGTTTTAGAAGAAGTAGCGGATGAAGTGAATGAAATGATGAGCGAACGTGCAATGTTTGTTTTCTAGATTTCAAAACTAATTTATTTTTTAGGTTTAAGAATTGAAGAAATTTAATTCTTAAACCTTTAATCTTTTTTAAAAAATATTCAAATGTCAGTTTTAAGATTACAATTGCCAACCGACCCGAGATGGGTTAATATTGTAGAAGGAAATATCGAAGAAATCCTTACAGACCATGCTTGGTGCGAACAAAAAGCAGCTACAAATGCCATTACGATTGTTACTATTAACTCAGAATATCCCGATTTAGTGACGGATATGTTGGCTTTGGCCAAAGAAGAAATTGAACACTTCGAAATGGTGCATGAAATCATCAAAAGGCGGGGTTTGGTTTTAGGTCGTGAACGAAAAGACGAATATGTTGGTGAGTTGGCAAAGTACATGAAAAAAAGCAATACAGGAAGTCGTGTTTCTGGCTTTGTAGAACGGATGTTGTTTTCAGCTATGATTGAAGCAAGAAGTTGCGAACGATTTAAAGTGCTTTCTGAAAACATTCAAGATGAAGAATTATCTAAATTCTATTGGGATTTGATGGAAAGTGAAGCAGCACATTATACTACTTTTATCACTTACGCTCGAAAATACGGACAAGGAATTGACGTAGAAAAGCGTTGGAGGGAATGGTTGGAATTTGAAGCTTCCATCATCGCGAGTTATGGAAAAGGTTCAACAGTTCATGGATAATTTTAAATTAAAAGCATTTTTATGATTGAAATTTTTCCGGCTACGGCTAAAGATTTATCGACTATTAAAAACTTGGCTCACGAAATTTGGCCTGCTACTTATGGTGCCATTTTATCTAAAAAACAATTGGACTACATGCTCGATTTGTTTTACAGTGAAAAAGCATTGCAGCAAAATATCACAGACAACCACAACTTTATTTTAATTCAAGAAAGCAATGAAATTCGAGGCTTTGCAGATTATGAATTAGCTTTTCAAAACGAGGCGATAACTCGAATTCACAAAATCTATCTATTGCCGAAAACACAAGGTAAAGGTTTAGGTAAAAAGTTGATTCAATACATTGAAAACAAAGCTTTAGAAGTTAATAGTCTAAAGTTATCATTGAATGTTAATCGATTCAATAAAGCAAAAGATTTCTATGAAAATCAAGGCTTTAAAATCGCCTTTGAAGAAGATGTAGTACTTGATTTTGGGTACCTGATGGAAGATTATAGAATGGAAAAAATGCTGTAATTATTCCACAATAATTTGATGATGTGAAAGCAATCCTTTGGCTCCTTCGAGTGAAAAGATTGCTTTTTTTATTTTCGTCTGTTTTGGATTTATAGTATAATTTGTGCTAGAACTGAAGTCTGATTTTTGAGCATTTGCTTCATCAAACTCCGCTCGATATAAATCGCATTTCGCAAAGGAAATTCCGGATACATCTGCTTTCATAAAATCAACGGCAATCAAACTGGAATTGTAAAAAGTACATTGCTTCAATTTTAATGCATACATTTTGGCAAAATCAAGGATGCAATCTTTAAAGTGCATTTGAAAAATAAGTTGGTCACACATTGCAAAATTTACTTCCTTAAATTGACACGAATTAAAGAATACAGTTCTAAATTTCACATGATTAATTTGTGCTTGACTGAAATTACAATTCGTAAAATTACAATCAATAAAAGTAAGGTCATGGAAATTACAAGCGCTGAAATCACAGTTGATAAAAGTGCAGGCTTCGAATTCAAAATGGTTCAATTCGTCAATTCGATAAACAATTTGGTTATATTCTTTGTCTAAAATGTAGTGTGACATGGGTATGATTTGCAATTTGGCGTAAAGCTACTCATTTCCACTGACTACTTTAACTAAACATTAATATTCGTTAGAATCCATTTTCTTGTGCGATAGTGTAATTTTATGCTATATGAAAACGAACAATAGAAAAGGGTTTAAATTCACTTCCTACACGGCGCCAAATTTATCACCATTTGATAAACTTTTTGAGATTTTCAAGGAAATAATTGTTCATACTTCGGGCGATTTTGAGGAAGCTACTGACTGGTTACGGGAATTGGATACAGAATACAAACTCACAACTCCAGAATATACCATCGACGATTTTGTCGACGATTTAAAAAAGAAAGGGTATATAAAAGAAGAAATCAAAGGCGACGGCACGTCGGGAACGGGATTGACGGCCAAAACCGAACGCATTATCCGACAGCAAGCCTTGAATCAAATCTTTGGAAACTTGAATAAAAGTGGTTCCGGAAACCACCGTACCAAGCAAAGTGGAGTAGGTGACGAACTTACAGGTGAGTTGCGCGAGTTTCAATTTGGCGACAGCCTAGAAACAATTTCACTAACGGAGAGTTTGAAAAACGCACAAATCAATAACGGCATGGATTCGTTCCAGATTACCGAAAACGATTTGATTGTAGAAGACTCACATTTCAAAGCGCAAATGAGTACGGTTTTGATGATTGACATCAGTCACAGTATGATTTTGTATGGCGAAGACCGTATTACTCCTGCCAAAAAAGTAGCGATGGCTCTTGCCGAATTAATCACAACACGTTACCCAAAAGATACACTGGACATCATTGTTTTTGGAAATGACGCCTGGTCAATTTCCTTGCGGGACGTTCCTTATTTGAATGTCGGACCGTATCATACCAATACAGTTGCGGGTTTACAGCTGGCGATGGATATTTTACGTCGAAAGCGAAATACAAACAAGCAAATCTTCATGATTACCGACGGAAAGCCAAGTTGCATTCGGGAAAAGGACGGTTCCTATTATATGAACAGCAACGGTCTTGACGAATATATCGTCGAAAAATGCTACAGTCAAGCGGCTCAGGCTCGAAAACTACACATCCCAATTACCACTTTTATGATTGCCAGCGACCCGTATTTGCAACGTTTTGTGAATGCATTTACCGAAGCCAATCAAGGGAAAGCATTCTATACCGGATTGCAAGGTTTGGGCGAAATGATTTTTCAAGATTACGAGACGAATCGGAAGAAGAGGGTGAAGTAAGTCTTCAGTTGTCAGTTGACAGTTTGAGAATTCTCTTGCGAATTAAATTTCAATTTCAATAAATTAGTTTAAATAAAATACAATTAAAAAACTTAGCGAACCTTGTGTAAAACTTTGTGCTCTTCGCGGTTAAAAAACAAAATATGAAAATAGAAAACATAAAAACATTCGGTGATTTAAAGAAATCAGGATACGAATCAAAAAGTATTAAAAACGAACTACGGGATAATTTAAAGAAAAGTATCTTGGCAGGAACTTCTGCTTTTCAGGGGATTCACGGATTTGAAAATACAGTAATTCCTGAATTGGAACGCGCTATTTTATCCCGACACAACATCAATTTGTTGGGACTTCGTGGTCAAGCCAAAACTAGATTGGCTCGAATGATGGTTAATCTTTTAGACGAATATATTCCGTTTGTGAAAGGCTCTGAAATAAACGACGACCCGTTTCATCCTATTTCTCGCTTTGCAAAAGATTTAATTGCCGAGCATGGTGACAAAACGCCGATAGAATGGCTGCACCGTGACGAGCGTTTCTTTGAAAAATTAGCCACGCCTGATGTAACAGTTGCCGATTTGATTGGAGATATTGACCCAATTAAGGCAGCCAACCTGAAACTTTCCTATGCAGACGACCGTGTGTTGCACTTTGGGATGATTCCGCGGGCTAATCGTTGCATTTTTGTGATTAATGAATTGCCTGATTTGCAAGCGCGAATTCAAGTGGCATTGTTCAATATTTTGCAGGAAGGCGACATTCAAATCAGAGGTTTCAAACTAAGAATGCCGCTCGATATGCAATTTGTTTTTACCGCAAATCCAGAAGATTATACCAATCGGGGGAGTATTGTAACGCCTTTAAAAGATAGAATTGGGTCGCAAATATTGACGCATTACCCGGAAAACATTGGCATTGCCAAAACAATTACGGAGCAAGAAGCAAAGTTGGATGCCAGACAGTCTGACTTAGTGCACGTGCCGGAATTGGCGAAAGATTTATTGGAACAAATCAGTTTTGAAGCCCGAGATAGCGAGTATGTGGATGCTAAAAGTGGCGTGAGCGCCCGAATGAGTATCACGGCTTTTGAAAACTTATTAAGTACCGCAGAACGCCGTGCTTTGATGAATAGAGAAGAGAAAACTACCGTTCGATTGTCTGATTTTATGGGAATTATTCCTTCTATTACCGGTAAAGTGGAGTTGGTTTATGAAGGCGAACAAGAGGGAGCTGCATTTGTAGCGCAAAATTTACTAGGAGCTTCAATCAAAACATTGTTTCCAGAGTATTTTCCGGCAATTGAAAAACTTTCACGACCTGATGCAAAAAACGAATATAGTGAAGTTGCCGACTGGTTTTTTAACGAAAGTGGTTTCGAATTATTAGACGACACAACCGACGAAGAATACAGAAAAATCCTTGACGGAATCAAACCATTGAATGATTTGGTTCAGAAATACCAGCCTTATTTAGTAGCTGAAGAGGCTTACTTCATGAAAGAATTTCTTTTATGGGGATTGGTAGAACATAAAAAGTTGAGCAAAGAACGCTCTGTTGACGGAACCGCTTTCAAGGATTTATTCGGAAGTTATATTAGTAAATTGTAACATAATTTTAGATTTAAATTAGAAAAACTCCGTTTGACTTTATAAGTTGAGCGGAGTTTTTTTATGTTTTATGTTTGCAAAATATAAATTATGATTTATTCCGCATCAAAATTTTCCTCTAAATCCGCTACAATTTCTAATTTCTTTTTCTGCAATTTTCTCTTTTCTAAAACGCCTTTTCGATGGGCGATAATGTCGGCAAAATAAGATCTACCATTATTCAAGACCTCGAGAGTAGTTATATAAAAAGGCGTTTTCTTGTGATTTGCCATCAAATGGATATAAGAGGCAAGTTTGCGGTAACTATCAAAAATAGTCATTCGCAAAGCATTAGTATTGTATTTTTCGGCAGATGCATTTTTGCTAGAACGGTTGTTAAACATTGTATTGAATGCTAGATTGGCTGTTTCTAAAGTGTCAATAACGGTAGTCAAATTAAGAGTAACCATTGCATTGTTCTTAGCACTTCTTACCTCAATAATAAAATTTTTGATGCTCAAACTCTTCGTTTCGTAGTTTTGAAAAGGAGTTTTTTTATACTTTCTTAGAATGACATTAATACGTTGATACGCTTCACTCACAAGGTCGTTTTCATCATATTCATAAATGCTATGGGCTCTTTTTACAACTGCAAATCGGCGGCGGCGGTTAATGTCAAGTAGTGTTAAAGCTGCACTTTCTGCCCGTGCTTTTATTTGTCTCAAAGCTTTTGTATAAGTGACCATTTGCAATTTTAAATCTGCAACTTCCGACTTTATAATGGCATCTTCGTCGGGATTAATTCCTGAATTTTCATAATTTTGGATAAAACGATTGATAAACTGACCCGATTCGAGAATTTGGAGTCTGACAATATTTATAGGATACAATTCCATACCATTTGTTTTAAGAATATAATCAAATTTATTAAAAAAAACAATTACTTAAATGAAAAAACAATTATTTTAATAAAAAATATTGAGGTTTTTGTTTGCCTAGAGTTTATTTTAAATAAAATCCTAAACTTTTTAGTTTAAAACAGTTTATTTGGAAAAAAATCCTAAGGTTTTTATTTTTCAACAGTTCATTTGGAATAAAATTCTGTGGTTTTTTTGTACCAATAGTTCACTTATAGTAAAATCCTACAGTTCTATAATAAAAATATCCTGCCGATGACAAATGCGTGCCAACGTTAAGGAAAAATCAAAAAGCATTTGATGAATTTAGAGCATCCTTAAAATGAAATGAATATAGGACTGTTTAAAATTACCTTAAAAAGTAAATCCAACTTTTATTCCGCCCCAACTTGCTGAAATTCCCGAGGCAAATTCTCTAGTAATATCGGTAGAAGTATATTCAAAATAGAGCGTTTTAGTTTGAATTATCAAGCCAAAACTGTGTTGACCTACGAGGCGTTCTATATCCGATGAGCCAATAGTATAAGGGCTTTTCCGATTGAACAGTCCGCCTTGTAATGTAGCATCATAGCCTACAAAGTTGACCTGCGGCTTAGAGTAAATATAGACTTGAAACCTGCGTTGATTCGTATTTAAAAACGGATTGTTAAACAGTCCAGCCATTGCTACTACACCCACGGATGCATTGGTGTTGAGTGTTCCCACATTGGCGGAAGCCTCATATTGAAGAGAAAAATAATGCGGAATTTCAAAGATTTCTTTTTGGTAAATTACTTCATAATTCAGAACTGCATCGTTTTTAATTTGGTTTTGCCATCCTTGCGGAATCGTGTTTCCGGTGGCTTCGTGAATGCCAACTTGCATTTCCTTGCCAAAAGCCCCCGGACCGATAAGCCCGAACCGAAGGGCAGAAATTAGGCGGGATTTCTTATCTTCATTCGTGTTGATTTTGAAACTTTTGAGCATTATTGCCGATGCAAAAGGGCGGTCTCCATACTGAACGTCTGGGCTTCCAATAGTAAAAGGCGTGTAGCCAATGTGGTCCAAACTCAAGCCGTATTGTTGGGAGGCATTGGCATCATTTAAAAGAAAAGTATTCAAAGGGTTTTTGCGCAAAGCATCTAGAACAATTTCAAAACTGTAGCCTTGGGTATAATTTTCATCGGTAGAGGTAAAATAATCATTGTCATAATGAAACCTGAAATAGGAGGTGTCGTTGATTTTATGGTAAGAAGAAAAGGCATCTACTTTTTGGGCAGTGGTATTAAAAGCAGTGCAAGCCGTAATAATGAATAGGAATAATTGGTTTTTCATACGTATAAGTACGAAAAAGAGTAGCTGGTGGTTTCATAAAAAAAGAGCAACAAATACGTTTATTTATTGCTCTTCAAGTTCTATTTTATAAAAATCTATACGGTTCCAGGACCTGAATTGTTGTGCGGTTGATCCTGCGAAGAATCGTGATTGGTAAACGCTTTATATTTTCGGTTACCGTGTTTTTCTTGAAAATGTCGGTCGTCTTTTCCTAATTGCGAACGATTATCGCCAGAAACATTCTCGTTGATTCCTGATAAATCATTTACGCCTAAATCTTGATTTCCGTTTTGCATTTCATTCCGTTCTTTTGCTTCTTGAAATTCTCTTTTTTCTTTTTCGATGTAGAATTCTTCGTTCAAGGGTTGGTTTTCTTTGGTACTCATAGCAATTTATTTTTTATATGATTAATAATTTTAAAGTTACATTACTTAGGATTGAAAATCAATAATTTTAATTTAATATTAGCATAGTACTTCAAAGTTTTTACCTGTTCATTTTATACCGCGGCAAATTAATTTCGTGTTCTTGAGGATACGGTTTTCGCTGTGTCATACTCACGTCTTCCTTGATTTGGCGTTGGGTTTCAAAGCGTTTTTCTTCCGTACTTGCGTATCGGGGGTCGGCAATAAATGGCATTTTTGCCATTTTGGAAATGGTTAGCGTGGGAAAATGATAATCCACTTCCACTTGACCTAATAATAAATAGCAACCGCCTCCTTGAAATGGATATTTTTGCAAACAATCGGCAAAATGAGCCGTGTCAAAAAAGTTGCCTTCCACATCAATCCAAGTGCCAAAAAACATGTCGCCTTTTTTAGTAGGAACATGTTTGCGAGAAATCAAGTAAGCCAGCATCTTTACGGTTTTCTTGTGGTATTGTAGTAAATCTTTTGACATTACATCGCCTCGATAACTCGTTTGCAACAAATTAAATGGCGTCACAGAAACCGAAAACGACAAGAGTTCAATTTCATCAAAAGCATCTTCAAAAACAGACCGCGGAAGAATCGGCATTTTGTATTCTTTAAGTGGTTCTTGAAGCAAAAGCCAATTCCTGTTTTGTGGTTTGAAATTCATTAAAATCATTCGTGCTGTAACTAATAATTCGCTTTTTGCTTTCCCTGTAAACCGAAAAGCACCAATCAGAATGAGGATTTGAATGGTTTCGATACCAATGGGAATGCGTTGTATGAACTCTTCAATTGATTGAAACAAACCAAATTCTTCCCGATTCTTCGCAATCAATAAAGCGGTTTTAGATTCCAAACTTTTCAAGTGTTGAAAGCCTAAATAAATATGTATACCACTCACTGTGGTTTGAAACTCACTTCTATTCACACATGGATTGTGAATTTTAGCACCCGACATTTTCGCTTCGTGAATGTAGACTTCCGTTCTATAAAAACCACCAAAATTATTAATTACAGCCGTCATAAATTCAATCGGGTAGTGGACTTTCAAGTACAAACTTTGGTAACTTTCCACAGCATACGAAGCCGAATGGGCTTTGCAAAACGAATAACCTGCGAACGATTCAATCTGTCGGTAAATTTCCTGACTTAATTCTACCGGATGTCCTTTTTGAGCACAACAAGCAAAAAAATTGTCTTTTACTTTTTGCAAAGCTTCCTTGGAACGCCCTTTTCCACTCATGGCACGCCGTAAAATATCGCCGTCAGAAGCAGGAACACCGGCATAATGCAACGCAATTTTAATCACGTCTTCTTGATAAACCATAATGCCGTAAGTTTCGCCGAGTTGTTCTTTGAAAACGTCGTGAAAATATTCAAATTTGTCCGGATGATTGTGCCTAAAAATATATTCTTTCATCATTCCCGATTGAGCAACTCCGGGACGAATTATCGAAGAAGCGGCAACTAAAACCTTATAATTATCACATTTCAACCGTCGTAACAAGCCTCTCATGGCCGGACTTTCGATGTAAAAACAACCAATGGTTCTGCCTTGACTTAAAAATGCGTTGCATTTTGCTTCGTCTTTTGAAATGGAAGTATCTCGAATGTCGACTTCAATATTTTGGTTTTTTCGAACTAATTTGACCGTGTCGTCAATGTGTCCAATGCCGCGTTGACTCAAAATATCAAACTTTTCAAAACCAATAGATTCCGCTACATGCATGTCAAATTGTACAATGGGAAAGCCTTTTGGAGGCATTTCTAAAGCCGAAAAATTCGTAATGGGTTCTTCTGAAATAATAATTCCACAAGAATGCATACTTCTTTGATTGGGATATTTTTCGAGCATCAAACCGTATTTTTGAACCTGTTGCACGACCGCATTTGTGGAATGTTTGCTCATCGGGTTTTTAGCCAAAGCATCCAATTCCTCTTTGGGTAAGCCAAATACTTTTCCTACTTCTCGAAAGATGGAACGGTACTTAAACTCGACATTCGTACCACAAAAAGCAACGTGTTCTGCTCCATATTTATTGAAAATATAATTCAAAATCGTATCGCGTTCTTGCCAAGACCAATCAATGTCAAAATCAGGTGGCGATTTTCGATTCAAATTCAAGAAACGTTCAAAATACAAGTCCAATTCTACGGGACAAATGTCTGTAATTCTCAAACAATAGGCGATAATACTATTGGCGCCACTTCCACGTCCAATGTGCAAAAAACCTTGACTCATGCTGTATTGCACAATATCCCAAGTAATTAAAAAGTAGCCACTAAATTCTAATTCAGTAATGACTTTCAACTCTTTTTCGACTCTTGCTTTGGCAACTGCATTATTTTCTCCGTAACGCCAAATTAGACCTTCATAAGCCAATTTAGTCAGTAATTTCATATCAGATTTTCGGTCTTTGGTATAAAATTTTTTGTTTTTAGGCGTGTTGAAATCGTATTCAAAATTACATTCGGCAATAATGCGTTCTGTATTGTTGATAATCTGTTGATAATCTTCAAATTTCCGCATTAAATCTTCCAAAGGAATCATGACTTCGGTGGTTTTGCAATAATCGGCTTCCGTCAATTTTGAACCAATTACGTTTTTTTCAATCGCTCGAAGTATTTTGTGCAAGTTGTATTCTTTCTTATTTCTAAAAGTAACAGGTTGCAAAACCACCATTTTAGGAATCAAAAACTTCCATTTTGGATTGTACAACTTTGGTAATTCTTCCGGTCGAATACCTATAAATTCATTTTCATTTAAAACATTCGGACAATTTTCTAACGGATAAATTACGAATACATCCTTAAAATTTGGAGCTTGAGGTAGGAGTGGAGCGGTTCCAAAATTATGTTGCGTAATCGTCCGATTCATTTCTGCAATTCCGTTTTGGTTTTTGGCCAAGCCAATGTAAAGCAGGTCATTTTCCGTTCGAAATTCAATGCCAACTAATGGTTTTATTTGATATTTCTCACACAGTTTCACAAAATCATAAATGCCTGTTACGGTATTAATATCGGTCAATGCCATGGCTTTTATTCCACACAAATGCGCTTGTTCGACCAAATCCGTAAGTGGAATTGTGCCGTAACGCAAGGAATGAAAGGAATGACAATTTAAGTACATTTTTAGTTTAATTATTTTTCTTAAATAAATGTATTACAGTAATTTGAAATTCATTACTTAAACTTAAATAAATATCTTCTGATATTTTATTTTGCCTCGCCAAAGACGCCAAGACGCAAAGTCTAAGTTGTTTTTCTTTGCGACTTTGCAAGCCTATTTTTAAATAATTATCCAATTAGTTTTTCCTCCATATTTTCTGTTTTAGATTTCAAATTTGTTCCTGCACAACGGCTTACGGCATTGGTTCCAAAACGATTTCTGATTTTGTCCATTGCTTGATACAACGCCATCATTTCGACGGTGTCTTCAAACATATTGATTTGATAAGTCCCGCGTGCCAATCCGCTGAAACGAACGCCAATTAACCGAATCCGCATCCGTCGGTTGTATAATTTATCGAATAATTCCAACACATATTTAATCAAAGTATGGTCGCAAGAAGTGTACGGAATTTTCAATTGTTTGGGTTCCGTATCGAAATTTGCGTACCTAATTTTCACTACCACAACCGACGGAAGCCATTGTTCTTGTCGCAATTGATAAGCGAGTCGTTCCACCATACTTATCAGTAAAGATTTTACTTTAACCAAATCAATTGTGTCTTGCAAAAACGTGTGTTCTTTAGAAATTGATTTTCGTTCTACATAAGGTTGAACGGGCGTGTTGTCAATTCCATTTGCTTTTTTCCACAATTCAAGACCGATTTTGCCAAACAAACTTTGCATATACACTTGTGGCATTCCCGATAGATTTTCGATATTTCGAATACCTAATTGCGACAGCGATTTAAAATTTTGGTCTCCAATTCCAGGTATTTTCCGAATCGAAAGCGGATTGAGAAACGGCTTTACATTGTTTTGAAGAATTTCAAGATTGCCTCTCGGTTTTCCTTCGCCTGTAGCGATTTTCGATACAGTTTTATTCACTGATAAGGCAAAACTAATAGGAAGTCCGGTTTCTTTGGTGATTTTTTTCGAAAGCTCGTTGGTCCATTTATAACAGCCGTGAAATTTATCCATTCCGGTGATGTCGAGGTAAAATTCGTCAATGCTTGCTTTTTCTACAATGGGTGCTTTTTCTTCGATGATTTCTGTAACTGTATTGGACAAATTGGAAAACAATTCCATATCACCTTTAATCACTTTTGCTTGTGGACAAAGTTGGAGCGCCATCTTAATGGGCATTGCCGAACGAACGCCAAAATACCGTGCTTCATACGAACACGAAGCCACAACACCTCGGTCTCCGCCTCCTACAATCAAAGGCATTCCTTCTAATTGTGGGTTTTTAAGCTTGACGCAAGACACAAAAAAAGCATCTAAATCCATGTGGACGATTGCACGATTCATTTCTATTATTTAGTAAACGCAAAATTAGCACAGATAATAACATTTTTTAGTATATTTGCTGTTCCAATTTATAACAACTTTGCAATGTCTTTATTTTCAGATAACATACGATCACTTCGAGTCAAGCACCAAGTGTCTCAAGAAAAATTGGCAGAAAAATTGTCGATTACACGAGGTAGGTACGTGAAATATGAAGACGGTACTTCCGAAGCTCCTTACGATATACTCAAAAGGATTGCTCAATATTACCAATTAAGTATTGATATTTTGCTTTCTGTTGATGTTCGTAAAATTGAAGTGGATAAGTTATTGCAATTAGAAAATAATAGATTAATACTTCCTATTCAAGTAGATAATTCAGGCGAAAATGTAATTGAAGTAGTTACCCAAAAGGCAAAAGCAGGCTATTTGAATGGTTATGCAGACCCAGAATACATTGAACAACTGCAGCAGATTTCGTTGCCTTTTTTAGGACTGGGAAAATATCGTGGTTTTCCTGTAGAGGGAGATTCTATGCCACCACATCAAGATGGCGATATTATTGTAGGCCGTTATGTGGAACAACTAGGAGAGGTTCTTTCAGGTAAAACCTATATTGTAATTACTAGAAATGAGGGAGTTGTTTATAAGCGATTGAATAAACAAATCAATAATAAACTAAAAGTTTCATCTGATAATTTTTTCTATCCACCTTATGAAATTAAAGCATCACATATCCTTGAAATTTGGGAATACCAATGCAGTATTTCTCGAAGTGATGCTCAAACAGAAGCATTGGAAAGTTCAACTATAAAAAATATGTTTTATGAACTGAAAAATGAAATTAATGATTTAAAAAGAAGTGTACAAGTCAATAAATGAAAAATCAAGAATACGCAATTGTAGATATTGAAACAACAGGAGGAAATGCAACACATAGTAAAATTACAGAAATTGCAATCATAATTTATAATGGAGAACAAATAATTGACCGTTGGGAATCATTGGTAAATCCAGAAAAAGAGATTCCGCCCGCTATTTTTGCATTAACGGGAATTAATAATGAAATGGTTTCTAATGCACCAATATTTGAAGCCATATCCGATAAAGTTTTAGAAATGCTAACCGATCGAATATTTGTCGCCCATAACGTCAATTTTGATTATTCTTTTGTTCGCCATGAACTTGAAAATGCCAATTTAAAATGGACGGCAAAAAAACTGTGTACGGTTCGAGCCGCTCGAAAAATAAAACCCGGATTAGCTTCTTATAGTTTAGGGAGGCTTTGTAATTCATTAGATATAAGTTTAGAAAACCGACATCGTGCAGGAGGAGATGCTGATGCAACCACCCTATTGCTTTCTAAATTATTGGAATGGGATACCAATGGAGAAATCGAAAAGATGATTAAGAAATCAGCACCCGATCAACGACTTCCGCCCAATCTTCCGCCCGATGATTTTACACAATTACCTGAAAAACCCGGAGTGTATTATTTTTATAATGAGTTCAAAAAAGTAATTTATGTGGGTAAGGCAATTAATTTAAAAAAGCGGGTTGCATCTCATTTTAGTGGACATAAAATAACGCCACAAAGACAAAATTTCTTACGAGACATTTATGCAATTAGCTTTGAAATTTGTGCTACAGAATTGATAGCTCTCATCCTTGAATGTAGCGAAATTAAACATTTATGGCCCGAATATAACCGAGCCTTAAAAAAGTTTGAAGCTAAATTTGGACTCTTTGAATATGAAGCAAGAAATGGATATAAATATTTGGCAGTGGGTAAAATAGTAAAGAATCAAAAATGCATCGAAACTTTTGGCTCTATTTACCAAGCAACAAATGTACTGCGTGAACTTGCGGAACAATTTGAAATCGATTACCGCTTTTGTAAATATGGAACAGGAGGAACTGAAGAAACACAATATCAACCTACTATATTTGATTTACCTGAAAAGGACAGTCATAACGAACAGTTAGAAAACGCTATAGAATTTTATATAAAAAGCAGGCCAACATATGCCATAATAGATAAGGGAAGAACACAGGAAGAAATAAGTTGTATTTATGTAGAAAACGGACATTTATACGGAATTGGATATATTCCAAAAGATATAACAATTTTAGATTTATCAGAAGCTAAAAACCACATAGAACGTTATAAGTCCAATCAATACTTGGTACAACTTATTGATAGTTTTTCGCAAAAAAATCCGACTAAACTCCGTCAATAAATTAGAAATGCAATTGTTGAATATAAATTTAAAAGGTTATCCTTTTCATTATATTCCTATCGAGAAAAGCTCCAACACAATTTTTTATATCAAAAAAAAACTCCAACATTTCTGTTGAAGTTTTTGGTGGGCGATGAGGGGTTCGAACCCCCGACCCCCTCGGTGTAAACGAGGTGCTCTGAACCAGCTGAGCTAATCGCCCTTATTTGGAGTGCAAATATACAATACCATTTGATATTTGCAACAGGTTTTTATAAATAAATTACTCTTTTATAATATCTTTCAAAAGCACTTTATCTGAATAGTTGATAACTTCAAGAGTAATGGCTTCATCTTTAGAATTTTTGCCCTCAATCACATATAATTTTCCACTTCCCGTAGGAATATTACTTTTGTTGAAAATAACATCGCCGTACGTTAAAGTTCTTCGGATATCACTAGTGTCTACCCATTTTTGAGTCAGTTTTTCTTTTGATTCATCAGAATAATGAAAAGGTTTATTGCGAATATCTTTCAACACACGTGCATTTGGAAAGTAACTGCAACTCATGTCTTTTCCACTTAAAAACATAAATAAAAAGACCATCCCTATCATAAGTCCGAAAGCATAATAGGCAAAACGTTGGTAAAATTTCATGAATTATTTTTTTTGCAAAGTTACGCTAAAGAAACTTTAAAAAACAATTAAATTGATGTCACTATTGGATAATCCAAACCATTCCCCAATGGCTTTGTTGGTCAAAATTCCGTGGTAAAAATAGACACCATTTTTAAGTCCATAGTTGCAACGAATGGCACTTTCAATACCACCGTCTTCAGCAATTTGAAGTAAATAAGGAGTAAGAATGTTACTTATAGAAAGCGATGCAGTTTTAGAATACCGCGACGGAATATTGGGTACACAATAATGAATTACGTCGTGTTTTACAAAAGTTGGATTTTGATGTGAAGTTACTTCGGAAGTTTCAAAACAACCTCCGGTATCAATACTAACGTCAACAATAACAGCTCCTTTTTTCATGTTTTCTACCATTGTTTCATTTACAATAATAGGACAACGTTCCTTGCCACGCATCGCTCCAATAGCGACATCACAACGTCTCAAAGCTTTTAGTAGTGATTTTGGTTGGATAGTAGAAGTAAAAATTCGTTGATTCAGCTGGTTTTGTAAACGACGCAATTTTACGATGGAGTTGTCAAAAACCTTTACACTTGCTCCAAGACCAATAGCTGTTTTAGCTGCGAATTCACCAACAGTTCCCGCTCCAATAATGACCACTTCTGTAGGAGGTACACCGGTTATATTACCAAAGAGCAAGCCCTTTCCACATTGACTGTTAATCATCAATTCAGAGGCAATTAGGATTGAAGCGGTTCCAGCAATTTCGCTCAAAGACTTTACAGCAGGGTACGTTCCATCGTCGTCTTTGATGAATTCGAATGCTAGTGCAGTAATTTTTTTCTTATTTAAAGCTTGAAAATAGTCAGCTTTGCGGGTTTTTAATTGGATGGCTGAAATTAAAATGGTTTGCGGGTTCATCATCTCAATTTCAGATAGAGTAGGAGGTTCTACTTTTAATAAAATAGGACAACCGTACACTTTCTTGGTGTCTTTTGTTACTTCCGCACCTGCTTCACTGTATTCTTTGTCGGAATAACTCGAACTTTCTCCAGCTCCCGATTCAATCATAACGCGATGTCCATGATAAATCAACGAATTAACGGCATCAGGTGTAAGACAAATTCGGCGTTCTTGAAAAGAGGTTTCTTTTGGGATTCCTATAAATAGCTCGCTCTTATGACGTTGCACTTCTAGTTTTTCTTCCTGCGGAATGAGTTGTTGCTTGGTAAAAGGAGATAATGACATACAATTCAAATTATAAAGCCACTAATTTACAAAAAAAAGAAGTCGCGTAATCTTTTATAGTTACAATTATAAGCGATAGCACTAAAAATTTGTCAAAACCAGATGACGATTGCCGTCTGGCATTGTTTTCAAATCAATAACGCTATATTCGTCGGGAATTAATGAAGGAATTTTCTCAGCCCATTCAATAAAATTCCATGCTCCAGAATATAAGTATTCATCCATTCCCATATCATAGGCTTCACTTTCACTTTTAAGTCGATAAACATCAAAATGATAAACTTGGTCTCCATTCTCGGTATGGTATTCATTCACCAATGAAAATGTGGGACTACTAGTAGCTTCATTAACGCCTACAGCTGCACAAAGTGCTTTAATAAACGTCGTTTTTCCAACACCCATTTCGCCATTAAATAAAATAACTTTGTTGGGATTAGCAGCTAAAACTTTTTTTGCTACTTCATTAATCTCTTTAATTGAAAACGCTAACTCCATTAAAATAAATGCTATATAATTATTATCTAGGCTGAAAAACTAAAAAGGGAACAATCATTTCTTCTAATGAAATTCCGCCATGTTGATATGTGTTTCGATAATAACTCGCATAATGGTTGTAGTTGTTTACGTACGCTAAAAAGTTATCATTTTTTGCAAAAATAAACGAACTACTCATGTTGATTGTTGGTAATCCTATTGATTTAGGTTCTTTTACAGCATATACATCTTTGTCTTCAAAGGTCAAGCTTCGACCGGTTTTGTAACGCAAATTAAGACTTGTGTTTTTATCACCAATCACTTTTGAAGGATTTTTCACATTAATAGTTCCATGATCTGTGGTAATAATCAGTTTGAAATTCAACTTTTGTGCTTGCTGAATGATTTCCAGCAAAGGAGAATTTTTAAACCAACTTAAAGTCAAAGAACGATACGCTTTATCATCTGAAGCCAATTCTTTTACAACATCCATCTCGGTTTTAGCATGCGACAACATATCTACAAAGTTGTAAACAATAGTTACTAAATCATTGCCTTTTAATCCTTTGAAGTTTTCGGCTAATTTTTTCCCACTTGTTAAGTTGGTAATTTTAAAATAATCTTGCTTAATGTTCAAGCCTAAACGTTTCAAGTGTTCCGTAAGAAATTCAGCTTCAAATAAATTTTTTCCGCCTTCATCAACATCATTTCTCCAATATTGAGGGAATTTTTTCTCCATTTCAATTGGTAAAAGACCTGAAAATATAGCATTTCTCGCATATTGTGTTGCCGTTGGTAAAATGGCATAATAAGGAACTTCTTTCTCAAGTTTATAGTGATTATTGACTACACTTTCAAAAACTTTCCATTGATCATAACGTAAATTATCAATAACTACGAACAAAACCGGTTTGTCTTTTTTTACCAATTCCGGAACTACTAATTCACGGAATAAAGTGTGTGACTGAACAGGTTTATCCGCTTTTGGGCTAAACCAATCTTCGTAATTTCGTTCAATGAATTTTCCAAATTGCGAATTGGCTTCCACTTTTTGAGACTCTAAAATAGCAATCATACCTGGGTCATCGATATTTTCCAATTCGATTTCCCAATAAATCAGTTTTTTATACAATTCCGTCCAATCTTCGTAAGAGTTTACCATCGATAAATCCATTGCAATTTTGCGAAATTCCTTTTGATAATCCAAAGTGGTTTTTGAAGAAATCAAACGCGAATGATCCAAATTCTTCTTCAAACTCAATAAAATTTGATTTGGATTTACAGGTTTTATCAGGTAATCGGCAATTTTAGAACCAATTGCTTCTTCCATAATGTATTCTTCCTCACTTTTTGTAATCATGATTACAGGAGTAGAAGATTTTTTTTCTTTAATTTCCTGAAGTGTTTCCAATCCACTCATTCCAGGCATATTTTCATCCAAAAAAACAATGTCAAAATCTCCTTCTTCAAATATATCCACAGCATCACGACCGTTATTGCAGGTCGTTACGTGGTAATTTTTCTTTTCTAAAAACAATATATGTGGTTTGAGTAAATCAATTTCGTCGTCTACCCAAAGTATTTTTATCTGAATCATTTCGCTTTTTATTTAAGTACTAAAGTAACGCAATTTAATATTTAATGATTGTGTTAATTCTTAATATTTTTGTAAACTTTAGAAAGCATTACAAACCTTCTTAAAATAGAAAACTCCCAAAAAATGGGAGTCTTCAAATATACTATTTCGATTTGAAAGCTATTCTTGCATGGTATGATACACATTTTGAACATCTTCATCCTCTTCAATTTTCTCTAATAGTTTTTCAACATCAGCAACTTCAGCTTCCGATAATTCTTTTGTAATCTGTGGAATACGCTCAAATCCAGAAGATAAAATTTCGATATTTCTAATTTCTAATTCCTTTTGAATTGCACCAAAACTTTCAAATGGAGCATAAATTAAAATTCCATCTTCTTCATCTGCAAAAATTTCTTCGGCACCAAAATCAATAAATTCTAATTCCATTTCTTCAACATCAATTCCATCTGCTGGAATTCGGAAGTTACAAGTGTGGTCAAACATAAATTCAACTGATCCTTGAGTTCCCATTGTTCCGTTGCATTTATTGAAATAACTTCTAATATTGGCCACAGTACGGTTATTATTATCAGTTGCTGTTTCAATCAAAAGTGCAATTCCGTGTGGTGCATATCCTTCAAATAATACTTCCTTATAATTCGCTGTATCTTTATCAGTAGCTTTTTTAATCGCACGTTCTACGTTTTCTTTCGGCATATTCGCCGATTTTGCATTTTGAATTACGGCACGAAGACGGGAATTGGCTTCAGGATTTGGACCTCCTTCTTTTACCGCCATAACGATGTCTTTTCCAATTCTAGTAAATGCTTTAGCCATTGCTGACCAACGTTTCATTTTTCTACCTTTTCTAAATTCAAAAGCTCTTCCCATTTCTTAAAATAATTTTAATACTGCAAAAATAAAACATCCATTATTGAAATCAAGTCTTTTTTACAAAAAATATTAATCCTTTGGAACATGCTTTGAAACAAAACTATCACTAGAATTATTCCAGTAAGCTACCGCTAAACTTTTATCAGCATTAAATTTTGCGTTCAATTTATTATAAGTACCAATTTCTTTATTTACCTCGTTTACCAATTTATTGAAAGCATCAACTTCTTCTTTCGTTCTGTTTTTTGGTGATTTATTGTTCATTGCAGTGCTACTTTCTTGCATTTTTTCATTCAACATCAAAAAAGAGATGATTTTAGGAGCTAATTCAACCGCTTCTTTTTGATAAAATTCCATTGCTTTTTTAGTCGCATTTACTAATAAAGGGTCGTTTTTATACGTTTTAAACATTTTTAATTTAGTCAATCCTTCTTCGGCAAATTGCTGTAAAGCCGTTGCGTTTTGCTGAATAGCACTTAAATCTTTCTCTTGAGTTGCTTTCATCAAATTATAATCTGTGATATTTGCTTTGAAAAAAATCAAATACAATTCTGTTTGATTGTCAAAAACTTCATTGGAAATTTTCATTTTTTCAGAAAGTGCTGATTTGCTTTCAGAAATTTGAACGCCGTACTTATTAGCAAATATTTTTTGATTCGCATTCAGCTGATCCATTTCTGCATTTATTTTTTCATTAACCAGTTCCCGAGCCAAAATATACGCTTCCATAAAATCATAAGATTGTTCTGCCACTTCTTGCATATCAATAATTTTGTCATATTCTTGATTGATGTGATTTTCCGAAATGTCCAGATAAGCAATCATTTGGTCGCGGTATTCTACGTCGCCTTTGTAACCGTCTTTCAAATTTTCTATTTTCTTTTTAGAATTTTGGATGCTTTTAACCAAATTTTTTCGAGTGTTGTCAATTTTTCTGGCACTTTTACTATGTGCGACTGCTAAAGTATATTTCCAAGTGCTTTGTGAAATAAGATCAGATTCTTTAGACATAAATTCCAAATAGTCTAGAGGCGTTTTAAATTCTTGAGCAAAACCAGAATTTAATGTAAATAATACTAATAAAGTAGAAATGGTTAATTTCATAATTTCAATTTAGAGTTTTGTTTTTTTATAGTCATTAATAATATTTACGGCTTCCTCAATATAAGGATTGGATTTTACATCTTTGATTTTAAAAGCATTAATTTCTTTTTTGAATTCGTCGTAAGCGAGTTTTTGAAGATCATAGCTGTTGTTTTTAATGGTACATTCCGTTTCTTCCGTCGTTAAAATTTTAACGTTTTCCCACAACTTATCCGTTTCATGAGTTGCTTCAAAAACTTCTGGAAAGCGCAAACGAATTGGTTTTCTTTGGCTGTTATAAACCGCATTTATTTCTTGATTGATATTTTTAATTGATTTAAAGCGCGTGTTATTTTCAATTCTATTTTTACTTGAAGTCAAAACCTGTTCGTCAAAAATTTTTGATAAAGCTGTAAATCGGGTATTTGTTTTAATTACATCATAAGGAAGTGCGGAAGCAAAACTATTTTCCCTTTTTATCAGACTGTCAAATAAAATGGGCATGAAAACATCTGGAATTATCCCTTTGATTTGATGACTATCACCTGAAATTCTGTAAAATTTTTCAATGGTTAATTTCAAAAAGTCTTTCGTATTGTTTTCTTCTAAAGGAAGAATGGCTTGCATGGAAGCTTTTCCTAAGGAAGTAGAGCCAACAATCAATGCGCGGTTGTAATCTTGCAGTGCCGCTGCAAAAAACTCGCTTGCTGAAGCAGAATTTCCATTCATGAGAATAATCATAGGTCCATCATAAACGACACCACGGTTAAAATCTTTTAGTATATTCTGGTTGTGAAATTGGTTTACTAAAACCGAAACGGGACCTATATTAATAAACATTCCCGCTAATTTGATTGCTTCAGCCATCGAACCGCCACCATTATTTTGCAAATCAATTACGAGTCCTTCAATATTATCTTTTTTTAATTTGATAATTTCTTTGGCAACATCATCCGCACAACCTTTTACTGTATTGTGTTCAAAATCAGAATAGAAATTAGGAATTTTAATGTAGCCCACCTTTATATCTTTTTCAACTACAAAGCTATAAACAGCATTATTGGTTGATTTCATTACTTTCTTTTTCAGTAAAACAGTAAGAGTGGTACCATTGATTTTGCGAAGCGTTAAACCAATTTCTGTATTCGTGTCTGAAAAAATCAAATCCCCAATTGTTTCTAACGAAGAACACGAAACCTCGTATTCAGTGCCGTTGTTAGTACTCACTTTCGTGATAATATCATCAATTTCTATCTTCGGATTCTTAGAAGCTGGACCTCCAGGGACAATTTCTTGAATAACGATTTCTTCATTTTCGTTTAAACTTACTTCAATTCCAAGAGATAAATTACTTACTGAAAGTCCTGACATAAAGTTCGATTTCGACTCGGCTGAAAAATAATTGGAATGTGGGTCGAAATAAGTACAAAATGCATTGAGAAAATCGGTTTTCACTTTTTCTTTTACTTGAAAATCGTTTTCTAAAAGCGCATTCACCTTGCATAAATTAGAATCTAAAATTTTCTTTTTCGCAATTTTTTCAAGTGTATTAAAATTTTTATATAATGAATCGGAATTGGTACTTAATTTAGAAATATCTTCAAGAATATCATACCGAATTAGTTTGGTCCAAACCTTTTCAAAAGCATTGCTTTCAACATCAAAAGCAATTTTTTGTCTAGTAAAACGCACGCTGTCCTTTGTGTTGTAATCAAAAGTAGCTAGTTGAAGTTTAGTCAGCACGGTTCGTTTTCGTTGTAAAGCATTTCTATAAGTGAAAATAAACTCATCAATAAAACCGCATTGTTTTTCAGAAATATAGTTGTCTAATAGCAAACGGTGTTTAGAAAGGTTTTCAAAATCTGTTTTGGAAAAAATATTTCTACCACTGTCTAATTCGTCCATCAAATTTTCAAACACAAAAACCGATAAACTATCGTCTATCGGTTTTGGTTGAAAATGATTTTTTTCTATAACAGCACTTACTTTAGAAATAGTTTGGCACACATTCTCACTCTTTTGGGCGAAAAGCAAACTAGGCAATACTAAAAAGGCAAATGCTAGATTTTTCATATTTGTTCACGTTTCTCGCACCAAAATACAACAAAAAACGTATCGTATGAAAAGTTGTTTAAAAATTCTTACTCTTTTTTATAAAAAGGTAATTTTACTACTTTAGCAAGAACATCGTTTTTTCTAATTCGGATGTAAATTTCACTGTCAGGCGTTGTAAAAGCTGAAGTAACATACCCTAAACCAATTCCTTTATTCAAAGATGGCGCCATGGTTCCCGAAGTTACAATTCCAATTGTATTTCCATCTTTATCAACAATTTCATAATCTTGACGGGGAACTCCACGGTCGATTAATTCAAAACCAACTAATTTTCGAGCAGTTCCTAATTCTTTTTCAACTTTCAATTTTTCAGAATTTACAAATTCCTTTGTGAATTTTGTAATCCATCCCAATCCCGCTTCAAGAGGAGAAGTAGTATCATTAATGTCATTTCCGTACAAACAGAATCCCATTTCCAATCGCAAAGTATCTCTTGCAGCAAGTCCAATTGGTTTAATACCGTAAAACGCTCCAGCTTCAAAAACTTTCATCCAAATACGTTCTACATCATCGTTTTTGCAATAAATCTCAAATCCACCTGAACCTGTATAACCTGTAGCAGAAATAATAACATCTTCAACTCCTGCAAAAGTTCCAACTTCAAAATGATAGTATTTAATTGCGGATAAATCTACGGAAGTCAGTGATTGCATTGCTTCGATGGCTTTTGGACCTTGAATAGCAAGTAAACTATATTCGTCTGAAAGGTTTTTCATTTCAGCATTTACGTCGTTATGAGAAAAAATCCAGTCCCAATCTTTTTCAATATTCGAAGCATTTACAACTAGTAAATATTCCTCTTCTTTCATTTTGTAAATAATCAAATCATCTACAATTCCACCATTGTCATTAGGCAAACAAGAATATTGAGCACGACCAACTGTTAGTGCTGAAGCGTCATTTGTTGTCACTTTTTGAATTAAAGCCAAAGCATTTGGACCAGAGATAAAAAATTCTCCCATGTGCGAAACGTCAAAAACGCCAACAGCTTTTCGAACTGTTTCGTGTTCCGCATTTACTCCTTCGTATAAAATAGGCATATTGTATCCTGCAAATGGAAGTATTTTCGCTCCTAAACTTTCATGTATGTGACTTAAAGCTGTATTTTTCATGTCGTGTTTGTGGTTTATTTTAGACCGCTAATTTATTGATTATTTTGAGGTTTAGAAAACTTTTCCTATCTTAATTTAAAAGGTAAATTACTAGTTTTAACTAGGGAATTTCTAGTAACTGCACTTGTGATTGAAGTCGTTCGATAAGTAAGTTTGTTATTCGCTTT
Organism: Flavobacterium sp. SM2513; assembly: GCF_050908145.1. Lineage (GTDB taxonomy): Bacteria > Bacteroidota > Bacteroidia > Flavobacteriales > Flavobacteriaceae > Flavobacterium. Next base: position 3,015,890 of record NZ_CP194228.1, on the reverse strand, counting down.
CCAAGTGCCGAGGAATTAACTCGGTACCGATTGTACTCTTCTAATGTAAAAAATCCGATTACAATTCCCTTGAGTGTGTTTCTAAACTTCGTGTCTTTTTTAATGGTATTTTCGATAAAGTCTAGTTTTTTTTCATTCGAAAATTCAGTAAATTTCACTTTACTCAAAACAGTATATCTTTGAAAAACAGCTACTAATAAATCATTTTGTAATTTCATAATCGGCCGAAGTGTTTCATTTTGAAAGAATTCTTCATCAGATGTGTCGACTGTTAATTTTCCAAAGGCCGTGCCTCGAAGCTGGTTTATAAATTCGTCTCTAGTTGTCATTTTTTTTATTTAAATGTACAAAAAATGAAGTTAGCCTATGTAAAACAAAAGTTATGTTTTATACAAATTTTCAACTTAACTAGTTACTTTTTAAATTTATGTAAAATAAATCTTCATTAAAGTTTACTACAGCTTTTGGCTTAATTTTCAAAGTTTTCCATTTGTTTGTGGGTATAATTGAAACTTTCATTCCATTGACCAATAGAAAAATAGGTAATTGAAAATTGCTGACGGTATCTGTAAATCGATATTTAATATTTTTGCCACTTTGATTAAGTTCCAAAGTGGGTAGGGTTGTTTTTTCTAAATATTGCTTGAAAAAGGGTGCTAAGTTCAAACCGGTTTCATTAGAAAAAAAGGATACGACGTCTCTTGTTTCAATTATTTTATGTCGGTTCGATACTGCAAATTTTTTCAAAATTAGCCACCATTTTTCATCGTCATTAACCGCATTTCGAAGTGTATTTAAAATCAAAGTTCCTTTGTAATACATGTCCGTTGAACCTTCGTTATTCACGCCGTATTTTCCTAGAACTGGACTGGAGTTTTGGATTAACTTTTTTTGTCCATTAATGTATTCAATTGCTTTTGCTTTACCAAATTGACATTCCACATACACAGATTCTGCATAAGTGGTGAACGCTTCGTGTATCCACATATCGGCAATATCGCGAGAAGTAATGCTGTTTCCAAACCATTCGTGGGCTGATTCGTGAATGATAATAAAGTCGAATAATAGTCCAATTCCAGTTCCTGAATTATCATTTCCTAGGTAACCTTTTCTAAATTTATTTCCATAAGCTACAGCACTTTGATGTTCCATACCTAAATAATTGCTTTCTATCAATTTGTAGCCATCTTCTATAAACGGATAAGTTCCAAATTTACTTTCAAAGCAAACTAGCATAGGTTTTACCTCGGTAAAATGAGATTTCGCTTTTTCTTCATTTCCTCGTAAAATGTAGTAATCTAAATCTAAATCATTGTGGGTTTCATGTAGGTGAACATAGTCGCCAATGTTTAAAGTAATGTTGTAGGTATTAATAGGGTTTTTTACCTCCCAATCCCAGCGAGTATAGCCGTTATTCAAGTCGAAACTTCCTTTAAATCGACCATTGGAAACGTTCATTAAACCATTTGGAACAGCTACTTTTATCGAAGCACCTAAATCTGGTTCGTCGCTTTGCGAATCTTTTACGGGATACCATAAACTAGCCCCTGTTCCTTGAACTGCCACGCAAATCCATGGCTGATTATTACTGTCTTTTGAAAATACAAAGCCGCCGTCCCAAGGAGCGTTTTTAGCGATAATGGGATTGCCTGAATAGTAAAACTGCAGTTTTAAAACTTGATTTGTAACTTTTAATACAGATGGAAATGCAATAAAGACGGCGCCAAATTCTCTCTGAAAATCAAGTTTTCTTTCGTTAAAAATGACACTATCAACATGCATGTTTTCAAATAAATCCAATTGAATTTTACTTGATTCTTGAAGCATTTTAAACGAAATTTTATTTGAGCCGGAAATAAATTTTTTCTCCGGATTTACGGTAAGGTTTAAGTCGTATTTTTGAACATCAAAACAAGTTCTTTCAAATGAAAAACCGCCTTGAAGCGAGTCTTTTCGTGTGAAATTTTGAGCATTTATATGGGTGAATGCTAGACAAAAAAGTAAAACTATACACCAATTACTTTGCATCTTGATAATTATTTTTAATATTATCTAAAATCCAGTTCATTTCGGGATCATTTCCTTTGATTTTATCTTCTAAAGTGGGAATAATTTCTATATCAGGTCGGATTCCATGTCCTTCTTCATCGGTTTTGTAATGGGGTGCGATTCGCATTAATCCAACACGAATTTTTACTTTAGAATTTGGAAGTTCTATAATTGGCATTTGACCCGCAACCGTTCCATTATAAGCACCACCGGTTTCTTCGCCAACGAAAACTGCTCGATTAGATCCTTTTAAATTCGATGAAAGTATCGAAGAGGCTGAAAAACTACCCCCATCAATCAACACATACATTTTTCCTTTGAAGCGATTTTCTTGAAGGGCTTTTGTCCTGTTCTCACTGGTGTAAAAATAAAAGTTATCATCTTCTTTTTTAACTTTAAGATAAATATAACCTACATAGAAGGGATATGCAAGTGATTTAAGAGCCTTAGTTGTCCAACTACCAGTGAAGTAATCCCTCTTAAGAAAACTTGTCTTTGAGGCGACTTGACTTTTGTCTACAAATGGAATTATAGAATCTGCAACGAATGAGTAGAGGTAATTTATTTCGCTCAATCTTCCTCCTGGATTATCGCGTAAATCTAAAACTAAATATTTTGATTTATTGTTTATAATTCGTTTGAAAGACTCTTTATAAAATGGTTCGTAATTACCAATCGAGAATGATTTTATTTTTAAAACCGCAACAGAACTATCTTTTCCAGTAAAACTTAAAGTGCGTTGAAAAGTTTTTGAAGAAGCATCGTAGCCATGAATACTATTGTATTTTCTGTTCTTATTATTCGCTAATACTAGATTCTTTTTCTCAGCCTTAGTTAATTTTTTAGCTACTGAATCTTTTATAATGGAAAGTTCCTTTTCTAATTTCTTACGTTTAATCCAGATGTTTTTGATAGTATCATCAAATTTAAAAGCATACAGCAAGCTATCTTTGAGTCCATTTTGAGCCACATAAAAATTGGAAAACTTTTTAGGTAATTGATGTTTGTAGAAAGTGGTATTGTATCCGTCCGAAGTCATCAATTTTCGGTATTGAATCAGAAGTTTCTCTGTAGAAACAGAATCAATACTTACAATTTCACTTCCAACAGCAATTGTAGAATCGATAGAATTATTTTTTTGAACATATAGTTTATTGTTAAACATCATGAATTCAAATTGAGAAAAGGGTCCCATACCTTTTTTAACCAATTTTCTTGTTTCCTCTTTTGACCAAATTATAGTATTTGGGTAAATACCTAAATGTCCTTGTCGCACTTCATTCAGCACCGGTGTTATTTTAGTATAAAATTCATAACTCGTTAAAGGCTTTGTTATTGTCGTTTTAAGACTGTCAAATTTATAATCAAGTTGCTCTTTTGGAATGTACCAATATAAAGCAGGTTGCATTTTTTGCAATTTTCGGTATGCAAAATCAACGTCTTTTTTTAATTTTTCAACAGAAACAGGACGACTGACCTGTGCATTATGCTTTTTTATAGAAGAGCAACTAATGAGTAATAGGATTGTCCATAAAATAAAAAAGCGATTTTTCATTTAGAGCAGTAGTTAGTTTTAGGATTATCGAAAGTAATAAATAATATTTAAATAGGAGATTTTAAAAAGAGAGAATCAAATGAAACTTGTAAAATAAAAATTAAAAAATGTTGCAAAAAATTTCAAAACCGATTAAAAGTTGTAAATTTACAATCATATTAATGTAATAATACAATTATGAAGACAAAAGATAACACAAGGGAAAAATTGTATGTTAATAAACCCATAGATTATTCATCTGATAAAGATGAATTTTTAAGCTACGTTTCAGAATTTTCACCTGCGTGGGTAATTTCAAACACCACAAATGCACCACATTTTAAGTTAGATTTAATTGAAAAAATTCGCGAAGGTGTAAAAAAGACAGATTGGAAACAACTGTTGCAGTTTACGAGCTCTACAGAAAAAGAATTCGAAAATATTTTGCCTGCTTCTATAAGTAGCATGCAAAAAAACACCGTTTACAATAAAGAAACCTCTGAACGAATTTATGAATTGGCTCGATTATTTGGTTTAGGTTACGATGTTTTTGATACTAAAAGTGATTTTAAAAATTGGTTAATGACTCCTTCAAAATCTTTGGGCAATAAAATTCCTTTTGAATTGCTGGATAGTAGTATTGGATTTGAAATTGTAGAAAATGAAATAGTGCGAATCCAATACAACGTCTATAGCTAATGATTGTTTATAGAATTGCTAATTTAAAATACAAGGAGGCAACGCTTTCCGGAATTGGCGCTGAAAAAGTAGGAGGAAGGTGGAATGAAGTGGGGACGCGTGCCGTTTATTGTTCTGAAAATGTGTCCTTGGTTCTATTGGAATACTATGTTCATTCAGCAAACATCGCGTATTTACCTAAAGAAATTTTGTTAGCCAAAATTTATTTTCCCGACGAGTTTATCATAGAAGAGCTCGTTGACCTCCCGGAAAAATGGAATCAGTATCCGTATAATGCTAAAACTACTGAAGTATTTTCCACCCTTGCAAAAGACCGAAATTTCTTTGCATTACGTGTCCCATCCAGTATCGTTGGACTTGAAACAAATATTATTCTGAATCCGTTATACAAAGATTTTGGAAAAGTAGAGATTGTTGAGTTCATTAAAATGCCGATTGATGAAAGACTTACTCAAAATTTACATTAAAGTTTATTTGAATTTTTTCAAAAAAAATGGTTCTCAATTATATGAGAACCATTTTTGTATATAAATAGGAGTGAAGTATTAAACCTGAATCACACCCAAATTAAATTTCTTTTCAATTGGTGAATGATTCGCTGCTTCGATTCCCATAGAAATCCAAGTTCTGGTTTCTAAAGGGTCAATAATTGCATCCGTCCACAGTCTTGATGCCGCATAATATGGAGAAACTTGTTCGTCGTATCGTGCTTTTATTTTATCAAAAAGTTCTTTTTCTTTACCTTCATCAACTACTTCTCCTTTTGATTTTAAAGAAGAAGCTTCAATTTGTGCCAATACTTTTGCAGCTTGCGTTCCACCCATAACGGCTAATTCTGCACTTGGCCAAGCGAAGATTAATCTTGGGTCATATGCTTTTCCGCACATGGCATAATTTCCAGCACCGTAAGAATTCCCTACGATTACAGTGAATTTGGGAACCACAGAATTAGAAACAGCGTTAACCATTTTGGCACCGTCTTTAATAATTCCACCTTGTTCAGATTTAGAACCTACCATAAAACCGGTAACATCTTGAACAAAAACTAATGGAATTTTCTTTTGGTTGCAATTCGCAATAAATCGCGTGGCTTTATCAGCTGAATCGGAATAAATAACGCCGCCAAATTGCATTTCACCTTTTTTAGACTTCACCACTTTTCGTTGATTGGCAACAATTCCTACAGCCCAACCATCGATTCGTGCATAGCCCGTAATCAAACTCTGACCATAACCGTCTTTATAAGCTTCGAATTCAGAGTTATCAACTAAACGATTGATAATTTCCATCATATCGTATTGTTCGTTTCGTGCTTTTGGTAAAATGCCGTAAATATCTTTTTCGTCCAATGCCGGTTTCACTGATTTGACGCGACTGAATCCTGCTTTATCGAAATCGCCAATCTTGTCAACAATATTTTTTATTTTATCCAAAGCATCTTTATCGTCTTTGGCTTTATAATCGGTAACACCTGAAATTTCACAATGTGTTGTAGCGCCACCCAGCGTTTCGTTGTCAATAACTTCACCAATGGCCGCTTTTACTAAATAACTTCCAGCAAGGAAAATACTTCCGGTTTTATCGACAATTAAAGCTTCGTCTGACATAATGGGTAAATAGGCTCCACCAGCCACACAACTACCCATAACAGCCGAAATTTGTGTAATTCCCATGCTACTCATGATTGCGTTGTTGCGAAAAATACGCCCAAAATGTTCTTTGTCAGGGAAAATTTCATCTTGCAAAGGCAAATAAACGCCAGCACTATCCACTAGATATATAATAGGTAGACGGTTTTCCATTGCAATTTCTTGAGCACGTAGATTTTTCTTGCCTGTAATGGGAAACCAAGCTCCAGCTTTAACAGTCGCATCATTGGCCACAACAATGCATTGCTTTCCGCTGACGTATCCAATTTTTATAACGACACCTCCCGAAGGACATCCACCATGTTCTGCATACATTCCTTCCCCAACGAAGGCACCAATTTCGATACTTTCTGCCTTTTCATCTAATAAATAATCAATTCGCTCACGAGCTGTCATTTTTCCTTCCGCATGCAATTTGGCAATGCGCTTTTCGCCACCGCCTAATTTAACTTTCGAGAATCGGTGTTTTAAGTCGGAAACTAATAACTTATTGTGGTCTTCATTTTTATTGAAATTCAAATCCATAGTCGCGTTGTGTATCTTTTATATTTTTAAAATGAAATATCTAATTTTTCGTTGGCTAAAGTACGAAAACGTTTGAAAATGCGAAAAATATTCGTTCAATAGGTTTTTAAATAATTTATTTGTGTATTCCTATTTACATTTAGATAATGTTAACTTAACATTGGTGATTTACTTTTGTGCTTTAAAATAACAACTATGAACATAAATAGCATATTTCAGTTTTTTGTCCCGAAAGATAAAAAGTTTTTCCCCATGTTTGAACAAGCGACTAGCAACCTAATATTGATGGCAACGACCTTGCATGATGTTGTTAATTTACCTCCTTCGCAGCGAAACGAGTTGTTTCAAAAAATTGAAGAATTAGAACAAATTGGTGAGGATATTGCTCGTCAAATAAACTTGGAATTGAGCAGTAACTTTATAACGCCATTTGACCGTGAAGATATTTATTCTTTAAGTACGGCAATTGATAATATTGCGGGAAATATTCACGGTGCTTCAAACAGAATGAAACTGTACCAAGTGGATAAAATAACAAAGTCTATTAGAAAACTGACAGAAATAAATTTGGAAGCGTGTCTTCAGATTGATATTGCCGTTAGAGAATTGCGTAACTTGAAGAAAATCAAAAACATTACCGATGCTTGTGCAAAAATTAACAAATTAGAAAACAAATCAGATACGGTTTATGATAAGGCAATCGCCGATATTTTTGAGAATGAAACCGATGCTAAAAACATCATTAAATATAAGGAAGTCCTTTCTGCGTTAGAAACGGCGGCTGATAAATGTAAAAGTGCCGCGAATGTCCTAGAGTCGATAGCTGTAAAACATTCCTAATTATTTTCGGAATTTCAATCTCAAAAGACTTATATGACTTTACTAATAATTATTATTATTCTTGCCTTAATTTTTGATTACATCAACGGTTTTCATGATGCGGCAAATTCGATTGCAACGATTGTAGCAACTAAAGTTTTAACCCCTTTCCAAGCTGTTGTTTGGGCTGCTTTCTTCAACTTTGTTGCCTACTTTATATCCAAATACTGGATTGGCGAATTTAAAATTGGTAACACCATTGCCAAATCGGTCAACGAGAACTTCATTACTTTAGAAGTCATTCTCGCCGGACTAATTGCAGCGATTATTTGGAATTTGGCCACTTGGAAACTCGGGATTCCATCTTCATCTTCACATACACTATTAGGTGGATTTATGGGAGCTGCATTGGCTCATGCCGGAGCTTTGGCGGTAAATGGTGTAGATGTAGTGAATTATGTAAAAGTAATTCCAATTATTGCTTTTATCTTCTTGGCACCTTTAATAGGTATGATTATGGCCTATTTTATAACGATTCTGATTATGAATATTTGCCGAAAGGCTAATCCCAGTAAAGCCGATAGGTGGTTCAAAAGATTACAACTCGTTTCCTCAGCTTTATTTAGTTTAGGTCATGGTGCAAATGACGCTCAAAAAGTAATGGGTATTATTGGTGCAGCCGTTATTTATTACCACCTGAAAATCGATTTTGACCCTAATTATGTAAATGCTGAAGATACTTTTAAGTACTTTGTAGATGATTATGCCTGGGTTCCATTTGTCAGTTTTACGGTAATTGCTGCTGGAACAATGAGTGGTGGATGGAAAATTGTGAAAACAATGGGTTCTAAAATTACCAAAGTTACTTCACTAGAAGGTGTAAGTGCCGAAACTGCTGGAGCGGTAACTTTATTTTTATCTGAACATTTTGGTATTCCTGTTTCTACCACACATACCATTACAGGTAGTATTATTGGTGTTGGAATTACAAAAAGAGTTTCTGCTGTAAGATGGGGTGTTACTATTAACTTACTTTGGGCTTGGATTTTAACGATTCCAGTTTCGGCATTGCTTGCTGCTTTAATATATTATATTGTAACACTTTTTTAGAAAAGAAAAGTCAAACTTAAATAATGAAAAGTTCGATTGAAAAATCGGACTTTTATTTTATAGGTTAAGTTAGTTATATTTGAAAGTAAACCTGAAAACAGTTTAGCATGAATAAAATTTACAAATCTAAAATTGGAATAGAGCTTATCCTAATTCTTGCTGTAACTTTCGGTTCTATAGGTGTTGTAATAGTTAAATCCGGAGATTACGAATCTTTGTTGTTAAATGTCATAATACTTTCAGCGATTGGTTATATTTTTTGGAAAACGGAGTACACCATTTCTAATAAAAACTTAAATGTAAAATGCAGTTTTTTTTACAATACAGACATTGAGATTGCAACAATACGAAGCATAAAAGAAATCTACAATCCCATGAGTGCTCCAGCTGCTTCAATTGATAGATTAGAAATTAGGTATAATAATTCAGACAGCATCTTAATTTCACCGAAGGAAAAAATGGAATTTATTAATCATCTAAAGAGAATTAATCCAACTATTCAAGTCGATTTTCGCGTGGATAAATATTAATTTACGCTTTCTTTTCTCCAGATTCTCTTACCAATCGTTTCAAAATAGCCCACTGCTTCAATGCATCTCTCGCTTCAACGGCCGGATAACCTAGCATTACTTTTCCAGCAGGAATATCACCAGTAACTCCTGAACCTGCACCAACAGTAGCTCCATCTCCAATAGTGGTATGGTCTTTTATAGAAGCGCTTCCACCAATGATTACACCATTTCCTAAAGTTACTGAACCGGCTAATCCACTGTTTCCAGCCATGATGCAATACTTCCCTAAAACAGAGTTGTGTCCAATCTGCACTAAATTATCAATCTTACAACCATCACCTATAATGGTAGAACTGAATTTACCTCTATCTACGCAAGTGTTGGCACCAATTTCGACCCAATTACCAATAATTACATTTCCAATTTGAGGAATTTTCGCCAGTCCTCTTTCAGGACAAGGTCGGAACCCAAATCCATCTGCTCCAATAGTAGCATTGGGATGAATGATGCAGTCGGTTCCAATATGACAACGTTCACGAACCACAGATCCCGACCAAATTACCGTTCTGTCCCCAATTGTGGATTCGTCTAAAATAGTCACATTCGGGTAAATTCTTGCATTTTTCCCTATCACCGCTTTTGGTCCGATGTAGACATTTGCACCAATTTCAGCATTTTCGCCAATAACGGCAGAGGCATCAATTACAGCGGTGGGATGAATATTTTGATGGAATAGCGGAGGAGTTCCTGCAAAAAGTTCTAAAACTTGAGCGAGGGCCAAATCGGCATTTTTCACTTTAATAAAAGCACGATTCTCGCCTGGTGCAATAGCGATATCTTCATTCACGATGGCTACACAAGCATTGGAATCCTGCCACAAACGTTCGTATTTTTTATTCCCTATAAATGAGATTTCGTTTTCCGTAGCCGTTTCCAATTGTTGTGGCGCTGTAATCTTTTGGCTAGTCGCTCCTACAATTATTCCTTTTATAACTTGGTTGATTTCTTCTAATGAAAACGATTTTGTACTCATAAATAAGGCTGGTTAAATAACTTTTAACAAATAAAGCCTATAAATGGTACCTGGCAAAATTTAAGGTTCAGATTTTATAACATTCTCAATATATTTAACAAAATAACTTGGTAGCAATCTTTTTATTTTTGTTCTTGATTAATAATGCCATCTTTTTTAAATCCTTTTAAAAATACGTTTATGCGACTTTATCTATTATTAGTTTTAGTTCCTGCCTTTTGTTTTTCGCAAAAACAGTCTCTTTTCCAAAAAAAATATCCAGAACGAAATCTGAGTGAACGGTGGGAATTGGACTCTATTCATCGTCGAGGTACATTTTTACTGTCTCCTTATAAACCTGTTTATATATTGCCTACGCGATGGTCATCAAAACCCAATGAACGACCGTACTCAGGAAATGGAAGCCCCGATTATGTGGCAGAACCTGGGGTAGATTATAATAATATTGAAGCCAAATTGCAATTTAGTTTTAAGGCAAAAGTGGCAGAAAGTATCCTATGGGGTAAAGCAGATTTATGGATTGCTTATACCCAGAAATCGCATTGGCAACTTTATAATGCAGAACTTTCTAGGCCTTTCAGAGAAATCAATTACGAGCCTGAAGTAATTTTAAACTTCCCCGTAAAATTTAATTTTTTGGGGATAGATGCAAAAATGGTAGGTGTTGCATTTAACCACGAATCTAATGGAAAAAGTTTGCCATTTTCACGAAGTTGGAACCGAATCATTTTTCATGCAGGATTTGAAAGTGGCAATTGGAGTTTTTACGTTCGTCCATGGCTAAGATTGCGACAGGAAAAAGACGAAAACCCGGACATAAATAAATACATCGGAAAAGCAGATGTCAACATAATTTATACTAAAAACGGAAATGTATTTTCCTTTATCGGGAGTCACAATTTGCAATTTGACCAAACCCTTCGAGGGGGAGGCACTTTTTCATGGTCGTATCCAATACAAGGAAATTTAAAAGCACAACTGCAAATCTCACATGGTTTTGGCGAAACATTGATAGATTATAACAATGTGCAAACCACCATTGGTTTAGGGATTTCGTTGGTAGAATGGCTTTAATAGGAATCGTATACTGAATAAAACATCTAATAAAATGGAAAAAAAATCCTGCAAATTTAAAACTTGCAGGATACTTTATTTTTACTCTTCTTCTTTTTGCCCCATCATCATCAGATAAGCTTTCAAAAACTCGTCGAGTTCACCGTTTAAAACATCATCAACATTACTTGTTTCGTGACCGCTTCTAACGTCCTTAATCAATTTATAAGGATGCAAAACGTAGTTTCGAATTTGAGAACCCCATTCAATTTTCATCTTATCGGCTTCAATATCGGCTCGTTGTGCCATTTGTTTTTTCAACTCAATTTCAAACAATTGCGAACGTAACATTTGCATAGCTCGTTGCCTGTTATCTTGTTGAGAACGCGTTTCCGAACACTGAATTTGAATCCCAGAAGGCTTGTGAAAAAGTTGCACTTTTGTCTCTACTTTATTCACATTCTGACCACCAGCACCACTTGAACGAGACGTAATAATCTCAATGTCTGCCGGATTAATGTCAATTTCGATTGTATCATCTACCAATGGATAGACATAAACTGAGGCGAAAGACGTGTGGCGTTTTCCGTTACTGTCAAAAGGAGAAATCCGCACTAAGCGATGTACGCCATTTTCACCTTTCAAATAACCAAAAGAGAAATCACCTTCAATTTCTAATGTTACGGTTTTAATTCCCGCCACATCACCTTCTTGAAAGTTAAGTTCCTTGATTTTATAACCGCTTTTTTCGGCCCACATCATGTACATTCGCATCAACATCGCTGCCCAATCGCAACTTTCCGTACCACCAGCACCCGCCGTTATTTGCAAAACCGCACTCATACTATCGCCTTCTTCCGAGAGCATATTTCTGAACTCTAAGTTTTCCAGATGCGAGTTGGTCGCAAAATATTGTTCGTCCAATTCTTCCTCAGAAAGTTCCCCTTCCTTATAGAATTCATAGGCAATTTGCAACTCATCACCAAGCAAAACTGCTTTGTCGTAATCTTCAATCCACTTCTTTTTAGACCGCAAAACCTTGATGTAAGCCTCTGCTTCTCTAGCATTGTTCCAGAAATCGGGAGCCAAGGTTTTTTCTTCCTCGTTGGTAATTTCTATTAACTTCTTATCAACGTCAAAGATACCTCCTTAACGCACCAAGACGCTCCACAATACCTTTGATTTGTTCGGTATTTGTCATAAATTAGTTTTATTTTTGCGATGAATTTGGAGCTAATCCCGCTATCCGTTTCAATCTTTTTGTTCTTAAAGAAAGAACAAAAAGGATTTCCACTACTATCGGGGCTATAAATCCAGCAATTCATCAATTTTAGATTACAAAAATAAGACATCCTTTTTAATATATGGAAATAAATTTAGTTAGTGACACCGTAACAAAACCCACACCCGAAATGCTTCGCTATATGTTTCAAGCTGAAGTAGGTGACGATGTTTACAAACAAGACCCCACTGTTATTGCCCTAGAAAAAATGGTGGCTCAAATATTTGGGATGGAAGCCGCACTATTTTTTCCGTCGGGAACAATGGCAAATCAAACCGCAATAAAACTACACACACAACCCGGCGAACAATTGATAGCCGACAAATATGCACACGTTTACAACTACGAAGGAGGTGGTGCTTCCTTTAATTCTGGAGTTTCTTGTAAATTGCTTGATGGAGACCGAGGCATGATAACTGCCGAACAAGTGGCTGAAGCCATAAACGACCCTGAATTTTACCACAGTCCATTAACGAGTTTAGTTTGTGTAGAAAACACTACTAACAAAGGAGGAGGAGCTTGCTATGATTTTGAAGAATTCAGACGCATCCGAAAAGTATGTGACGAGAATAACTTGAAATTCCACATGGATGGTGCCCGAATCTGGAACGCTTTAGTCCACAAAAAAGAAAACCCAAACGAATACGGAAAAGTATTTGATACCATATCGGTTTGTTTATCCAAAGGTTTAGGAGCACCAATTGGTTCGGTTTTAATCAGCGACAAAGCTACAATTAAACGTGCTTTGCGTATCCGAAAAATATTAGGAGGCGGAATGAGACAAGTGGGTTATTTAGCTGCTGCCGGAATTTATGCCCTGAAAAATAACGTCAACAGACTAGTTGACGACCATAGACGTGCAAAGGAATTAGGAGAAGTATTGGAAAAACTAAACTGGGTAGAAAAAGTAGAGCCAGTTGAAACCAACATCTTGATTTTCTCCCTTAAAAAAGGTTTTGACGAAAAACTCTTGATTGAAAAGCTCAAACAAAAAAGCATCTACATCAGTTCGATGGGACCAGGGAAATTACGAATTGTGACGCATTTGGACTACAAAGCAGTCATGCACAATTATGTAATTGATACGTTGCAGAAGTTGAAGTAAACGTTTTTGAATAGATGAAAATTAAATATTAGACGGTTTTAGACCGCAAATTTACAAATTACATAAATAATCAATATTTTTAAATTTGCGGTCTAAACCCCTTCTTGGATACCTTTCCATCTTAATTTCTTAATTTATTGTTTTGCGCAATCGACTGTTTGCACTTAAAGGCTTTAATAATTTTTTCCTTAATCTTACAAATCCAAAAGCAGTAAAAGAAACACCAAATGCACCAAAAAAAAGCATTATTCCTAGAGTATTGCTGTTATTCGCTTTATTGTAATTTTCAAGTGATAAATAGTCAAAATCATCTTCCGTAACTTCAACAATTGCGATAGAATGGTAGTGAAATATATAGTCCCAAGAACTCAACGACTGCGTTTTTGCTATTTTCTTTTCATAATCGGTTGTTTCAATTGCAAATTTTAATTCATCTCCTTTTTTATAAGTATCTCTTAAATAACCACTCGCAGTTTCTCGTAGAAAAAGAGAACCAATTTTAAACTCATATTCCGGATATTCTTTAAGTTTAATAATTAAAGTCCTTGAACGTCTGGACTTTTTAATTTCAATGTTTTCCAACAAGTGCCCTTTTACAATTGAAATATCAGTTCTGGTAATTTGTTTATCTTGATAAGCATCAACAGCATACCAAATAAAAACGCATCCAATTGCAATAAAAAAAAATGTAAATTGAGTCTGTTCTTTTCTGTCCAGTTGTTCTCGTAAAAATCTGTTTTGCGGCTTGTTGTTTTTTAGTTTACGTTTTATAAAATCGAAGTTAGTGTATAGATAACTACTTAATTTTAAGTGACTTTTGTCAGATAAAACAATGTAAAGAATTTCATAGTCGCCGTATTTACTTTTGTTTTTTCGAATTACCCAGCTATCAATTTGTGTTAAAACAATTGACCTTCTATTTAAACCAAAAAATTGCACTAATTCAATTCGGTTACTGTAAAATGTAATTTTAAAGACCTTTAAAAACAGCACTAGAAGATAAGTAGCCAAAAGAAATAAAGTTATTCCAACAATCAAGAACGATAAAGTAGTTGGATTTTTAGTATCATATTTAGACAATAATTCGATACAATAACCAAACATAATCAATAAAATAACAAAAGACAAAACTCTATTTATTTGTTTAAATTTTGAAGTCAAATACGGTTTTTCCATTGCAGAAACCTATGCTAAATGTTTAAATACCAAACTTTTTTGAAGAACGTTCCGTCTTCATTTCCGCACTAATAATTTCCGCGACTGCTTGTTTGTATTTGTAGGGATTTGTGGCTTTTTTAATTGCTTTATAGACTTTTTGCGGATTGGAAGTGGATTGCGAAAAGAACTCCCAAAAACCCAACATCTTCATCTTTATAGGTGTTGGTCCCGTCAAATATTCGTCGTATTGTTGGTAAATCGTATCGTGAAACGCGGAAAAAGTAGCCCATCGTTTCTCAGGATATTCCGTAGTATCGTTCTTAATCATACTCGGTAGGAAAGGATCAGTAATCAAGCCTCGACCAATCATAAAATGGTCAATACTTGGAAATCGTTCTTCTATTTTCTTAAAAGCAGCCACACTCGTTATGTCACCATTGTAATATAATTTGTGTTTCGTACCCGTCAGGCATTTTTCAAAAGCATCTAAATCTACAGGACCTTTATACAATTGTTTACCAATTCTGGCGTGAATCGCAATATTTTTAAGCGGATATTGGTCTAAAATTTCAAACGCATCCAGAATTTCTGTCGGATTTTCATAACCCATTCGCATTTTCATAGAAACTAAAATATCTGTTTCCGTATGAGCCCGATGCAAGATTTCATTAATCCGCGAAGTATTGCAAATCAACCCAGAACCCATTCCCGATTTTGCAACCATGGGATACGGACAACCTAAATTCCAGTTCAATTCTTTATAACCCAAACTCTGAACATATTTGGCAACAAATAAAAATTCCTCTGCATCATTGGTAATGATTTGTGGGATGACTTCTAAAGTTGTATTGTTTTCTGGTAAAATATCATTCTCATAGGATTGCTTTATTTTCAACTTTCCATTCAGCCGAATATAAGGCGAATAAAACGTGTCAATCCCTCCAAAGTAGTGCTGGAACGCATTGCGAAATCTGAAATCAGTAAAACCTTGTAAAGGCGAAGAAAGTAGGGTAGCAGCCATGGTATTTTTTAGTGGGGCAAAGATAGACGAAAGCGGTTTAAATTTTAATTAATATAAAATTTAAACCGCTTTTTTTTTATAAATTCTAAGAGTAAACAATTTCCCTAAAAAGGAAATCGCAAACGCTATTCAATTACTTTTTTTACACGTTCCACCGTATCTAGTTTTGATAAAGTCAATCGTACAATACTATCTTCCTTCGCCAATAAATCATGTGGCACATTTGCATCTAGAGAAATTAAATCACCAGCATTTAAAGACATCTTCTCGCCATTTACGCCAAATTCGATAGCACCTTCGTGAATTTCCACAGTAATAGGAAAACCAGCTTTATGTTCTTTCATGGTTTGTCCTTTTCTAAATAGAATTCGGATTTCTTTTGACGTTTCTGTTTCCATGAGTATGGTAACGGCTACTTTATCTTCGTTGTAGTTTAGGTCAGTTCTTAGTGAGGCTGTTTTCATGTTTTTTTTTTAAGCCTCAATTTACTAAATATTTTTGAATTAATGGGAAAGGGATGGCGTTATCTGGAAACAAAACGTGTCAATCCAACTAAAAAAGCACTAGATTGTATCGTTAAAAGAAAGTCAACGTAAAAGTACGAGCTTTATAGAGAACACCAAAAAAAAAACTCCATCACAGTCCAGAAACTTCAACAACGGCATTATAAAAAGTTCAGATATAATTACTTAAACATATCCATTCCAGGAATATCCGGCATGCCGTCTTTTGCCGCAGCCCCTAATTCCGCGTCATTAATCGCCGTCGCTTTTTCAATCGCTTTGTTCATAACTAATACAAAATAGTCCTCAAGTTGCTCTTTATCTTCCAGCAAGATATCGTCAATTTCCACAGATTTTACCTTCCTGTTAGCAGTGATGGTTACCTTAAAAAGCCCGTCGCTACTTTGTTCGTCTATCAATACCGTGTCCAATCGAAGTTTTGTTTCTTCTACCTTTTTCTGAGCTTCTTGCAATTTGCCCATCATTCCCATTAAGTCTCCAAACATTGTTTATAATTTTAAAGTTTATGTTGCCACAAATTTATTAAATTGCATCGTTATAACAACTTTTAATTTTATGAAAAACGTACCTGTTTTACTCGGTCTTTGTTTTATTTTTGCAACTTCGTGCAAACAAAAAAACGACTCAACAATGTCTGAAAATATACAACCACCCGTGGCTAAAATTATCCCGAAAACCTTTGAGAAATTCGGCGATGTCCGAATCGATAATTACTACTGGCTCAACGACCGCGAGAACCCAGAGGTTATTGATTACTTAAACAAGGAAAACGAGTACTACCAACAAATGACGGCTCATACGAAAACACTTCAGAAAGAATTGTTTGACGAAATGAAGTCCCGAATTAAAGAAGATGATTCGTCAGTTCCTTACTTTTTAAACGGATATTACTATCTAACACGCTATGAAACTGGAAAAGATTACCCCATTTACTCCCGTAAAAAAGGTTCGCTTGACGCCAAAGATGAAATTCTTTTCGACTGTAATGAATTGGCAAAAGGACAAACTTATTTCAGTTTAGGAGGAATGAGTGTCAGTCCAGACAATAAATTAGCGCTATTTTCAACAGACGTTGTAGGTCGTAGAATTTACACGATGCAAGTGAAGGATTTGGAAACAGGTAAATTACTAGCGGACAAAATAGAAAATGTAGATGGCGGTGGCGTTTGGGCAAATGACAACAAAACATTCTTTTACGTAACTCAAGATAAAAAAACGTTACGTTCAGATAAAGTCTTCCGCCATCAAATTGGTACTGCAGATAAAAAAGACACTTTAGTTTTTCAAGAAAAAGACGATACTTTTGGCGTTTCTATTGGGAAAGAAAAATCTAAGAAATATATTGTTATCGAGTCGAGTAGTACCTTAACAACCGAATATCAAACTTTATTAACGGATGATCCAACAGGAACATTCAAAGTATTCCAACCAAGACTTCGTGGACTCGAATATGCCATTTCACATTACGGAGATAACTTTTATATTTTAACCAATAAAGACAAAGCAACGAATTTCAAGGTAATGAAAACACCTGAAAACGCGACTTCAAAAGACAATTGGAAAGATTTAATTCCAGTTCGCAAAGATGTTTTAGTTGAAGACATCGAAATTTTCAAGGATTATTTGGTCGTTTCTGAACGTCAAAATGGTTTGAGTAAAATACGAATCATGCCTTGGAGCGGAAAAGACGAGTACTATTTGCCTTTTGAAATTGAAACCTACACTGCTTCACCAACTACAAATGTTGATTTCGACACCGATGTATTGCGTTACAGCTACCAATCTATGGGAACTCCGTCTTCAATTATCGATTTCAACATGAAAACGAAAACGAAGGAAGTTAAGAAAGAACAAGCCGTTTTAGGTGGAAAATTTGACAAGAACAACTACACCGAAGAGCGTATTTGGGCAACTGCAACAGATGGAACTCAGATTCCTATTTCTGTAATTTACAAAAAAGGACTTAAGAAAGACGGTAAAAATCCGTTATTGCTTTATGCATACGGCTCTTATGGCGCAAGCATGGATCCGTATTTCAGCTCAACTCGTTTGACACTCTTAGACAGAGGATTTGTTTATGCCATCGCACATATTCGTGGTGGTGAAGAATTGGGAAGAGAATGGTATGAAAACGGAAAGTTATTAAAGAAGAAAAACACCTTCACAGACTTTATTGACTGTTCTAAGTTTGTTATCGAACAAAAATTCACTTCACCCAAACATTTGTATGCCGAAGGAGGTTCTGCCGGTGGATTATTAATGGGTGCGATTGTCAATATGGCACCCGAATTATACAATGGTGTAATTGCACAAGTCCCGTTTGTAGACGTGATGACCACAATGTTAGACGATTCTATTCCGTTAACAACAGGAGAATACGACGAATGGGGTAATCCTAATGAAAAGATTTCGTATGATTACATGCGTTCTTATTCGCCTTACGACAATGTAAAAGCACAAGCATACCCTAATATGTATGTTTCTACAGGATTACACGATTCGCAAGTGCAATATTTCGAACCAGCAAAATGGGTAGCCAAATTGAGAGCCACAAAAACAGATAAAAATGTTTTATTTCTTGATACCAACATGGATGCTGGTCACGGTGGGGCTTCCGGGCGTTTCGAAGCGCTAAAAGAGTTGGCTAAGGAGTTCGCCTTTTTATTAGATTTAGAAGGAATTACCAAGTAATTAGAATTTTTTTGTTAAATTTGCAAGGTTGTGAGGTCAATCGACAATTTTGAAGATACCTTGATTAACAATTTTTTTATGAAAGAGGAAATAAAAGCTTACGATAATGTCCTAGAATTAATAGGTAATACACCACTTATTAAGATTAAAAAAGTTACCGAAGGGTTAGAAGGTAACTTTTACGCAAAAGTAGAAGCATTCAATCCAGGACATTCCACAAAAGACCGAATCGCATTATATATTATTGAAGAAGCAGAACAACGAGGAATCTTATCCCCAGGAGATACCATCATTGAAACAACCTCTGGTAACACCGGATTTAGTTTGGCAATGGTCAGTATAATCAAAGGATACAATTGCATTCTTGCCGTAAGTTCTAAATCATCGAAAGATAAAATCGACATGTTGCGAAGTTTAGGTGCCAAAGTGTATGTGTGTCCAGCTCACGTTTCTGCAGATGACGACCGTTCTTATTATAATGTTGCCAAAAGATTGCACGAGGAAACCAAAGGTTCTGTGTACATCAATCAGTATTTCAATCAATTGAATATTGATGCACATTACAAAACTACAGGTCCTGAAATTTGGGAACAAACGGGCGGACAAATTACCCATTTGGTAGCTTGTAGCGGAACAGGTGGAACGATTTCAGGTACTGCAAAATACTTGAAAGAGCAAAACCCAAACATCAAGATTTTAGGTGTTGATGCTTTTGGTTCGGTATTGAAAAAATATCATGAAACGAGAGAGTTTGATAATGACGAGATTTATCCGTACCGAATTGAAGGTTTAGGGAAAAACCTCATACCATCAGCGACTGATTTCGATTTGATTGATAAGTTTATGAAAGTTTCTGACGAACAAAGCGCTCATGCGACGAGAGAAATTGCAAAGAGGGAAGGTTTATTCGTAGGTTATACTTCAGGAGCCGTCTTACAAGCGATTAAGCAGTATGCCGACGAAGGAGAATTTGACGAAGATAGTAATGTTGTAGCCATTTTCCCTGATCATGGTTCGCGTTATATGAGTAAAGTATTTAGTGATGATTGGATGAGTGACCAAGGATTTTTTGACAGCGTCAACCTTGAAGAAGCTCAGAAGATTGAGTTTATAAAATAAAACATTTACGATTCAAACATAAAAAAACTCCAGATAATTCTGGAGTTTTTTCGTTTTATTTCTTTTCTTCATTGTTAAGTTGGTCGTCCCAATCTGGTTTTTCACCTTTAAACTTTTGAGTATCTACATCGTAGTTTTCGTCGTTTTTTAAAACCTCTTCGAAATCTTTGTATTCGTGTTTTCTCATGTCACTTCTGTTGTCTCCTCCTTTATTATTTGAGTTTGACGTGTTGGGGCTTTTTGGTTGGTTCGTTTTCATATCTGTATATTTTTAAGTTTATATAAAATTACTTTAATATAAGGTAAATGTTGTTACAGAATCAGTCGTAAATGTTTCAATATTTAAATTATGTACTTGAATTCGTAAATAAAAAGATTATTCATCTGTTTCTGGGTCTTCACAGTAATTTTTAAAGTTTTGTAAAATAGCGTTCCAACCGGCTTGCTGTTGTTCGACCGTATGATTATCTTCTGCCTCAAAAGCTTGTATAATTTCAGTTTCAGTGCCTTGCTCACTGAACACCACAGTAACTATTCTTCCGTCTTCAATTTCATACTTAAGGAGTTTCTCAGGAATTATATCAATGTAAGTCCCTTTGAAGTCGAAGCTATTCTTTCCATCTTTTGAAGACATTGTGTAAGAAAACGCTCCGTTTTCTCTCAAATCATTTGTAGCATCGGGACATATCCATTCGTCAGAAGCGACATTCCAATTCTTTATATGACGCGGCTCTGTCCAAAATTTCCAAACTTTTTCAACGGATACGGTAACAATACATTGCACCATTACTTTTTTTCTGTGTTCCATAGTGTTTTTGTTTTGTATGTGAATTTACGATTTTCTGCAATTAAAAATACATTCCTCAATTATTCATACAGTTTTAATTTATCTTTTAAATGTCTAACGTCTTCATTCAGTTGATTTAAGCGTTCTAATAAATTTAAAACCACTTCTATGCCTTCCTTGTTAATATTCAATTCGTTGTGAAATCGAATGACTTTTTCAACTTGGGGCAAGTGTGTGATTTGAATGTATTTCAAACCATTGTCTTGATGAATTTCAATTAATCCAAAATCTTCAAGTTCTTCAATTAAGTTAATTTCTACATGGTATTCTTTGCAGAAAACGTCTATTATGATTAAATCTTGTTGTTCCATGAGATTTTATTTTTTTGAGATTTGTGCCAACTCGTTAAACAATTCTTTCTCTTTCTCCGAAAGTTGCGTTGGAATTTTAACTTGATACGTCACATACAAATCACCATATTGTGCTTCCTTTTTATAAACGGGAAAACCTTTTCCTTTCAATCGGATTTTTGTGCCACTTTGAGTTCCTTCTACCACTTTGAGTTTTAATTTTCCATTGTCAAAATCAGAAACGGTAATTTCTCCTCCTAAAATTGCGGTATACATATCTAAATCATAATCTAAATATAAATCGTTTCCAACACGTTTAAAAGGGGTGTTGTTTACTATTGAAAAAGTAATGTACAAATCACCTTTTGGTCCATTATTAGAACCTTCACTTCCAAAACCTGTAATTTTAATGGTTTGTTGGTCTTCAATTCCTGCGGGAATAGTGATTCGAATGTTCTTTCCGTTTACTGCAAGTTCCTTTTTATGGGTTTGTGAAACTTCTTTTATATCAATAGAAAGTTGGGCATTGAAATCTTGTCCTCTATACTGAGCTTGGCTTCGCTGACTGGCCCGACCACCACTTTGTCCAAACATTGATGAGAAAAAATCTGAAAAATCCTCGCCTTCATAATTGCCATAAGATTGTTGTCCGGAATTTGAATGCTGACGTTGGCTTTGACCTTGCTGTTGTTGGTATTTTTCATACTCTTCGCCACGTTCCCAATCTTTACCGTACTTGTCGTATTTTTTCCTGTTTTCAGGATTACTTAAAACCGTGTTTGCTTCATTCAGTTGCTGAAATTTAGCATGGGCTTCTTTATCGTCGGGATTTAAATCGGGATGTAACTTCCGTGCTAATTTGCGATAGGCTTTTTTAATATCCGCCTCTGTAGCACTTTTGGTGAGACCTAAAACTTTATAATAATCAATAAATTCCATAGGTTTTGTGTGGTTGTTTTATAAGTGTTAAGGTAAGTAAATTTTTATAGTAGTAAATTAAAGAACTGTTAAATAATATTTTGGACTTTTCTTAAAAAAAAAGATAATTAAGTGCAACACCTAATTATCTTATATATTTAAATAAAACGGATTGAAATCAGTATTTTCCTGAAAGCAAACTTCCACCAATTCCTGATTTAGCGTCAATACCTAGCTTTTTCATCATTTCGTAAGTGGTACAAACTGCTGCTGAAGTCACAGGAATTCCAATTTCTTTTTCAATCAAATCAATCGCTTCAAGAGACGGCATTTGAACGCAAGCTGAAACGACTAAAACGTCAATATCCGTCAAATCTAATTGTTTGTAAATTTCCAATAAATTCAATGGGTTTTGAGCAGCAACTTCTAAATTATCGGGGATTTCAAGTGCGATACTTTCTTTTACTTTTATACCTTGATTTTCGATATAGTCAACAACCATATCGGTTAACGGTCTCATGTACGGAGTTATGATTGAAATTTGTTTCGCTCCTAAAACCTTCAAACCATTAATTAAAGCTCCGGCGGAAGTAACAATTGGAGTAGGGAAGTCGTTAGCTACGGTTTCTTGATGTAAGTTCACTTCTGAAACGCAATGATAGCCACGACCCATACTCATAATGGCGACCAAACAAGCATAGCCCATAACGTCTACGTGAGCGTCTGAAAGTTCTTGAGCACATTTTAAACTCATCGCATCCATGGCTTCCAATTCTTCTTTGGTAACTTTTTTCATTCGCATTCGGCTGGAATGAAAAGTAAAACGTTCGGGTAAAATGCTTTCACGGCTTCTGAAAATTGCCGGAATTTCAGTTTCCATGGTTACATTGGAAGAAGGAACGATTTGTCCAATTCTGTATGTTTTGTTCATTTGTTTAAAGTTTAAGGTTTAAAGATTCACCACTGAATACTCCAAACTAGCTACTGATTACTTTTTATTTGGAACACAGATTCGGTAAATTTTTAAAATTTTTAGAATTTCTTAAATCTGTGTTGCTTTTAAGAATTAAATTGCTCTAACCGTATTAATTAAAGTTCCAATTCCTTCCACAGTCGCTTCCATAACGTCGCCGTCTTTCATCCATTCTTGTGGATTTTGACCTGCACCAACACCTGCTGGAGTTCCTGTTGCAATAATATCACCAGCTTCTAGAGTGAACACGGTACTTAAGTCTTCAATTAATGCATTGACATTGAAGAGTAGCAGTTTCGTGTTTGAATTTTGCTTTTCAACGCCGTTTAATTTTAGCGATAAATTCACATTGTGTGGATTTTCGATTTCGTCTTTGGTAACTAAATAAGGTCCCATTGGTGCAAACGTATCTTGGCCCTTTGAGACTATCCATTGTCCTTCACGACGGCAGTCTCTCGCTGAAATATCATTGATAATTGAATAACCAAAAACATAATCTAAAGCATTTTCAGGTGAAATATACTTTCCTTTTTTCGCCATAATAACCGCTAATTCCACTTCGTAATCCAATTGTTGTGTAAGTTTTGTATTCAGTAAAACTTCTGTATTTGGACCAGTTACTGTAGTTGGAGGTTTAGAAAATATAATTGGTTTTTGTGGTAGTTTCCCTGTTGTGTCTAACGTTCTCGCACTTTCGGCAACGTGCTCAGTATAATTCAAACCGATTCCGATAATGTTTTTTCGTGGTTTTTGAATGGGTGCCAAAAGTGTAATTACGTCTAATGCATAAGAAACTTCTTCCAAATCTTCCCTAGACGTATTTTCAATCAAATCAGTTATTTCAGCAATAACTTCAAAACCCATATCAATCAATTCTAACATATCATTTGGCAGTGGAAAATTGGATATTTCTCCAAAATCTTCCATATCAACAATAGTATTATTGTGTAAAAAACCCAGTCGAGATTCAGAACCGTCCGTAGTGTATGTTGCTAATTTCATATTTTGTTGTTTGTTTTTGTAGTTGTAATTTTTTTATAAATAGCGAAAAGAAGGATTGCACTCCAGAATACAATGGAAACATATCCCACATTTATTGCGAAGGTACTTTCTTTTTGAGTCAAATAATAACCTATACATATAAAAGCGATTGCGAATGCGATTCCGAGTAATGGTTTGAAATTGTTCATAATGGAGTACGTTTAAGTAATTATAAAATTATTTGATGTCCGTTATTCTCTGTATAAGTCTTATCTTGATAAAAGCCAAGTTTTTCAATTACCGGTAAATCATTAAAAGAAAACAAACATGCATCTTCGGTTTCAGAATTGTTATGATGTTCGTGCCAAGCCCAAGATGGAACACAGAAAATATCTCTTTCCTTCCAATCGTACCGTTTTCCATCAATTATGGAATGTCCCGAACCTTTTGCACATTGGTACACAAATGAACCCGTATGTTTATGTGCTTTTCCTTTGAAATTTGCAGGCAATAATTGCATCGAAGCTCCCATAGTTTGCATCACATGACCACCCGTTAACGGATTAGAATACTGCATGATTATACCGTCAAAAGGATTGATTTGGTTTACTTCTGCCGTTTCTAAAAGTGCTGGATAGACTTTTTTCCATTCAAATTTAAAGAGTGGAGAATAGGCTTTTTCCCAAACTTTATCGGCTACTAATAATCCTGATAGTCCATAAGTTATGGGGGAATAATTAACGGGTGCATTTAACTGTTGTTTTCCGTCTAAGACAGCGTAATCATTTGCTTCTAATGCATTGGCTAACGGAATATCTAAACCGTCTTGCCAGATACATGTTTTTCCATTTTCAGCAACGCCATGTTCGTGCCAAGCCGAATTGGGTGTAATAACAAAATCATTGACTTCAAATGTAATTTTATTTCCATCAACAACAGTATATCCGCCTTCGCCTTCCATTATAAATCGCAAGGCAGAAGCTTTGTGTTTGTGAGCTGATGTACTTTCGCCTGGACGGGTAACTTGAATTCCAGTGTACAACCAGCCAACCGCGGCTGAAACGTCTTTTCGTTTATCGTTTACTAAATAAACCACGCGTCGTCCTGCTTGTTCAGGTGTTACCAAATCCGATGATTTCAACACTAAATCTCGAAGCTGGTCGTATTTCCACAACATTGGAACAGATGAACTTCTAGGTTCCCAAGGTTCAATATCATTGGCAACAGTCCACAAAGCACCGGCTCCAAGTGTTTCAAGTTCTTTATAATAAGCTTGTAATTCGGGGGAATCCTGAACTCGAGCTCTTCCTATTTGGTCGTCTGATTGGTTGTTGTTCATGGTTTTTTATTTTTTTTGCCGCAGATTTAAAAGATTAAAGGGATTTTAAAAACCTGTGAATATTTAGTAAATCTCTGGCATTAATTTTTCTTATTAAACTCATCATGATTATTGACAAAGGTAATTTTTCGAGTAGGAGCGATGTTTACTCTTAAATCAAAAATATCAAAACGGTTGTAATGTCCAAGAATATCGTGCATTTGTTTGGGCTGGATACATTTTTCCAAATCAATATCGGCATAGACAATTCCTTCATCATCAATTAATGGTTCGCCAATTGCAGCACCATTTGGTCCAATAAATCCTGAAAAAGCGGAGTTTTTACGTGTCAATAATTCTTCAACATTTGGAACATCTTCTTTTAAAGCGTCCATGATTTCTTGAGAAATAGTGGAGCAGGAAACAATTGTAAATAACTTTCCTTCAAATGAATGAGCGGCTGCCCGAATTTTAATCGCTTCTGCCATATTGTAATCCGGTGGAGCAACGGGAAGGGAAATATAATTCGCAATGTGCACCAACTCTCCTTGGGAAAGTAATGTAAAACGTGCTAAAGTGTTGGTGTTTTCTCCACAAGCCAAAGTCCCGAGTGGCCCGACTTCTGTATCATATACTTTTAACGAAGAACCATCTCCTGAACTCCAGGTTAGTTTTTCAGCCCATGTGGGAACAAGCTTTCGGTGCTTTCCGATGATTGTCCCTTGGTTGTCAATAATTAGATTAGTGTTGTATATTTCGCCGTAGCTGTCGCCTCGTTCATTAATACCAATAACGATGTGGCAATTGTATTTTTTTGCAGCGTCGTAAAGGGGTTGCATGCTTTCGTCATCCACTTTTACCGAACATTTGTACAGTTTTTCGTACCATTTGCTTCCTTGAACAGGTGTCATAATCCAATTCCAATACGGATAACCTGCTACAAAAACTTCGGGAAATGCAATTAATGTGGCTCCATTTTCAGAAGCTTCTTTAATAAAAGAAATTGCTTTTGCAATTGTTCCCTCAACGTTTAAAAAAACGGGTGAAGTTTGAACGGTGGCTGCTTTAAATTTTTTGAAGTCCATTATTTTTTTTTTTGGAACAAAGATTCGAGAAATTTTAGAAATTTGAAAAATCGTAAGTGTTACATTATATATTTTTCTATTTTACTTTTCATTTGTTCATTGAATGGAGCCGATTTGATTTGGTCTCGACCCGCGATAAATTCTACATTTACTAATGTGACTTCGCCTTCTAAACAGGTTTTTCCTTGTTCGTCAAGAAAGTTAAATCCACAGTTGATAGAGGAACCACCTAGACGAATTACCCATAAATTTTTAGTCAAAACCTCGCCCAAACGTGCCGCTTTTTTGAATTGCACTTTTAAATCAACCGTCGGAATTCCGTTAGTTTCATGAATTTTAGAAAATGGCCGGTCTAGAGCTTCTTCAAACCAGTCTTCTACAAGGTCGTTGAGCATTTCTAGAAAGCGTGGATAGAATACAATTCCGGCATAATCTACGTGTTTGAAACGGATTTTTTCTTGTTTGGTAAAAGGTTGATTCATATTTTATTTTTTGTCGATTGGTATTTTGATAAAGACTGAACATTCAATTAATAACTACTCATTCTGATGGGTTAGCCCATATTACCTCACATTCCATTTAATTTGCAATGGTGTTCGATGAACACTTCTTGTTTGAAATAGAAATCCTTTTGTTTTTTTCTTTAGAAAACAAAAGATTGCACCGGATAGCTGGATTAAGCGCCTAAAAATTTTAAAACTTTTCTATTGTTGCTTTTTTCCAAAAAGGTTTGAACTTTTCAGGGATTGAATTTTCGTCTAGTAAACAACCTTTCGTTAACTCAGGATAAGTTTCAGCAAAAGTTTGAATAGTTGTTCTATCAACCCGCATACTTACGACACTTCTATCCACTTGATCGGGATGTGCGATTCCGGCAGAAGCCATTAAATCCATCGCACTTTTTACGGTTTCAAATTGATATCGAGCCACACGAACGCTTTTTGCTTCAGGAACCAAACCTTTAACGAGTTTCGGGTCTTGTGTAGCTACTCCGGTAGGACATGTATTTGCATGACATTCTAAAGCCTGAATACAACCTAGGGCAAACATCATTCCTCGAGCTGAATTGCATAAATCCGCACCGGTAGACAAGGTTTTTATAATATCAAAACCGGTAACAATTTTGCCGCTGCAGATGATTTTTATTTGGTCTTTGATTCCGAAACCGTTTAAACAGTCGTAAACAAAGGCTAAAGCGTCGCGAAGTGGCATTCCTACGTGGTCTGAATATTCAATTGGTGCCGCACCTGTTCCGCCTTCGCCACCATCAACGGTAATGAAATCGACATACGTTTGTGTGTGAACCATGGCTTTACAAATTGCTATAAATTCGGATTTATTGCCAATACAAATTTTCATACCAACTGGTTTTCCGCCGGAACCTTTTCGAAGTAATTTAACGAATTCAATAAATTCCAAAGGTGTAGAAAAAGCAGAGTGGGATGGAGGCGAAACGATGTCGTGCCCTTTTGTTACTAAACGAATATCGGCAATTTCATCGGTTACTTTCTCTTTTGGCAAAATTCCACCGTGACCAGGTTTTGCTCCTTGAGAAAATTTAATTTCAATCATTTTAACTTGTTCATATTGGGCTCGTTTTGAATACTGTTCGAAATTAAAAGTTCCATCGTCATTTCGACAGCTGAAATATCCCGTTCCAATATTCCAAACTACATCTGCTCCAAACTGTAAATGATAAGGTGAAAGTCCCCCTTCGCCCGTATTGTGATAAAAACCACCTTCTTTCGCTCCGGAATTCAAGGCTAAAATAGCATTTTTACTTAATGAACCATAACTCATGGCACTAATGTTAAACAAGCTTGCTTCGTATGGTTTTTCGCATTGAGAAGAACCAATTCTAACGCGAGGATGCAAATCAACATTTGAAAAAGGTATGGCATTAATACTGTGATTAATCCATTGATAGCCTTCTTCATATAAATCGAGTTGGGTACCAAAAGGACGTGTGTCGTTTTCGTGTTTACTTCTTTGGTATACTAAACTTCTTTCCAAACGGTTAAACGGTTTCCCGTCCAAATCGGTTTCAATAAAATACTGTCGCATTTCTGGACCAATGGATTCTAATAAATAACGCATTCGTCCGATAAGTGGGAAATTTCGCCTGATAGAACGTTTGGATTGATACATGTCAAAAAGCCCCAATCCGATTAATGGCAATAATATTAATAACAAATAAAGGGATTTGGAATTGATGTAAGACATCCATCCGACAATGCATAACAATGTAAAACTAACTACTAAAAATACTTTTCTCATTTCAATTTTTTGACTAAAGTGTCTTTATTATAATTTAACTTTTCAATTTGAAGCGCTGAATTTTACCTGTTTCTGTTTTAGGTAGTTGAGCAACAAAATGGATAACACGTGGATATTTATAAGGTGCTGCAATTTGTTTGAACCAATTTTGGATTTCTAAGGAAAGTGCATCGGAAGGTTCAAAACCTTGTTTTAATACTAAATAAGCGCAAACCAACATACCTCTTTCTTCATTTGGTACACCAACTACAGCACACTCTAAAATGGCATTGTGAATTAGTAAAACACTTTCAACTTCTATTGCAGCAATATTGTACCCAGATGAGATAATCATATCGTCGCCTCGTGCAACGAACCAGTAATACCCCTCTTTATCTTTTCGGAAGACATCCCCTGTTATATTCCATTTGTTTTCTACATATTCCTTTTGCTTTTCTTCTGAATTCAAGTATTTACAACCTGTAATTCCTCGAACTGCAAGTCGGCCAGGTTCATCTTCAGCAACTTCATTTCCCTCCAAATCAACAATTTTAGCTTCGTAGCCGCGAATAGGTAAACCCGTAGCTCCTTTTCGCATATTTTGCTCATTCGAAGAGATAAAGATATGCAGAATTTCTGTACTACCAATACCATCAATGATTTTTAACCCTGTCAAATCATACCAGTCTTCCCAAACTTTTAAAGGCAATGTTTCTCCAGCCGAAATGCATTTTCGTAAAGAACTAACATCGTATTCGTTGACTTTCGTACTGATAATTCGCCAAGCAGTTGGTGCTGTAAAGCAAATAGTAATTTTATAATCCTGAATGGCTTTCAATAATATTTCAGGTGAAGGTTTTTCAATCAAAAAAGTGGATGCTCCGTAATAAAATGGAAACAAAACCAAGCCACCCAAGCCGAAAGTAAATCCTAAAGGAGGACTTCCTGTAAAAATATCATCAGGCGTTGGCTGTAAAGAATATTTTGGAAATGCTTCACAGATTAATAAAATATCTTTGTGATAATGAGCCGTCATTTTAGGTTTTCCCGTTGTTCCCGAAGTGAATCCTATTAAAGCAATATTGTCTGGACCTGCGTCAAAATTTTGAAACTCGATAGGCTTATTTGCCATGAAATCCCCTAATTCTGAAGGCGTTGCTGCATCAGCACTAAAGCTCGTTGTTGATTTTAAAAATGCAGATTGCACACTTTTCAAATCTTCACACAAACTGATTTCACAAAACGTATGCGAAATTTCAGCACTATCAATCATGGTTGTCAATTCCTTTTCTCGAAGTAAAGGCATGGTGGAAACAACGATTCCACCTGCTTTTAAAACCGCAAACCAAATGGCAACAAACATTGGATTATTAGCAGAACGAATCAGTACACGATTTCCAGATTGAAAAGCCAAATCATTTAGTAAAACGTGAGCTATTTGGTTGGACTTTTCATATAAATCTTGAAAAGTCCATCTGGAATCATGGGTTTGGATAGCGACTGTATTTCCTCGACCTTCTCGAATATGAATGTCCAGTAATTTATCGACACAATTACTGATGTCCGAAAAATCAAAATCAGGATGATTCCAAATGTAATCAGGCTGCAAATCGGGATGTGGCATGTGCCTTTCGGCAAAATTGTCGCTGTACTTTTTCATGAAATCCGAATTTTATTTATGACTTTTTGGTTTTAATGCTTTCTTCATTCCTTCGACCATCTTTCGTTCCGATTTTTTATCTGCAAATAAGGTTTGAACACCCATTTTATAGGAGTTTGGAATGTCGGTGGGTTCATAACTTTCATAAGCTTGTGCGTTTCTTACAAAATAAGGACTGAGTAATAAAGGCTTTCCTAGCGCTACTAAATCAGCTCGACCGTTCAAAATAATGGTGTTAATTTGGTCGATATCTGTAATGGAACCAGCTGTAATTGTAGGAATATGAATTGTATTTCGAATCAAATCTGAAAATGGTGTTTGCCACATTCTTCCCATTTGGGGTTGCTGATTAGAAACGGTATTTCCCGTTGAAACATTGATAATATCGGCTCCAGCCAATTTGAATGCCTCGGCAATAGCCAAAACTTCTTCTTGTGAAATTCCGTTTTCAGCCCAATCAGTTGCGGAAATGCGAACAGAAATTGGTTTTTCTGATGGAAAAACATTTTGAATGGCATTGAAAACCCGTAAAGGAAATTTCAATCGGTTAGAAATACTTCCACCAAACTCATCTGTTCTTTTATTCGTTAATGGCGATAAAAATGAGGCCAATAAAAACCCGTGATGGGCTTGCAATTCTATCATATCGAAATTTGCTTTTTCGGCATTTTGAGCGGCATTTTCAAATTGAGAAACAATTAAATCCATATCGGAAACTGTCATTTCTTTGGGAACAATTCCACCTTCTGCAAATGGAATAGGAGAGGCCGAAATTAATTCCCATTGATGTAAATTTGCTAATTTTTCACTCTCCCAAGGTTTTTTTATACTTCCTTTTCTGCCTGAATGCCCCAATTGAACTGCTACTTTACAAGTGGAATTTTGATGAATAAAATTATTTATTTTTTTCCAATCAAGTGCTTGACTTTCATTATAAATACCGGTGCAACCTAAAGTGATACGTCCTGATTCGCTTACAGAAGTCATTTCAGTAATAATCAGTCCCAAGCCACCTAAAGCTCTTTGGGTATAATGACTGAAATGCCAATTATTGGGCAACCCATTTTCAGCTTGGTACTGCCCCATTGGAGCCATGACAATTCGGTTTTCCAACTTTAAGTTTTTGATATAAAAAGGTGTAAAAGCGGCAGGTGTTTTTAAATTTTGATTTTTAATTTTAGTATTAAATTCAGTCAGCACTTTTTCCGGGAATGAAGCATCTCGAATTGCTAAATTTTCAAAAGTTACTTTTTTAGAACGTGTCATTACACCAAAAGCAAACTGATCGAAATCAAAATCGATGTAACGTTCCATGTTTTCAAACCAATCCAGCGAAACATTTGCAGCATATTGAATCATTTCAACCCTATTTCTGCGTAATTTTTCATATTCAGCGAAAGCGGCGTCTGTATTAGTTCCAAATTGTACAATTGCATCCGAAAGTGAAATGGCACATTCCATCGCTAATTTTGTTCCAGAACCTATGGAATAATGAGCAGTTGCCTTTGCATCTCCTAACAAAACAATATTATTATGATGCCATTTATCATTTGTAACCGCTGGAAATTGACGCCAATAGGAATGATTAGAAATCAATCCATGGCCGTCTAATTCTTGCTTGAAAATCGAACTAATTTTGGCAATAGTATCCTCTTCATTGGTTGTTTCAAAACCAGCTTTTTGCCACGTTTCTTCTGAACATTCAAAAATCCAAGTACTCATGCCTTCTTGGTATTGATAGGAATGAGCTACGATTGGACCAAATTCGGTTGTTCTGAAAAAATAAGTAAAGGCGTCCAGCGGTTTTGTCGAACCCATCCACACAAATTTATTTTTCTTTAATTCGGTTTTTGTTCCAAATTCTTCTTCAAATTGCGTTCGAATTCCGCTATTAATTCCATCACAAGCCACAATATAATCGGCTTTTAAAGTCATTACATCTTCAATTGGATGTTCAAAATGTAAATTTACACCTTCTTCCAAACAGCGTTGCTGCAACAATTGAAGTAAGGTTTTTCGGGAACAGCCACAAAAACCATTTCCAGAAATTCGAACGATTTTGCCGTCTCGTGCCACGTCCAAATCGTCCCAATACGCAAAATGCTTGCGAATTAAATCATAAGATTTTGGGTCTCTAGTCAAGAACTCGCTCAAAGTTTCGTCAGAAAAAACAACTCCAAAACCAAAGCTGTCATCGGCCTTATTTCGTTCATAAACGTCAATTTGGCACTGTGGTAGCACTTTTTTGGTTAGAATAGCGAAATATAAACCGCCAGGGCCACCACCAATTACGGCAATTGATTTTGGTTTTTGATTTGCTTCTAAAACAGAATGTATAGTCATTAGGTTGGTCTTTTGATGGTAAATAGTTCGCCCAGTTTGGCATAATTGGCTCCAGCTAAACGAGAAATAGGTTGGTACTTATCAATGTTGACATGAAATTTTTCGTCCAAAATTCCTTCTTGCACGTGAAATTGTACCACGCGACCTATAATTATCGTCGAACCACCGTTTTGGTGTTGTTCTAAACTATAATGATGCACCAAAACACATTCCATGGAAACAGGACTTTCGGCAACTAAAGGTGGTTTTACTTTGGTTGAAATCCCAGCTAAAACATTGGCGAATTCAAATTCACTTTCATGTGGTTGCAACGGATGAGCCGTTGAATTCATTTTTTCCGACAAATCTTCTGTAACGAGATTGACTACAAATTCCTTATTATTTAAAATATTATTCAAAGTATCTTTGTTGAGATGACCACCTCTAGAAATAGAAATCATGACATGTGGCGGATCATCACCCACAGCATTAAAGTACGAAAATGGAGCTAAGTTTGGTATGCCATCCTCATTAATAGTAGATACCCAAGCGATGGGACGGGGTATAATGAGTCCTGTTAATAATTTATAAACTTCTTTTTGATGAAGTTCGTCTGGATTAAATTGCATGAGTTGTCGTTGTTTCTACAAATTAAAGAAATTTTTTAGGATTTATTTTCAAGAAAACATTAATTATCATAATTTATTGGACTTAAAATATAGTGCACAAAAAGAGGTAATCATTTTGCAAGAATATTTCAAGTTTCTATAATTTTTGTTAAAGTGGCAGGTATTTTTGTATATTTGATTTAGTTCTGTGTTTACAAAAAGAACAATTTATACGCAAAATTATTCTATGAAACTACATTTACGATTCTCATTATTTTTATTACTAATCAGCACTTTAGCTGTTCAAGCACAAAAGGATAGTATTCGAAAAAGCGACTCACTTAATGGTGCAATTTTAAAAGAATATCAGGTCCAGCAACTTGCTAGTGCCAACCAATTAAAGTTAGATTCTATAAAGAAATCACAGTTAGAGTATGAATTACTCAGCCTGAAAACTACTGATAATTTAAAGAAAAATGATTTATTAAAACAGTTGGATGAGTTAAAGGACGCGGAACGACTTAGGATTGCTACAAAAAAAGAAGAAATAAAATTACTGAAAGGTTCTGCAAAAGGATTTCCTGTTTTAGGGACTTTTAAAGATACCCTTTTTATTATTTACAGTCGATTAGGAAGTTTTTCTGCACAAGAACGTGCTGAGGCAGTTTCTAATCGAATTGTAAAATTACAAAGTAATTTTAATTTCAATCCAAGTGATTTAAAAATTATAAGTGCCGAAACAACAACTGATGTAGTTTACGAAGAGACTATTGTTTTAAGTATATCCGAGAATGACGCCATTTGGAACGATACTTCAGCTGATGTTTTAGCAGAAAATTACCGCTTGCGTATTATTCAGAATGTGCAAGAGCATAGAGAAGCTACGAGTTTGACCACTATTTTAAAAGAAATTGGTTTAGCTTTATTGGTGTTGTTGCTTTTCTCAACACTTATTTATTTTACTACAAAATTATTCAAATGGATTGCTTCAAAAATTGAATTTAATGAGGAAAAAGCCATCAAAGGGATAAAGTTAAAAAACTACACGCTATTTGACGCTAAAAGACAAGTGAATGCCCTGTTACTGGTCAATAAAGTGGTTAAATGGTTTTTTGTTTTGCTTTTAATTTATATTGCCTTACCAATACTTTTCGGAATCTTTCCCTGGACAAAGAATTTTGCTGAAGTATTATTTGGGTATATTTTAAACCCATTAAAAAATATCGCTTCTGGAATTTGGAACTATTTACCCAACCTAATCACCATAATTGTCATTATTGTATTCTTTAGGTACGTAATGAAAGGAATACAATTTTTGAAAGATGAAATTGCAAATGAGAACTTAAAGTTTCCCGGTTTTTATCCAGATTGGGCAAATCCAACCTTTCAAATTATTCGGGTTTTGATTTATGCATTTATGATTGTAGTAATATTTCCTTACTTACCAGGAAGTGATTCTGATATTTTTAAAGGTGTATCGGTATTTTTGGGATTTTTATTTACATTCGGTTCGGCAGGTTCGCTTGCAAATATTATTGCAGGTTTGGTTTTAACCTACATGCGATTATTTAAAATTGGCGACCGTGTTAAAATTGGTGATATTTTTGGCGATGTTATTGAAAAATCGCTGTTGGTTACAAGAGTTAAAACAGCTCATAATGAAATAATTTCTATTCCAAACGCAACGGTAATGAGTAGTCATACTATCAATTATACTAGCGAGACTGCCGGTAAAGGCTTGATACTTCACACAACGGTAACTATCGGGTATGATGTTCCTTGGCAAAAAATACATGATGCTTTACTTGAAGCTGCAAACCGGACAGAATTGCTATTAAAGGACCCTAACCCTTTTGTTTTACAAACTAGTTTGGAAGATTTTTATGTTGCCTATCAAATAAACGCTTATACGAAAGACGCGAATAAACAAGCTAAAATTTATTCTGATTTGCATTCTAATATTCAAGACTGTTGTAATGAAGCGGGAATTGAAATTTTATCACCTCACTATCGTGCAGCAAGAGACGGAAATCAGTCGACCATTCCAGAAAGTTATTTGCCAAAAGACTATAAAATTCCTTCGTTTAATTTCAATTTCAGCCGCAAAAAAGAGTAGAACTAGCCTTCAGTATAATTCGCTTTAATGAAATCAGTCACTAAGTAGGCAATCAATTTTCCAATCAAGTGGCTGTTTTTTGTATCTGCTAAATCAGGGGCACCTTCACAAATATGAAGATAAGCTACATTGGGGCTTTTGCCAAAATAGTGAATGAAATGACGCAGTTCTTCAACAGAAAAACCGCTCATCGTCATGGCACTACTTGCTACATTGGGCAAAGAGTCTAAATCTATTTCAAGTCCAAAAAAATCTGTTTTGACATGATTCATTGCAGAAATCATTTCTTGTTCAAACGACTTTGTTTGACTGATTTTTATAGAATCGTACGTGTTGTATTTTACGCGTTGGTCTGTTTTTTTGATTAAATCTAAAACACTTTTGGAAGTATAACTTTCATGTAGTCCGAAAATAAAGTATTTTTTCAGAAAACCTTCCTCATATGCATACGAAAAACCGTTTCCGCTGTGTCTTCCTTCAAGTATTCTAAAATCAGAATGAGCGTCAAAATTAATGGCGTTTATCGCTTTTCCTTTAGCTAAAGCCGTACCTTTGATATTGCCGTAAGCGTTATTGTGACCACCGCCAATTATTATAGGAATTTTTCCGGATTTGACAATTGTGCAAATAATATGGGTTAAATCCTTATCGATTCGCTCGACTAATTTACTCATTTGCAGTCGGTCTTCTAGTATATGATAATCCAATTCGGCTGCTTTTGTCATTTCTTGAACGACATCAAGTTGCCCCAAAATCAATATCCGACTTCCTTTGCAAAAGCGATTGTGCTGGATATTGGCAATACTACGTAAAGTGCTTTCCCAAGCCGAATGGGTTCCTGGACGACCTAAATTGGCACGAACTCCAATATCTTCTGCAACACCAAATAACACATATTTAGCTTCACATTCTTCCAGAAAAGCAGTAGCACTCGCATTTTTAGGAACGGTCAACATTTTTTCTCCAAACTTTATTTCACCACTTCTGTGATTGGTAATTTTTGCTAAATCAGAAGGGGTAAAGGGAATCAAGTTTTCCATTGGTACACTTTTTTGCTTTCAAAAATACTAATATTCTATAAACTTACGTTAATTTGGAAACGATTGCTCAATAATAAATTATTTTTGTTTCTTTGAACAATCAAAAACCTCTTATTTAACTAAAGATTTCAATTTACAATGGAAAACGAAAGAAATAATTCAAGTTTAAAAGCAATTGTTGTTGTACTTGCACTATTACTAGCCGGAAGTTTGGCCTATATCTTCAAGATGACCACGGATTCTAAAACGATGCAGACCGAGTTGACAAATGAAAAAAGTGAAAAAGCCAAATTTATAACTGAATTAGAAGATTTGAAAGCCAGTTACGATGCGGCCTTGCAAGATAATACGACCTTATCTGACGATTTAGAAGCCGAACGTGAAAAAGTAATAAATCTTATTGCCGATTTAAAAAAGTCAAAAGGAGATGCCGTATCCATGCGGAAATACCGCGATCAGTTCAATCAATTGGAGAAAAAGATGAAAACATTGTTGGCTGAAAACGACATGTTGAAGCAGAAAAACCAATCTTTAACTACGGAAAGAGATAGTACGGTTGTTGTTTTAGGACAGCAAAAACGTTTTAACGATACTTTAGTGGTGCAAAATGAAAACCTTGCAAAAACTGTAGAAAAAGCCTCAAAATTAAGTATTATGAATTTGCGAACGAAAGCGATTAAAGTTCGGAATTCTGGTAAGCAGATTGACACGGATAAAGCGAGTCGTGCGGATCAATTGAAAGTTTGTTTTGCCATTGCGGCAAATGAAATTGCAAAATCAGGTGATAAAACCTATTATGTTCAAATTATAGATAGCAAGAATAATGTTTTGGGTGAGAAGAAAATTCAGAATTTTGGAGAAATGTCTTTGACGTACAGCTTCACAACAATCGTAGCGTATGACAATAAAGCAGTCGATGTTTGCGAATTTTTAGACGGAAAAGGAAAGGATTTCGAAAAAGGAGCATACTTTGTAAATATTTATGACCAATCAGAGTTGGTCTCAAAAACAAGTTTCTCCCTAAGATAATTGGGTTAATTTATTTAAAAAAAGAGCGTTTGTGTAAATCACAAACGCTCTTTTTGTTTACGGCAAAGAATAATTAAATTATAAAGTCCTTTTGAATTCGTAGAATGTATTTTTTTCCTTGGGATCTATAAGATATAAATTTTTAGTTTTCACGTCGTACTTTAGTTCTAAAAGTGTTTGCTTAAAGGTTATATAATACTTTTTGATAGCAGAGTCAAAATGTATTTCATATTTCAAACCTAACTCATCCATTGCCCAATATTGTTCTTTTTCTTTTGTAATTTTTAATAGAATGTTTTCATTAAATCCTTCTTGAATAGCAATAAACTTGCGGTCTAACACTTTTCTTCCAGAACTGTAATCATCATAATTTGCACTTATTAAATCTCTTCCTACATCGGTAGTATCAACAAACGTGTATCTTTTTTCACTCCATTTTCCCGAAAAATTGTCTTTTTGAGCTGTCGCTGAAAGTGAAATAACTAATGCTCCAACAAATAGAATAGATTGTTTCATGATTTTTATTTTGTTCGTTTATAATTGATTAATTTTTAATATAACTAAATTAATAACAACTAATTATTTAATTTATTGTTGAATAAAGATGCTACTTCTCAAACATTTCTAACCAATCAGAGTTGGTCTCAAAAACAAGTTTCTCCCTAAGGTAAATGGGTTAATTTATCCAGAAAAAGAGCGTTTGTAATTACTCACAAACGCTCTTTTTTTATGCCTTAATTTTTTGAAACAATAAATTATTACATTTTTTTAAACTCAAAGTACGTGATATTCGATATCGGTTCAATTATAGACAATCTTTTAGTTACAGGGTCTATTTTAAGAACTAATGGATTGCCGTTCATGATTGTTAAATAATTTTCTGTTGTGGGATTGTAGGTGATTTTTTGGTTAAAATTATACTGGTCTTTTGCCAAATAAAAATCATCCTTTTTTGTAATGGTCAATATTCTTTTCTTATCGTCTTTTGGCACGACTTCTTTTAACTCAAAATATTGTGCGGGTAATTTCTTTTCGCCTTTGGCATACGCTGCAAAATCTTTCGCAACTAAATACCTTCCTGTATTTAGCGTATCAATGTATGAAAATTTTGTCTCGCTCCATTTTCCTTCTAAACTAACTTCCTGAGCACTTGCAACTAATGAGAAAAGCAGTACCGCAATCATTGTAAAAAATTGTTTCATTATTTATTTGTTTTTGAAATTTTTAATTTGTGTTGTTTCTTCTAAAATAAGCCCAATATAATCATTAATTTCAATATATAGGAATTGTGATTTTGTAATGCGGTTTAATTTAAAAAACAATAAAGTATAATCAAGATTAAAACCGTCTCACAATTTCCCCATCAATAAGCACATCTTCAATTAAATTACTACCAAAAGCGTACGGAATTTGATAAAAAGACGAAATGGGTTTTGTTATAATTAAATTGGCTTTTTTACCAATCGTAATACTTCCATGCGTTTGAGAAACTCCCATGGCATAAGCACCATTTATCGTTGCAGCATTTATGGCCTCTTCGGGTGTCATTTTCATTTTAATACAAGCGGTCGCTACTACTAGATTCATGTTTCCGGATGGCGTTGTGCCGGGATTGAAATCAGTTGCTAAAGCAAGTGGCAGTCCGGCATCCATCATTTTTCGAGCTGGCGTGTAAGGAATGCTGATGAAAAAAGAACAACTTGGTAATGCAACAGGCATTGTATTCGCGTTTTTTAAGACTTTAATATCTTCATCGGTTACAACTTCGAGATGATCTACAGAGAGAGCATCATAATCAACACACGCTTTAATACCGTTAATGGCGGTAAATTGATTCACATGAATTTTAGCACGCAATCCGTATTTTTTCCCAGCTTCCATAATTTGTTGGGTTTCTTCAACCGAGAAATAACCGGTTTCTAAAAAAGCATCGATGTAATCTGCTAAGCTTTCTGCTGCAATTTTAGGCAACATTTCATTAATAATTACGTCAATATAACCTTGATGATTTTCTTTAAATTCAGTAGGGAAGGCGTGTGCTCCCAAAAATGTAGCTTTAATTGGAAGTGAATAATTCTCTTTCAACTTTTTAATGACGCGAAGCATTTTCAATTCACCTTCAACAGAAAGTCCATAACCTGATTTAATTTCAACCGCACCTGTTCCTTGCGAAATCACTTCTTCCAAACGTTTTCGAGATTGTTCGTAAATTTCGTCTTCAGAAGTTGCATTTAGGTTTTTTGCTGAATTTAAAATTCCGCCGCCACGATTGGCAATTTCTTCATAAGAGAGTCCGTTGATGCGGTCTACAAATTCTTGTTCGCGACTTCCGGCATAAACAATATGGGTGTGACTGTCGCACCAAGTGGGTAAAACAACACGACCTTTACAATTTATTTTTTGGTCAAAACTTAGTTCAGGCATTTCTGACATTGGTCCAAAATCAGCTATTAAATCATTTTCTATGAGTAAGTAAGCATTGTTTAGCAACGGTAAATCTGCCATTTCTGCACCTGAAACTTTGTTTATAATAGTTTCACGCACTTGAAGTAGTTCGTGTATGTGGGTCAATAAAATTCGCATAAGTTCTATTTTTTGTAAAAATAAAAGGGAATTTTAGAACGACCTATTTTTTAGGTAGAAATTATTATCGCTTTGAAATTTT
Source organism: Flavobacterium sp. SM2513 (assembly GCF_050908145.1). Taxonomy (GTDB): domain Bacteria; phylum Bacteroidota; class Bacteroidia; order Flavobacteriales; family Flavobacteriaceae; genus Flavobacterium. The sequence continues at coordinate 2,975,899 of NZ_CP194228.1, read as the reverse complement.
ATTATGGGTAATTTGCCGTTGCATTGCACATTTAAATCGTTCAATGCCGTTAACGCGAAGTTTTGCGTGTTTGGTGGCTCGGCCTTGAACACGTTTGCGCCACATTTTAAAACTGGACAATTTCATTTCAGAACGCATCAAAGTAATAACTTCTCTTTCTGAAACACCAAATTGGAACGTAATCGCTTCAAAAGGCGTTCGGTCTTCCCAGGCCATTTCAATAATACGGTCGAGTTCTACTGCTGAAAATGTTTTTTCCATGTCGTAAATTTATTTCAAATTTGAAAATGATTCAATTGAACATTCGTTAAAAGTATTTCAAAAATTATAGATGCCTTTTTCGTATTTATTAAAGTAATTGCCGAAATTTGAAAGCAACAACACCTTTACAAACGCAATTTCATTTTGAGAAAAGTAAAATACAAGAAAAGTAGGAAATCAAAAAGCAATATTTTTGAATATACAGGCATTCACAACAGCGAGCCGGTAGCGATGCAACTGTTTATTTATGACGCTGAAAAATTACAAGAACACAACGCAATTTCAGTTGCAGATCTTCAAAAAAAATTAAGCGAATTGCCCAAAACAGCTGTGGTATGGTTGAATGTTCATGGCTTGCATGATGTCAATAAAATTTTAAAAATCAAAGAAATTTTAAATATTGACCGCTACATTATCAGCGATGTGCTCAATGTTTCGGCAAGAACTCGAATTGAGGAACTGGATGATTTTCTGTTTTTTAGCGTGAAATCGATTTTGCAAGAAGACACTGAAAACATTAAAGTAGAACAAATCAGTTTTTTGCTCAAGGACAATGTTCTGGTTTCTTTTCAGGAAATCAAGAGTGACTATTTTACGTTTATTCGTGAGCGACTCAGAAACAACGAAGGAATTGTACGCAAAAAAGGGGCGGATTACTTGCTCTTTTTATTATTAGATGGAATTATCGAAAACTTTTTTATCACTATCGAAAATTATGAAAGCCGTATTGAGCAATTGTTAATTGATGTGAAAGTAGATGATGCCACACATCTTCTCGAACTAATTGAAAAGCAACGAGAAAATTTAAATTATTTAAAACGTTCCATACTACCACTCAGAGACGCTTTATTTTCATTAAAAAGCATTCAAGATGACGATGACTTTAACGGCATCAGCAAGGCAAATGTGACGTTCTTCACCCGTTTGCATCAAAAAAGTTTAGAGCTTTTAGAGCAAGCTGAATACGACATCAACACACTTGAAAGTGCTTCTAACTTGTTTTATTCCACTCAAAACCAGCGAATGAATCAAATTATGAAAACGCTTACAGTTTTCTCCGTGATTTTCATGCCTTTAACCTTTATTGTAGGCGTTTATGGAATGAATTTCAAGAACATTCCCGAACTCCAAACCCAAAACGGTTACTATTGGACGTGGTTGGTCATGATTGTAATTACCATCGGAATGGTGTTTTATTTTAAACGAAAAAAGTGGTTTTAAACCTTTCTACCTATGATTAAAAAATTTGTAAGTGATGTTTCTGGAATTGAATTTCCCATCCATCAAAAAGTAAAAGGAGCATCCATCCGTAAAGAAATCTTGAACTTTATTGCAAAAGAAATTCCCGATTTCACATCAGAAAAATGTCTTTCTTTTCCTGAATTATCGCGCTACAGAGAAGAGTATATCACACAAATGTTGCTTAGTGAGTCGGGGGAATTATCTGATTTAGAATCGAAAGTAATGGCGTCTTTAAAAAACGACACCTTACTTTCAGAACAACTAGACGACGAGCTAAAGCAAATTAGCTTTGGTCAGAAAATTGCCGATCGTGTGGCTAGCTTTGGCGGAAGCTGGACGTTTATTTTAACCTTCCTTGGACTTCTTACTGTTTGGATTTTGGTCAACGTATTTTTATTGGTCAACAAAGGATTTGACCCGTATCCCTTTATTTTATTAAATCTAATCCTCTCTTGTGTAGCAGCGCTTCAAGCTCCCGTGATTATGATGAGTCAAAACCGTACTGAAGAACGCGACCGAGAACGTGCTAGAAAGGATTACATGATTAACCTGAAATCCGAACTAGAAATTAGAATCCTGCACGATAAAATAGACCATCTCATTCTGCACCAAGAACAGTCGATGCTTGAAATTCAGAAAGTACAGCTAGACATGATGAAAGAAATTCTAGAACAACTGCCCAACAAGAAATAATAAAAAAGCCTGAAAAAATCAATTTTCAGGCTTTACTATTTTATAGAAAAATTACTAATTCAATTTCCCCACCATTTCTTCTGGTTTTACCCAAGCATCAAAATCTTCTGCCGTAACATAACCTAAACGAACTGCTTCGTCTTTCAAGGTCGTACCGTTTTTGTGAGCTGTTTGCGCAATTTCAGCTGATTTATAATAACCAATTTTTGTATTCAAAGCCGTAACCAACATTAATGAGTTATCTACTAATTCTTTAATTCTAACGTAATTTGGTTCGATTCCGCTTGCACAATGTTCGTCAAAAGAGCGGCAAGCATCCCCAATCAATCGTGCTGATTGTAAGAAATTAGCCGCCATCATTGGTTTGAACACATTCAACTCATAGTGTCCTTGCATGCCACCTACAGAAATTGCCACGTCGTTACCCATTACTTGAGCACAAACCATGGTCAACGCCTCTGATTGTGTAGGATTTACTTTTCCTGGCATGATAGAAGAACCCGGTTCGTTTTCTGGAATGATGATTTCTCCAATTCCTGAACGTGGGCCTGAAGCCAACATTCTAATGTCATTTGCAATTTTATTTAAAGAAACCGCCAGTTGTTTCAAAGCACCGTGACTTTCTACAATTGCATCGTGAGAAGCCAAAGCTTCAAACTTATTAGGTGCGGTTACGAAAGGTTGACCCGTAAACTCAGCAATATAATGAGCTACTTTTACATCATAATGTTCCGGTGTGTTCAAGCCCGTTCCTACAGCAGTACCGCCTAAAGCCACTTCAGATAAGTGTGATAATGTGTTTTTTAACGCTTTCAAACCGTAGTTCAGTTGAGCCACATAACCTGAAAGTTCCTGACCTAAAGTTAGGGGAGTGGCATCCATCAAATGCGTCCGACCAATTTTTACTACATTCATGAACTCTTGCGACTTGGCATGTAGCGTATCTCTCAATTGCTCTACACCCGGAATGGTGTTTTCCACCACCGCTTTATATGCTCCAATGTGCATTCCTGTTGGGAACGTATCGTTAGACGACTGCGATTTATTCACATCATCATTCGCTTTTAATACTGGTTCGCCTTCGCCAATTTTAAAACCAGCCAAGACTTGAGCACGATTGGCAACCACCTCATTAACATTCATGTTACTTTGCGTTCCCGAACCGGTTTGCCAAATCACCAATGGAAACTGATCGTCTAGTTTTCCTTCTAATATTTCATCGCAAACTGCTGCAATCGCATCTCTTTTTTCTGTTGAAAGCACGCCCAAATCACAATTGGCATAAGCTGCTGCTTTTTTCAAATACGCAAAACCTTCCACGATTTCTTTGGGCATCGAAGCCGATGGACCAATCTTAAAGTTGTTTCTTGAACGTTCGGTTTGAGCTCCCCAATATTTATCTGCGGGAACTTTTACTTCACCCATCGTGTCTTTTTCAATTCTGTATTCCATTGTGTGTGTATTTATTTAGTGTAAAATAAGTTTTTTATAAATGCCCTCAAATTTAACAATTAAAGGAGTTTTAAAAAAATATTTGAAAGGTTTTATTATGGATGCAATTTTGGAGGTTATCAATTAGATTTCACAAAAAAAGAGGACACTTAATCCTCTTGTAATTTATTGAAACAACTTGTCGATAACTCCATAAGTGTTGACGGCATGTAATCGGTTCCGTTCAACACAGGATTCATTGTTCGGCTTCCAGCCGCAACGAAATCCTAGCTGTTAGGCGTAGTTATAATTCTCTTGAACTTTCGATTATAATTTTTTCTGCAATTATTCTCATTAAAATAATTTCTTTCTGTAATATTTTGTCATGTTTAAATGGAAGATATTTTTCTCTGTCTGTTTCTTTGCTATGAACAATAGAATTTCTTGTTTTATAAACTCGTTCTCTTAAGTTTTTTAAAATCTTATCTCTTTCTTCACTGAAATTAACTTTATTTCCTTTTGAAAACTCAACTTCAGTTGATTTATAATAATCTAATAAATTAGTGTCATAAGACTTAATCTCTTCTTTAACTTCATCAAAATCGGGAACAAACCTATCTAATACAAGTCTTAAAGCTTCAGGCTCGTTAATTTGAAATTCTTCATTTTTGTATCTTAATTTGTCTTGAATGACTTTAATTAATTCTGATACATCTTTCGTTCGCTTATATGAGAATGATGGTTTAGTTAATTCAGTTTTGATAGATTTAATCAACTCATCATTATATATTTTTTCAAAAAAATGCTCTAAAATATGATAAAAAGATAAATACTGCAAATCAACACTCTCTGATGAAATTCCTTTTTGACAAAATAAAATCAAATCATTTTCATATCTTCTTTTTGGGACATCAATCTCCTCAATCTTTGCTCTACGCAATCTTCCAATTCTTATACTTCTTGTTAGGTCATCCGTTATGCTTGAAGGAAGATAAGATAAATCTGTATTGTAACTTAAGTTAAAAAGGAATGAATAGCATAATGTTTCAAATTCTTGTCTGCTTTTGTTGCTTTCTGATGTTATTTTTAATGTTTGAAATCTAGGTATTACTTGTTTTAATACATCAAATAAATCATTAGTTTCGTTCTCTCCATTTTGAAATCTTCTATTTCTTAATCTATGAAAGAAAAAAGGTCTGCTTAAATTAACATCCGTTGTTATTAATAACATTTGCTTTAATAAAAGTACCAAATAAGCATCAGAGGAAGATGAAAGATTATACTTTATTTTGTTAACAGTATCATCTTTAAAAATCTCGTCATCTCCAGGATAAAAAAATCTTGTACTCTGAATAACTGAAACTTCAAAATGCTTTTCGTCAAATATTTCAAAATTTTCTTCAGTTTTAAAAGTCTTAAGTTTACTCACAGCTTCTCTAAAACGTTTTCTTTTTAAACGAAATGTGTTTTCATTGAAAGTATATTCAAAATATATTTTAGTTGTATTTGATAGTTCAATTTTAAAAACTTTGCTTACCGCATTATTAAATTCTTCTTCTGTCATTTTTTAGTTTTTTTAATAATTACGCCTAACGTTTATGTATAAGAATAGTTGCGGGTTTGTATGCGAGGATTTTCCGAAGGAAAATCAGACGTTACAAACACGCAACGACCTTTGATTAAGCACTAAACCGCAATTATTTTTATACGGTGTTACCACACGTTTTTTTCTTTCGGTATTGATTTATATTCACTATTCGCACTTTCCATAATTTTTTTTTCAAACATTTTCGGAAAGTATTTCAATATTATTTTTGATTTTAACTTTGTAAATCCGCTAAAACTTTGGTCTGATTTTGCCCATAATTTTTCAGCCTCTTTTTCAGTTAATACTTTTTTAATTCCGTTTTTAGTGTCAATTTTTATTAGTGGAAATTCAGGTTGGTTTTCTCCACAAAGAGTTATCTGTTTTTCCAATTTTCTACTAATAGATTCCATAAAATCCATAATCTTGTTAAATTCCAATTCCGTTTTAATTTCGGTTGGATTTATATCAAATTCGATTTGATTTTCGAGAACGAAGTAACATTTAACAATAATTCCGCTTAAATCAATTGTTGCAGATTTAATTTCCAATTCGCCATTTTCATCCGCAAACATTGTTTCCACGTAACTAAAGTCAATTCTGTCTGTTAAATTATTTTCATAAGTTCCAAAAGTCAATTTGTATTCAGAATTCAATAAATCAACTACATTTTTCCAATCAGAAATCGTTGCATTTTGGACAAAAATATCTCTTAAGGCTCCATCCTTTTCAAAAATCCATTCTATGTTTTTCCAATTTCTCAATGTTTGTCTCAAATGTGTGGTAGCGTTTATGTATAAGAATAGTTGCGGGTTTGTATGCGAGGATTTTCCGAAGGAAAATCAGACGTTACAAACACGCAACGACCTTTGGTTAAGCACTAAACCGCAATTATTTTTATACGGTGTTAGCAAATCGTTTTTTATTCTTTCGTTAATTCAGAGTTTTAATTCCGTTTTTATATTCAGTCAGACATTTTTCTCCTAAATCTACTTCTGGATTATATGTCGTATTTCCTTCTGTTCTCGGTTTTTCCACATAAATTAATTCCAATGTTTCTAAATCCACCAAAATTGTATATCCATAATTTACACTCTTATCAGAAATGGAAAAATTCAAATAATATGGCATAATCTCTTTCGAGTGATACCAAGAAGCGGATAAATGTAGTTTAGGGTTTTTATGTTCCTCAAAGTAATAATTCAGGCATTTTGGAAAAACAATTTCCTTGTCATTTATCCTTAATATTTTTTTATTCAAGTCAAATTTCGCAGGACTAAATTCTTTCGGCAAACCAATTATATTCCCGTTTTTATCAATTTGTAATGGTGTGTCTTGATGCATTACATCCGAGTTGGTCAAAAATAGAAATGATATTAAAATCAATAGTGTTTTCATTCGTAACGATTGGTTTTTAAATGTTTGCTAACTAATAGATATACGCAAGTTTATACAACTTTTTTCAAATTACAATCTATTCACCCAAGTTTTTTTATTTTATCTACAACTAAATCCTAATAATCAAATATTATTTACCCAAAATCAACTTATTAACAAAATTGCTCAATCAGGGTTTCTGTCAACTCACCTAGGGTCTTTCCCAACTCAGCTAGGGTTTCTTTCCACCTAGCCGGGGTATTTTCCAAGTCACCGAGGGGCTTTCCCCACTCACCGAGGGTTTATTTCAACTTAGCTGGGGTTTTTACCAAGTCACCGAGGGTCTTTCTCAACTCACCTAGGGTTTCTTTCAACTTAGCTGGGGTTTTTATCAAGTCACCGAGGGTCTTTGCTAACTCACCGAGGGTTTCTCCCAACTTAGCTGGGGTTTTTCTCATAACCATTTAACCTCATAACCTTTTCACCCTTCAACTTTCCCAAAAAAAAAGGGAGAAATTAATCTCCCCCAATCATTTTAGATGCAATTCCTTTTTTAGTAGAATGTTCGGCAATTGCGATACCTGCTAAGTGCAAAACAATGTAAATAGGGAACCAATACAAGCCCCATTTGTGAACCATTTCTATTTCATCATGGTAGGAATCAAAGAGGTGGTACTGCATACTGACTCCCGTAAATGCTGATATAAATACAAAAAGGTAAAAATAAATGTAAACAAACCCTTGCAAACGTTCTTTTAAGGTAATGCTACTATTAAAGGGATTTGGAAACCGAATTCCTTTGACAAGCATGTATATGATTCGTCCTATAAAAGCGGCAATCATTACGTTGGCAAAAAGTTCATGCCATTCCCACATTGGGTGGCGAATGGTAGATGCAATATCAGTCATTACGTCTTTGGGTAGAGGAGAGGCGGTAGTTTTACTTTCGATGACGGCAACCATTCCGTTTTTATTCATCCAAAACATCCGTAAAAAACCGGTGATAAACATGATAGGCATTACGATAGCGATTGTCCAGTGTAAAAGCCGATGAATGACGGTAAATTTTTTGTTTTCTTGCATGATTAGAATTTGATGGGTTAATTAAAATACTGGTGGTAACTTTTGTAGGAATCAGAAACTTCTTGTGTGGCAGATTTTCCAGCTGCTGGATCCGTTGTATTTCCCAGTTTTTCAACTAATTCTAGATGCGGATGCAACCATTTGTGCAACTCGTCGTGGCTTTTTCCATCCATTGTACAACTTTTAATTAGCTTGGTGTTCAAGTCTTTTAGTTGTGTTGCCAATGCGGCATAATCTGTATTATTGGTTTCCAGGTAGCTGTTTACCACTGCTTCGCCTTGCATAACGTAGGGTTTCATTTCCTCATTAACAGGCCATTTTTCGTTGTTGTTGAGTTGGATGCTTTCTGAATGTTCTTCTTGCACTTGTTCCATTTCTGGCGTTTCTTCTGAAGTGGTCGTTTGTTTGTCGTTTTTGCAACTTATTAAAACAACACTACTGATTGCGATGATAAAAATTTTATTCATTATTGAATTTATTTAGTTACTTAATAAATTTGGTTTAACAAAAGTAGCACTTACAAATCAGGTTGCTCTGAATTCTAGTTTTTATTTTAAAAATAACTTTAGCTGAAATATTTCCTTGATTTTATTGGTAAGTTTGATTATAAACTTTACTTTTGACGTAAATTCACTAATTCCGGAAAACATGTTTACTTTCTCACAGTATTTAGGTTTTATACTTTTCTTAACTGTCCTTACTATAGGGTTTTGGGTAATGTTCTTTTTAGTTGGCTTCATATCCTATTGGGTTGGAGGTGCTACTTGGGAACTTTATAAAGAAAAGAGAGACAAAAGAAGACAACAAGAATTATAGAATATTCTAGTTGAAAAAAAAGGAAGCCAAAAAGGTTTCCTTTTTTTATTTTAGGTAAGTTTATTTGATTCTTTTGCGAATTGTACCAAGCTTTTACTTGTGGGTAATTCGTAGATTTCAAGGTCAAAATATACGACAGAAGCAATCAGGTGGTCAAAGATATCTGCCATTATAAATTCGTAATTTTCCCAAGTCTTGTCTTCTGAAAAGGCATAAATTTCCAGAGGAATCCCAAATTCGTTTGACTGTAATTGCCTACACATCATCAGCATATTTTTATTCAGACCCGGATAATTATGTAAATATTCATTGATGTATTTTCTGAACAACCCAAAGTTAGTTAAGTTTCGACCGTTCATCAACAAACTTTTATCGATGGATCGGGACCTATTGAAATTTACAATATCAGTTTGCCTTTCGTCAATATAATCAGCAATCAGTTGGATTTTTTTAAGCTCCGCCAATTCCTCTTCCGGTAAAAAACGAATACTACTCGACTTGATTAAAACATGACGTTTGATTCTTCTTCCATCTGAATTGAACATTCCTCGCCAGTTTTTAAACGAATCTGAAATCAATGAATAGGTGGGAATAGTAGAAGTGGTATTGTCAAAGTTTCGAACTTTTACGGTAGCCAAGTTAATTTCAATCACATCACCATCAGCGCCAAATTTATCCATTGTGATCCAATCGCCAATACGCACCATATCATTGACGGATACTTGAATACTGGCGATAAAACCCAAGATGGTATCTCTAAAGATTAATAAAACAATTGCCGAAATGGCACCAAATGTTGTAATTAAAGTCTGAGGTTTTAAATTAAACAGCATCAGGATAATTGCTGTAACGCCAAAACCCCACAACACAATCATAATTACCTGGATGTAACTATCAATGGGTTTATCGCTGTAGCGAGGCATTGTTTTTAAGTGGTCTCGAAGGGCATTAAAAACGGTTCGAATAATCAGTAATACTAAAATTACGATATACATATCAACAATTTTCGCAAAGAAACCTTCCCAATAGGTAAACTTCTGAAGGATTATTGGAACTGCTTTGTAAATTAAAAGGAGCGGTATTAAATGCGAAATGTATTTTGCTGTTTTATTGGTAATCAATAAATCATCAAAGTTGGTATGTGTTTTTTCAGCAAGGATATTAAGCAAGCGATGAAACCAATAAAGGCAAATTTTAAATATAAGGTATGCAATAATCATCAAAACAATTAAGTTTCCAAAGGCACTGATATAAGAAGCAAAAGTGGGATTAAATCCCACTTTTATCAAGACATCATATGTGAAATCAATTATTTTTTCGATTTTAGAATCCATCATTTATAAGTATTTTTTTTCGACCCAAAATGTAGCGAAAGGCAAAAGAGACGCTACTAGAATAACCCCTAATTTTCCCCAATCCCAATTTTGTTCGTATTTTAAAAGAATAGCCAGAACCACGTAACCGATAAATAAAACTCCGTGAGCCATACCAATTGGATACAATAACGTTTTATATAAATCCGGATAATTAGGTTTAATAAGTAACATGTTAGCAAATAAAACCAGGTAAGAGATACCTTCTAAAATTGCAATTAATTTGAAAAACTTTAGCATTATGAATTTGTAATAGAATTAGTAGTACGTATATTTTTTAATATGAAATAACCAATGATTCCAGCAACTAAAGAAGCCATAAAGATTCCTAGTTTCGCTTGTAATTGATGCTCTGCAACAAGTTCTGGAGTTGGTCCTGTAAATGCTAAATTGGTTACAAATAACGACATTGTAAACCCAATTGCTGCAAGAAACCCTACACCAAATAAGTGTCTTGAAGTCAATCCTACAGGCATATTGGCAATTTTCAATTTAATAACAGCCATCGAAATACCATAAACACCAAGGACTTTTCCTGCAATTAAACCTACTGCAACACCTAAGGTTACATTACTAGTTGTTTCAGCTAAAATATCATTTGAAAAGGTAACTCCGGCATTTGCTAAAGCGAAAACAGGCATTACTATAAAACTAACAAAGGGATGCATTCTATGTTCCAAGCGCTGCAAAGGCGTCATTGCGTCTTTAGTAGTTACTCGAATGTCGTCTAAAACATGTAATTGTTCGCTGGTCAACGTGGGTACTTTTGCGTTTTGATCGGCGTATCTAAACTGGTTTAAAAAGAGTTTGATTTTTTCAACATATACACTTTCGTTTACACGTGAATCTGCTGGAATTGTAAAAGCTACTAAAACAGAAGCTATTGTGGCGTGTACTCCTGATAATAAGAAGGGCAGCCAAACGCCGAAAATACCAATTATTGCATAATATATCGTATTTCTGATTCCGAATGCTTTACTAACAAATAAGAACACTACAAATCCTAAACCTGTAAAAAGCATGAAATAGTCAATTTCTGCGGTATAAAAAATGGCAATTACCATCACGGCACCTAAATCGTCTACAATCGCTAGAGCGGTTAAGAATACTTTTAGTGAAACTGGAATTCTATCTCCTAGTAAATACAAAACACCCAATGCAAATGCGATATCCGTTGCCATTGGAATTCCCCAACCGTGAGATGATTCTGTTCCAAAGTTAAACATTGTATAGAATAGTGCTGGGACAACCATACCACCAACAGCTGCAATGATAGGTAACATGGCATTTTTGGGATTGGATAATTCTCCACCGATGAGTTCACGCTTTAATTCTAAACCTACTACAAAAAAGAAGATAGCCATCAAACCATCGTTCACCCAGTGGTGAATCGAGTAATTCAAAAAGGTTTGTCCATCAAGATATAAACCAATTTTATGTTCCCACAAGCTATGGTACCAATGTGAAAGGGGAGAGTTTGCTAAAATAATAGCAACCAATGCCGCTACAAATAATACAATTCCGCCTGTGGTTGATTTGCTTATGAAACTATTAACTGGATTTATAATGTATTTATCCGCAGGAGTAAATTTAACACCTTCTTGCTTCTGCTTTTTCTGTCCTTCTTCCATATTTTTTTTTCTTGTGGGTTACAAAAATAAGTATTATCATTGATTTTTCAAGTATAAACCTATCACAGTTTTTAATAATTTTTCCATGAGTAAGCGGGATTTAAAGAAATATTTGACAGAATTAAGTAAGGAGCAAATTCAGGAACAAATCCTTGAACTTTACTTGAAATTTCCGGATGTGAAGACCTATTATGATTTTGTTTTTAATCCAAATGAGGAAAAGTTGCAGCGTGAAGCAAAATTAAAAATCAAAAACGAGTATTTTCCTTTAAAAAGAAAGCGTGCAAAACTCAGACGTTCCATCGCTCAAAAAATTGTTAAACATTTTATATCTTTAGGTGTCGATTCATTTGTTGTAGCAGATGTCATGCTTTATAACATTGAAATTGCGCAAGAATATTCGGCAAAATATCGGATTAACAATGAGAGTTACTATAAAAGCTTGTACAGTTCGTTCAGTTTAAGCGTTTCCTTTATGATGGAAAAAGGGATTTTAGAAGAATTTAAAGTTCGTTTGCAAAAAATTGTAACTAATACAATAGAGCAAAAATGGTACAATCAGTATGAATTTAACGCCATTTTAGAGCGATTGGATTATTAGCATACAGTTTAATTTTTTGTAATAAAAAATTAAATGATAGTGATATAGTAGTATTTAAACGTATTTTTGCAAAAATCCACCGCCATTTTAATGCTACACGACGACAACAACATACCCAAAGAAGACAAAAAAATACTTTACGATTATCAAAAAAGCGATATTGACGCCATTTTTGATAAAATGGACAATACGCCACCTAACTATCATTTGTTGTATCAATTACCAACAGGTGGAGGGAAAACTGTTATATTTTCTGAAATTGTAAGACGTTATTTACAATACCACGATAAAAAAGTAGTTGTTTTGACACACCGAATTGAACTTTGTAAACAAACTTCTAAAATTTTAAAAGGTTTTGGTGTTAAAAATAAAGTCATCAATAGCAAAATAAAATTGCTTGAAGATCAAGAAGATTATTCTTGCTTCGTTGCAATGGTAGAAACGCTAAAAAACCGTTTGAATGACGAACTTTTAGCGATTGAAAACGTTGGTTTAGTAATTATTGATGAAGCCCATTATAATTCTTTTCGAAAATTATTTGGTTCATTTAACAATGCCTTTATTTTGGGCGTTACCGCAACACCTTTGAGTTCGAACATCAAAAAACCGATGAACGAAAACTACAATGAGTTGATTATTGGTGATACTATTACCTCTCTAATAAACAAAGGTTTTTTAGCAAAAGCCGTAACGTATACTTATAATGTAGGATTGAGTTCGCTAAAAGTGGGGATTAATGGGGATTATACCGTTAAATCTTCCGATGATTTGTACTCCAATATGGTTATGCAAGAAATGCTTTTGCATTCCTATACCGAAAAATCTTTAGGTAAAAAAACACTGATTTTCAATAATGGAATTAGTACTTCTTTATATGTTTATGAAACGTTTAGAGCGGCAGGATATGAAATTCGCCATTTAGACAATACCCATAATAACGAAGAACGAAAAGATATATTGAGCTGGTTTAAGAAAACTCCCGATGCCATTTTAACTTCCGTAGGAATTTTGACAACTGGATTTGACGAACCTACCGTAGAAACTATTATTTTGAATCGTGCTACAAAATCGCTTACACTTTATTACCAAATGATTGGTCGAGGTTCTCGAAAATTAGAGAATAAAGACACCTTCAATGTGATAGATTTAGGAAACAATGCAGCACGTTTTGGCTTGTGGAGCGAACCTGTAAATTGGCAACATATTTTTAAATCACCTGAATACTATTTAGAAAATCTTCGGGCGGATGCTGAAATTGAACTTCATTTTAAGTACATCATGCCAACTGATTTACGAGCAAAATTTAGTAATACTCCTGACATTGACTTCGACGTTGATGAAATACATAAGCAGGCCATTTTGGATAATGAGCGTTCAAAAGTAGTTTTGGATAAATCCCTAGAACAACATTCAGTTATGTGTGTTTATAATACTGAAAGCCTTAAAGAAGCAAAGGGTTTAGCAAAAGAACTTGGAGAAGATATTGAATGCAGAATTAAACGGTATTCAAACTGTTTGAGTCATTGTAGTAAAAATTACCGTGAATGGCTTGTCGAGGACTATAAAGATAAGTTGACCTTATTGATAGGAAAAAAATACCGCGAAAAAATCTTTGCAGAAGATGATTAATTAATCGTTCAGCCTATTTTCTTGTAAAATATTTCGTTTACCAAAATGTAAAATCAGCAATGCCAACAATGTTGAACCAATGAAAATAATTGTCACTGGAAGAATTGAATCAGTGACAAAAATTCCTACGGCAACAGAAGCTAGTGAACCCAATCCCATTTGAACAGCACCCATCAGAGAGGAAGCACTTCCCGCATTTTTTGCAAATGGAGCTAGTGATAATCCTGTGGTATTTGGATTGCATAAACCCAAACAACCTAGAAAAAGAAACAACATTGCAATTACTCCATATAGATTTAGTAAATTGAAATAAATTCCAATTGCAAAAATTACGCTTATAAAAAACTGCAATCTCAAGCCAAAAGTAATTAATTGTTCACTCGAATACGTTCTTAATAAATAGGAATTTAATTGGCTTGTCCCAATAAAACTTATCGAAAGAAAGGCGAAAATCCAACCGTACGTTTTTCCATCTACATCAAAAATATCCATGAAAATTACGGGAGAACTTGCCACATAAGTAAACAGTCCCGAAAAAGCAACCGCTCCAGTAAAAGCGTACGTATAAAATTGTGGTTCCTTTAAAACCAATAAGAAATTCTTGATGATTGGTTTTGGTTTTAACGAAATGGTCGTGTCGGGCTCATAGTTACTTGGTAAGAAAAATTTGGAAGCTAATAAAACCGCAATTCCCATAAAAGTAAGGACTAAAAAAACCATATGCCAACCGTAATCTGCAGTTATATAACCACCAAGTGTTGGCGCTAACATTGGCGAAAGCCCTAAAACAAGCATTAATTTAGCAAAAACTTTCGGAATTTCTTTTACAGGAAATAAATCCCGGACCATTGTTAATGCAGCAACTGACGCGGCACAACTTCCCACGGCTTGAATAAAACGCAAACCAATGAAATAATCAATTGAAGTAACGAAATAACAAGCAAACGATGCTAAAATATAAACTATTACTCCTATATATAAAGGTTTCTTTCGTCCATAACGGTCTAGTAAGGGACCATAAAGCAATTGACCTGCCGAAATTCCGATAAAATAGCTTGATAAGGTTAAGGAAACATTACTTACTGAAGTATTTAAATCTTCGGCAATTCCGGTAAAACCCGGTAAATACATATCAATCGAAAAAGGTCCGAGAGCTGTTAAACTACCGAGAACGAGAACTAACGAGAAATATTTTTTCTTATCCATTACCTTTTTTTTAATTAAGCCTGCAAAGGTAAGTGATACAAAAAAACTTTGAGCTACAATCTCGGTGTACGAAGTCATAAACTTATTATAAAAATAAAATCAAAATAGCTAAAGCGTAGAAAAAGATGTAAATTTAAATTTATGATAATTTATTTTTAAAAATCAGATTTTCAAAACATTAAACTTTCAATTATGAAAATAGTTATAGTAGGAGGAGGGTTTGCAGGAATTAATTTAGCAAAAGAACTCACGAATGCATCCGATATTCAGGTTACTTTAATTGATAAAAACAATTATAATTTTTTTCCACCTCTAATTTACCAGGTTGCAACCGCTTATTTGGAGCCATCCAGCATCAGTTATCCGTTTCGAAAATTTTTTGCAGGGAAAAAAAATCTAAAATTTCGCTTAGGTGAAGTTATTAGTATAAACCAAGCAGAAAATAAGGTTATACTTAACAATGGTGAATTATTTTACGATCAATTGGTTTTTGCTTCAGGAGCTGAAACGAGTTTTTTTGGAATGGAGAATGTTCAAAAGAATGCCATTCCTATGAAAACCTTGAATGATTCAATTGAAATGCGGAACAAATTATTGCAAAACATGGAAAAGGCAGTAATTACAAAAGACATTCGGGAACGTCGAAAATTATTAACGGTAGTTGTAGCGGGTGGAGGACCAACAGGAGTAGAGGTTTCCGGAATGTTAGCCGAGATGCGAAATGGAATTTTATTGAAAGAGTATCCAGAACTTGCGACTTCTGCGAGTAATTTATATCTTGTTGATGGTGGTAGTTCGTTGCTATCGCCAATGTCTGAAGCTTCACAAAAAGATACTTTTGATGCTTTGACAAAGATGGGAGTAGTAGTAAAGTTGAATACTCGTGTAACTGATTTTAAAGATGACATGGTTTATTTTGCTAGTGGAGAAACCATTGCAACAAAAAATTTAATTTGGGCTGCAGGAGTTTCAGCAAAACAGTTTGACGGAATTTCCTCCGAAAGTTACGGTCGTGGACGACGAATGGCAACGGATGCTTATAACAAAGTAAATTTGACCTCTAATATTTTTGCCATTGGTGACACGTCCATTTTGTTGACAGATACTCATTTTCCAGAAGGTCATCCTCAAGTAGCTCAAGTGGCCATTCAGCAAGGTAAAAATCTTGCGTCCAACTTCGTTTCAATGCTGCGAAATAAACCGCTAAATGCTTTCAAATATAATGATAAAGGTTCGATGGCTATTATTGGAAAAAATAAAGCGGTGGTAGATATTCCGAGTCCAAAATTACATTTTAAAGGCTTTTTTGCTTGGTTGGTTTGGTTGTTTATTCATTTAATTTCGTTGATTACTTATAGAAACCGTTTTAAAACGTTCTACAATTGGATGGTGGCTTATTTTGCAAAAGACCAGTCGTACCGAATGATTATTCGACCAGAAAGAGCAAAACAAACAGACGAAAGAATTAAAGTATAAGTTTTTTATGAAATTTCATAAAACATAGGTTTAAAAATTGACCGAAATTTGGCTTATCAAAAGATAACGCAATTCAACTCTCTATATAGGTACTACTTTTAGTACTGCCAAAAAAAGCGAAAATATCACGAATGATATTTTCGCTTTTTGACTTTATTTAAAAAACAAAATTTTATATATTTATCACTTAAACCAAAAACAAGATGAAACTTTACATTAAATACGACATTAACTTGGCTTGCCGTGTGATTCTTCAAGAGCAATTAGATGCGTTACAGATAAAATATGAGTTGATGGAATTTGGTGAAATTGACATTGCCGATTCTGTTTCCGATGATTCTTTCACTCAATTGCAAAATAATTTAGCACGATACGGTATTGAAATTATTAATAATCAGAAAAGTCAACTGGTTCAACGAATTAAAGACACGATTATTGAAATGATTTATGAAAAAGACAAGCTTCCTACTTCGACAATTTCAAATTATTTAGCTGATCAGCTTAATTTAAGTTACGGTTATATTGCAAATGTTTTTTCGGAATACACGTACACTTCGATTGAAAATTTCATCATTATTCAAAAAATAGAACGTGCTAAAAAGCTAATTGTTGAGGATGGCTTAACACTTACAGAAGTTTCTTATAAACTAAATTACAGTAGTGTTGCCTATTTATCTGCTCAATTTAAGAAAGTAACTGGATTGACGCCTTCTTCATTTAAAAGAATTATAGACAAAAGACGTGAATTATCACATAATGTTTAAGTAATTAAATTATGGACACTACTCACTCGCAAATGCAGATATTACTCTGTGACGACGATGAAGACGATCGAATGTTTTTTTCGGATGCCATAAAAGAGTTGAAAATGCAAAATGTTTTGAATGTTTTTGAAACAGGTTTGCAATTGATGGATTACCTCAATCATCCCGAAACCTATTTGCCGCACATTTTATTTTTGGATATTAACATGCCTTGTAAGTCTGGTCTTGAATGTTTAAAAGAAATACGAGAAAATTCAAAGTTTAGGGATTTAGTTATTGCCATATATTCCACATCAGCATCAGAACAAGATATTGAAGAAACGTTTACAAATGGAGCAAATATTTATATAAAAAAGCCAGCTGATTTTAATAAACTTAAGAAAACAATACACCAAGTTTTAAATATCAATTGGCAATACCATACAGCAGGATTAAATAAAGAAACATTTTTTTTAAGTATATAATTATATGAAGTTTCTAATAAAGCTCGACCACTTAAAATTGCTTAGATTTGCTCTAGGAATTTCAATATTTTCTATTGGGTATTTAATTACCATGTTTTATTTTCAAATGCAAGATTTAAAAGATTTTAAGCAACGAATCGTAATGTATAATACGGCTAGTATAAATATTTTACATCTTGAATCAGAAATTGAAAGAGACAGTTATTTTACTCAAACTCAAGTTTTAAATCATAGTATATTTTCACAGCAAACTAATTTAGATAGTAAATATATTGCCACTTTCTTTGAAAAAAATAACTTTTTAAATTCATTAGACGGGAAAGTTTTAACTAAAAATAATGAACTTAAAGCTTCACTTGAATCTTATAAAGAAGCTAAAAATCAAATTTTTACAGAAAATTCGGTTAAGAATACATCTAATTTTAATTCAACTGTTTATGAGTTAAGAGAAGACATTAATAATTATAGCAAATATCTGGAGTCAAAAATCAGAAGCTACAACGACAATTATGATAAAATGATTGAAAGTTCAAAAACATCTGGATTTTTAATTGCCTTAATTTCACTAGTGATTTTTGTTTTAGCTTATGTAAAAATGTATGAGGATTTAGATAAATTAAAAACTATTAATGACGAAATACGCTTTATAAATAAAACTTTAAACAACGCTGAAATGGTTGCTGGTTTTGGTAGTTGGAAGATAAATACGGTCAAGAACACCTTGCTTTTATCAGATAATTTTTACCGTCTTATAGGTTGTGAGCCCAAATCATTTGAGCCTTCAATGAAGACGATTATGGAATTTATTCACCCAGAAGATAGGGAAGAAGTAAGTAGGTTGCATTACGAAACACTTTCCAACAAACAGGCGAGTACTATTACATATCGTTATTTGTTGCCTGATGGAACAATAAGACATATGGTTTCTGTAGGTAAATTTTTAAATAATTCAAAAGGACATTTAGTAAAAATTGGAGTAAATCAGGATATTACTGAGTTGATGAAAAAAACCCATGAATTAGAAGAAAATAATTCGAAGTTAGTAGCTATTAATTCAGAATTAGAATCTTTTAATAATATCGTAAGTCATGATTTACAAGAACCTTTGCGTAAAATTCAGATGTTTATTTCCCGTATTGAAAGTAAAGAATTTTTAGAGAAATCTGCTGAAACAACGATTTCCTATTTTAGTAAAATTAAGTTTGCAGCCCAAAGAATGCAAAATTTGATGACTGATTTAGTTGACTATACGCGAACCATCAAAGCGGATCGTAAAGTTGAAAATGTTAATTTAAACATTGTTTTAAATGAAATTTTAGAAGAGTTAGCATTTACTATTGAGGAAAAAAAGGCTCACATTACAATAGGTAAATTGCCGGTTATTTTAGGAACCCAATTTCAAATACAGCAGTTGTTCATAAACTTGATTTCAAACGCTATAAAATATGTAAGTCCAAACGTAAGTCCAATTATTTCAATACAATTAGAAAATTTTCACAAGGAAGTTGTGAACAGTAAAACAATTTCAGGTAACAATTATTATAAAATAACAGTTACAGATAACGGAATTGGTTTTGAGCAGCAATATGCCGAGATGATATTTATGCTTTTTAAACGATTAGATACGAACCATGCATACAAAGGAACAGGATTAGGGTTAGCTATTTGTAAAAAAATAGTTGACAACCACAAAGGCTTTATTACAGCAACTAGTAAGATAAATGAGAGTTCTGTATTTAGTATTTATTTGCCTAAATAAGTACTAACAGCCAGCTATCTTATTGTACGTAATTTGAATCATAATTTATATTATGTAAAATAGAATTTATTTATATCATTCTTTGAAGCGTTCTAAATTTTTATTTCATTTATACCTGTACACTACTACTTTCATCATTAAAACTAATTCCTTACCTTTGCAGGATATGACACTCATTTCAGTAGATAATAGTAAAAATCAGGAAATTGTAAAAAATGTTTTTACAAAGTACCTTGAGAATAAAGCGCACAGGAAAACTCCTGAACGCTATGCAATTTTGCAAGAAATTTACGACAGCGAAGAACATTTCGATATAGAAAATCTCTACATCAAAATGAAGAATAAAAACTATCGCGTCAGCCGTGCGACATTGTACAATACTATTGAACTTTTATTGGATTGTGCACTGGTCAGAAAACATCAATTTGGTCAAAATCAGGCACATTACGAAAAATCGTATTTCGATAAACAGCACGACCATATCATTATGACTGATACGGGCGAAGTAATTGAGTTTTGTGACCCGAGAATTCAAATCATCAAACAAACTATTGAGGAGGTTTTTAACATACACGTTTTAAATCATTCGCTTTATTTTTACGCAGAAAAAAAAGAGGAAATTCAGCCTTTAAAAAGTGAATAACTACTTCACTTCTAATTTAAAAACAAACAACTAACACACACATAATGACCGTAGATTTATTATTAGGATTGCAGTGGGGCGACGAAGGCAAAGGAAAAATTGTTGACGTACTTACTTCAAAATACGATATTATTGCTCGTTTTCAAGGTGGCCCAAATGCTGGACATACACTTGAGTTTGACGGAATAAAACACGTTTTACGAACAATTCCTTCTGGGATTTTTCATGAGAAATCAGTTAATGTAATTGGAAATGGCGTTGTAATTGATCCTGTAGTTTTTCAAAAGGAAATTGAAGGATTGGCTAAATTTAATCTTGATATCGTTTCAAAATTAATTATTTCAAGAAAAGCGCATTTAATTTTACCCACTCACCGATTGCTTGATGCCGCTTCTGAAGCTTCAAAAGGCAAAGCGAAAATTGGTTCGACTTTAAAAGGAATTGGCCCGACATACATGGACAAAACTGGTAGAAATGGTATTCGTGTTGGCGATATTGAATTAGCTGATTTCAGAGAAAGATACAGAGCTTTAGCAGACAAGCATGAGTCGATGATTAAGTTTTACGATGTAAATATTCAGTATAACTTAGCGGAACTTGAAAAAGAATTTTTTGAAGCTATTGAAGACTTAAAAAAATTAACATTTATTGACAGTGAGGAATATTTGTATCAAGCTCAAAAAGCGGGAAAATCTATTTTAGCGGAAGGCGCTCAAGGTTCTTTATTGGATGTAGATTTTGGAACATATCCATTTGTAACTTCTTCAAATACGACAGCTGCTGGAGCTTGTACAGGTTTGGGAATTGCTCCAAATAAAATTGGCGAAGTGTACGGAATTTTCAAAGCTTATGTGACCCGTGTTGGAAGTGGTCCCTTCCCTACTGAACTTTTTGACGAAGTAGGTACTGCAATGGCGAAAGTTGGTAATGAATTTGGTTCAGTAACTGGTCGTCAAAGACGTTGTGGCTGGTTGGATTTAGTAGCTTTAAAGTATGCCGCTCAAGTAAATGGTGTAACGCAATTGATGATGATGAAAGGCGATGTTCTTTCTGGATTTGACACGTTGAAAGTAGCAACTTCCTACAATTACAAAGGAAAAGAAATTGCACATTTACCGTATAATATTGAAGCAGAAAATGTGACACCCATATATAAATCATTCAAAGGTTGGCAAGCTGATTTAACTGGCATGACGACTTATGATGAACTTCCGAGTGAATTAAAGGAATATATTCAGTTTATTGAAGATGAATTAGAAATTCCAATAAAAATTGTATCTGTAGGCCCAGATAGAAAACAGACGATTTTGAAATAAGTCAAAAAAAAGCAATAAAAAATGCGATTTCTTTTATTAGAAATCGCATTTTTTTTATACTATAAAAGGAAAACTACTTATTCCCTTTCTCAAAATCAGCCATAAACTGAGCTAATCCAATATCTGTTAATGGGTGTTTTAATAAACCCAAAATAACTGAAAGTGGTCCAGTCATAACATCTGCACCAATTTTCGCACAATTAATGATATGCATCGTATGACGTACAGAAGCAGCTAAAATTTGTGTTTCGTACCCGTAGTTATCATAAATTTCCCTAATTTCTTGAATCAAATTCAATCCGTCAGTCGAAACATCATCCAGTCTCCCGATGAAAGGCGAAACAAAAGTAGCTCCTGCTTTTGCCGCTAATAACGCTTGTCCTGCCGAAAAAACCAAGGTCATGTTTGTCTTAATTTCTCGATCCGAAAAATATTTACAAGCACGAATTCCCTCTTTCGTCATGGGTAATTTAACTACTATTTGTTCGTGAAGATCAGCTAACTCTTCGCCTTCCTTAATCATTCCTTCGTAATCTACGGCATTAACTTCAGCACTTACCTCGCCGTCTGTAAGGTTACAAATGTCAACGTAATGTTTTAAAATACTATTCTTTCCCGTAATTCCTTCTTTTGCCATTAAGGACGGGTTTGTAGTAACACCGTCTAAAACGCCTAATTCTTGGGCTTCTTTAATTTGAGCTAAATTAGCTGTATCAATAAAAAACTTCATATTTCTATAATTTATATTTATCTATAATTTTTTGGTAAAAGTAAGCATTCAGAAATCAATTTCAATATCTAAAAATCAATTTCAATTATTTGCTAATAAATGCTTTCTTCAAACTTACCAATTTTTAGTGCAACTTATAATGTTTCATCAATATCTTTTCGTAACTTTTATCAGGTAAGATTCTTTTCAAAACAATAGAAAATTTTTGTAGAAAAGAGCCGACTTTGTAATGGCCTTTTGGTGCTGGATTTTGAATAATTCCAAAGATTGCGTTTGCCATTTCATCCGGATTACTACCGTGATTGACATGTTCGTCCATCATTGCAAGGCTTTTTCCATAAGTACGTTCATAAGCAGAACCTTTTATAATTGGTGCATGAAAACGTCCAGCGGCAATATTCGTAGCGAAATCTCCTGGTGCAACGTTAGTGATATGAATCCCAAAGGATTTTACTTCCATTCGCAGCGCTTCCGTAATGAGCTCTAAAGCTCCTTTTGATGCTGAATAAACGCTTCTGTAAGGCAAACCCATATATCCTGCAATGGAAGTGATATTGATTATTAAACCTTCCTTTTGCAAACGCATTTGGGGCAAAACTGCTTTCATCACTTCAATTGGACCAAAAAAGTTAGTTTCGAAATTATTTTTTATTTCTTGTGTCGGAATTTCTTCTAGAGGACCAGTGATTCCAACACCTGCATTATTAATGACTACATCTACTCTACCCGATTTTTGAATAATTTCAGCAACTGCAAGCTGAATACTTTCGGGATCTCGAACATCTAGTTGCAATAGTGGAAAAATGGAGTTGGAAATGCGTTCTGGATTTCGACTGGTTCCATAAACTGTGAAACCTTTGTGGTGCAAAAATTCGCCAACCGCTTTGCCTATTCCTGATGAACCTCCTGTAATTAATACAACTTTTGACATAGTACTGTTATTTGATGGAAAACCGATTTTTGAGTGTAAATATAGGTATAGCCCAGATAGCAAAGGAAAGCCCGGACTATTATTGAGCAGTTTTTGCTTGGGATAAAAGAGCGACCAGCGGAAGCTCCTTTTAGACCTAGCAAAACGCTTAATAATAGGAGGACTTGGAATGAAGAGCTGGAAATAGCTTCTAATTACAAACGTCCAAAAATAAAAAAATCTTCCAAATGGAAGACGTAATTTCTGATTTAAAAAAAAATGGCAAGCTACCTACATCGCACCGCTCAACCACGTACCCTTGCTGCGTTCCCACCCTGGGGGATTCTGCAGGAGCTGGTCGTGTAGGACTTGCCGGTGCAAATATACAATCTTTTTGTATGTTTGCAAATGGAAATTAACATATAAATTAAGTTTGTATATTGTTTAAAATTTAAATCAAATCATGAGAAAACATAAGGTATTCGCTTTCATAATTTTAGGGAGTTTATTAGTGAGCTGTAATGGCTCAAAAAAAGGCAAAACAAATTCATTTAGCTTTAATCAAAAGGAATTAAAGGCACAATACACGTCAAAAGATGCATTAAAATTACAAATTGACAATTCGCAAAGTAAAAAAATCGACAGTATTGTTTACTTTGTGAATGATACAAAAGTAGGTTCAAAAATGGACGATTCCATTTTTGAATACCGATGGGATAATCAGAAATTAGGATATATTGGTATAAAAGCAGTTGTTTATGCTGAAGGGGAATCGCAAGAAACAGTTTCGCGTGTTGAAATGATTTCTGCTATTCAGCCAAAATCGTTGACTTATAAAATTTTGAATGTTTATCCTCACGACATAAAAGCGTATACTCAAGGACTAGAATTTTACCGCGATACATTATTCGAAAGTACAGGAAATGGTGCCGGAAATGGAACTGGAATAAAAGGAATTTCAAGTTTGCGAAAAACGGATTACACAACAGGAAAAGTATATAAAAAAGTTGACTTAGAAAACGCAATGTTTGGCGAAGGAATCACTGTTTTAAATAATAAAGTGTACCAGCTTACTTATAAGGAGATGACGGCATTTGTTTATGACGCTGATAACTTTAAACGTCTAAAATCCTTTCCTTATTTTAAACCAAAATTGGAAGGTTGGGGATTGACAAATGATGGGACAAATCTTTATATGTCGGATGGTAGTGAGAAAATCTGGACCATAAATCCTGAAACTTTTACAGATATTGATTATATCAATATTTATATGGGTGCTAATAAAGTTAAGAACGTTAATGAATTGGAATGGGTTGATGGAAAAATATTTGGAAATGTTTATCAAAAAGATGCAATTGCTCGAATTAATCCTAAAACGGGCGAAGTAGAAGCGGTTTTGAATTTGAAAGATCTGAAATCAAAAGTGACACAACATCCTGATTTAGATGTTTTGAATGGAATTGCTTACAATCCAAAGACTAAAACATTTTTTGTAACCGGGAAAAATTGGGACAAAATGTTTGAAATTAGCATTTCAGAGTAATTTCGACATTAAATAATTATAAAAATGCAGGAAGTTCCTGCATTTTTTTTATCTTTAAATGAAAACTAAATGTTTAAACTATTAGCAAAAATAAACAAAGCTATATTGCCTAATTATACCAAAGAACGTTTGGATTTGGCAAAAGCGACAAAATTTCAAAAAGCAATTATTGCTTGGAAATACTTCGTCACTACCCGAGCTTTGCAATAAAAAAATTATTTTTCATTTGAAATCAATTGATTATCAGTGGACTATTTTAAATATTTAAAATTAGTTCATTTATTTTAAAATATACTTTGTGTAAGTGTAATATTTCCCTATATTTGCACCCGAATTAAAGGCCTCGTGGCGCAACTGAATAGCGCACTTGATTACGGCTCAAGAGGTTACTGGTTTGAATCCAGTCGAGGTCACTAAATTAATCCTAAGCATCTATTTATTAGAAGTTTAGGATTTTTTTTAAAATATATCAAAAAAAAAACAGCTACAACAAATGCTGTAACTGTTTATACTTTTTTTGATTAAAATATTTATTTTACCTTCATTGGAATATCCCAGTTGTCCCAACTTAAAACAATCTTATTTGCAGAAATTGTGTAAACCAAGCTTTCCGCTTTTTCTTTTCTAGGTTGCGGCTTTACTTTAACTCTAAAAACGTCTTCTGCTTCATTATATTTAGACGTTCCCGATTGTTTGGCAACTTTATTAAAAATAATTGTAGCTTCAGTTTTTTCTGGAATTACAAAAAATGAATATTTTCCCGCCGGAAGCTTTTGCCCTTCTATTATTAAATCTTCGCTTGCTTCAATTGTTGTTGCCTCGTTTGCACCTGCTCGCCAAATTTTACCAAAAGGTACTAATTCTCCCCAAATAGCTCTGTTTTTGACAGAAGGGCTTGAATAATTAATTGTAACGGCAGCACCATTAATTTTTCCTTGTGCTACTTCTGCCGGACTAGCTCTCTTTTCTTGTGCTGCAGCTCCAAATACAGTTGCTATACTTAGAAAAGCAATACATAATGTGTTTTTTAAATTTTTCATATATAATAAATTGATTGTTAGAAGTAAAGTTAATTACTATTGCCCCAAACTCTCGCACAATTAATTTTTTTTTAAGAATTTATTTTAAATTTTCCCACAATAAATAAGTTAAATATTCATTCTAAAAGTCTTTCTAAAGCCGTAAATAATGTGTAATTTTAAACTTTAATTTCTCTATGAATAATAGCTTAGCCTCCACTATTTCCGATTTTTTAAAGATGCATAGTCCTTTTTCAAACCTGTCTGTGGATGAGTTGGAAACTATTTCTTTGTCAATAAGCGTCTTATCTTTGGATAAAAACGAGACCTTATTTAAAATTGGTGATGAATTACACAATAAGTTTTATGTAGTTGCCTCCGGATTGATGCATATTTCTTTAATTGCTGATGCGGAAGAAACATTAATTGATAAGCCATCTGTTGGCGAAGTTTTTGGTTTACGACCGTTTTTTGCGAAAAACAATTATGCTACAACGGCTAAAGCGATTCAGGACTCAATAATTTATGCGATTCCTGTAGCTGTTTTTAAACCTATAATAGCGAAAAACACTGTAGTTTTAGATTTTCTCCTCCAAAATTTTGCATCTTCCTCATCAGATACTTCTGAAAATTTAGGTGGAAACCAATCTACTGATGGCGGAAAATCGTATGAAACGCCCAATGAAATTCAATTTTTTCAAGCTTTAGAATACAACAAAAATCCTCTTTTAGTTTCTGGTGACGAAACCATTCAGAATGTAGCACAAAAAATGACAGACTCGCTGCTAGGTTGTGCTTTAGTTCATCATCAAAATATTCCTCTAGGGATTGTTACTGATGTGGATTTGCGAAAAAAGGTGGCAACTGGCCGCTTCTACATTACAGCTTTGACAAACAAAATTATGTCGGCCCCAGTGATTACAGTTCCTGAAAACACTTCTTTGGCGGAGGCACAGTTGTTAATGCTACAAAATAATATCACGCATTTGTGTGTTACCGTTGATGGAACAGATAAAACGGCGATTGTTGGTGTAATTTCACAGCAAGATCTAATTTTTGCGCAAGCAAGTAATCCAGGAGTTTTAATAAAAGAGATTAAGCGTGCTCCAAATAGTGCAGAGCTGCACAACATTCGGCTTAAATTTGAAGAATTTATTCAGAATTCAATTCAAAAGAAAATACCGCTCTCGCATATTCATACCATCGCCGGAGAAGTGAATAATGCTTTGATAAAACGCGCCATTGATTTGGTTATTTTAGATTTAGGCTCACCTCCTGTCCGCTTTTCTTGGTTTAGTATCGGTAGTCAAGGCAGAAAAGAGCAGTTGCTTTTTACGGACCAAAACAGCTTTTTAGTTTATGAAGATGTAGCTTTCGACAAAAATCAGATTGTTAAAGATTATTTTTTAAGACTTGCGAACAAAGTGGTTGAAATCTTAGAAAAGGTTGGATATTCAGCGAATTCAAATAAATATACAGCCAGTAACCCTGAATATTGCAAGTCATTTTCGGAATGGTCAGAACAATTTAGTGGCTGGATCCTGAAGCCGGGAGACAAGTCGAATGAAATTTCGACCTTGTTTTTTGATTATGAAATCGCCTATGGGTCCATTGAAATTGAAGAACAATTAAATGACGTAGTTTTTGATAGGTTAGAAAATGCCAAGAAATTTTTAGCTTATTTAGGTGCAGAAACGTTGAAAAGACCAGCACCACTTACGTTTTTCAAACAATTCAATATTGAAGAAGAAGGAATTCATAAAGAATTATTTGATATTAAAAACAGAGCAATTCTGCATTTAGTTGATGCCGCACGCGTGCTTATTTTAAGTCATAAAGTCAAAGGTATCAACAATACTTTCCTACGATTTAAACAGTTAGCGATGATTGAACCAAAATATGCTGAAATTTACTTAAATGCGGCAGAAGCTTTTGTAGTTTTGGCAAAAATCAGAACAAAAGAAGGGTTGAAAAACAACAGTAATGGTCAATACATCTTGCTTGAAGAGCTTTCAAAGTCAGATAGAGAAAAATTGAAAAATGCTTTGGCGCCAATGCGAGAATTGGAAGAAATTATAAAGAATAAATTTCAACTAACTTATTTTATGTAATATGCTTGATTGGTTAAAAAATAAAAAATATCCGGAGTTTTGGAAAAAGTATTTGCTATTGCAAGAAGAGAAATCGGAGCGTTATGTCACCTTGAGCCTGCAAACGACAGGACTAAATTCGCAAAAAGATGTTATTTTAACTATAGGTGCAGTTGTCGTACAAAAAGGTGAAATTATAGTAAAAGATGCATTTGAGGTAATATTATTGCAATACATATACAACCACGACCACGGTTTTTCTAATGAATTTATCATTGAATCTAAGATGCCAAAATCGACTGAAACGGAAGGTATTCAAAAGCTAATTGAATTTGTTGGCAATGCAGTTCTAATTGGCCACCGAATTGATTTTGACATTGAAATGATTAATAAAGCTTTAGAAAAATTAGAGTGCAGCAAGCTGAGAAATGAAGCTCTCGATTTGGAAGTAATGTTCAAAAAATGGAAAGAATTTAGTGATGATAAAAAATTTTCCGTCGCTGAAATTGCGCAAGCGTTGAAGTTACCAGCTATTGGTTCAGATTCGTCAATTGACGAAGCGTATACGATGGGATTGTGTTTTTTGAAATTAAAAAAACAGTTGGGAATCGATTAGCGTTATTTTTTTCTGAAAACGACCGTGATGGGTTATAGATACTGGTTTTAGTGATTTTTCAATAAATGGCAAATCATTTATTTTTATGATTTTTTCTGTTTGATTAACTTCAACAATCGCGTCAAAAAGTGCAATTGATTTTACAGCAATACTATACATATAGTTTTCAGTTGCAATTGTTTTTGTATAAAATTTTTCTCCATCAATCGTTACCAAATCAAATAACTTTTCACTTGTATTTTTCGAAATTTCACAATTTATTTTCCAAGGAAAAAAACCTCTGATTCCGGTTTCGCGATTGTAGATTTTATAAGCAGCCTCTTTCCTACTCCACAGTTTCCATACTTCCAACTCCGAATTCTCAGCTTTTCGAATAAAACATTGTTCGTCAACTGTAAATAATTTTTCTAAAAAATTTGGCCTACGCCAATTGCTTTGCACTTTAGCCAGTTGCAAATCGATAATGTCATTTCCAATCATTTTTTAGTAAGTTCTTCGTCAATAATAGCCAATGCGGCTTTAACAGTCATCATTTTCTCCATACCGTCGTTGTCAATTGTGATGTCGAATTGTTCTTCAATGTCCAAGATTATATCGACCAAATTAGCCGAATTTATAGCCAAGTCCTTTATGAAATCGGTTTCAGGAGTTAGATTTTCTAAATTTGTAGGATTTGGAACGTAGGGTTTTATAATCGCTTTTAATGTTTCAATTTGATTCATAAGTATATTTTTTGAGTATGACGCAACCGTTCACATCTCCAAAACCAAAACTGGCTTTTGCAAGAACGTTGATGGGTTGATAAATTGTTTTTTGAGGTATTTTTTCTGAACTAATAAGCTTTGTAATTTCTGGATGTAAATCCGAACAATTGATTGAAGGAAATATAAATTGATGGTGTAATTCCAATATTGATGCGACAAGTTCAATACTTCCAGCCGCTGAAAGGCAATGTCCAACCATTCCTTTTAAAGAATTAATGTACGGAAAATCAATGCCCGTTCGGTTTAGTGCTTTGCACCAATTTTCAATTTCCAAAGCATCTTTTGAAGTTGCAGTCAAATGTCCATTAATAACATCGATTTCGTTTGCTTCAATTCCCGCATCTAGAATTGCATTTTTTATACATCTTTGGACTGCTTCTGCGTTTGGAGCTGTCATTGTTCCAGAACCTCGCTGACCACCAGAGTTGACATTTCCACCGAGAATTTCAGCATAAATAGTAGCGTTTCTTGCAAGTGCGGTTTCCAAATCTTCAACAACGAAAGCACCAGCACCACTTGACGGAACAAATCCAGAAGCAGAGGCACTCATTGGTCTTGACGCTTGTTCAGGGCTTTCGTTATGCTTAAAAGTACAAACTTTCATTGCATCAAATCCCGCCCAAATATAAGGTCCGGAATCACTCGTACTTCCCGCCAACATTCGTTTTGCTTTTCCGGATTGGATACGTTCAAAAGCCATTAAAAGACTTTCGGTTCCCGTGGTACATGCAGAGGAATTGGTTGTAACTTGATTTCCCAATCCTAATTTTCCTGCTAAAAATGCACTCACGCCACTATTCATCGTTTGTGCCACTACTGTACTTCCCAGGCGACGTGTTTGGCAATCGTCAATTTTATAAATACTTTCTCTGAATTTATCGATTCCTGAAGTTCCTGAGCCAAAAATTGTCCCACTGTCCCAATCCGGTTGTTCAGAAGAAGATATTGATAATCCGGCATCTTTCCACGCTTGCATTCCGGCGATTAATCCGTATAAAATTCCAGAAGCATTGAAGTTTCTCAATTCTAAATCAGTGAAAAATTCGCTAATATACTCGTTCGTTAGTTCTGGTTTGCCTGAAACGGTACACGAAAATTTCAAATCTGCTAATTGGGAATCGTACTTAATTCCTGAAATTCCATTTTCTAAAGCGTGACGAAAAGCATCTTTCCCTACTCCATTTGGAGCAACGATACCAATTCCCGTTATAACAACTCTTTTTTTCATCTTTTTATGAAATTAACATTCCCGCTATTGTTCCTCTGCAAACTTCTTCGTTGGCCTCATTAAACATCGAAATTTTACACTTCAACTTATTAAATCTAAAATATATTTTTTCAGAAACTACTCTTGCTTTTTGATTGGGATACATAGGTTTTAAATATTCTATTTCACTTGATGTTAAAGCAATTGTGCTATTTTTACTAAATTTATTATTTAACAAATATATCCCTAAGCAAACCACTCCAATTTGAGCCATTGTTTCTGTCAAAATCACTCCGGGAGTAACTGGATTACCCTTAAAATGTCCTTTGTAAAAAGCTAAATTTTCATCGAAAAAATAAGTACCTTCTACTCCATTTTCGGATATAGAAATAATTTCATCTACAAATAAAAATGGTTTTTGATAAGGCAAATTAGCAATAATTTCTTGATTTGTCATCTTTTTAAAATTCTAATAATACGCGTTGTGCTGAAAAACCAGGTCCGAAACTTAACATTATTCCCTTTTCACCTTTCTTTGGATTCTCATCCATAATTCGCTCCAAAACATAAAGAACAGTCGCACTTGACATATTTCCATACAGTCGTAAAACTTCTTTCGTAGCATCAATGTTTTTACCTAAATCTGAAAATAATTCTTCCACTGTTTGAACTATTTTTTTTCCGCCGGGATGAAATATCAAATGGTCAATATCTTCGATTTTCAAATTATTTTTAGCTAAGAAAGGATGAATAATAGCTGGGAAATGGGAAGCAATAGTATTCGGAACTTCAATATCTAAGACCATTTGCAAACCACTATTTGTCAATTTAAAACCCATCATGTGTTCATTATCGTAAAAATGATACATTTCTTGATCTAAAATTGATGGACCTTCATCATTTTCATAGGAAGACAATAACACACAAGCGGCTCCATCTCCAAAAATAGCAGCACTCACAATATTTGGCATCGAAAAATCATTCAATTGAAAAGTAGCGGACGGACTTTCAACAGCAATAACCGCTGCTTTCTTATTTGGATTTGCTTTTAAAAAATTTTGTGCATAAATAATTCCCGAAATCCCTGCTGCACAACCCATTTCAGTTACGGGAAGTCGGACGATATCTTGCCGCAATTTCAATTTATTAATCAAATAAGCATCTAGTGAGGGAATCATAATTCCAGTGCAACTTACGGTAATAATGTAATCTAGCTCCTCGCCTTTCCAGTTTGCTTTCTCCAATGCTTTTTGTAAAACTTGTTCGCCTAAAATTGTAACTTCTCTCGCGTAAATATCATTTTTCTCTTCGAAAGAAGTAGCGGTGAAAACTTCAACAGGATCCATAATGGAATAGCGTTTGTCTACGGCAGCACCTTCAAAAATTTTCTTAACTTTACGAATAAAGCGTTCATCTTGGCCTTCCAGCCACAGGTCTAGAAAGGGTATGATTTCTGCCGTTGTTCGAGAATATTTTGGTAATTGCTTAGCAACTTGTATAATTTTTACACTCATATATTTTGAATAATCCATTGGTAACGGAAGGCCCATCTCCAACTGATACTGTATTTTTTAAAATTTAATTTTTCGGAAAAATCTATTATTTCTTGCTTTCTAAAACCTCTTAAAATCGAAACGAGTCCATCTTCACGTGACATTCTATTTAATCCAAAAGTTACACATAATATCTGAAACAATCGGTAAGCGGTGGCACTTCTTTGCAAATCGTTTATTACAATTCCTAATTTTGAATTTTGCTTAAAAATATTTAAAATCTGGATGATTTCTTCGTCCTTAAAATGGTGCAATGTCAAGGTACAAAGTGAAATGTCGCATTTTAAAGTTGAAAAATCCATCTTAAAAATATCTTCACATAAATAACTGATATTCAAATATGTTTTTGATAAGTCTGAAGCGTGATTTACTGTAAAATCATTTGCATCTACTCCAATTAGATTAAAATTATAACCGTTTTTAATTCCATATTCGGCTATTTTTCGAAGCATATCGCCATTTCCACAGCCTATATCCACAATTGTAATTGGTTGACTGCTATTTTTTTCTGGTAAAATTTTTTGTAAACCTTTTAAAGTCAGTTTATTTCCACCCAAAAATTGATTTATTTTTGCAATTTTATCTAATGCGTTACGCAATTCTTCACCTTTAAGCAAAAAATCGTCCATAATTTCAGGTTCATCTGTGCGGTATTTCGTATTGAGTCCCATTAAACTGGTTTTGGAATTAAATTTCCGTGCGTTTTTTTAATAATGTATTTGAAAATACTCGGAAACTGTGTCATTGTTTTTAAACTAATTTTCGTTAGAAAAGGATTAAGTAAAAAATAGGATAAAACTCTGCCCATTTTTAATCGGTTTTTGAAAGTATCATTCCAATTTTGCTGATACTGTAGTTCTAATTTATCTCTTGAAAAAGTTTTATTTTTCAGTGAATTATGAATCAATTCTGAAGCTATTTTTGCACTGTGTATCGCCATCGCCATTCCGTTTCCACATAAAGGATGAATTAATCCGGCCGAATCACCTATCATTAATACATGATTTTCAACCGCTTTTTTATCATCAAATGAAATTTGGCTAATTGTTAATGGATTTTCAAAAACAGATTCTGAATTTTCTAAAATTTCTTTCAAACCACAATTCTCGTAAAGTACATGTGTTGTAAAATCAGGAATATTTTTAAATTTCTTGAAAACTTCCGTTTGAACAATATAACATACATTCAATTGATTATTTTCAACTTTTGAAACCCCACAATAACCGCCATGGAATGGATACAAACCTACAAGATTATCAGAATAAACTCCACTATAATGTGACTTAACAGAAAGCCAATGTGCTTTTTTCTGAATAAATTTACGTTGTAAATTCACATCAATCGTTGACCTTTTACCAAAACTTCCGATTGCTATTGGCGTTTCAATTTCTAAACCTGAATCTAACGTAATTCTAAAAAAATCATTATGGAATTTAACCTCTACAACGGATTCATGAATAAATGTACAATTTTGTGACTTTGCTTTTTGATGAAGTAAATCATCCAAAACATATCTGCTAATTCCAAAACCACCTAAAGGCAATTCAACTTCTGAAACATTCTTTTTATCAATTTCTAATTTGAAGTGATTAATGGGATGACTTTGTGTAGGCACATGTTCGAGTTCAAGCCATTCAAAATAAGCAATTACTTCATTTGAAATGTATTCGCCACACACTTTGTGTTTTGGGTATTCATTTTTCTCAATTACCGTTATTTCATGTCCCAACTTAGACAAATGAATTGCAGCGGTTAAACCTGCTAAACCTCCACCAAGAATAAGAATTGGGACTTTCATAGTCAGTAAATATAGGGAAATCAAGCACCGAACAATTTATAATTTATTAAAAATGTTTATACTATTTCAATGTTTTTGAGACAGTAGGGTAAAAAAAACTCCTTATAAATAAGGAGTAAATTTTCGAGATTATATTTTAAAGTTTTACATCTTTAATTTCATCTATAATTTCTGGATTTAATAAAGTGGAAGTATCTCCAAAACTCGCAAAATCACCTTCTGCAATTTTTCTTAAAATACGTCGCATAATTTTTCCGGAACGTGTTTTTGGTAAACCAGAAACAAACTGGATTTTATCTAATTTGGCGATTGGCCCAATTTGCGAAGCAATCATTTGATTAATTTCAATACGTAAATTGTCTTGATTTCTACCTTCACCTGATTCTTTCAATATTACAAATCCGTACAGTGCATTGCCTTTAATTTCATGTGGAAAACCTACTATCGCACTTTCTGCTACGGCCGGATGTTCATTAATCGCATCTTCAATTGGAGCCGTACCCAAATTATGACCAGAAACAATCACCACGTCGTCTACTCTACCAGTAATTCGATAATAACCCACTTCATCGCGTAAAGCGCCGTCTCCGGAGAAATATTTTCCTGGAAAAGCTGTGAAATAGGTTTCTTTATACCGTTGATGATCACCCCAAATAGTTCGTGCAATTCCCGGCCAAGGAAACTTAATACACAAACTTCCTGATACTTGATTTTCTTCAATTTCATTTCGCTTATCGTCCATTAAAACGGGTTGAATTCCCGGAAGTGGCAAAGTGGCATACGTGGGTTTAGTAGGTGTTACGAATGGAATTGGCGAAAGCATAATTCCACCTGTTTCAGTTTGCCACCACGTATCAACGAGTGGACATCGTTTTCCTCCCACGTGATCATTGTACCAATGCCAAGCTTCTTCATTAATAGGTTCTCCAACAGAGCCAATAACTTTTAGAGAATCCAGTTTAAAACGCTCAACAAAATCTAAACTTTCCTTTGCTAAAGCACGAATTGCAGTTGGCGCGGTGTAAAATTGACTCACTTTATGTTTCTGAATTACTTCCCAAAAGCGGCTGTGATCGGGATAGGAAGGAACACCTTCAAAAATTACAGTTGTTGCACCATTCAATAATGGTCCATATAAAATATAGGAATGACCGGTAATCCAACCGATATCTGCGGTACACCAATATACGTCGTCCTCTTGATAATTAAATACATTCTTGAATGTATAAGCAGAATAGACCATGTATCCAGCAATGGTATGCACCATTCCTTTTGGTTTTCCTGTTGAACCGGAAGTATAAAGAATAAAGAGCGGGTCTTCAGCATCCATTATTTGGGCTACATTATTTTCTAAAGCTTCGTCTAAAAGCGGTTGCAACCACAAATCACGATTCTCTTGCATTCTGACTTCGGTATTTGTGCGTTTTGCAACCAGAACTTTTTCAACTGAAGGGCACGTTTTTAATGCTTCATCTACTATACTTTTAAGTTCAATGGTTTTATTTCCGCGGAAACCACCATCAGAAGTTATCACCATTTTACAATCAGAATCATTAATTCTGGATGCTATTGCTTTTGCAGAAAAACCAGCAAAAACTACGGAGTGGATAGCGCCAATCCGTGCACAAGCTAATGTGGCAACTGCTAATTCTGGAATCATGGGTAAATAAATACAAACTCGATCTCCTTTTTTAATTCCTTGATTTAAAAGCACATTTGCCATTTTATTGACACAAACATAAAGCTCATTGTAAGTTATATGTTGGGCTTCCTCTTCTGGATTATTAGGTTCAAAAATAATAGCTGTTTTTGTACCTCTTTTGTTCAAATGTCGGTCGATAGCATTTTTTACAATGTTTACTTTTGCACCAGAGAACCATTTAATATCCGCCGCTTCCATATCAAATTCAAACACTTTGTCCCATTGTTGGTACCAACTGAAATTTTCTTCAGCAATTTTACCCCAAAATTTTCTAGGCTCACGAATGGATTTATTATAATGTTTGAAGTATTGTTCTAGGCTGTCAATTTTATAGTAGCTCATAATGGTCTTAGATTTTTAATTATGTAAATATACCAAAACGAAGGGTACTTCACAATTTTGACATTTAAATTTTAAATAAAAAAAACCTCAATCAAATTGATGATTAAGGTTAATTTAAATACGTGTACTTATATTTTTATATTGTAATATTTCCCTGAATAGAGTCGTCATAGGTTTCGCCAATGATTGCTCCAAACAATCTTTTTACAGATGCCACGGCAATACCGTTTTTAGTATCCCAATAATGGCCTTCGGTAGGAATAAATTGTAAAATGGTAATTCTTGGGTCATCCTCTCCTTCTGTAAACCAAGTTTTCATAGTCGGCTCCCAGAGTTCATGAATTTTTGCTTTGTCTTGAGAAATTTTTACATTTCCATAAAGCGAAAGATAGTGGCTGTAAGATGAACCTTGAAACAACAATTGGGCTGTTGGGTTTTCCTGTAATTCCAAATTTTTATGACTGTCCTTGGCACTCAAAAACCAAATATGTCCGTTATCATCCACCTTTTGAGGTGCCATTGGTCGTGTTTCAAAAGATTTGTTAGTTTCAATTGCCGTACAAAAGAAGCACGTACTCGCTTTATCTACCAACTCTTTTATTTTATCTACCCCTTCTTTACCTAATAAATTTTCGAAGTTTTTTTCTTTCTGATTTCTGTCAATACTGTTCATAGCTTTTATTTTTTTTATAAAATTATTACCAATACCTGTCATTTATTTTACAGAATTTACTTTAAAATTTTTGAAATACACATTTTATAAAAGAAATTCATTTAAGTATACGACTGTTCGCTTAATTTACGGAGATACTCATTTGCAAATGTAAATGACTACTTCCGTGACGGGAATGCTCATTTGCACATGTAAATAAATTTTTTCGTAGTATATTTTAATTACAATAAGTTAATTAGAGGTAATTTTAATCAATCGGCTAGTTCGTTTCGATACCATTGATATATTTTAATATTTGATCCACATCAAAAACATAATCAGGATTGATTGCCGAGAATGCACTTTGAGGCATAAAAGGCATTATAGCAGTTTCAGGATTTTGCAAAATTACTATTCCGTTATGTTCTTGAATGGCTTTTAAACCCGCGGTTCCGTCGGCATTAGCACCAGAAAGCAATATGGCTGTACATTTTTCTCCGAAAGCAATTGCTGCAGATTCAAAGGAAACGTCGATACTGGGGCGACTGTAGTTTATTTTTTCGGAAACATCTAAAGAGAGTTGTTTGTTTTTTTCAAATAACAAATGGTAATCTGATGGTGCAATGTAGATAAATCCAGACCTTAGCGTCACTTTATCTTCTACTTTCGCTACGGGAATAACTGTTTTTAAAGCAATTAAATCCTCTAATGTAGAATCTTCTGCACTTTTTCTATGCAAAATTATAACGATGGAAAACTGATGTATCGCATTTAAATTAGGAAGAATAGCCATTAAAACTTCTAAACTTCCTGCAGATCCTCCAATAAGGAGCACTTTACATTCTTGTGTTATAACATTTTCTTCCATATTTTTTCTTTTTCAAACTGTTTGTAACGGTGCTGTATGGAGGAAAATTTAATAGTTTCTTTCGTGCCTAATGCTAGATAGCCCAATTTAGAAAGACTTTCGTCAAATAATTCTAACGAAATACGTTGAAAATCTTTATCGAAATAAATCAGCACATTGCGGCATAATATTAAA
Organism: Flavobacterium sp. SM2513; assembly: GCF_050908145.1. Classification (GTDB taxonomy): domain Bacteria; phylum Bacteroidota; class Bacteroidia; order Flavobacteriales; family Flavobacteriaceae; genus Flavobacterium. Next base: position 2,938,581 of record NZ_CP194228.1, on the reverse strand, counting down.
TCAAATTCATTGAAAGAACCGTCAATGATCAAGTTGTGTTGCGAAAAAACCATCCGACTGATTAACTCCTCACTAAATTTGGCATAACCATAATTAGCAATGTAGTAATATGAGAAGTCATTTTTACCACTTGCAATTCTATAATTTTCAGCATATTGCGGGATGGATCGCAACGGAAATAAGCCTTTTTTTGCCACATCTAAAACACTTGCATTTAAATCAGTAGCGTAAAGTAATGACTTGTGAAGCAAACCGAGCTCTTTTAGCAATATTGCTACAGAGAAAACTTCTTCTCCTGTTGCACAACCCGCATGCCAAATTCGAATAAACGGTTTTGTTGCTAAAGTAGGCAATATTTCAGTGCGTAAAGTTTTATAAAATGACGGGTCACGAAACATTTCTGTAACATTAACGGTAATTTCTTCCACCATATGTTTGAAATAATCCTCATCTGAACGCAATTTGGAAAGCATTTCTGAAAAATTTTCAAAATTATCCATTGCATACAAACGGTCTAGCCGCCGCCGAAAAGAAGCGGTGGAATATCCACTGAAATCGTATCCGTGGTATTTATAAATCTCATTGATTATCGTTTCAACTTCGCGGTCTTCTAACATAAATTTTACAGCTGATTTAGAATAAGCATTAATTTATCAACATTAATCGGTTTTGAAATATAATCATCGGCTCCCGCTGAAATACATTTTTCACGATCGCCCGTCATTGCTTGTGCAGTAACTGCAATCACAGGGATTTTGCTATAACCAGGGAGTTTTTTTAGTAAAGGAATGGCGTCATACCCGTCCATTTCTGGCATCATCATATCCATAAGAATGATGTCAATATCTTTTTGACGATTTAAAATTTCAAGTGCTTCTGGAGCGCTTAAGCACGAAATACAATCATAAGATTTTGCTTTTAAAGTAGCAGTTAAAGCAAAAATATTTCTTGCATCGTCGTCAATAATTAGTACTTTTTTACGGTTCATTTTTAATTGATTATTTTAAAATTAAACTTTATCATAGAGCCACACTCGTAAGAGTGATAAAAGTTGATCCACATCCACAGGTTTAGTTATATAATCCGAAGCTCCGGCATTGATACACTTATCCCGGTCGCCAGTCATGGCTTTTGCAGTAACAGCAATAACGGGTAAGTTTTTCCACTTTTTATTTTTTCGAATCATGGTAGCAGTTTCATAGCCATCCATATTAGGCATCATCATGTCTAATAAAACTACGTCGATTGTCTTGTTTTGTTCCATTGCTTTAATGGCTTCGTTTCCATCAATAGCAGTTATTACATTCATTTTTACAGATTCCAGCGCTTTTGTAAGTGAGTAAATATTTCGAACATCATCATCAACAACGAGCACCGTTTTGCCCTTTAAAACATTGTTAAGTTTATTCAATTTTTTATGATTGTCTTGTTTTCCGTCTTCCATTAAATGTAGAAAAAGTGATACTTCATCAAGCATTCTTTGGTACGAATACGCTGTTTTCACGACAATAGAATCTGCATATTTCCGGATTTTCTGTTCTTCAATCATCGATAAACTTTTTCCTGTAAAAACAATAACAGGAAGATTTTCAAATTCCTTATTTTTTTTGATGTTATCTAAGATTTCGTACGCATGTTTATCGGGAATTCCCATGTCTAAAATTACACAATCCATTTCGGGATTTTGAAGTGCGGCAATTCCATCCTCTATTTTACTTTTAATATCCGATTTAATGTTATTGCTTTCTAAAAACGAAGAAAGTGCACTTGCGTGTTTAGTATTGTCTTCAATGATTAAAACTTTTTGAGATTCACGATTTACATAATGTTCGATTCGTTTAAATATCTCCGGCAATTTTTCAAAAGCCACTGGTTTATCAAGGAAATTTACCGCTCCTTTTAATAAACTTTCTTGTTTCAGTTTGTGCGAAGACATAATATGAACAGGAATATGCTTCGTCAATGGATTGGATTTCAACTCCTCCATTACTTCCCAGCCACTCTTAATTGGCAACTGAATATCAAGAAGTACACCTAAAGGCTTATAATTCAAAGCCAAATTTAAAGCATAGTCTCCTCGAACGGTTACAACGCCTTTGTATCCTCTATCTCTTGTAAATTCAAGTAATGATTTCGCAAAATTCACATCGTCTTCGACAATTAAAATGACCTTATCATTTTCTACGATATAATCCCGGTCATCAGGAACTGATTCTGGAATTACATTACTGATGTATTTATTTCGGTCTTCAATTTTTTTAGAACGCAATTCGTATTCTCTTTCGTCGAGCGTTTGTTCGGCGTCAAGATTTGTAGTTACTGCATTGTAATTTTCTGGAACAATAGGAATCGTTAAAGTGAATATACTTCCAGTATTTAGTTGACTGGCTAACGTTATTTCGCCCCCTAATAATTTTGATAATTCCCGACTTATAGAAAGTCCTAATCCCGTTCCACCATATTTCCGTTTCGTTGAACCATCGGCTTGCTGAAATGCTTCAAAAATCAAAGGTTGCTTAGCAAATGGAATCCCAATTCCCGTATCTTTTACTATAAATTGAACTTTATTTTTTTCAGTTGGATGCTTGATTATTTCTAAAGAAACAGTACCTTCATCAGTGAATTTTAAAGCATTTGAAATCAAGTTTTTCAAAATCTGTTCTAATCGTCCTTGATCTGTTTTTATTAATAATGGGGCCTGACTATTACTGATTTTAAAATCAATTTTCTTTTCTTTTGCAACTAAATTAAATAAGTTATGCAAGTTTGTACTGATATCTTCTACAAGAATATCGGTGTTTTCGAGCTCCATTTTACCTGCTTCAATTTTAGATAAATCCAAAATTTCATCAATTAAGCCTAGCAATCCGTTTCCTGAACTTTGAATTACTTTAGCAAATTCAATTTGTTCGGCGTTCATATTCATGTCATTGTTTTCAGACAACAATCGACTTAATAGTAAGATAGAATTTAACGGTGTTCGTAATTCATGCGACATATTTGCTAGAAACTCCGACTTGTATCGCGTTGTTAACTCCAGATCCTCTGATTTTTTCTGAATTTCTACATTTCGTTCTTCAAGTAATGTACTTCGTTCCGCAAGCTCTTCATTTGTTTGCTGCAATTCTTCTTGTTGAACCCTTAATTCTTCTTCTGACGCTTGCAATTTTTCGGTTTGGGTTTCTAGGTCGGCATTCATTCCTTCTAGTTCTGAATGTTGCACTTTTAATTCTTCCGATTGTGCTTCGGTTTCTTCAAGTAATTCTTGAACCCGTTTCCTGTTTTCTGCCGCTTTAACTGCTATTGCAATATTATTAGCGACATTATTTAAATATTCTATCTCTAAATCCGTGAAATTTCTAACAGAAGCTAACTCGATTACACCCACAACAAATCCATCAATAATTGGAAAAGCAATTATATGTTTCGGTTTTAATTCACCTAAAGCATAGGTTATCGTTACATTTTGATTTTCGAATGATTTCAGCTCAATCAACTTTTTAGAAACGGCTGCTTGACCCGTTAAACCTTCACCAAATTTCAAACGTTCGCGTGAGCTCTCTGGAATAAAGCTGTATCCGGAAGCTGCAAATAAACTTTCATTTTCTGCTAAATAAAACACTCCAGCACTACTTCCTGTATATTCTGCAAGACATTTGATTATATCTTTGGTGAGAACGTTTAAGTTTTTTTCGCCAATCATTACTTCATTCAATTCGGCAAATCCTGCTTTAATCCATTCTCTACTTGCAAGTTTATCAAAATTTTCTTGTAACGATTCACTCATTTGATTTAGAGAAAGTCCAATACTGCCTAAATCCCCATCGACGTCTTCTACTTTAATTGAATAGTCGCCACGAGTAATCTTTTCAGCAGCAATACTAACCATGCTAATTCGTCTTGCTGTTTCTAGGTCATTTTCTTCCAACAATTTGGTTAACTGGGATCTTTTTTTGAAATCATTTAGAATCCGTACGAAAAATAAAATGCTAACTATAATCGCTATTAATGCTGCAAAAAGAATTAAAATGCTGCTGTAGATTCCGTAATTTTCAGATTTATCAGTTCTAATTTTTAATAAAGCTAACTCTTCACTTTCCATTTGATTATAAATGGACCGAAGCGAATCCATCATTGCTTTTCCTTGATTTAAATCATCAATTCCTATAGCTAAGCCTTGTCTTTTTAAATATACCTTTTCTTTTAAATAGTTATAAAAGCGCTGTTGTTCCGTCTTCAATGCTCGAATACTGATTTGTTGTCTATTATTATCAGTAGTAAGCTTTTCCAGCTTATCAATATTTTCGTTTACTTCCAAACTACTTTGCAAATAACGATCTAAAAAGATGTCGTTTCCTGTAACAAGAAAACCCCTTACTCCTGATTGTGTATCTAAGATAATCCGTTGCGAATCATTTAAATTATATATCACTTCTTGAGTATGATTAACCATTTTATTACTTTGAAGCAAACTGTTAATGCTTAAAAAAGAGGCAGTGGAACTTACCACCAATATCAAAACTGAAATTACTGTACTTACAATTAAATTCCTCTTAAAGTTACTGTCCATATCTTTATCGTCGTATTATTATTTTTATAAAGGTAAAATTACAATAAAGCTCGAACCTTTGCCAGGAGTACTTGTTGCTGTAATAATTCCGTTGTGTTTTTCTATGATTTTTTTTGCAATGGCTAAACCTATTCCGGTTCCCTCGTACAATTGTCGGTTATTTAAACTTTGAAAAATGATAAAAATTTTGTCTAAAAGATTTTCGTCAAATCCAATTCCGTTATCGTTTACAGTAATTTTACAAAATTTACCATTTTCATCTTCAGTACTCGCTACAGATTTCTCTAAAACACGTTGGGTTGTTATTGAAATTATCGGAGGAACACCAGGTTTAGTAAATTTTAAAGCATTCCCAATTAAGTTTTGAAAAACTTGTCTGATTTGACTAGGAATAGCATTAATTATGGGAAGTGAAGCAATTGTTATCGTCGGTTGTTTAGGGTGAAATTCAGAATCTAAATCATCTAAAACCTCTTTCAAAACGATGTTTAAGTCTGTGGATTCTAAATCAACTTTTGCAGATAATCTAGAATAAACAAGTAAGTCGTCAATTAAAACACGCATTCGTTTTGCCGAATTTACAGCACGGTCAATATAATCATTTGCAGGACTACTCTTTTCAATATATCTGTCCTTAATCATCTTGACAATCATTTCAATTTTGCGAATAGGTTCCTTTAAATCATGCGAAACTACCCACGCAAATTGCTGTAATTCATGGTTGCTAAATTCTAAATCGCTGTTTTTAAGCGTTAATTGTTTGGTACGTTTTTGAACCAAAAACTCCAAGTGTTCATTTGCCATTTTTTGTTGATGAATATCTGTAAAAGTGCCTACCCACTTTGTAATCACTCCTAAAGGTTGGATGGGGACAACTTTCATCAAAAAGTATCGAAATTCACCTAGTTCTAAGTGTTTAAAACGTATTTCAGAAGTAAAAGCCAGTCCTTGTTGTAAATGTTCATTCCAATCTTTCCATACTGAATCATCGCTTGGATGCTTGTTTGGAAAGGAACTCGAATCATTAGAATATTCCAACCATTGTTGGTTCACATATTCCAACACGCCCTCTGTAGTAAGGACAAATGCCATTTGCGGAAAGGATTCCAATACAAATTGCAGTTCCTGCATTTCCTCCGAAAGTTTCTCTTGGGCCGCTTTCCTAATTTCAACTTCTTTAAAAAGCATTTCCTGAATGCGCTTTAATTCGCGTTGTTGTTCAGAAATTTTTAGAAATGATTTTACCTTTAAGATGAGTAAATCAGGGTCAACGGGTTTTGTTATATAATCTACAGCACCAGAAGCATATCCACGAGAAATGTATTTTTTTTCTTTACTTATTGCCGATAAAAATAGTACTGGAATGTCTTTAGTTCGATTACTTTGTGCTAATATCTCAGCAACTTCAAACCCGTCCATTCCAGGCATTTGAACATCTAAAATTATAAGAGAATAATCAAATTTTAGAATTTTTTTTAGTGCTAAGTCTCCTGAATTTGCAGTGTCTATATTCAAGCCGTGTAACTCAAGCGTCTTTCGCAAAGCAATCAAATTGGCATCAATATCATCTACAATAAGTATCATACTAAAATTTATATAAATTATTATAACTCATTGAAAAATAAATGAGTATTGAAATAAAACGTAATAAAAGTTCAAAATATATTATAATAAAAAAATCGCTATTGTATGTTGACATACAAAGCGATAAATATCTAAGATTTACAATCCAAACAAAAATTATTTTTCCTCACTTCTCAAAAATAGTAAAAATTACTTCAATTAATGTGATTTTTATAAATTTAAAAAAAAATTAGCATCTAAACTTTAATGATATTGGGACTGTAGAGTTGATATCTTCCTTTTTCTGGTAAGAATTTCTGCAATTTCTCCTATTCGCCATGGAAATACATTTGGGTATTCCATCTCCTCGTAAATCGTTTTCTCAAAACACAAACCGTCACATTTTGCAGCAACTGCAAGAATTGCCTCATTGATTAAAGTATTCACTGCAAACGCGGTGATGCTACTTAATTTATAAGTATTTACTTTGAATAAACAAGGCCTTGGAATTCGAGTAGGTTCGCTAAATGGATTCCAAAAACTCTCTATGGTAATTTTTTGATTATTATTCTTTAAAATTGCAGCAATTTCATACGAAGTTAATTTTGTATTTGACATTTGCGGCAATAATGCAACTCGGTCGTAAAATGCTCCGTTTTGCAAAATTTCATTTGCTGTATTGACCGCTTTATTAATGGCACTGTTTTTCCCGTTGTATAATAGTTTTATCATAATATTAACATTTTAAGTAGTACACTTCTTTCTTTTGTTTTCAAGCAAACCCAATTAAATTCCTACTTAAAACCTCTCCGTTACACATTTAATAAATTAAATGACAAAGTGACTAAGTAGAAAAACGTAATTTCGGGGCTTCTTACGTAAGACTGAATTCGTTTAAAATGTAATCGAACTACCTTAAAGGTAACTATAATTAAACATCAATAACGTGGAATAACATGAAATGGCACTTTTTATCTACGAAAGTGTTATTTTTCTTTATAAATGACTTTGTTTTAAATTTTTATAACAAAAAAAAACGCCCTTACTAAGGACGTTTATGATAGGAATTTACAGGTTTTAAACGTGCAAAGCTCTATTATCAGTAGCTGCTAAAGCTGCTTCTTTCATTGCTTCTGCAAATGTTGGATGTGCATGACTCATTCTAGAAATATCTTCAGCTGAAGCTTTGAATTCCATTGCTACAACTGCTTCTGCAATTAAATCTGCACAACGAGCACCAATCATGTGAACACCTAAAACCTCATCAGTTTTTTTATCAGCAAGGATTTTCACAAATCCGTCCAAATCTCCTCCAGCTCTCGCTCTTCCTAATGCTTTGAAAGGAAAACTTCCTGCTTTGTAATCCACTCCAGCCTCTTTCAATTGCTCTTCTGTTTTTCCTACAGCGGCAACTTCTGGCCATGTATATACTACACCTGGAATCAAGTTGTAATCGATATGTGGTTTTTGACCTGCAAGGATTTCAGCAACCATTGTGCCTTCTTCTTCTGCTTTGTGTGCTAACATCGCTCCACGAACAACATCACCAATTGCATAAATATTTGAAACATTTGTTTGTAAATGGTCATTAACTTCCACCATTCCTCTGTCTGTAATTTTCACGCCTGCTTTATCTGCATTCAAACCATTTGTAAATGGTTTTCTTCCCACAGAAACTAAAGCATAATCACCTTCTAAAGAAATTGTTTCTCCTTTAGCATTTTCAGCTTTCACAGTAACAACATCTCCATCTCTTTCAACAGATTGTACTTTGTGAGAAACATAGAACTTCATTCCTTGTTTCTTCAATACTTTTGTCAATTCTTTAGATAATGAGCTGTCCATTCCTGGAATAATTCGGTCTAAATACTCTACTACAGAAACTTGAGCTCCCAAACGTAAATATACTTGACCTAATTCAATTCCGATAACTCCACCACCAATAACGATAAGGTGTTTAGGAACTTCTGGTAATTTCAACGCTTCCGTAGAAGTCATTACTCTTTCCTTATCTAATGTAATGAAAGGTAAATTTGCCGGCTTAGAGCCTGTAGCAATGATGATGTTTTTTCCTTCAATAACTTCTGAAGTACCATCATTTTTATCAATCTTAACATGTGTTGCATCTTCAAAAGAACCTGTTCCTTCAAAAACGGTTACTTTGTTTTTGTCCATTAAATATTTAACACCACCACTTGTTTGGTCTACAACGGCTTGTTTTCTTTCAATCATTTTTTGAAGGTTCACTTTAACCTCGCCAGTCACTTCAATTCCGTGATCTGCAAAATGTTTCATTTCTGCATAATGGTGTGAAGAAGCCAACATTGCTTTAGAAGGAATACATCCTACGTTTAAACAAGTTCCTCCAAGTGATGAATATTTTTCAATAATTGCTGTTTTCATTCCCAATTGTGCACAACGAATCGCTGCAACATAACCTCCAGGACCTGAACCAATAATGACTACGTCAAATGAACTCATGATATATTTTTTTGTGTGTTTAAATTTTTCCCAACAAATTTACGGAAGTTTTTTTATTTAAGAGGTGTTTCAACTCACTTAAAGCGTATAAACCGTTGTGTTTTTTACTTCACCAATCATAAAGGTAGAATGTGTGCTTCCTATATGTTGTAAAGTTGTCAATTTGGTCACCATAAATTCGCGATATTCTTCCATATTTGCCACGCAAATTTTCAAGATATAATCATAATCGCCACTTACATGAAAACATTCCAATACTTCATTGAGCTTGACAACATCTTTTTCAAAGTCGGCAATAAATTCTTTAGTATGTTGCATTAATTTTAAATGGCAGAACACTACAAATGATTTTTGAATCTTATTTCTATTTAATAAAACAACTTGTTTTTCAATCACTCCTTCCCGTTCCAACTTTTTAATACGTTCATAAACAGCAGTAACGGATAGATTTAATTTTGTCGAAAGTTGTTTAGTAGTCTGTTTAGCATCCGTTTGCAAAAATTTTAAAAGTTTGGTATCAATTGCGTCAAATGTCATAATAAATAATTTTCAGTAAAAGTAGCAAAAAAATCCATTGTCTTGTATAAATATCTATCATAATCCATGATTGTAGATATATAATCTAAATATTACGCTTTCCGTTGGAAATAAGTATTGTTTTGTGTTTTTTTGAATCATAATTTAAAACAAAAACAATTATGAGTAATTTCAATCCTGCAGATAACATCCAAGATTTACAATACTTTGGAGAGTTTGGTGGTGTAAACCCATCTATTTCAGATTCTTCAACTTATACCTTTCTTTCAGCGAAAACCATGTTTGATACTTTTGAAGGAAATGCAGAAGGTTGTTACTTATATTCGCGTCATTCATCGCCAAGTAATTTATATTTAGACCGAGCACTTGCGGCAATGGAAGGAACAGAAGCTGCTAATGTTGCTGCTTCAGGAATGGGTGCGATTACTCCTACTCTATTACAACTTTGTGGAAACGGCGACCATATTGTTTCCAGTAGAACCATTTATGGCGGAACCTATGCATTCTTAAAAAACCTTGCTCCTCGTTTTGGTGTAAAAACTTCATTTGTTGATATTACAAAATTGGATACTGTTGAAGCTGCAATAACACCTGAAACGAAAGTTTTATACTGTGAAACGGTTTCTAATCCATTATTAGAAGTAGCCGATTTAGCGGGTTTATCTAAAATTGCTAAAAAACACAATCTTAAATTAATTGTTGACAATACATTTTCACCTTTATCAGTTACACCAACTCAATTCGGTGCTGATATTGTGATTCACAGTTTGACAAAATACATCAACGGAAGTAGTGATACGGTTGGAGGTGTTGTTTGTGCTTCGCAAGAATTTATCAATGACTTGAAAGACGTGAATTCTGGAGCAAGTATGCTTTTAGGACCAACGATGGACAGTATGCGTTCGGCAAGTGTGATGAAAAACTTGAGAACTTTGCATTTGCGTATCAAACAACACAGTTTTAATGCACAGTATTTGGCTGAGAAATTTGAAGGATTGGGTTTGAAAACCGTTTACCCTGGTTTGAAAAGTCACCCTTCTCATGAATTATACAAAGGAATGATTAATCCGGAATATGGTTTTGGAGGAATGATGACTATTGATGCAGGAAGTTTAGAAAAAGCAAACGCTTTGATGGAATTGATGCAAGAGAAAAACTTGGGTTATTTAGCAGTAAGTTTAGGTTTTTACAAAACACTTTTCAGTGCTCCAGGTTCTTCAACATCTAGTGAAATTTCGCCAGAAGAGCAAGCTGAAATGGGCTTGACAGATGGACTTATTCGTTTCTCAATTGGTTTAGATAACGACATCAAACGTACATTTGAAATGATGCACGATTGCATGAAAGAATTGAAAGTGATTTAATTAAAACACTTTAAACATAAAAAAAGCCGTTTGAATTGAGTTTCAAACGGCTTTTTTGTTTTTAGGTGCTTATTTCTTTTTTGTATAAAGTAATTGTGCCAATCGTTTATCGCGATTATACACGTCTTCATAAAAGTTGACGTTTCCGTTTTTATCAGCCCAAGCGGTGAAGTAGGAAATGTAAACCGGTATTTTACGTTTTAAGGAGACACTTTGTTCTGTACCTGCATTCATTGCCACATCAATTTTATCAGCACTCATTTTATTTTGTTCGTCCATAATAGCAACTGCTAAATCTCTCGCTTTCTCCACTCGAACACAACCGTGGCTAAAAGCCCGACTTTCTTTGTTGAATAAACTTTTCGAAGGTGTGTCGTGCAAGTAGATATTATTTGAATTTGGAAACATAAACTTCACTAATCCCAATGAATTCGCTTTACCTGGTTTTTGACGTACGTTTCCATCATTCCATTCCATGTTTTTTTCTTCAAGGTAATTGGAGTTCTTATCCATACCTGGTTTGATTTCTTTTTCAATGATGCTTTTAGGAATATTCCAATATGGGGAAAACACAATATAACTCATCAATCCGCTGAAAACTACTGTTTTGTTCAGTTCTTTTCCAACCACAACATTCGATTCTAAAACCGTTTTTCCATCTCTCAAATAATTTAATTTATAAGCGGGAATATTAACGGCAACCAATTCAGGTGCATTCATTATTGCAGGGTCAATCCATCGACATCGCTCCATATTTACAATAATCGTTTGAATACGCTGTTCCACAGGAATGCTTAATTCCTTAGCAAGTGTTCCAGTAATAATACCATCCGCTTTACGGTTATGACGGGTTTCATATTTAGCTAATCCTTCTTTTAATTCATTATCAAATACATTCGACTTGTTATCAGTAGTTAAATCACCAGTTATAAATAAACGTGTTCTAATTTGCGCAATTGCAGCATCAGTATCACCTTCCTTAAATGTCTTTACGTTTGCCGGGAAATCAACCATTCCCCAACCGCCTTTCGCTTGAATGTCTTGGTATTTTTTTAATCCTTTTTTCAGTAAATAATATTGACTGATATTTTCAGTTTCGTCTTTTTCTAACTTTTCAGGGTCTTTCATCAATTCCGCAAGATAATCAACATAAGAAACATTCGGACGAGGTAGATACCATCCCGTTTGTTTACTTGTTTTGGTGTCCACTCCAGCCAATACATTATTCGTATAATAGAAATACATTGCACTAACCAACAAATCATTTTCTAAAGTCGATTTATCGCCTTGACGCTTTGCAAATAATTCGTCCACCTCTTTTTTATACGGCATTTGCTGCACCACACCGTCTTCTTTTATACCGTTTACTTTACTGTACAATACTTCTGCAAAGTCAACGCGTCCGTCTTTATCGTACCATACAAAATGAAAGTCTTCCTTGTTATATAGTTCATTAATATCCTTTTCGTACTTTCTAAAATCAGGATGTTGCTGAAAGAAAGTCTCTAATTTCGTACTGTCAAAGGAAATTCGGTCTTCTGGAGTAATTACGCCATCCGACTTTTTCTTACACGAGGAAGCCATAATAAATAAGGCAAGAAACCCTATTAGCATTTTGTGTTTGATGTTTTTCATAGTTTTTGTTTTAAAAATAGTATTAAATCGCTTTTTATTAGCTCCATTTTTCAAGCTTTCAAAGCAATAGTATTCATTAACTTTTTACACTACAATGTTCCGACTCTTATTTGAAAAAGGTGTTATACGATTTTCTTCATTTTTCATTATATTGCAACACTATTTAAAACAGCTTTATGGACCAAGAGAATTTGAATCACACCGAGGAACGAATAATAATCAACAAATATTTGTCTCTTTGGGAAGCGTTGATTCCCATAATTGTGCTCATTCTAATATTAGGTTATAACGTTTATGTGTATGAAAGTGATGCTACTTCTGGTCCCAATCAGTTTGCTTTAATCATTGGTGGAGCGGTTGCGGCAATCGTAGGCTTCCGAAATAAGATTAGTTATTCTAAAATGATTGAAGAGATTTCTGAAAATATAAAATCAACCGCTGGTGCCATTTTAATTCTACTAATGGTTGGCGCCTTGTCAGGAACATGGCTTCTGAGTGGAATTATTCCTACAATGATCTATTATGGTCTAGAAATCTTACATCCTTCCATTTTCTTGCCTGCCTGTGTCATCATTTGTTCTATAATTTCAATCGCTACGGGAAGCTCATGGACTACGTCTGCTACCGTGGGAATTGCTTTAATCGGAATTGGTTCCACAATGGGAATGCCTTTAGGAATGGTAGCTGGAGCCGTGGTATCTGGCGCTTATTTTGGTGATAAACTTTCACCACTTTCGGATACTACCAACTTAGCTCCTGCAATGGCAGGAACAGATTTATTTACCCACATTAGGTACATGACACTCACCACCGTTCCCACAATGGTAATAACGCTCATTATGTTTGTCATTTTGGGTTTAATGCAAGATACCACTGCAATTGCTGATGATGGTTCAACATTATTGGCTATAAAAGAAACTTTTTATGTCACTCCCCTACTTTTCATCGTTCCACTAGTAGTGATTGTATTAATCGTTAAAAAAACAGAACCTTTAATTGCCTTATTAATAGGAATCCTTTTAGGAGGTCTTTTCGCTTTAATTTTTCAACCGGACTTAGTAGCTAAAATAGGTGGCGGAACTGAATTGAATTTTCTCAACGGCTACAAAGGGGTAATGAATGCTATTACAGTTGATACGTCGATTGAAACGAGTAACCCAATCCTGAACGATTTATTTACTGCCAAAGGAATGCAAGGAATGTTAGGAACGGTATGGCTTATTTTGTGTGCCATGGTTTTTGGTGGTATTATGGAAGCCATCGGTGCACTAGCCAGAATTACAGATACCTTATTAAAAATGTTCGATACCGTTTTCGGTTTGTTTGCCAGTACAGTTGTAAGTTGTTTGGCTTTAAATTTAACCGCTTCAGACCAGTACCTAGCCATCGTAGTTCCTGGCAAAATGTTTGCAAAAGCCTATAAAGACAAAGGACTTGCTCCCGAAAATCTAAGTCGAACACTGGAAGATTCAGGAACGGTAACTTCTGTTTTAATTCCGTGGAATACCTGTGGAGCTTATCATTCGGGCGTTTTAGGGGTTTCTACTTTGAGTTATTTACCTTACGCTTTTTTTAACATTATCAGTCCATTTATGACATTGCTCTTTGCTGCTTTTCGAATTAAAATCCGACAACTTTCTGATTCAAAATAATCAAATACTATCGCTATATAGAAATATATAATTAAAATTGATTGTATATAGTGGGTATAGGCGGTATATTTGTACCAGTAAAACAATAACAATTAAAATATATATTTATGTCATTAGTAGGAAAAAAATTCCCAAACATAGCAGTTGACGCAATTTCTGAAATGGGAGACAACATGAAAATCAACATTTTTGATGAAGCAGTCAATAATAAGAAAAAAGTGGTTTTGTTTTGGTATCCAAAAGATTTTACCTTTGTTTGCCCAACAGAATTACACGCTTTTCAAGCTGCCTTGCCTGAATTTGAAAAAAGAAACACAATCGTTATCGGTGCTTCTTGTGATACGAATGAAGTGCACTTCGCATGGTTGAACACAGCAAAAGACAACGGTGGAATTGAAGGTGTTACTTACCCAATTCTTGCAGATACCAACCGTAACTTATCAAACATTCTTGGTATTCTTGATATTGAATCAACTTCTTATGATGAAGAAACAGATTCAGTAATGGTAGAAGGTTCTAACGTAACCTACAGAGCAACTTACTTAGTAGACGAAGAAGGAAAAATTTTCCACGAAAGTGTCAATGATATGCCATTGGGTAGAAACGTAAATGAATACTTACGTTTAATCGACGCTTACACACACGTTCAAACTAAAGGTGAAGTTTGTCCTGCCAACTGGGAAGAAGGTAAAGATGCAATGAGTGCTGATAGAAACAGTACTGCTTCTTACTTAGCTTCACACTAATTAAATAACAATTTCAATTGCAATATCAATTGCAAATGGCAATGACAATCGCCATAACAAATTCAAATGTCAATTCTAGAGTATTGATACTGCTTTTTGAAATTGAAATTGATTTTTGTAATTGATATTGAAATTGATTTTTAAAAAACAAACACTATGTTAATTGAATTAAACGAAGATACCTTAGCCGATTTAATCACTAAGAACGATAAAGTTGTAGTACAATATTCCGCATCTTGGTGTGGGAACTGTAGAATTATGAAGCCAAAATTTAAAAAAATGGCTACTGAGAATGAAAATATGACTTTTGTATTGGTGGATGCAGAAAATTCACCTGAATCTAGAAAGTTAGCTAACGTTTCTAATCTTCCTACTTTTGCAACATTTGTAAACGGAAAATTATTAAACGAAACACAAACAAATAAAGCGGATGTTTTAGCTGAATTGATTAGCGAAATTTCTTCAAACTAAGTATTATGAAATTACCTGTAATTAAGCACTTGACTCAGTTTATTGAAGAGAACGACCAAGATTACTTGGTAGAAACCATTGAGGTTTTAGAGAGTTTAACTGAAGTTTCTTCGTTGAAAGATGAAGAGTTGGACGTACTTGGCGAGCTGATTTCTAATATGTACGGCGCTTTAGAGGTACATAAAATGATTAAAAACGGCACCGATAAAAAGGAGGCACTTAACACTTTTATGAAGCGTGTTTTAGGCTCTATCGATAAATAGCCCCAAATTTCCTTATTTATAGTTGAAAACAGTACCAGAAATGGTGCTGTTTTTTTTGTTTATAATCTGCTGAACGACGCACACATAGCAGTTTTTAAAAACTCCTATACTTTTTTTGTAACAATGCAGTCACTTTGGCATCAAAAGCTAAAATCAAAACATCACTTAAGACCAATTATTATGAAAAATCTAACCCTCACCCTACTCCTTTTATGTTGTGTTTGCCAAAGTTTCGCACAAAACACCAATGCTTTTAACGTCAAAGTTATTGGCAAAGGTGAACCTATCATCCTGATTCCCGGATATTCCTGCAGCGGCGAAGTTTGGAACGAAACCGTTGACCACTTAAAAAGCAAGTACCAACTGCATGTTTTAACACTTGCCGGTTTTGCAACCGTTCCACCTATTCCAAACGAGAACATACTTCAAACCGTTCACGACCAAATTATTCAATACGTAAAGGACAAAAAACTAAGTAAGCCCATCCTTATCGGACACAGTTTAGGAGCTTTCATGACGTTGTGGTTACACAGCAGCGAGCCTGATTTGTTCGGAAAGAGCATCTGTTTAGATGGCGTTCCGTTTATCTCCGCGATATTCAATCCCACAGCTACAGCGGAATCTTTAAAACAAGACCCGAAATTCAACAAAGCAGTGGTCATTCAAAATTTCATTAATTTACCCACAGAAGGCTATATTGCCAACATGACTACAGCAATGGCATACCAAGTTAATGATACCGTGAGAGCGCGTCAAATAGCTACGTGGAGCTTTCAGAGCGACCGAAGAACGCTGGGAAGTACGATGGTAGAAATGGCAACCACCGACCTGCGTCCTGTCTTGCCTAAAATCAAACAAAATATATTAATTTTAGCGAGTATTTTTGAAAGCAAAGAAAACAGCGTGAAAGTGTATGGCAAACAATATGAATTATTGCCCAACAAAACACTAATTGTCGCTAACAGTAAGCATTTCATTATGTACGACCAACCGGAGTGGTTTTATGCCCAAATTGACGCTTTTTTAAGTAAGGGAAACCAGTAAAAAAGAAATCAACAGGCTTTAATAGAAATAGGACAAGCTTGTAAAATCAAAAACAATCACAGATTAATTCAATTACGATAGATTGAATCTTTTTACTCTTTTTAATCTGTGGCAAATAAAAAATTAAAAGTAAAGTGAACCAAAACCAAGAACAACGCTTCAAAGAATTGTATCAAAAATACGGACCAAAAGTTCAACGCCTCTGTCTAGGTTACACCGGAAACCAAATGGAAGCCGAAGACCTTTTGCAAGAAGTTTTTGTAAAAGTGTGGCAAAACTTACACACATTTCGGGGCGATTCTCAAGTCAGTACTTGGATTTACCGCATTGCCGTTAACACCTGTCTATACCAAATTCGCTCTACTAAAAACAAGAAAAGTGTAGACCTCGATAAAGCACCTCTTTTGGTTCAAAGCGAACCAGACAACAAAGAACTACAAGTACAGTTATTGCATAAAGCAATCAGTGAACTCAAAGAAAGCGACCGACTTATAATCACTTTGTTACTAGAAGAAATTTCCTATCCTGAAATAGCAAAAATCACTGAAATTTCAGAGGCAAACCTACGAGTCAAAATCCATAGAATCAAACAACAATTAAGCTTAATATACGCGAAACATGAAAGACTTTAACGACTTACAAAACCTTTGGAAGGAACAAGCGACAGCCCAATTGCCTGATGTAAATAGCATTTTGGCAGATGCCAAAAAAGTACAGCAGGCCTTGACTACAAGGATAATCGTACAAGTAAGTATCCTAGTGGCGGTAGTCCTTTTTATATTGGTACTGATGACCGTGATTCCTTTTCAGCAAGCAACAACGTTCATCGGCATCGGATTGATGGCCAGCACCATCCTCCTCTTCTCCACCGTCCGATTGTACCAATTTATCCAAATGAAAAGAATCGATTTAACACAAAATCCACGCCAACTCCTTCAGGATTTAGAAGCCTATTACCGCTTTCAAAATACAGTAAATACACACTATACCTTGTATTATTTCACTTTGATGAATATAGCCTTTGCATTGTATTTCATTGAAGTGTTGCAACCTGTTCCGTTGCTGTACCAGCTAATTATCGTAGCAATTTACCTTGTGTGGATGCTGTTTGCTTTTTTGTATTTAGGAAAAAAACACAAACAAAAAGAACAAGCCAAAACGCAAAGCATCATTGATGCAATTAAAGCGATTGAACAACATTACGAATCATAAAGGTGTTGCAATTAGAGAAAATTATACGTACTTTTAACCTCCTTAAAAAATTAAAATTATGATACACCGCCTCACTTCTAACTGGAATGTATTTCGATTTGTACGATTGGCTTTTGGTATAATGCTTATTTTCCAAGCCGTAGAAGTCCGCAATTTATGGCTGATTATTCCCGGAATAATATTTATAGGCATTGCCCTATTCAATGCGGGATGCGAACGAAACAACTGTGCACTTCCCAACAATAAAAGATAGAATATATGAGTAATTTTAAAGACCTGATCGATTCTGACACGCCTGTACTAGTCGATTTCTTTGCCACTTGGTGTGGTCCGTGCCAAATGTTAATGCCCGTACTAACAGACGTAAAGAAAAATATGGGCGACCGCGTGACCATCTTGAAAATTGATGTGGACAAAAACAAAGAACTCGCCGAGCAATACCGCGTCAAAGGTGTTCCTACGATGTTATTGTTCCAAAACGGAAAGCAGCTTTGGCGCCAATCTGGTGTGCTGACTAAAGATGAAATCATCAGAACGATTGTAGCGAAAACCGACTGATTCAATTATTTTTAAAGGATAAAAACCCAAATTTCACATTGTATCAGTAAAAACACAACCCGTTATACCCCAAACCTTTCCGTTTTTTAAGTACCGAAAGGTTTTTTTATGAGAAAGCAATTCCACCATTTTTCCAGTATTTACAGTACTTTACAGTATTACAAAACCTAATACACTAACCTGCAAAGTGTTAAAGTTTCTATTTTTGTAAATCGTATTATAATATTCTATACATTTGATATTAATTATTGCTGATAGCAGGTAGTATTAATAGCTGCAACAGGTATAATCGCATTTAGAAATTCGTAACCATATAAATTAAATATACGATGGAAATAACAAAAAGAAAGGGTGGCATGCAAGTAGGCATCAACACCGATTTGTCAAAACTGTATTATGACAATACAGAAATTGAAATCATCTTCAAGATTTCGTACTCTACCATCTACCGATGGCGTAATGCAAAAATATTAAAATTCCGCAAAGTGGGCTCAAAGTATTATTATCCAAGAGAAGTTATCGAACGGATGATGAAAATTCGTGACGAATAATTTCTCAGCCACTTTTTACGCCACGTGTAAAGCAACCCGTTCTATACCAGAATGGGTTTTTTTATGCCCTTATTTCGCCCGTACCGCTACAGCACTATGATAGCAGCTTCTTCCGAGCTTTGTGCGTCCTTTCTCCAAGCAAAAGTCCTTTTAGATAAACAAACGACGAACAAACCTCGAACAAAGGTCGAACAATTGATGGCTAAAATGCGTACAAGTGGTCAATACCGTTCAAAGCCGTTTAGACGCTTTTATAAGTAGTTTTTATAGTGTATTTGCAAGCAAAATCTTCTTTATTCAACCACAATTTCAGCGTGTTGTTTTTTGATTTACATTTGCTTCACCATCACCTCATAAGGGCTTGGAAATCAAAATTATTAACCCATTAAATTAATTATCATGGGAATTTACAACAACGGTATTTTAGGAGCCTTTTCAGGTTTGGTTGGCTCCGTAGTAGGCTCTAGTTTTAGAGGGCACAATGTGATGCGTAGTCGTCCAAGAAAAAGTAACAAACCAGCAAGTTTGCTTCAAATTATGCAGCGAACGAAGTTTGCAAAAGCAATTTCATTTTTAACGCCGGCAAAGATGATTCTATCGGATTATTTTGGAGCACCAACGGGAGTGAAATCGAGGTTTAATCTAGCGGTTGCATATCATTTAGTAAACGCTATTGGGTATGTGAACGGTGTAGCAACCGTACTTTACGACAAATTGGTGTATGCTAAAGGCAGCTTGTTAGCACCACAAAACTTAGTATGCGTTGCTTCTGCGGGAGCGCAATTGGACTTAACTTGGATTAACAATTCTGATCAAGCAGGTACTTTGCCGTCAGACCAATTGATGGTGGTAGTTGTAGAGGTGGACTCTGGCGATTATGAGTTCTTCCTGAACGCGGCCGAAAGAATAGACGTAGAAGCAAAGCTCAACCTTCCCGCCTATCTTGCAGGTACTGATGTACACGTTTATGCTTTCATGGCTGCGGAAGATGGAAAAAGTAACTCTACAAGCCAGCACTTGGGCAAGTTTACATTGCTGTAATGCTGTGGAATGGTAAGGTTTAAAACCTCAGAGATTTAGGTCTTTGGGGTTTTTTTATTAAATTTTGCTTTTAGATGATAGATTATGATTTGCAATTTTATTCAACGTTTTTTTTTAATTTAGTTCCTCGTAATGCAGTTAATGCGAATGTTACTTTGTCTGGTGATTTACTATGTAGTAGCGTAGATGTATATATTTTGATAATGCCGGTGGATGGAAAATTAAATTTTATAAATTAGTATTTAGGTCTGATATCGGTACTGAAAGTAATGTGCTACTGGTATGTAAAAACTCTGAAGATTGCCGTTTATGAGTATTATATTTTTAGACTCGGGAATGCCTTTCATGAAGAAATATAATGGTTTAAAGGAAAAACAATATAAATTCATAGAGTATTATTAAAATTATGAATAATATTTAATACATTTAAATAATTTCTATACTTAAAACAAATATAATGTAAACCAATAAAATCGATTAAATATGAAACAAATTTTATTTTTAGCAATTATTCTCTTAGGATTAAATTTAAATGCTCAAACAGAAATAAAAAAAGGTAGTTATATCTTTGATGAAAATATTATAACTAATCAATCCAATATGACAGTTAAAGACCAGAAAGCCCCGATTGAAATTATAAAAAACAGTAAAATAACGGTGGTCGGTCAATCTGATGATTTAAAAAAAGTATATATCAAATACTGGAAGTATACTCTTAGTGAAGGGACTGATAAAAACCCTTTAACTTTAGAACAAAATGAAGAAAATGCAAAACTCAAACCCTATAATGATAGTGTATTTGAATTACCAGCAGAAATTTTTAAAAAAATAACATCTCCTCTTTATTCGTACTACAAAGGCACAACGGTTGGAGTATATACAGTGCCTTTTAGGTTAAGAGGATCAGGAAATAACTTTGATTTTGAATCCAGTTTATCTCTACAAGCAAATATTGTGCTAGGTTTAGGTACACAACGAATGGATAGTTCTTGGTTTGACTTATCATTGGGAATCGGTTTGACCGGAGTTAATCTTAACTCTGATAATAGCCTTGTAACAGAGTCGAGGACAGCTTCTGCTTTTACTGTCTCTGGTGGAATGGTAATTAAGCCTTCTAAATTTGCAAATATTGGAATATTTGTTGGTTTTGACAATTTAAGCAGAAGTGACAGAGATGTTGATTGGGTACACAACGGAAATTTATGGGTGGGGCTCGGCATTAATGTTAGTTTTAACGCTATTACAACTACCGAATCTGCAGCACCAGGTAATCAAGATTAAAATAAAATCTTTAATATTATTTATAACCTCAATAATTTTGATTATTGAGGTTATATTTTTTTAGATAAAAAAATAAGTAACTCTTTTACAATCAATTATAACTACACGACAAAGATCCTCCATAACATTTGAAATGAAAGTTATATATTTGACCAGTGCTGATTAAAACAGCATTAATTTAACACCCCACTACACTTTACAGAAAACACCATGTTCGAACAGACTTTTAAAAACATAGACGACATATTACACAAAGATGCCGGTTGCGGCAGCGAGCTGGATTACATAGAGCAAACCTCTTGGGTGCTGTTCTTGAAATACTTGGACGATTTAGAACAAGACAAAGCTACAGCAGCAGAGCTAACTGGAAAAACCTATACACGCATCATAGCGCCTGCTTTTCAATGGAATACTTGGGCAGCTCCTAAACTACCCGACGGCAAGATAGACCACAATGCCTTGACAGGCGACGACCTTTCGGACTTTGTGAATATTGAGCTCTTCCCCTACCTCAAAAAGTTTAAGGTAGATGCTGAAAGTCCCGATACCATTGAGTATAAAATAGGAGAAATTTTCAGCGAGTTGAAAAATCGTATACAAAGTGGTTATAATTTACGTGAAGTAATCAGTCGGATTGACGAGTTACGGTTCCGGACGCATGCCGAAAAGCACGAAATGAGTCACCTATATGAAGACAAAATCAAGAATATGGGTAATGCGGGACGTAACGGGGGCGAATATTATACCCCACGTCCGTTGATAAAAACCATTATAAAAGTGGTGGCTCCTGTAATAGGACAAACCATTTATGACGGTGCCGTAGGGTCAGCGGGGTTTCTTGTAGAAGCTTTTGACTATTTGAGCAACAGCAAAGAATTAACCACATCAGACGTAACGACTTTACAAAAAAAGACGTTTTACGGCAAGGAAAAAAAATCATTGGCCTACATCATCAGTATTATGAACATGATTTTGCACGGTGTCGAAGCCCCAAATATCATTCATACCAATACCCTTGCAGAGAATCTGGCGGACATACAAGAAAAAGACCGTTATGATGTAATCCTAGCCAATCCGCCGTTTGGAGGAAAAGAACGTGCCGAAGTACAACAGAATTTCCCGATTAAAACAGGCGAAACGGCTTCATTGTTTTTACAGCATTTTATCAAGATATTAAAAGCAGGCGGTAAAGCGGCAGTGGTAATTAAAAACACGTTTTTAAGCAATACCGACAATGCAAGTGTGGCGTTGCGAAAAGAATTGCTATCGAGTTGCAACTTGCATACCGTACTGGACTTGCCCGGTGGTACGTTTACTGGTGCGGGAGTGAAAACCGTAGTCTTGTTTTTTGAAAAAGGAAGTGCTACGGAGAAGGTGTGGTTTTACCAACTCAATTTAGACCGCAACTTGGGTAAAACCAATGCCTTGAACGAAAAAGATTTGGCAGAATTTGTAGCCTTACAACAAACAAAAGCCGACAGCCACAACTCTTGGAGTGTAGCGATTAAAGACCTTGACCTAAAAACCTACGACCTTTCTGCAAAAAACCCCAATAAAAAAGAAGAAGCGGCTTTGCGTGAGCCCGCAGCTATTTTAGCGGCGATGAAAGAATTGGACAAAGAAAGTGCAAAGATTTTGAACTCAATTATGGAATTGATATGAGTGAAAATATTGAGATAAAAAGATTAGGTGATTTATGTGAATTAGTTACAAAAGGTACTACACCTACAAGTCTAGGACATAAATTTGTTGATGAAGGCATAAATTTTATTAAAGTTGAGTCATTAACTGCATCCGGTGAGATAATTGCAAATAAGGTTGCTTATATTGATGAGAATTGTCATAACGTATTAAAGAGGTCACAACTCAAAGAGGATGACATCCTTTTTTCGATTGCAGGGGCTTTAGGAAGAATTGGTATTGTAAAAAAAGAAATTATTCCAGCTAATACAAATCAAGCTTTAGCAATAATAAGATTAAAAGAAAATTCCAGCGTTTTAGTAAGTTATTTAGCAAGATATTTTAATTCAAGCCTTATTCAGGATGAAATAGAAAAACTTCGTGGAGGTGCTGCACAACAAAACCTATCATTATCACAATTAAATGATTTAAAAATACCTATTCCTTCTATTTGTCAACAGGAACAAATTATAAAAGTTTTAGACAAAGCCTTTACCGCCATAGATAAAGCTAAAGCCAATGCAGAAGAAAACCTTAAAAATGCGAAGGAGCTTTTTGAGAGTTATTTGCAAGGGGTGTTTGAGAATAAAGATGGGGATTGGGAAGAGAAAACTTTAGGAGAATTAGCTGACTTTAGAAATGGAATAAATTACACTAAAAGTAGTAAAGGAGAAAAAGTAAAGATTGTTGGTGTTAGAGATTTTCAAAATAGCTTTTGGGTTCCTTACAAAACTCTTGATTCAGCTATTTTGGATGGAAAAATAAATGAATTAGATTTACTTCAAAAAGGAGATATTATTACAGTTCGTTCTAATGGTAATCCACAATTAATTGGAAGAACATTATTAGCAGATGACGTAAAAGAGAAAGTTTCTCATTCAGGTTTTACCATTAGAATTAGATTAAATACAAAAAATATTAATTCTGTTTATTTATGTCATTTTTTAAAAATTCCATCTACAAGAAAAATATTAGTTGATGGAGGAAATGGGGTAGGTATTAAAAGTTTAAATCAAGTTTCCCTTTCTTTATTATCTATTCCTTATCCAAAATCCTTGAGCATACAAGAGTCTATTGTAAAAAACATAGAAGCATTCTCAAAAGAAATAAAACACTTGAAAAATACTTATCTTAAAAAAATAGATGATTTAGAAGAATTAAAGAAATCAATATTGCAAAAAGCATTTAGCGGGGAATTAAAAATATAAGAAGTAAAAGCAGTATGGATGAAGAAATAATAAATAAGAGTTTTAGACATGCTGCAGCATTTGGAAAACGCATAGAATACTATGTTATTGGCTTAATGCTAAAAGAAGGTTTGGATGTTTTTTTGCCGATGGTGGATGATGATGCAATAGACGCTGTCATAAAAAAACCAGACGGTTCATTTGTAGAAATACAAATAAAGGCACGTTCTAAACATGTCAAGTTTGGTAATGGAGGTTTATTTGCTGCATTAAAACATGAATATAGAAAAAACTATTGGTTTGTTTTTTATTCTGAAAGTATGGATACTATTTGGATTCTCTCATCAAGCGAATTTATAAAAGAGGCAAGACAAAATAAAAGTGGAATAAATATAGGTAAGCGTTCATTAAAATTAAATGGCGTTAATTCAAAAATAGAAAAGGAACATGTACTTCCGCAATTTCAAAGATATGTAGCAATTGATTTTAGTCGTATATTTAACGAAAATCCAGATATAATATGAACGAAGCCGATACAAGAGCCCAACTAATAGACCCCAAGTTACAAGCCTGTGGATGGGGAGTTGTGGAGGATGCTAAAATTCTAAGGGAATACAACATCACGGCCGGTACTATAAAAACCGGCGGGGTGCGGTCTAAAAGGCTTTGTGCCGATTATATACTGGTTTACAAAGGCATTAAACTAGCAGTAATAGAAGCTAAAAGTGACGACCTAGAAGTGGGCGAAGGTGTGGCACAAGCCAAACTATACGCGGCTAAAATGGAGTTGCAAACCAGCTACAGCACTAACGGTAAGGAAATATACAGCATTTGTATGCAAACGGGCAAGGAAGGTCTGGTTACTGATTTTCTTTCGCCAGAAGCACTTTGGAACAAAACATTTGCGGTACAAAACGAATGGCGGGAACAGTTTGCATCAGTTCCTTTTGAGGACAAAAGTGGTACGTGGACGCCTCGGTTTTATCAGGAGTTGGCAGTAAACGCTACATTAGAAGCCATTGCTACAGGCAAAAACCGCATTTTACTGACCCTTGCTACAGGAACAGGAAAAACAGCGATTGCTTTTCAAATTTCGTGGAAGTTGTTTCAAACCCGCTGGAATCTGTCGGCTCAACACAATTATAAGGCAAGACGTCCCCGAATATTATTTTTAGCAGACCGGAACATACTAGCCGATTAAGCCTTTAATGCCTTTTCTTCGTTTCAAGAAGACGCCTTGATACGCATCAAACCAAAAGAAATAAGTAAAAAAGGAAAAGTGCCTACTAACGGCAGTATCTTCTTTACCATCTTTCAGAGTTTTATGAGCGGTACAGATGAAGACGGCAACCCGGTACCTCACTTTGGGCAATATCCCCCTGACTTTTTTGATTTTATTATTATAGATGAATGCCACCGTGGCGGTGCCAATGACGAAGGAAACTGGAGAGGAATTCTGGACTACTTTGCCCCTGCTGTTCAGTTGGGTTTGACCGCTACACCTAAACGAAAGGATAATGTAGATACGTACAAGTACTTTGGCGAGCCGGTATATGTGTATTCGCTTAAAGACGGAATTAACGATGGTTTTTTGACGCCCTTTAAAGTCAAACGCATTCAAACCACCCTTGACGAATACATCTACACAGATGACGACGATATCATAGAAGGCGACATCGAGAAAGGAAAAACCTATGTTGAAAAAGATTTCAACACGATTATAGAAATTAAAGAACGGGAAGCGAAAAGGGTACAACTCTACTTGGACGATGCCAAACCCAACGAAAAAGCAATTATCTTTTGTGCTACACAAGAGCATGCAGCAGTTGTTCGGGATTTGGTCAATCAATACAGTAAAAGCACCAACCCCCATTACTGCGTTCGTGTCACTGCCAATGATGGTGCGATAGGCGAACAGTTTTTGAGAGAGTTTCAAGACAATGAAAAAACAATTCCTACCATACTGACCACTTCGCAGAAACTATCTACCGGAGTCGATGCCAGAAACATTAGAAATATTGTGCTGATGCGACCAGTGAAGTCGATGATTGAATTCAAACAAATTGTAGGACGCGGCACACGGTTATTTGATGGTAAAGACTTTTTTACCATTTATGACTTTGTGAACGCCTATCATCACTTTGCAGATCCTGAATGGGATGGCGATGCATTAGCATGTGAAGTATGTGGACAAATAGTTTGCAACTGTGCGGATATTCCTAAACCAATTCCACAACCTTGTCCAGATTGTAATCAAGTACCTTGCATGTGTGCAAAAGAGCCTAAAGAGCCTTGTGCAGTATGCGGTGAGAACTATTGTAAATGTCCGAAACGCACCAGGACTAAAATAAAATTAAGAGACGGAAAAGCCCGTGAAATACAGTCGATGAGTTCCACATCGTATTGGAGTGCGGATGGTCAGCCTATTTCTGCTGAACAGTTTTTAAATAATTTGTTTGGTGAACTACCCAATTTATTTAAAAGCGAAGAAGAATTAAGGATTTTATGGAGTAATCCTACTACCCGCCGAACGCTTCTAGAAAAGCTAAACGAAGCAGGTTTTGGAAAAGATGAGTTGGCTATTTTACAAAAGTTATTTGAAGCCGAGAACAGCGATTTGTTCGATGTATTAGAATATGTGTTCAATGGCGAAATAAAACCCATTACACGCGAAGCACGAGTAGCAGCGGCACAGGCTACGATTTTCACTTTATTAGACGATAAACAAAAAGAATTCATAGCATTTGTATTGAGCAAATACATTGAAACCGGTGTTGAGGAATTGGATCAAGAAAAATTACCAGTATTGCTGACAAATAAATACCATTCACTAGAAGATGCAAAAATAGCATTAGGAAATGTAGCGGATATCAGTAAGTTATTTGTAGAGTTTCAGCAGTATTTATATACGAAAACAGCTTAGTCATTTTTGAATTTGATTTAATTTAAAAAAAATTAGAAATATTATGATTAATAAGATACAAATAGCATGAAAACAAACAAACTCATAAAGGTAGTCCTAATAATATGCTGCATCGCAACTTTAATATCCTGTGCTCCACAAGGCTATACGAAACACAGTTCCGGATTTCTGGAAGGACTGTGGCATGGAATCATTATAGTATTTTCGGTTATTGGTAAATTGATTGGTAAAAATGTTGGGATTTATGCCGAACACAATACAGGTGTGACCTACTGGTTGGGTTTCATACTCGGTTTGGGTATTTTAGGTGGTGGAGGAAGCTCGGCAAGACGGTAATTACTAAAGCCCATTTTCAAATACTGACAATAGGATTCGATAGCAACACTTGTGTAAACACTTTGTTATCTGATAACTGTCCGGGCTATTTGTTTGTGTTAAAGTAAACCTAATTCATGCTTTTTGTTTTTGTGCTTATCATATTAGAATTAATTTTAAGAAAAAAAACACAAAAGCGATGATGAAAAGTACTACCCTCGTAACCTTGGGACTCGTGTTCCTTTCTACTTTAGAAATGGCCGCCCAAGTAAATACAAAACTAAGTGAAGAGAGAAAAGCCGAGTTAGCCAGTCGTTCGGCTGATGTGGTGCAAACTGCTATTGGGACGTTGCGTTTAGTGGCGCCTTATTCCTCCGAATCGATTGTAAAAGAGAGCAAAGTAATTCCGTGGGGAATTAACAAACCACAAGCACCCGCGGGCTTTGAAGTTGTTAAATTTGCAGAAAACTTAGAGCATCCTCGAAGTACGTATGTAGCGCCAAATGGCGACATTTTTGCTGTAGAATCCAATACAAAACGAAGTGCCAATCGTATTACTCTATTACGGGACACAAACGGAGATGGGAGAGCGAACGAACAGACCGTATTTTTAGAAAATCTAAACCAGCCTTTTGGAATGTTGGTTTTAAACAATTACTTCTATGTAGCCAATACCGATGGGCTTTACAGATATCCTTATAAAAAAGGCGCTACACGAATTGATACTAAAGGAACCAAAATTCTGGATTTACCCGCCGGCGGCTACAACAACCATTGGACTAGAAATTTACTAGCCAATAAAGAAGGGACTAAAATATACGTCTCGGTAGGTTCTGCGAGTAATGTTGGGGAATATGGCATGGACAAGGAAGTACGACGTGCTGGAATTCTTGAAATTAACCCCGACGGGAGTAGTGAGAAAATATATGCAAGTGGTTTGAGAAATCCCGTAGGAATGGATTGGAATCCAGTAACTGGTGCGCTTTGGACAGCCGTAAACGAGCGGGATGAAATAGGCAATAATCTAGTTCCCGATTATCTGACAAGTGTTAAAGAAGGCGGCTGGTATGGCTGGCCTTACTCCTATTATGGACAAATTAAGGATCCGCGTTGGGAAGACGACCCGCATACTAGTTTAGTAGAACAAGCTATTATGCCAGATGTACCTACAGGACCTCATACGGCTTCACTAGGACTTGCGTTTTATACGGCAGTTAAATTCCCTAAAAAGTATAGAAATGGTGCTTTTGTAGGCCAACACGGTTCGTGGAATAGAGCTACTTTTTCAGGCTATAAAGTAGTGTTTGTTCCCTTTGATGAAAAAGGAAACCCAGGACAGCCCGAAGACTTCCTAACGGGTTTTCTTGCTGATGAAGCACAAAGCAAAGTCTACGGAAGGCCTGTAGGAATCAGTGTAACACAAGAAGGCGATTTGCTGGTATGTGACGACGATTCAGGAATCATCTGGAAAGTTTCAGCTCTTAAAAACTAAACTTTTGAAAATACAACTTTTATCCTACCTTTTACTGCTTTGCTGTGGAACGCTATTTGCACAACAAAAACAATTTAAAGTGCTACATGCCACCACTAAAAAACCAGTATCAAACGCTCATGTTTATAAAGATCTTGTTTTAATAGCAGTAACTGCTAAGAACGGTACCTTCATTTTAAATCAAGAAGCACTGTCAGGAACGTATAACGTGCAGGCTTTCGGGTTTGAAACGATTTCATTTGAGGTGGACAAGAACAGCTTAATACAACTCATTTACATCGCTCCTGCACCTGAAGTATTGTCTGAGGTAATTGTACAAAGCGCATTGAACCCCATTATTTTACAAAAAGAAGCAACTGCTATAAATATAGTAAACTCCGATGATTTTAGCAGAACGGATGGCACAAATGTTTTAGAAAGTTTTAATAACGTACCCGGCATTTATGTCAATCAAGGTGCTTTAAATACCAACAAAATCAATATTAGGGGAATTGGTGCGCGTTCGCAATACAGCACGAATCGCATTCAGGCGTATTTTGACGGAATTCCCTTGACTTCTGCCGAAGGAGAACTTACATTGGATGACTTTGACCAAGAAACCATAGAGGAAATAGAAATCACTAAAGGTCCCACTTCTAGTAGATATGGTGCAGGTTTGGGAGGTGCCATTCATTTATATTCAAAAAAAAATGTAAGTGAAGGAACTCAGGCAGAATTAAGCACTCAATTAGGTAGTTTCAATACGCAAAAGCATGTGGCAATCGCTTCGTATAGTACTGCGAAATCATCTATCAATGCTGCTTTTACGAGGCTGACGAGTGATGGTTATCGTGAAAATGGGAGCTATACTAGAAGATCCGCTTTAGTAAGTGGCAACTTTGAGGCAGGGAAAACAGGAAAAATAAGTTATCTGGCCAATTTGACACGTCTTAAAGCCTTTATTCCAAGCTCGATAAATGCCACTGATTTCATGAATAATCCGGAGGCAGCTGCATTTACATGGAAAAAAGCACAAGGCTATGAATCGTACGACCGAGGTCTTTTAGGCGCTTCTTATTCAAATAAAATTATTGAAAATTTTACTAATAGTACCAGTGTTTTTGTCAGTTTTAGGGACGCTTATGAACCACGTCCTTTTGATATATTGAAAGAAAATACAACGTCTATAGGTGCTCGAACTCTTTTTAATTTAACTACTGATATTTTGAAAGTGCCTAGCGACGCTAGTTTCGGTGCTGGATATTATAAAGAATATTACAGTACAGCAACCTATGAAAATTTATACGAAGAAGTTCCCAATCAAGGTAGCCTACAAGGCGTAGGATTGAGTAATAATGAACAAGACAGAAGTTATGCCAATTTTTTTGGACAAATTCATTTGCATTTTACTAAAAAATGGAATTTTGAAGTAGGTTTTAATGTCAACACCACTCGTTACAGCTTGACCGATTTATTTGACGGCGATGAAGTAAATCAAACGGGAAATTATCGTTTTGAAACGGTTTTTTCGCCAAGAATCGGCACCAGTTATCAGATTGCAACAGGAAAAAATGTGTATGTATCGGTGAGCCAAGGATTTTCTACACCAACAGTTGCAGAGACACTGACTCCTGAAGGACAAATAAATACGGACTTGAAGCCAGAGATGGGCATCAATTACGAAATCGGTTTTAAGGGAAATTGGCTACGTAATACGTTATATACAGAATTATCGGTCTATTCTATTCAGATTGACAATCTTCTAGTGGCGCAACGTACCGCCGAAGATCAGTACATAGGAATAAATGCAGGAAAAACAAACCACAATGGTATTGAGTTCTTGAGCAGTTATCATTTTCGCACTGCGAATGGGATTTCAATCAAACCCTATTTAAGTACTGCATTTAACTTCTTCGAATTTGAAGCATTTACCACAAATGACAAAGACTTTTCTGGAAATAAGTTACCGGGTGTCCCTGAATACACCATGAATCTGGGCGTTGACGTAGTAAGTGAAAGTTGTGCTGCATTTTGGGTTACTTTCCGAAGCGTGGGAAGAATTCCTTTAGACGACGCTAATTCCCTTTATAGTGAGAACTATCAATTGGTCAACTTAAAAGCAAGCTACCCTATCACCCTACTTGATAATTTAAAATTGACTATTTATGGCGGTATCAATAATGTTTTTGATGAAAAGTATGCCTCTAGTATCCTAACAAATGCGGTGGGCTTTGGAGGTCAATTACCAAGGTATTATTATCCCGGAAACCCTAGAAATTATTACGGTGGATTACAGGTCCATTATATTTTTTAGTGTTTACTTCCTAATGTTATGGGTTTTCTCTTTTAAGTCATATAACTTTTTTTAAAAACCGTATAAGAAATAGAAGACCAAGAATTGCTTTATTTAATTCATTTATTGTCTCGAAAAGTTTTACGCGATATTGAATCGAAATGAAGTAGTGTAGCTCTTCTAGTTTTCCAATATAATTCCGTATCTTTAAAGAATGAACACAACACCTCTCAAAGAAAGCTTCGGTACCCTATCAGAAACCATAAATGGATTAACGGCTATAGGCTATATTCATGACTTCAACGTGCATGAAGAATGCATTGTATGCCGTCAGACGAATGACACTTTATCGCCAGACGATTTTCAGATTGACAAAGTTTACCGTTTTGAAGGAATTTCAGATCCAGATGATCAATCGATATTGTATGCGATTTCGTCGCCAAAATTTGGTTTAAAAGGAACTTTAGTGGACGGCTACGGACTTTCTTCAAATGAAGCTACGATTAAGTTGATTGCCCGTTTAGAAACTAACACGCATACAAAACCACTGACTACTGAAAATGTAAAGGTGGACGAATCAACGCCTCGACAAAAAGAAACTCAGGAGGTGCATCCGCCGTTAGTAACGCTAAATTTGCAAAAACACATTTCCCAATTAAAAAAAGGAAAGAACTGGACGGAAGGCGACCGAAATGCAGCTGTTATTTTCAAGTCGGAAACCATGCAAATTATGTTACTGGGTTTTCACTCGGGAGCTGAATTGAAATCGCACAAAGCCAATGGTATTATCAGTGTTCAAGTAATTCAAGGAAAAATAAAATTTAGCACTGAACAAGAAAGTGCCGTTTTAGAACAAGGTGAAATGATTACTTTGCAACCTAATATTACGCATCGTGTCTTGTCCATGACAGAAAGTTTTTTCTTACTTACACTGGCTATAAATACCAAATAAAGTAGAAAGAAGTTTGTCTGTATATATTTAAATAACGAATATTTTGTAATGAAGTATTCGTTATTTTTTGCATCTACCTCAAAGTTAAGTGGTTCACTAGGGCGAACTGAAGTCTCATCGAAGCTTTGATGTAGGTAGATAGAGCAGAAAGCATCACCAAAAAATGCCGTAATAATTCTGGGTTTTATTCAAGAACGTGGAATTACTTTAGCCTCTAAAGAGGAAGAAATCGTCTTTCATATCTTCAATTAACCCGTCTTCATTGGTCAAAATATAATCAATCGCTTGGGTAGTAAATGCATCCCCTTTTTCAGTTAGCGAGACTACTTGGTTAGAAATACTAATCATGTTGTTTTTAAGTGCTAGTTGAAGCACCGTATTGCTGCGTACCTTTTGCCAATTGATGTGTTCGTTCAGGTGTTTTACATGACGTTCTTCAACCTCTTTGTGGTTTTTAAGGTGAAGTAAAAAAGTAATCAAGAATACCTCAATACGTTGCTGTTTCTCCCGATACAAAACGGCTATTAGTCCTTTACTTGGTGCAAATAAATAAACCATTAAAAACACGATTCCTAACATTGTAGCAATACTTCCTGCAATTGACGCGTCTAAACTATGTGCCAACCAATAGCCCGAAATAGCGCTAAAAACTCCAAATGTACACGCAAGTGCAATCATCTTTTTTAAGTCGTTTGTCAGTAAATAAGCTGAAGCGGCTGGTGCAATCATTAAAGCGACTACGAGAATCGCACCTACAGCATCAAAAGCACCTACAGTGGTTACTGAGGCTACACTCATCAAACCATAATGTAAAATTGCGGGAGAAAAGCCTAAGGAAGTTGCCAATCCCGCATCAAAAGTGCTTAATTTTAATTCTTTGAAAAAAGCAAATAAAAGCAATAATGTAATCAATAAGATACAACCGATTACCATTAGAGCTTTAGGTCCCATGTCTGTATCACCAAAATAAACCCTGTCGAACGGTGTGAATGCTAATTCGCCTAATAGTACCGCGTCAATATCAAGATGTACATCGTTAGCGAATTTGGCAATCATAATTACACCAATACTAAAAAGCGCTGGAAATACTAAGCCGATAGCCGTATCTTCTTTTACCAATTTAGTTTGTTGGATTTTCTCTACCAAAACAACCGTCAAAACCCCTGTTAATGCGGCAAAGAGAATAAGCCAAGGTGAGTTTAAGTTCTGCGTAATAAAAAAACCTACCACAATTCCTGGCAAAATAGAATGACTAATAGCATCACTTATCATGGCCATCTTTCGAAGGACCAAAAATGTACCAGGAATAGCACAAGCTATAGCTACTAAACTTGCGATGAGTTGGATTTCAAATTGAGCACTAGTCATCTTTTAGGTTTTGATTGTACAAATTGTTAGCGGCTGTAAAACCTTCGGGAGTCAGGCTCCACATATCACCTTGTACGGTTACATAGTTTTTGTCAACCAACTTTTGGAGTCCTTTACGGCTGTAGCCCTGGAAGTTATTTAGTATTTTAACCACGTGTGGATGTGAAATATCCTCGTGGTCTTGAACGATGTTGTGCATGAATGCCAATGTTTTCTGCAACTCTAAATCATTGCGGTTTCGAAGCAAACGCAGTTGGCGAAACAAAATGCCGCGACTTGGAGAGAATATAAAAGAAAAAAGCACGAATACCGAAGCCACCAACACAATTACGGGTCCTGTAGATAAATTGTTTTGAGTTGAACTAATAGCTGTACCAAAAACACCTGCAAATGCGCCAATAATTGCTGAGAGAAATACCATTAATCCCAAACTATTGGTCCACTGTCGTGCAGCTGCAGCAGGAGCTAAAAGCATCGCACTCATTAAGACCACTCCTACGGTTTGAAGTCCCATAACAATGGCAAGTACGATAAAGCTTGTTATTAATATATCGATGAACTTAGTATTGAATCCGAGAGTTTGGGCATACTCTTTATCAAAAAGTAAGATTTTAAACTCTTTCCAAAATAGTAATAGGACACCCAAGCACAATGCAGTAACAATAGTCATCAACCATACATCACTTTCCACTAAAGTGGCGGCTTGACCAAACAAATATTTATCTAAACCTGCTTGATTGGCATTGGGTTGTTTTTGAATAAATGTGAGTAGCAACATTCCAAATCCGAAGAAAAGAGACAGTATAAGACCCAAAGCCGTATCTGATTTTAAATGCGTTTTCGTAATAATACCTCTAATCCAAAAGGTTCCGATAAGTCCGCTAATTAAAGCTCCTATCAATAATACATTAGTATCTTTTGAACCTGTAAGTAGGAAGGCTAAGGCAATTCCGGGCAATGCTGCATGAGAAATAGCATCACCTAGTAAACTTTGTTTGCGCAAAACAGCAAAACTACCTAACATACCGGTAACTGCACCAAGCACAGCTGTTCCCAATGTGATGGTTCGCAAGGTAT
This sequence comes from Flavobacterium sp. SM2513, assembly GCF_050908145.1. GTDB lineage: Bacteria > Bacteroidota > Bacteroidia > Flavobacteriales > Flavobacteriaceae > Flavobacterium. The sequence continues at coordinate 2,904,346 of NZ_CP194228.1, read as the reverse complement.
AATCGCTAGAAAGTAATTTTATGTAATCAAATACGTCCATAAATTATTTCTGAATGCTTACTTTGTAATTGATTCCGTAGGTTTTGGTCAAATTATCGTCGTTGAAAATATCTTTAACAGGTCCGGTCGCTATTTTTTTTACGTTCAAAAAGGTTACCCAATCAAAATATTCGGGTACAGTTTGCAAATCATGGTGCACCACTACAACGGTCTTCCCGGCCTTACGTAACTCCTTTAATATGTTGATTATGGCGACTTCTGTAGTAGCATCCACGCCTTGAAATGGTTCGTCCATAAAGTAGATAGAAGCGTCTTGAACTAAAGCACGGGCTAAGAAAATACGCTGTTGTTGCCCTCCTGATAACTGACTAATTTGCCTTCCTTGAAAGGAAAGCATACCTACTTTTTCAAGAGCTTCTAGTGCGAGTTTCTTTTCTTTAAGTCCAGGACGTTTGATCCATCCCAAGCTACCGTAAGTTCCCATCATAACTACATCCAAAGCCGTAGTAGGAAAATCCCAGTCGACACTTCCTTTTTGGGGTACATAAGCTACCTTTTTTCGCTGTGAATCATAGGGCTTGCCAAAGATAGTAACGCTACCGGCAATGGGTTTGAGAATGCCTAAGATGGCTTTAATTAACGTAGACTTTCCAGCACCATTTGGTCCAACAATAGCCATCAACACCCCTTCAGGAATCTGTAAATCAATGTCCCAAAGAACAGGCTTGTAATTATAAGCTACAGTTAAATCATCCACTTTTACGGCTATCTTTTCCATTATTTTAAAGAGGTTACAATGGTGTGAACATTAAACTTGAACATTCCGATGTAGGTACCTTCGGGAGTTCCAGGATTACCCAAGGCATCTGAGAACAACGTCCCGCCAATAACTACTTCGTGGTTTTTAGAATTTACAGCAGCCTTTAAAGCCTCCACAGTACGTTTAGGAACAGAACTTTCAATAAAAACGGCTTTCACTTTGTGTTCAATAATATAAGCGGCAGTTTTCTGTACATCTTGGACACCAGCTTCAGTAGCTGTTGATAAACCTTGTAAACCTACCACGTCAAATTTGAATTCTTTACCAAAATAACTGAATGCATCGTGAGCCGTTACTAAACGACGTTGATTTTCGGGAAGCGTGGCAATTTCAGTATTAAGTTCTTCTTTTAAAGTCTTCAGTTTCTGTAAATAGTTGTCGGCATTTGCTTTAAAAACAGCTACATGTTCCGGCATTGCTTTTGAAAGTTCTTCAGCAACATAAACTGTTATAAGTTCCCAATTAGTTACGTTAAACCAAATGTGCGGGTCATAATTGGAAGCAAAATGGGTTGAACCTATCAAATCTTTTTTGTCCAATGCGTCAGATATAGCTACCGTATTGATGTTTTGACGTTGCATATTTTCAAAAACTTCCACTAACTTGCCTTCTAAGTGCAGACCGTTATAAATAATCATGTCGGCATTAGAAAGCTTGGAAACATCGCCCTCACTTGCTTTATATAAGTGTGGGTCCACTCCAGCACCCATAAGTCCTTCTACATTTACCATCTCGCCACCAATGTTTTGAACCAAATCTGTAATCATAGAGGTGGTAGTTACAATGCGAAACTTGCCATTCTTAGGCTTTTCATCTTTACAGCTAACAAATGCAGTGAACAATAAGAGAATTAGTACTAATTTTTTCATTACTCTAAATATTTTTTGCGAAGTTACTAAAAAAACATTCTTTTATTAACGGCTTACCGCACTAATTTGCTGTTAATATATTGTACAGCATTCGACGTCAAGCTTTTTATGTCTTTCTGCTAAAATCTAAGTATCATCATTAACTTGCTTTGAAAAACCAATTTATTCTCAAATTGAAGCTGCAATATCTCCTTAAGTTTGAAGTATAAGAATAAAATAAAGGAATTAATACTTCCTGTTTTATAATAAATTTCCTATCATTGTAACATGAAATGGAAACAGTTTCTATTAGCTTTGTATATCATTATGGTATCGTTTTATCCTTGTACGGACTCGGATGCAACTTTTACCACTTCAAATGCTGTAGAAATTGCACATAACCACGACGGGCATTCTCACGATGAGGAAAGACATGCCTGTCCCCCATTTTGTGTCTGTAATTGTTGTGGGGTTCAAATGTTGAACTACGCTGTAACCGTTACTATTGATTTTCCCATCCCCTTTCAATCCATACCTTTAAAGGAATCCTTCTACGTTTCTAATTTAAGCGACAGCTATTCTGGTAGCATTTGGCAACCGCCCCAACTCGTATAATGAACTAAAACAACCTTTTTTTGAGCAGAAACTTTGTGCTTTCTGAACCAAATGAGGTACTTTACTTTTGTTTTACTTTTCTTATACTTTCTAAATGTTAGATAAAATCATTCATTTTAGCATCAATAATAAGTTTATTATTGGACTATTTACAGTAGCATTAATCCTCGTGGGTAGTTATTCTGCTATCAACTTGCCCATAGATGCCTTGCCTGATATTACCAATAATCAGGTGCAAATTATTACCAGCTCTCCTACACTTGCAACGCAAGAAATTGAACAATTCATTACGTATCCAATTGAACAATCGCTCAAAACAATTCCAAAAACTGTGGAACTCCGTTCTGTAAGTAAATTTGGATTAAGTGTTATTACGCTTGTTTTTGAAGAAAACGTAGATATTTATTGGGCTCGAACCCAAGTCGCCGAACGTTTGTTAGAAGCTCAAAATTCGATTCCACCTGACTTAGGTACACCTGAAATGGCTCCCGTTTCTACAGGTTTGGGTGAAATATACCAATACATCATTCACCCCAAAAAAGGTTTTGAAAAGGAATTTGACCCTACAGAATTACGAACCATTCAGGATTGGATAATCAAACCCCAACTGATGGGAATCAAAGGAATTGCAGAAGTAAATACTCTTGGCGGTCATTTGAAACAGTACGAAATTGCCATTCAACCCAACCGATTGAACAGCATGAATACGTCGGTGACGGAGATATTTGAGGCGCTTTCGCAAAATAACGAAAATACAGGTGGCGCTTATATTGACAAAAAACCATACGCTTACTTCATACGTGGAATTGGAATGGTCAAGAGTATTAGTGATATTGAAAAAATAGTAGTAAAATCGAATAATGGGATTCCGATACTTATTCGTGACGTAGCCAAAGTACAAATAGGAAGCAGTACGCGTTATGGTGCTGTAACGAAAGACGGCGAAGGCGAAGATGTTTCTGGAATGGTCATGATGCTCAAGGGTGAAAATGGTGGCGAAGTAACAAAACGCGTCAAGGAGAAAATGGAGCAAATCAAGAAATCTCTACCGGAAGGTGTTGCAATAACGGCCTTTCTAGACCGGTCTATGCTAGTAGACCGAACCATTAGTACGGTTGAAAAAAACCTAATTGAAGGCGCTTTAATCGTAGTTTTCGTATTGGTTTTATTATTAGGAAACTGGCGTGCGGGATTGGTAGTTGCATCCGTGATTCCGTTGTCGTTGTTATTTGCGATTTCGATGATGAAACTTTTTGGCGTAAGCGGAAACTTAATGAGTCTTGGTGCAATAGACTTCGGGTTAATTGTGGATGGTGCGATTATTATTGTGGAAGCCATCATCCACCGACTTAAATTGGGCAAGAAAACAAATCTATCTGCTTCCGAAATGAATGAGGAAGTCTATCAAGGTGCTTCAAAAATTAGAACAAGTGCCGCTTTTGGTGAAATTATTATCTTAATTGTGTATTTACCAATTCTCGCCTTAGTAGGGATTGAAGGAAAAATGTTCGGACCAATGGCACAAACCGTTTCCTTTGCAATTCTAGGTGCATTCCTGTTGTCACTTACCTACGTCCCAATGATGACTTCAGTGGTTTTAAGCAAAACCATCGACCGAAAACGGAATTTTAGTGATAAAATCATTGATAAATTGAACAGTTTTTACCAACCTATTTTAGACAAAGCTTTAGAAATTAAAGGATTAATTATTGCAATTTCTTTTGGGTTGTTTGCGATTTCTCTACTATTTTTTTCAAATTTGGGAGGAGAATTTATACCAAATTTAGACGAAGGAGATATTGCAACTCATATTATTATTGCTTCGGGAAGTTCACTATCACAAGAAATTGAAACGACCACAAAAGCAGAAAAGTTGTTGAAAGCTAAATTTCCTGAGATAAAGATGATTGTATCAAAAATTGGTTCGTCTGAGATTCCAACCGACCCGATGCCAATGGAAGCGGCAGATATGATGATTATTTTGAAAGATAAAAGCGAATGGACTTCGGCAAAAACCAAAGAAGAACTTACCGCTAAAATGGAGAAAACGCTTCAAGACCTTCCTGGAGTTACCACCGAATTTTCGCAACCCATACAAATGCGTTTCAACGAATTGATGACGGGTGTACGAAGTGATGTCGCCATAAAGATTTTTGGCGACGATATTGACTTGCTTGTAAATAAAGGCGAAGAAGTTCTCAAGAAAATTAGCGGTGTTGCTGGAGTTACTGATGCTGAACTGGAACGTGTGGCGGGTTTACCCCAAATTACGATTAGATACAATTCGAATAAAATGGCAGCTTACGGATTAAAAGTAAGCGAGTTGAACCGCGTGATAAAAATGGGCTTTGCTGGCGAAAAAGCAGGCGTGGTTTATGAAGGAGAACGGCGCTTTGATTTGGTGGTTCGATTAGAAAATTCAAGCCGACAAGATTTGAACAATTTAGAACAGTTGTTTATTTCATTGCCTTCTGGAAATCAAATTCCACTAATTCAAGTGGCCGATATTAAAATGGAAAACGGACCGATGCAAATTTCAAGAGAGGAAGGAAAACGCCGAATTGTTGTTGGATTTAACGTCAGAGACAGCGATGTACAAACAGTTGTTGAGGAAATTCAAGCCAAATTAGATAAAGAATTAGAACTACCTGACGGATACTATGTAACCTATGGTGGTCAATTTGAAAATTTAATTCAAGCAAGTAATCGTTTACTGGTTGCGGTACCGATGGCGTTGGGATTAATATTAATTTTATTGTATTTTACCTTTAATTCTATCAGACAATCGTTATTGATTTTTACGGCAATTCCACTTTCAGCTATTGGCGGTATCTTCGCTTTGTGGCTAAGAGACATGCCGTTTAGTATTTCAGCTGGAGTCGGGTTTATTGCTTTATTTGGTGTTGCTGTATTGAATGGAATTGTTTTGATTGGCTATTTAAACCAATTAAAAGCAGAAGGAGTTACGGATTTAGTTACGCGAATCAAGATGGGAACCAAAACGCGTTTACGTCCTATTATTATAACGGCTGCGGTAGCTTCACTCGGATTTTTACCAATGGCATTAAGTACTTCTGCAGGAGCTGAAGTGCAAAAACCATTAGCAACGGTAGTAATTGGTGGTTTATTAACGGCGACACTTTTGACATTAATCGTTTTGCCAATTTTATATTATTATTTAGAAACCGGCTTTAAAAAATCATTCAAAATGAATCGAACTGCTACTGCCCTACTGATTTTTATTTCTGCAACGACTTTTACACAAGCTCAAGAAAGTCAAAGTTTAACGCTAGAACAAGCAATTGAATTGGGATTGAAAAACAACCTGCAAATCCAGTCGGCAAGTTTACAAACACAAAAAACAGAAGTCTTGACAAAATCGGGATGGGAACTCCCAAAAATGGAGTTTAATGGAACGTTTGGACAACTGAATTCTACAAACAATGATAAAAACTTCGAGGTGAGTCAGGCTTTTAATCTCTTTGAAATTGGCGCTAGAAAAAAAGTCCTGAATTTGAATAATGCCGTTAGTCAAATTGATTTGGCGAAAGCCAAACAAAATTTGGTGTTCTCTATTCGACAATCTTGGAACAGTTTATTGTTTTACCAATCCCAAACAAAAGTGCTTAATGAACAAAATGAGATTCTGTTGAAATTTACGAATGCGGCAACCGTTCGATACAATACTGGTGAAACGAATGCGTTGGAAAAAAATATTGCAGTAGTTAAACAAATGGAATTGGAACAACAAATCAAGAAAAATAAGGCTTTGGTGGAAATTGAGAAAAGCAAATTAGCCCAGTTGATGCAAAGTGACGAATACTTTTCAACAGCTGAAAAAGAATTAGTCGTATTGTCTTTTGACCCTTCGAAAGCTTCAGTCAATGAAAATTTGAATATTCGCAATTCGGAAGCTCAAATTAATTTGGCAAAAGCCAACCACAAATTACAGAAAGCCTTTTTATACCCTGAGTTTTCAGTGGGTTACTTCATGCAATCGAATACCGGTTCAGAAGTGGCAGACAATCCGGGAACGTTCCACAATTCTGATTTGAACTTTAGTGGCTTTTCTGTGGGAATTGCCGTACCTGTTTTTGCAGGAAGCTCGATTTCAAAAGCGAAAGCGGCGAAAATTCAAACAGAAGTTGAAGAGAAAAATAATTCTTTTATGTTGAGTCAAATTCAAGCCAGTTTTGACCAAGAAACGAAGCAAATTGCAACTGCAAAATCTTTGATGGAATACTACAAAACGGTGGCATTGCCAAACGCGAAAGAAATCAATTTGAACGCCGATTTGAGTTATAAAAATGGAGCAATATCCTATATCGAATATGTGAACAGCATTGAAACCGCCTTTAAAATTCGTTTGAACGCCAACGAATCTGTTTATAAATACAATCAAAATGTAATTAATCTACATTATTTAACCAATCAATAAAAATGAAAAAGTCAACTTTATATATAAGTATTCTGATTGTAATTGTAGTAGGACTACTTATTTACATTCAATTGAATAACAACCATGAAGAAGTTCATGACCACCTGGAAGCTCAGGAAGAAAGTCATACCGATGCCGATGAAGTACACTTAAATCAAGCACAATTTGAAGCGGCTGGAATTGAGTTAGGTACTTTTTCAAAAAAGAATTTGAACGAAGTGGTTTCCTCTAACGGTTATACCAAACTTCCACCGCAAAATCAGGCCGATGTTTCGGTACATTCAAGCGGAATAGTCAAAAATATTTTTGTGGAAGAAGGCGATAAAGTACGAAAAGGGCAAGTATTAGCTACTATGGAAAGTCCCGAGTTTGCAAAATTAAAAGAAGCCTACTTGCTTTCTAAAAGCAATTTAGCTTTTTTAAAGCTAGATTATGAACGCCAGAAAACCTTGAACGAACAGGCGGTAAATGCTAAGAAAACGTATGAAAAAGCAAAGTCAGACTATGAAATGGAACAAGCAAGATATGCTTCTTTAAAAAGACAATTGGCTTTGCTCAACATTAATTTATCTGAAAATGCATCTGCAACTGTCCCTGTTTTGGCGCCAATTAGTGGTTATGTTACCGAAATACATATTCGTATTGGAAGTGCTATTTCAGCGGGAACTTCAATGCTTAATATTGTCGATAATTCTAAGTTACACGTGGATTTGTTGGTATACGAAAAGGATTTATATAAAATAAAAAAAGGACAGAAAGTGCGTTTCATCTTGACGAATCAAAACCAAAATGAAGTAGAGGGAACAATCTTTAATATTGGAAAAGCATTTGAAAACGACACCAAAGCCGTTGCTGTTCATGCAGAAATTGATAATAAAAACGAACAATTAATTTCAGGAATGTACGTTAATGCGTTAATTGACCTTGGTGCGAATGCTCTTTTTGCATTACCTTTAGATGCCGTTGTAAAAGCGGACGGTAAATCGTTTATCTTTATTTTAGAAAAAAATGATTCAAGTGATGCCGAAATGCATTTTAAAAGAATTGAAGTCAAAGAAGGTGCTTCGCAACTCGGTTTCGTAAAAATTGATTTATTACAAAAGATAGATAAAGACGCAAAAATTGCCCTAGACGGTGCTTATTACATTCAAAGCCATTTGACAAAAAGTCAAGGTGGTGGCGGTCATGCTCATTAAATTTAATAACTTTAAACAATAAAAACGTATGAAAAAAACACTTTTACTTATCGCATTTGCGGTAGCGACACTTTCCGTGACGTCGTGTAAGTCAGAACCGAAAACAGAAACAATGACGGAAACAACAACAGAAACTACCACTGCTACCGCAGAAGTAACGTATGCTTGTCCAATGGATTGTGAAAAGGGAAAAACCTACACTGAAATGGGGAAATGTCCTGTTTGCGAAATGGATTTAGTAGCTTCTAATGAAGCTGACGCTCATGAAGCTGACGGACACGACCACGACAATCACGAAGGTCATAACCACTAAAAACTAACTCCCCTACTCATTGATTTGGTAGGGGATTTTTTAACTTTACTATGCTATGAAAAACTCGCATTCTGACTGCTGCACTACATCTACTGATGAGAAAAGTCACAACAACGAACATTCACACGACCACGAAATAAATACTGAAAACAAACTAGCACTTTTTGGACCAGCTTTAGGTTCCATAGCACTTTTAATTGTCGGTTTAGTTTTGGATTATGTGCTAAAACCGGTTTGGTTTACAGAAATGCCACGCCTAATTTTATACAGTTTTGCATACATTCCGGTAGGTTTTCCAGTAGTAAAAGAAGCTGTGGAGAGTATCAGAAAAGGCGATGTGTTTTCAGAATTTTTCCTGATGACGATTGCTACTCTAGGTGCTTTTGCGATTGGAGAATTTCCAGAAGGAGTTGCCGTAATGTTGTTTTATACCGTTGGTGAAGTTTTTCAAGGAATTGCCGTAACCCGTGCTAAAGCAAATATCAAATCGTTATTGGACCAACGTCCTGATAAAGTTACAATTGTGGATACCCAAAACCGAATTTCGCTTGTAAAAGCAGAAGAAGTGGCTATAGGTCAAATTATGCAGCTCAAACCGGGAGAGAAAGTAGCGTTAGACGGTATTTTACTTTCAGAGAAATCTACATTCAATACTTCTGCATTGACGGGTGAAAGCGTGCCGGATTCAAAAGTAAAAACAGAAACAGTTTTGGCGGGAATGATTAATTTAAATTCCGTTTCGCACATTGAAGTAACAACAAAATTCTCGGATAGTAAATTATCAAAAATTCTTATGATGGTTCAAGATGCTACGTCAAGAAAAGCGCCTACAGAATTATTCATAACCAAATTTGCTAAAATCTATACTCCTATTGTAGTTGCTTTAGCAGTTTTGATTACTGTGGTTCCTGTCTTATTTGTTGAAAATTATGTATTCAGCGATTGGTTGTATCGAGCGTTGGTTTTCTTGGTTATTTCTTGTCCGTGTGCTTTGGTAATCAGTATTCCACTGGGTTATTTTGGTGGAATTGGTGCTGCAAGTAAAAACGGAATTTTATTTAAGGGTAGTAATTTCTTGGATTTAATTGCGCAAGTCAATCACGTGGTGATGGACAAAACAGGCACCATGACCGAAGGCGTTTTTAAAGTACAAGAAGTAAATTTTAATGCAAAATTTGACGCAAAGGAGATACTGCAGCTGCTGAATGTTTTAGAAAGTCAAAGTTCACACCCAATTGCAACAGCCATTCACGAATACGTTGGTAGCATTAATCCAGAAATTCAGTTTTCAAAAGTGGAAGAAATTCCAGGAATGGGATTGAAAGGAAGTACTTTAAACGGCGATTTATTAGTTGGAAATTTCAAATTAATGGATGCTTTTTCCATTAAACATCAGGTAAATGTTGAAGCGATTGTGTATACTACAATTGCTATTGCTTACAAAAATGAATTTGTGGGTTACCTTACAATTTCCGATTCTATCAAGTCGGAAGCTCAGTCGACCATTGATGCTCTTAAAAGTTTAAATGTAAAAACTACAATGCTAAGTGGCGATAAGAATGCCGTTGTTCAAGAAGTGGCTAAAACTTTAGGAATTACAAATGCTTTTGGCGATTTGCTACCTGAGGATAAAGTCACTCATTTGACTCAAATTAAACACAAAGACAAGATTGTCGCATTCGTTGGAGATGGCGTCAATGACGCACCCGTTGTGGCTTTAAGCGACATCGGAATTGCGATGGGAGGTTTGGGTAGCGATGCTACAATCGAAACCGCTGACGTCGTGATTCAAGACGACAATCCCAGTAAAATTCCCGTTGCAATCAATATCGGCCGACAAACAAAAAAGATTGTGTGGCAAAATATTACGATGGCTTTCGTCGTGAAAGGTATGGTACTCATTCTTGGAGCTGGCGGTTTAGCTACGATGTGGGAAGCTGTTTTTGCTGATGTTGGTGTGGCGTTGTTGGCTATTTTAAACGCAATTCGGATACAAAAAATGGATTTTCTAAAACGTAAATTCTAAGGTAGTATAAAAGGTTCTCGTTTCAGATGGAATAATTCCGGGACCTGGATAACCTGTTGCACGACGTGTAAAATAATTATTGTTTGTAAAATTCGTAACACCCGCTTCTAATTTGAACATTTTCCACTTATAAGAAGCAGAGAAATCGGCAACATAATACGACGGGATTTCGCCAAAAATACCATACTCGTTGTCAGTCGTTTCAACTGTTTTGTTACTTGCGTCCGTAAATTGCGATGTTACATAGGTCAGTTGCAAACTAGTCATAAAGTTCCTATATCCGACAGAAGTTCCTGTTTTAAAATTTATAAGCGGTACAAATTCTACTTCATTTCCTTCAATATTTGATACATCCGATGTTAAGTACTCAGAACCTGTAAGTGCTGAATTGGTGAAAACATTCCAAGAAAATTGCTCGTTTTCAGCGAAAAATGTTTTACTTAAATTCCAATCAACCATAGCCTCAAATCCGTATGTTAAGGCGGTTCCAATATTATCACGTAATCTTACTGGTGCTGCACTTCCGTCAGGATTTAGGGCATCATACTCCCCTATTTTATCATTGTAAAACAATCCGAATACACTAGCGTCAAAACTTACTTTGTCTGTAATCTGACCCCGAATTCCAATATCAGACGTATAGCCTTTTTCATCGGTAATATTTTCGGCTATCACTTGACCTGTTGCAACGGTTCTAATGTCGTTAAAAGTAACCGACCGGTAGTTTTGCGATACATTTCCGTACAACTCCAATCTATTTTTGAGTTTATAGCTTAAGCCCACTCCTAACAAAAGAAAATCACGTTCTTTCACATTGTTTTCGTCAACTCTTTCATCTAAAATCACATTTCCAGCAAAATCCAAGTTGATTCTTCGGAAATATCCCTCGGCTTGCGTTCTGATTTTTTCATAACGAAAACCCGGTGTAATTGAGAATTTGGAGGAAACTCTGAAAATATTTTCACCAAAAAGAGATACGTTTAAGTTGGGGTATTCATAATTAGATTGACTGGCATAAGAAGGAAATTCTGCAGTAGCCAATGAAAAATCGGGTCCGTTTCCTGAGCTTCCAGGTCCCTGAAGGCCAGCATTTTTGGACTGGTAATATTTGACACCAATTAAAAAGGCATTATTTGTTCCAAGGAAATCATGCTTTTGCAGAAAACGCGCTTCTGCACCCCAATTGACAAAATCTCCAATGACCAAATCACGAACCGTCCCTTCAAAGTCTGGACTGGACACGCGATTACTGCGGTAACCCACCGCTTTCCGACTCGCATCTAAACCAAATAACTGCAACGAGAAATCAGCATTTTCAGATACTTTGTGTTTCAGTCGTAACGCATATAAATTCCAATTTACGGCAAACCAATTTCGATCACGGTTACTTTGATTGGGGTCGTCGTTAAACATAAAATCGGACAAACCACCTGCCTGCTTGGCTACATAGTCGAAATGTGTATAATCAAAGTGCAACGACGTTTTTTCGTTAAACTGATAGTTCAAATTAACAAAATAGCTTTTACTGTTGAATTCTGAATTTGGGCGAAAGCCATCTCCTTGTTTGAAATTAAAAAAGGTATAATAACTGAACTTCCCTTTTGTACCACTCAACGAAGTAAAATTGGTATACAAATTATAAGAACCAACTGTATTTCGCGTAGTAATCTCCATTTCTTTCTTAGAAGGTGACTTGATTTTAAAGTTAACCAAACCACCAAATTGCGTTCCATATTGCAAAGACGCCGCTCCACGAACAATCTGAATTTCCTCTAAAGCTTCCGTTGGCGTTGCATAATAACTTTCAGGATAGCCCAAAACATCGGCACTGATGTCGTACCCATTTTGCCTGGTGTTGAAATTAGACGTACGATTGGGATTCAAACCTCGACCACCAATGCTCAATTGTAAGCCTCCATCAGAACCTTCATTGATGGTTAATCCTACCACTTGACCAAAAATCTGACGGGCATTATTTACCGCTTTATTGGCTGTTAATTTCGAAACGGCAATGACTTCCGTCTTTTTTCCTGCGTAAATAGCAGTTTCTTCTACATCTCTTAATTTATTTACATTAAACAATTTACCACGCTCATTCTGAATAACTACTTCAGACAGATTGGTTATGGTTTCTAATATAAATATTTTGTTGTTTTCATCCATAGCAATGGTTGCTTCCAACAATTGGAAGCCATCTTTGTACAACACAATTTGATGGGTAGTACCTTCCTTTATTTCGAAAGTGAAAACACCGTTTTCATCCGAAACTGTTTTAGCAGACGTTGTAGTATTGTACACTTCCACTCCCGAAATTGTCGAGTTGTTTGCCTTTTGAACAACGCCAGAAATACTGGTTTGTCCAAAAAATGTGGCTGTAAAAAACAGTAGAAACAGTGAACTAAAATCCTTTAATCGTGTCATTGAATGGCAAAATCCAGTTCTTGTGCTGAAATGTATCATTTTCTTGTGCTAAATTTATTGTGGGGTCAATATAACGCTGACTTAAACGGCCGTTTAAAGCTACATAGCTGTCAACGGTTACGATCGGGTTATTGATTCCTTTTTCTTGATAATAATTATGTAAATAATGAGCATATTGGATGATGAAATCCGGTTGAAATGCCATTTGTTTTTCTTGAAATCGCGTCAGAAATTGGCTGTTATCAACGTGAATGGTCTTTTTAGTTACTGCATCTGTTACTTTAAATTCGGTGTAACCCGCTTTTTCCATCAGCATCACCCGCCATGAAAAGCGGAAGCCTTCTTCTGTCCAAAATAACTCGTTTGGATACGCTAAATAACGGAATGGAAATGCCAATTGCAGTAGTAAAAACGAACTCAAAAACACCAATTTCGTCTGATATACTTTCGTAAAAGTGGCGATTTTGGTTTTGTTATTTTCCCAAATAGGCTGGTGCTTCTTGAAATTTTTAAAGAAAAACAAAACCCTTTGGTGGAAACTCGCATCGAAGAAAATGAGTGTACTAATAATCATCACATACGGAAAAACACCTATTGGAAATAATATTCTCGTTAACACGTGAAAAACAACTACAAAGAGAAAACCAAGTAACCGCGTCTGTTTGTAAAGTAAAAGAAACACAATTCCCAAATCGTAAATCATACCAAACCAACTAAAAGCATAGGCTACCCAAGTTTCTTTTAGTAACGGGCCAATTAGCGGTAAGTCGGCATTGGAGGGAAGCCAAATACGCAACGGCATCGCTTCTAGCAACCAATCAGAATTTATTTTTGCTAAACCTGCATAAAAATACACAACAGCCAACATGATTTTCAATATATCAATGTTCCATCGGGGTATTTTGGCGAAAGCCAAATCTTTATTCTTGTACGAATCGACAGAAAAATAAGCATTGGCAGGTAAGAAAATCAGTACAAAACTCACCAGTGAAATAAAGTAATAATGATTGAGATAATAGGTTTTGTCCATCAACTCAATATAAGTAAAGGCCAAGAAAAAGGTAATGGCGGAAATACGGTATTTAAAGCCAATAGCCACAAAAAAAGCTGCAATTCCTGCAATTAAATACAACCCATACGTATAAACACCCAACGGCTGAACCCATTCAAATCCGTAATACGAGAAGTGAAAATCAGGCTGAATGTAGAACTTATCAATCCATCCGTAAGCCACGAAACGTATCAAACTCATAAGCATCATTAAACCAAACGCTAGCCTAAAAAAGGCTAGCGTCGCGGTTGATGTATAGGTAGTAAAATATCTTGTTACGTTTTGATACATAATGAATTAGTCTCCATCTCCATCCACATAATCGATGGTGACATTTAAAGCTTGCATCATGTCTAACTTGAAATAAATCACGTTTTGTTGCAACGCATCATAAGCTTCAATCATTTTTGCGTTGTTTGAAGTAATTTGCTCAGAAAAATTAGCGTTCAGCGTTTCATTTACCGCATAAATCGTAGTAAACTGATTGTTGATGATGTCACTTAAATTCTGTCCATTTCGAACTGCATTCACATCGTCTAAATACGACTTCAAACTCGGTCCAGTAGTTGTACCACTAAAAGATTTTCCGTTAAAGAAATCTTGTTGCGACTGAATTGCCGCATTCAACAACTTTTTAGAAATATTCTTCATGTAAAAACCTTCCACTTTTTCTGGAAATAAAGTACCGTTAGAAAATACTCCAGCTGGAATTCCTATTTTTCCCGTGCGAATGTCTTTTTCAAAATTCTTAACAAATAAATTGGTCAACTTATTAGTAGAGCTACTCACTGCCGTACCATTACTTGCTATAAACGTTGCTCTGTAAGAACCATTCCAATCCAATAGTACCGCATTGCTTTTGGTATTCATGACCGTAATAAGATTCAACAAATATTGTTTGTAAGCAGCTGCATTTGCATTACTCGTGTAAAAAGCAACTATTTCAGCATCCGTATTTGCCAATCCATTCAATAAGTAATCAAAAGCGGGGAAACCTTGTTTTGAAAACTGTGAAAACAATTCCAAATTATAAGAACCCGAAGCAATATTTTGCTCAATACCTACAACGTCTGTTGGATAAGTATTCGTCGTTTCTTTAAAGTAAATTTCTGATGCTTTTCCTACGTTAAATAACATAACTTGCTGGTAAGCTTCATAAGATTCTACCCATGAACCTCGTGCTACAACTAAATTTTCTATGGTGGGATTGCTAGTAAAATCCGTTATAGCCGTTGAAAAAGCAGTTACTTTATTGCTGTAATTCTGGTAAGAAGGAATGATAATGTTATCAGCCCAGTGGGTCAATAAAGTACTACGGTTAAAGCTATCGCCACCAGTTTTTGAGCCATCATCAGTTGACGAACAAGCCGTAAAAATGGCTATAAAACTTGCTATTAAAAATACTTTTCTCATAAGAGTTTAAAAATTTTGGTGCAAAACTAAGCATTCAAATACAATCTATCTGTATTTATTCTAAATTAATTTACGGTTGAAGCTTGTGCTACACTAAACCCAAATCGACTCGCAATTTGACCAGCAACAGCGTCTAGTTTCGGACTTAAATTATCAATATCCCACAAACCATTTGTTCCACTTGTTAAAGTAGCCAGCATCGTGTCCACTTCTTCTTTTGAAAAATAAGGCGTATCAGTACCCGGTTGACGTGTATATCTCAAAGCCATAATGAAACCGTATCCCTCTGACAAGGCGTGAAATGCTTTTGCACCATTGTCCTGTACTAATTTCGCTTTTCCTTCTTGCAAATAATATACGGAACGAACTGCAGCTACCAAGGCTAAGTTTTTGCGAATAATAGCAATTTGTTGGTCACGTACCAAGTAATCATTAGCTTCAATTGCCGCACGACCTTTTCTAAATGCCAGGTTAATTTCAGCACTTACCGTATTGAAATCAGTATCAGCATTTACTTGCTCAATGTACGAACTCCAGTATTTCAACGAGTTATTTGTGGCATCATCAGCTCCATACACATATCCGTATGCTTCATCCCAATAATGTTCCATCGTTGTAAAATTGGCATTTTCTGCCATCACTTTATTTGTGTTTTCAATTCGAATGGACGCATTATCCAACGTATTTACGGATAAATACTGATTAGAGATTTGGTCCATCATCACAGCCCCCATTAAACCTTTCAAAAGAACTTGTTGTGGCTCTAAGCCATTTGCAGCAAAAAGACGCATTTTACTTCCGTCCAAATAGGCGCCTGCTACACCTGCTGATGCCGCGTTTCCTTGACTTGCTAATGCTCCAGTTGTAAATTGAGATTCGAAAAAGGATTGAACCGCTACTTTTTCAGTAGTCGACCCACCGCCTAAAAATAATGTGAAATAATCATTTGAAGCGGCAGTTTTGCTTTTCAAATTCTTTCCTGAAGTGTTCAAAGCATTTAATGCAAAAGGATTATTTGTATTACTGAACATGTTTTGCAAAGTCATACCGTCCAATGTCGTTCCATCTGTAGCAGCAGTGGTATAAACAGCTCCCATAGCGTCTAACATCTGTAAGCGTGCTGTTTGTCCTGAAAAATCTACTGTTGTAGCACCATTTCGCTCGAAAGTATAGCTCGTTGGTATTTCGTAATTTACAGTGTTATTTCCGTTATCGTCATTAGAGCAAGAAGTTAATAATGATAGGCTCAAAAGCATTGCCCCTAAAGAATAGAAATTCGATTTCATATTGTTATTTAGATTTAATTAAAATTGTTCGGCAAAGATAACTGGTCATTTTACTTCCTGCAAGAAATATTTATAATAATTCTAAATAGATTGCAATCTATTTTAATTAAATCTAAATAAAGCTTGCGTAGGTATTCAAAACCCTATACATTTGCCAAAACTTAATCATTCTAAATAACACTTAAAGATGAATAAAATGTATTTTAAAGCTTCATTCGTACTTGCAACCGCCTTACTTTTTGCGTCGTGCAGTGACGACGATTCAACATCCTCAAGCACTACAGCAACGAAAAAACAAGTTGTTTCCAATTATGCCGACATCGTGTATACTAATTACAAAGATGCTTACGATGACGCAGTTGTTTTAGAAACTGCCATCAATACATTTACTGCGAACCCTACAGATGCCAACTTCACAGTTGCTAAAGAAATGTGGAAAGAAGCACGTGAAAGTTACGGTACAACCGAAGCATTTCGTTTCGCTAACGGTCCGATTGATGATGAAAATGGACCTGAAGGATTATTGAATGCATGGCCTCTTGACGAAAACTTTGTAGATTATGTAGATGGCGCCGCCGATGCAGGAATTATCAATGCAACCACTACCTACCCTATTATTTCTAAGGAACTTTTAGAAAGTTTGAATGAAAACGGTGGCGAGAAAAACATCAGTGTGGGATACCATGCCATTGAATTTTTATTGTGGGGACAAGACCTTACAGCACCAGAAGCCAACCTTCCTGGACAGCGTTTGTATACCGATTACGTAGAGGGCGGAACCGCTGCTAATCAATTAAGAAGAGCTACTTACTTAAACGTATGTGCTGACTTTCTTACTGACCATTTATCGTATCTAGTAGAGCAATGGAAACCCAACGGTACCTACCGAACTACTTTCCTTGACCTGCCTGTTGATACGGCTTTGAAAAATATGTATTTAGGAATTACCACGCTTGTTTTAGCTGAATTGCCTATTGAACGTATGGATGTAGCATTAGGAAATGCCGACCAAGAAGACGAGCACTCTTGCTTTAGTGACAACACACACCGTGACATTTATTTAAACCTAAAAGGAGTCATTAATGTGTATCAAGGTAGTTACGGAACAATTAATGGCGCTTCGCTAGCGGACTTAGTAGAAAAAGCAGACCCAACGTTATTTGCAGCAACTGCCACTGCTGAGCAAGACGCTTTAGCAAAAGTAGCCGCTATTTTAACGCCGTTTGACTTAGCTATTTCTGGAGGTGCATCTTCATCAGAAGGACAAAAAGTTAAAGCAGCGGTCGTTCAACTGGATACTTACGGTGCCAATTTACTAGCAGGTGCTGCTAAAATAGGCATCTTGGTAAACAACTAAAAGTATACCTAACACATACAACCAAAGTGGTCTTCTTACAAGGCCACTTTTTACAGTTTAAAACACCATGAATACGTATTTAAAAATCCTTTCTCTTTGTGTAATCCTTTCTTTCATCGGCTGTGAAACGGACGATGCATATACCACTATTGCTGTTGAAACAGGCGAAGAACTTTTAGGAGGCAGCACCACGGTATTCAATGCCTCAGAGGAAGCATTTGGCTTTTCAGCATCGCAACTCACACTGGAGGAACGCTCCAGTTTTGGTATTGGAAATTCTTTTTTTAGACAAAGTTGGGTTTCTTCACCTGCCTCTACCACAGCTCGAGACGGCTTGGGTCCGTTTTATAATGCGGTGGCTTGTGCCAGTTGTCATTTTAAAGATGGACGCGGACGCCCGCCTGGTTTTGATGGAGAAACTGCTAGGGGACTTTTACTTCGATTGAGCCTCAACGGTACAGCAGCTGATGGTTCGGCATTGCCTGACCCTATTTACGGTCATCAATTACAAGACAATGCTATCTTAGGTCAAACAACTAAAGGAGGCTTTACCATTACTTACCAAGATATCATTGAAACCTTCGACGACGGCACCACAGTGGTACTTAAAAAACCGATTTACAATATTTCCAATCTTGGATACGGTGCACTTGCAGCTGGTATTAAAGTTTCACCGCGACTGGCCAATCAAATCATAGGCTTGGGATTATTGGAAGCTTTGGACGAAAACACGCTACTCCACTTATCCGACCCCAATGATACCGACGGCGACGGAATATCAGGTCGTCCTAACTATGTGTACGATGTAGCTACTAATCAAACTGTAATGGGACGTTTTGGCTGGAAAGCCAATCAACCCAACGTGAGGCAACAAGTAGCAGCCGCATTTAGTGGAGATATGGGAATAACCTCTTTTCTGTTTCCCGATGAAAATTGCCCTCCCGGAGTAGATTGCAACAGCATTGCAAATGGAGGTTCGCCCGAAATATCAGACGATAATTTGAACAAAGTAGCCCTATATACCAGTGTCTTAGCGGTACCAGTTCGTAGAGATTTTAACAACCAAAATGTGTTAAAAGGCAAAGAAACCTTTGAAACAATTGGCTGCACCAGTTGCCACATTCCCGTGTTAACAACGGGTAACACGCACTCAATAGCAGCTCTTCGTAACCAAACGATTCGACCCTTTACCGATTTACTTTTACACGATATGGGAAGTGCTCTAGCTGATGATGCACCTGATTTTCTGGCAACCGGTACTGAATGGCGAACACCTGCCTTGTGGGGTCTTGGCCTTCTCAACACGGTTAACGGATTTACATTTTTGATGCACGATGGCCGTGCACGAAATATAGAAGAAGCTATTTTGTGGCATGGTGGCGAAGCACAGAATGCTAAAAACAAGTACAAATCCCTCTCTTTACAGGAACGTAAAAACTTGTTACAGTTTATGAATACCCTTTGATTTTTTTTATAGTTAGTTATTTATCCCAAGGAATTTTATATTTCTTGGGATTTTTTTTGATAACATAATTTCTCAAATACGATTAAATGTTAATTTACTGCTTATAATACTAGAACGCTAAAAGACTATTACTCTTAGTAAAACAGGTCATTAATTTTAGTATGAAATACTGATTACAATGAAAAAAGCAATATATTTGAAAAGTAAAAGTATACAAAAAACGTCATAAATCTATAATTTAAGGATTTGATTTTAGTCCTTTTTACATTCATTCAAAACATAATCAAACATAAAAAAAACTAAATTAACCAAAAACCAAATACAATGAAAAATGGAATAACACTACTTCTTTTGCTTTTTATATTTAACTTAAATGCACAATGTTTTACGCTAATTGACCCCGCAAATTATTATTCATTGGCGCTTAAATCAGATCATACTTTATGGGCTTGGGGAATAAATGGACAAGGAGCATACGGTAACGGCAATAACACCTCCAGCTTAAATCCCGTACAAATCGGTACTGCTACCGATTGGCTTTCAATTTCCACGGGAGCTTCACATACAATCGCATTAAAAACAGATGGTACTTTATGGACATGGGGCAGTAATTATAGTGGATATTTAGGCGACGGAACTACTATTACTAGAACAACTCCCGTACAGATTGGAACAGATACCGACTGGCAATCTATTTCAACTAGATCAAATTCCAGCTTTGCCCTTAAAACTAATGGAACTCTTTGGGGCTGGGGACAAAACACGGGAGGTCAAGTGGGCTTAGGATTTGTTAGTAATAACGTAAACACTCCTACGCAAATAGGTACCGATACCAATTGGAAAACCGTTTGGGCAGGACCAAACCACGCTTTTGCATTAAAAACAGATAATTCACTCTGGAGTTGGGGAATGAACGTACACGGCGAATTGGGAAATGGTCTTTTTCTAGGTGGTTATTATACGCCTGCTCAAATAGGTACAGATACCGACTGGAAAGTGGCTTCTCCGGGTCATGAACACAGTATGGCGCTAAAGCTGGACGGCTCCTTATGGGTTTGGGGGAGAAATAACAAAGGACAATTGGGAGACGGAACTTTAATTGATAAAAACGTTCCTACAGCAATTTTAACCGGAAACGTCTGGAAGTCAATTGAAGGACACTGGTATAGTTCCTATGCTATTAAAAATGACAATTCACTTTGGTCTTGGGGACTTAATGACGGTAGACAGCTCGGTGACGGAACTACTATAGATTCACATATTCCGAAACAAATAGGTACAGCGACCGACTGGAACTATATAGCAGCAGGCTCCTACCAAGTCATGGGTGTAAAAGAAGATAATACGGTTTATATGTGGGGAACTAGCGCAACTAGTGAGTCTCCCTTACTTCCTGAGTATACCGCGCCAACACTTATCATAGAAAGTTGCTCGCTATCCACTACTAATTTTGATAAAAATAGTGTCAATATTTATCCTAATCCTACATCCGATAAAGTAATTGTCACTACTAAAAACAACGAAATCATTACTAACATTCGCGTTTTTGACCTTGCGGGAAAACAAATACTAGAACAGACTAATAGTAATGAAATAGTAGTATCGCAGATATCTTCTGGTATTTATGTGTTAACTATTCAAACTGAAAAAGGCGCTCAATCCTTTAAATTCATTAAAGAATAAAGCCATTTTTTTTGTAGGTTTTTCCTGCCGCAAATTCGCAAATTTTAATGCAATAAGCTGCATATTAATTTACGAATTTGCGGTATTTATTTGATCTATTGATTTAATTTTTTAGCCTGTCCAGTCCTAGTCTGCTTGTTGTTTTGTTCGTGTACATTTTATTACATTTGAACAACCTATCTTTTTAAAATAGAATCCAACATAAATAGTCGACTTTTTCAGATGAAAATAGCCACATGGAATATCGAACGGCTGAAACACAAATCAGCTTTACCAGAAATCCATACGGTACTTGTCGAGCTGAACGCTGATATTTTAGTATTAACCGAAACAGATTCTCGAATTCATTTATCAAAATTCAAAACCTGCATAACAACTCCTTCCCTATCTGAATTAGACGCCAAAACCTATTCACAAACAGAACATCGAGTTGCAATTTACACCAATTATGAAGTTATTAATCAATTTGAAACCTGTGACAATTACACTAGTTTATGTGTCGAAGTTGCAACACCAAAAGGAAACTTAATTATTTACGGCACCATCATAGGCATATATGGCAACCGAAACCCTAATTTCAAAACAGACCTCCTCCAACAAATTGCCGATATTGAATCGCTATCGAAAAAAGGGAATTTCTGTTTTATTGGCGACTACAACACCTCTTTTTCAGATAATTATTACTTTACAAATTATGGCAGAATTATTTTAGATGAAGCCTTTGAAAAGAATACTCTAAAGCTAGTAACACGAAATCAACCGGAATGCATTGACCACATCGCTATTTCGAAAAGCTTTATAACTGATAAAATCGTTGAAATTCAAGAATGGAATCACGATAAAAAGCTATCTGACCATAAGGGAATAGCGGTACACTTAAAAAGCTCAACTGTATTCATACTAACCTACTTACTATTTTATTACTTTTGAGAACCACCAAGTGAAAAAGAGATTTCCATTCAAAAGAGGAACTAAGTAAGTACCAACATTCTCATAAATCATTAATCAAAAATCCTATGTACATCGTATTCGGAAAATATATCGTTCAAGTATTCGGCATTTATTTTATAGTCGTAGGTGTATTAATGCTGTTGAAACCCATCACGGCACGAGCCATTTTGCGTAAAGCAGGAAGTACGAACCTCATCAATTATACCGAAATTACCCTACGCATTATTCCCGCCACGGGACTCATTTTGGCGTCCCCTATTTCTAAATATCCGTTCATTTTGCAAATTTTTGGCTGGTTTATGATTGGCACTTCGCTAGTCTTGTACTTTATTCCTCGAACGCTACACCATAATTTTTCCAATAAATGTGCTGATGTGTTAAAACCGCAGTACTTTCTCTTGATTGCCCCATTTTCAATCGCTATTGGCTTTTTTCTTGTATTTGGATTCTGGTAATGCAATGGTCTTTTTAAATACATTCTCAGCTACTGTCGCATTTTCTTATTTTAATCAATATAAATTACTACGATTTAGCTGTACATTAGTTCGTACTTGCTTCGAACTTAATTCGACGTTTGTTCGAGGAAAGTACCCTTTAGACGAACAAATCTCGAAGAATCTTCGAACAATCCTCGAACAAACTATGTTGAAAGGCTGATTTTTGTGTTAAAAATCGATATCGTTTTCCTACTATTTTAAAGCGGAGTATAGAATTCAGATACAGGTGGATTATAATCAAATTTGACACGGAGGTACAACTAATTGTATTTTTTACTAAATTAGTAGTACTTATTTCTTTAAAAAACCGTAAATCAATAGCTTATGGCAACTTATAAACAAGGAATTACAGGGGCTTTTTCTGGTACAATTGGCGCTGTGGTAGGTGTGAATTTTCGAGGAGCAAACGTCATCCGAACCAAGCCTAAGAAAAGGACGAAAGATTCTACTCCTGCACAATTGGTACAACAAGCAAAGTTTGCTAAAGTAATTGATGTGCTATTTCCCTTAAAAGAACTACTGAATACTTATTTTGGAACGCCAGAAGGCACCCGTTCGCGTTACAATCTTGCTACATCCTTTCACCTTCGGGAAGCTATAAAAATAGAGAACGATACAGCGGTGGTGCTTTACAATAAAATGGTTTTTGCGTTAGGCACTCTTTTGCCCGTTGATAATTTGCAATGCAAAAATGCTCCTGATGCCACACTTTTATTAACTTGGAAAGATAATTCACCACAAGCAATTACAAAAACAAGTGACCAACTTATCGCTGTAGTAATTAATCCTGAAGCTAAAAGTTATTACATATTTACTTCCGCTGCGACGCGTGCGGATACAACGGCAACTTTGGTTTTACCGCCATCTTTTATTGGTCAAGATGTGCATGTTTATGTGTTTATGGCGTCAGAGGATGGGAAAATAAATAGTAGTAGTGTTTATTTAGGGAATATTTTAATTGTTTGAAATATAGCCATTTACGTGTGTTTTGTAATGGGTATATCGCCCATTCAGGACTTAGGTGAATAGGTTATAATTATTCATTTGTACTACAAGAGGGAGACCATGTGCTAAGGTAGTAGGTTATTTCAGGGCTTTATGGTGCAAATTTCTATTAATAAAAACAAAACGAATAGTCCTGATAGGGCATAATACCATAGCAATGGGCGAAACCCATTAGATACAGAGGTAAAATTAAAACATGGCCCTGAAAGGGCAGAATATATCGGGATGTAATTATTGCTTCCCAAACATATCCCTATCGCCGAGCCTCCATTATCAAGCTATAATGCTACTTGAAAAACAAAGGAAATTTATCATGTGCGAAACTATTACGATTTTTCAAGATTTAATTTTGAAATTTTTTCTTATCATAATTATGATAAGCCACCCTCAAACGGGATAATTGACAAGCGAGTTGCAAATAAAAACCAAATCCATTTGATGCTGAATTTTGTACCACAACAACTGCGGAATTAAACTTCCACCCCACTCACAGTCAATTTTCTAAACGTTAAGTTAAAAACGTTAATACTGTTTTAAAGAAAAATCCTACACAGTAAAAAAGCATTTAATTTGTTGCAAACAATTTAAAACAAATTACAATGATTAAAAAAGTAGTGTTTTTGATGGCATTAAGTGCTATGGGAGTTGCAAGTGTACATGCACAAGAGGTTAATTTTGGTGCAAAAGCAGGGTTTAACATTGCCAATGTGATGGGTGACAATACAGGCAGTTTAGATGCAGTTACGGCTTTTAACGCAGGTCTTATGGCGGAAATTCCGTTGTCAGAAAAGTTTTCTATTCAACCTGAATTGCTGTTTTCTGGACAAGGGTATAGCTTTGGTGATAATGTGGTGGCTTTAAATTACCTAAATCTTCCCGTGATTGGAAAGTATTACGTTATGAAGGGATTGAGCCTTGAAGCAGGACCGCAATTGGGACTTTTACTTTCTGCTAAAAACGAAGGCACCGATGTAAAGGATTCTTTTAGAAGTGTGGATTTTGGCATTAACGCAGGTTTGGGTTATAAATTTGATAACGGACTGAACTTTAGTGCCCGTTACAACTTTGGTTTAACCAACATTATTGATCAGAAACTTGTTATTAATAACAATACTAATGGCGTATTCCAAGTATCTGTTGGTTACTTCTTTTTCTAGGACATAAAAACATAAATTTTGGAAGCCCGATGCAGTGATGTATCGGGTTTTTCATTTGTAAAGCTATTGTATTGTTTCTGAACTTTACAAAAATACTTATTTCATCTTTTTTAAGGACCTATAGTATTTACAACATAAAAAAGAATTGCTACAAAGTTAATCCTTTTAAAATTCTTAAATTGTAATCTAAAAGCAACTTATGGAAACTTACTTTGGTATTTCGTTTGATAAAGTGGTTACAATTGTAATCGCCACATTACTTATTTTTATAGCCATCATCCTACTCACTAGGTTGTCAGGAAAACGAAGTTTTAGCAAGATGTCTAGTTTTGACTTTGCCTCTACGATTGCAATTGGATCTATAATTGCCAGTGGGATTTTGCTCAAAGACGTCACTCCATCTACCGCTATCACTGCTTTGACTACCATATTTGCTTTGCAAACTTTAATCGCTTATTTACGACGATTTGGAATCATTCACAAAATTATCGACAATCAACCCTTATTATTAATGGACGGAAGTACAATACTCGTTGAAAATTTAAAAAAAGCACGTGTAACAGAAGACGACCTTCGTTCTAAACTTAGGGCTGCAAATGTATTAGATATTTCAGAGGTTCGTGCTGTTGTACTTGAAAGTACGGGTAACTTATCGGTGCTTCACACCTCCGATAAAAAAGCTACAGTGCAAGAATGGTTGCTGGATGGTGTAAGGCGCTAATGTGCAAATATTCAGCAGCAAATGACTTTGATGTATTGTTATTCTTGAGGTACATTAACAAGTATTAATATATATAATAAATTGATTTTTGTAAACAATCGGGTTAATAATACTCATTTTTATTTTCTTTAAAAAAAGACATATTTAAATGATAACGTTCAACATTAACTCAAAATAAAATGTAAGATATGAATGAAAACAAACTTAAACAAGAAGAAGACGCAGACGAAATTACCGCAATATTCACGAAGAAAGTTTGGATTACTGCAGGAATAATTACCTTAATAGGCATTGGAATATTTGTATTTACCACGCTTTTTAACCTGCTACTACTTGTTTTCGCAGGTGTTTTGATGTCGGTTTATTTTCATGGTTGTGCTTCATTGTTGAACTGTAAAATAAACATGGGCAAGAGCGCGTCGCTAATTGTGTCCGTAGTGGTTAATTTAGTAGTACTTGTTTTATTCTTTTGGTTTGTTGGTGCCCGATTGAGTTCTCAAATAAGTGAATTATCAGACACGTTGCCCGATACCTTAGCAAACGCCAAAGAATGGTTAGAGCGTCAGCCTATGGGGCAAAAATTACTAGATTATTCAACTAATTCCTTGGACTCTAGTAAGGCAAGTAGCACTATTAAGGCCTTTTTCTCTTCGACATTTGGTATATTGAGTGATTTCTATATCATTGTACTTTTAGGTATGTTCCTTACAGCAAATCCAGGCGTTTACCGTCGTGGATTAATTCACTTAATCCGGCCAAAAGGTAAAAAAGAGGCTGGTGATTTGTGGGACAGGTTAGCAGTATTGCTTAGAAATTGGTTAAAAGGACAGATTTTTGGGTTTTTCTTCATTGCTGTTTTAAGCGGTTTAGGACTTTGGGCACTCGGAATGCCGTTGGTATTAACATTGGCTTTGTTAGCAGGTTTGCTGAACTTTATACCTAATTTTGGACCCATAATAGCATTGGTTCCCGCCACACTTTTGGCATTAATGCAAGGTCCAGAAACAGCATTGTTAGTGGTAGGGTTATATACTGCTATTCAAGTTATACAAAGTGCAGTGACACAACCTTTAATTCAGAAAAAGATGGTGAGCATGCCTCCAGGTTTACTCGTTTTTGGGCAAGTAGGAATGGGTGTTTTGGCTGGTTTTTGGGGTGTTTTATTAGCAACTCCACTAGTTGCTATTCTGATGGGTATCGTGAATAAATTGTACGTGGATAAACAAAGTAACGTTGAAAAAACATCTTCATTTGAATAGTTATCAGTTTAGTCACCCTATAAAATCCATTAAAATGAGTGAAATAGATTTGATAAAGTAAATGTTTCCTTCATAATCCTTTCGCTCATTTCTACTTCAATAATTACTTTCAAATCTTTCCGATAATCAGCATTAAACAAGGTAACTATTGTATATCTTTACCATGAACGTATGTTAAAATCGGTAAAATAGTACTATTCATTTCATCGACCTTTTTATGCATAAAATCACCAAATTAAAAAAATCACATCCAAATGAAACATTTACATCTAAGTCTGTATCTTATTTTTGTAATAACCGCAAGTATAGTGTTACTCAACCGCTATACTGATTTTCACCTTAGTGATTATCGGGTACACTTCTTTTTTCTGTTTTTTGCTGCTTCTTCATTCGTAGTGATTGTTGGGCATCTGTTTAAAAAATTACAAACCAATAAGTCCATAATTATTACCTTCGTTTTAGTGGGAACTGCATGCTTTCTAAAAGCATTTATTACTTGGAGTGGCGATTGGAAAACGCAAACCGTTTTGTACCGCAACATCCAAAATCAAAATAAAACAATTGACGTTCAAATGCGTGCCAACCGATTTCAATTTGGTTACAACGACAGAGTTATTGCAATTTATGACATCGCTCCTTTTATGCAATGGACTTCCGACATTGACACTGTGGCAATGGATAAATCGAAATGGAAGAAAGTAGATTTACAATTAAATGAAATGAATTTGCCAACTGAAAAATAATCCCTCTAGATAGAAGTAATTTAACCTATAGCGGTAGACTAAATGAAGCTACAACAACAAAAACACGCTCTATTTGATGAAAATTATTTCATATAAAGGGTGTTTTTCAAAATCTATCAAAGTCACTAGGGGAATTATTTTAATCGCTACGTGATGTAACTAAATGACTATTTAATCGTCGTGTTTTTTATTTTCAGACTGCTTTTTATGACCTTTGTGTTTGCCATTATCATGTTTTGCTTTTACATGCGCTTTCTTTGCAGGTTTGTATTTTTTACCTACATATTTTACTTTGTGTTTTTTGTGATACACATAGGGACTACTTCCTCGGTAATCAGTAAGGTAAATTACTTTTCCATTTCGCAAATTATATCCGCTGTATCGAACTGGAAGTTTTTCTGCTCTAACCCATTTTCCTTTTTTAATGTAAATAAAACGTTGTGCGGGAACGTCATAATAAGTATCGATTTCAGGAAGATAGTAATACTGAGTTACAACGGGTTTAGCTGGTGCCCAAACTGGAGGTGTTCCTAAATTTACGTTCACGGTAACTTGAGCTTGTGTGCTCGTGATGAACAGCAGTCCAAATACTAATAACTTTAATGTTTTCATGGTCGTAGATTTATGATAAAATATATTTATCTTTTTAATCGCTTTAAGCCAATTAATGTGCCACAATAGCTGCATACGAAATTGCACTAAATATATATCTAAGTTGTTATATGTTTTAGACTTTTAGTTATAGAATAAAATACGTTAAAAAAGTAACCTCTTCAGCTAGGCATTTTAAGAATATTTGAGGTACTACCACTATCCACAACCGCATTATAATAACTTACTTTTCAACTATTAAAATTACGTATCAAATCACAGCATAATAAAACCTACTTTTACACTAATAAGATTAATAATACTCCAAATCATGTCGGCAAATAATTTTGATATCAAAGGCTTAACAGACGAAGAAGTACTTCGTTCACGGGAAAATTTTGGAAGTAATACGTTAAAATTCAAAAGAGAAAACGGCGTGTTTGAAGCATTAAAAAGCCTTGCAAAAGAGCCTATGATTATCCTTCTACTCGTGGCTTCACTCATTTATTTCATAAGTGGACAAATTGGCGATGGCGTTTTCTTGTTGTCTGCAATTGTTATTGTATCAGTGATTTCTTTATACCAAGACGCTAAAAGTAGGAATGCGTTAGAAAAGCTGAAAGACTTTACGCAACCCACATGCATGGTGATACGAAATGGTGTCACGTTGCCCATTAAAAGTGAAGAATTAGTTATTGGCGACAAACTAGTTGTTGAGGAAGGCTCCTCTGTTCCCGCAGATGGAATTATCATTCACTCCAACGACTTTTCGGTTAATGAATCCATCCTTACTGGGGAATCTTTTGTCGTTTTTAAAGATAAACTACACGAAGACAATAGTGTCTATAAAGGCACGACGGTTGGCAGTGGTTTGGCAATAGCGACCGTTACTCACATTGGAAACGCAACTAAGTTGGGTAAAATTGGCGAAAGCTTAGATAATATAGCAACTGAAAAAACACCCCTTGAACTTCAAATTAATAGTTTTGTAACCAAATTAGTGATTGCTGGAGCAATAGTATTTCTAATTGTTTGGGGCATTAACTATTTCAATTCCTACGACTTCTTAGACAGTTTATTAAAAGCATTGACATTAGCAATGAGTATTTTGCCAGAGGAAATTCCGATGGCGCTTACGGCTTTTATGGCTATTGGTGCTTTGCGTTTAATGAAATTAGGTGTGGTGGTCAAACAAATGAAAACCGTGGAAACATTGGGTTCTGCCACCATAATTTGTACCGATAAAACAGGAACCATTACGGAAAATAAAATGACGCTTGCCAAAGTGTTCGCTTTATCCTCTTCACGTATTTCAAATCCTGAGAATGCCGATGCCGCTGAAAAAGAGTTGCTACAAACAGCCATGTGGGCGAGTGAACCCATTCCTTTTGACCCTATGGAAGTGGCGCTGCATGATGCTTACGCCAAGTTTACACTTGTAGACGAACGCCCTAATTTCAAGATGATTCATGAATATCCTTTAGGTGGGAAGCCACCCATGATGACACATTTCTTTGAAAATAATTCGGGGACACGCATTATTGCCGCTAAAGGTGCCCCAGAAGCTCTGATGCAGGTATCCAATCTATCGGTGACTGATAAGGAAAAGATTAACCAGGCTATAAAAAGCATTACGTCTGAAGGCTATCGTGTTTTGGGTGTTGGAGAAAGCTCTTTTATAGGAAATAACTTTCCAGCTACACAACAAGAATTAGTCTTTATATTTCAAGGTATTGTTGCGTTTTACGATCCTCCGAAAGCGAACATAAGCAAAGTGCTGCAACACTTCTACGAAGCAGGTATACAAGTCAAAATTGTTACAGGAGATAATGCCGAAACAACTACAGCCATTGCAAAACAAATCGAATTTAAAGGCTATGAAAACAGCATGAGTGGCACTGAACTGATGCAACTCTCCGATACGGAACTGCAAGAGAAAGTAAAAATCACAAACATCTTTACCCGAATGTTTCCCGATGCAAAATTACGCATCATCAACGCGCTTAAAGCCAATGGTGAAATTGTTGCCATGACAGGAGACGGTGTTAATGATGGTCCAGCTTTAAAAGCGGCACATATAGGAATTGCAATGGGTAAAAAAGGTACCGAAATAGCCAAGCAGGCTGCCTCTTTAATACTCGTAGACGATGATTTGTCGAAGATGGTAGACGCTGTGGCAATGGGACGACGCATTTATACCAACTTGAAGAAAGCCATTCAGTACATCATTTCTATACACATCCCGATTATCCTTACTGTTTTTATTCCGCTGGCTTTAGGATGGATGTATCCAAATATTTTGTCGCCGGTACACATTATTTTTCTAGAACTTATTATGGGTCCCACCTGCTCTATCATTTTTGAAAACGAGCCGATGGAAGAAAATACGATGTTGCAAAAGCCTCGCCCTCTGGCCACTTCGTTTTTCAACTGGAGTGAGTTAACCACAAGCATTGTTCAAGGTTTAGCGATTACATTGGGAAGTTTACTGACTTATCAATATGCCGTTTATCAAGGTTTAGGTGAAGAAGTTACTAGAACCATGGTCTTTATTGTTTTGATTACCGCTAATATTATCCTGACCTTAGTCAATCGTTCGTTTTACTATTCCATTTTAACGACGTTAAAATATAAGAATAATTTGGTACCCTTGATGATTGGCATAACCATTGCTATTACTGCATTGTTGCTTTTTGTTCCTTCTCTTACCGATTTTTTTGGTTTTACTTCGCTCACTAGTCTGCAACTACTTTTAGCGGTATCCATTGGTTTTGGATCAGTAATTTGGTACGAAGGCGTGAAACTGTATAAGCGAGCAAAAAGTACAAACTAAAGCACCATCAATATTACTGTGCGGGTAGACATTTAGGAAAAGTCGGATTGTGTTTTAGTCATATCTATTTTCAAAGTATCTGAAATGCCGTGGTTCTGAAATCAATGCTTGCTTTTCCTTGCTAACCTAAATTAAAAAACATGAATTCATTTCGAAATCAATTACTACTCTTCTTCATTTTATGTATTAGCGGTACTATATATGCTCAAAAAGGTGTCAAAGTTTACACGGAACAAACCAAAGAGGGCTTTGCTGTTTACGCTGACAACCCTGAACATTGCATCGTAACGGTGGTCATTGACTTCCAACTCAAGAATATCAAATTAGAAGGTTCTGGACAAGCTACTTTTTTACTAAATAAGAACAGTAAGAAAACATTGCTAACTACTGCAGCATCATTGGATAAGTTCAAACCAAGTAAGTTTGGCTATACGTATTCTTATAGCTTAGGAGATGCTAATAAATCCGACTTTGACACAGACTTTGCTTATGCATTACCGTTCGAGAAAGGCGCTTCGTTCACGTTGCATCAAGGTTATAACGGAAGTTTTTCCCATCAAAACGAAAATGCTTTAGATTTTACGATGCCGGTAAGTACTCCAATCACAGCGGTTCGAGATGGTATTGTGGTGGCAATCGTTGAAAACAATGTGTTGGCTTGCCCAAAGAAAGAGTGTGCCAAATACAACAACTACGTAACCATCTTCCACAGTGACGGTACTTTTGCAGAATATGCACATCTTAAACGAAACGGTGTACTTCCTAAACTGGGCGATGCCGTAACCGCTGGAGAAGTCATTGCACTAAGTGGAAACACGGGTTACAGTTCCGGACCGCATTTACATCTTATTATTTATTTACAAAAATCTAAAAAACGCGAGACCTTACCTACTTTATTCAAAGTAAACGACGGAACGACCACTACCCTATTGAAAGAGAAAGAAACGTATTCTAAAGCATACTAAGTTTAAGCATTTCTAAGTTGAACAAATTCTTTTTTGTCCTTTAGTGCTCTTGAAGCAACATCTAGAGAAGCTCTTATTATGCCTAACAGTCTTTTGAGTGAATCCCCACTTTCTTGTAGACTGGCCTATCAACGGTAATTGGTATTACGAAGTAAGTTCTTTAGCAATGATATAGATTCCCATAATTAGTACAAACCATCCGAAGATAGGTTTTAACTTTGCACCGTCAATTTTCTTAGATAAGAACGTGCCAATAAAGATTCCAATTCCCGCAATGAAAGCTATAGAAAGTAGAAACGTATAATCCATCGCAACACCATTCAATACATCGCCAAGAAAGCCAAAAAGAGAGTTAAAGCCAATGATTAATAGCGAAGTTCCCACCGCTTGTTTCATCTTCATTCGTGCAAAAAACAAAAGGGCAGGAATAATCAAGAAACCTCCGCCTGCTCCAAGAAAACCAGTGATGATTCCTACAATGGCCCCAATCGTTATAAGCTGAATCGGTTCCACTTTAGCTTCCTTCACTACCGCTTTTTGTGTTCGAATCATCGAATACGACGCCATTATCATTAATACAGCAAAGAGTACCATGATTATCATGCTTCGGCTGATGGAAAATGACGTGCCAAACGCTATTGTTTCAGGAATACGAAGCAATATAACCTTACGAACGACCAATAAAGTCATAAGAGACGGAATTGCAAAGTAACTTGCCGACTTAATTTCAATATTACCCATCTTATAATGCCGAACTGCTCCAAAAGCAGCCGTTAATCCTACGATAAATAACGAATAGGTCGTTGCTAATTTCGGATTTACATGGAATAAATAAACCAAGATAGGCACCGTCAAGATGCTTCCTCCTCCTCCAATCAACCCTAA
The DNA here is from genome assembly GCF_050908145.1 of Flavobacterium sp. SM2513. Lineage (GTDB taxonomy): Bacteria > Bacteroidota > Bacteroidia > Flavobacteriales > Flavobacteriaceae > Flavobacterium. Next base: position 2,871,807 of record NZ_CP194228.1, on the reverse strand, counting down.
TGAAATCCCAATAAAAAGGGATGCGAAATAGCCTAATACTTCCATGAAATTGCGGTATTTAAGTGTGTAATAGTTTCGGGTACAAAGATATTTCTTTCCCTTCGGTAATGTCCTACTTTACGGACATAAAAAAAGGGAAGCATCAGCTTCCCTTTTCAATCTATGTCTTATAGTATATTAATTCTCCATTGGTAAAAAACCGAAGTTCTTAGAGTAATACAACATCTGTTCTGCAAATGAAGCCGGTTGTGTTACTTCAATATCGATAATCGCTCCTTTATCATCCATCTTTGGGACCAATAAAGGATTGATGAAACCACTATAAGGAGCCGACTTAAACTTAGCATTACGTTCTAGCACTTCTTTATGCAACTTCTGGTCTACTTTAATACCGTAATTGTCCACTAAAGCTTTACCTGCTTTATAATCACCTTCTGATTTGATACGTTGTGTTTCCTTTAACAACTGCCCAAACAACTCATGAAGCTTCTCATAATTAGTAATGTTAAAATACGTCTTACCGTCACGAGTAATTCTCTCAATCACATTGTCTTTTTTCCCTTTTTCAAATACCCAAGCACTCACCCATTGACGGTTTCTCATGTGTGCTTCCTCTATATCAGCTCCTGGCTCTAAACGAACCAATTGTGCCATCAATCCATTTCGAATATAACCGTCATAAGCTGCCATACCCGTGTTTTTCCAGTTGTCTGTAAGACCTAAATCTTGAATTTTAGAGTTATACAAGTAGTACAGTCCCACTAAATCAGCACGTCCTTCTTCTAAAGTAGAAGCATAACTTCTTAAAGTTTCCTTCGGTGTCCCTACTCCTGCATTGATTTGCCCTGAAGCATGCCCTACTACTTCATGTAAAGCCGTGTGCAACTTATCCGCTGCTTCTCCATACTTTTCTTCCAATGCTATTTCTTCTGCATCATTGGCAAACTCCTTTAATCGGTCTGAGCCTCCTACATTGTTATACGCTTCTACGATATTTCCTAGTGATACCGACTTCGAACCGTGTTCTGCACGAATCCAATCTGCATTTGGTAAGTTGACACCAATAGGTGTACTTGGAGAGGAATCCCCACCTTCACCTGCAACAATAACTGTTTTATAAGAAATACCAACTACATTTTTCTTTTTATGCTTTGGGTCTAGCGGAGAGTTATCTTCAAACCATTGGGCTTCATGACCTATCTTTTCCATCTTAGCTGACATGTCAAAATCCTTAATTTGAACCACACTTTCGTACGAACCACGAGCTCCAAGAGGGTCGTTATACACTTCAATGAAACCATTAATGTAATCAATGTTCCCTTCTGTCGCTTGAAGCCAAGCTATGTTATAATCATCCCATGTTTTTAAGTCGCCAGTTTTATAGTACTGAATTAAAAGTCCAAGTGCATCGCCTTGTTTCTGGTTTTCGGCAACTTTTTTTGCTTTTTCCAACCAATAAACCACTTTGTCAATCGCTGCACCATACATGCCGCCGCTTTTCCACACTTTCTCTTCTAATTTTCCTGCAGCATTTTTCACTAATTTTGAATTCAATCCGTAAGAATACGGACGGTCTTTGTCAATAGGCTTGATGGCTTTATAAAAAGCATCCACTTCACTCGCTTTTATTCCGTCTCCGTAAAAATTAATTGCAGAACCTTCTACTAAACCTTTACTTTCATCTAAGTTAACTTTCTTAGTGTCTTTATCATTAAACAATACTGCAACTACTTCAGGTGCTAATGTCGTTTTAGTCTCCGCTAACAAGGTTTCAAAGTACTCTTGGTTGAAATCAGGCTTGATTTTCTCCATTGAATAATGGTGGTGAATCCCATTGGCAAACCATACCCGCTTTAAATAGATTTCGAAGTTCGTCCAATCTGCACTACTCTTGTCTCCTGCATACGCCGTGTAGATTTGTTCTAATGCTGCACGAATTTTTAAGTTGTGTTTATAGTTTTGGTCCCACATCATGTCACGTCCAGCCGTACCTGCTTGCGTCAAATAGTAAACGAGTTCCTTTTCTTTTAATGTCAAGTTGTCCCAATTGGATATTTTGTACCTTAATACTTTAATATCTGCAAATTGTTCTGCCTCGTATTCAAATGGAGCCTCAACAGTGGTCTTTTCTTTGTCCACAGTCTTGTCTTCTTCCTTCTTGCACGACACAAATAACGTGGCTGCTGCAAAAATTCCTGCAAAGGTGTTTAATTTCATCATATTGAATTATATTTTTGAGTGATTATAAGAACACAAATATAAGCATCTTGCACAAGTGAAGGTACGAATACCCGTTTTCTTTATATCAGACGCTGTTTTACGCTCCTCTAAGAACGTTTCATCTCTTAAAGAAAAGTTATTTTAGGCGTCTTTGCTTTTAAATTAACCAATTAATGTTAAATTTAAAAAATAAACAAACCTTAATACACAATGAAGAGACTACTTTTATTAACCTGCATCCTTTTATTCATTGGCTGTAAGACTAAACAAAAGGCCGTTGAAGAAAAACGTCCCACCTTTTCCGTTACAGCTCCTGAGACAATTCCTTCCGACCTAAAGTCAAAGGCTTATTCCTTAGGCAAACGCATTTTAATGACCTGCAACACCTCTAAATTTAAACCCTTTACTACTGACGAAGCTACGGCATCCGTAATCAGCAATACCACTCAAGAACGATTGACCAAGGTGTGCCATAAATTCCGTGTGAAATACGGAGATTTCAAAGACATCTATCTTTCAGAAGTACTGAAAAACAATAGAGACGGCAGCTATACCTTTCGCTACAAAGCCAAATACGAACGCGACTTCGTGACCAAAGAATTACGCGTCACTATGGACAAAAACCAGAAAGTGTCTGCCATAAAATCTACGGATTGGGTCGATAAATTCAATTAACAACTCCCAAATGACCAAACTACTTCAGTACCTTTTCCTCTCTTTAACCTTCGCTTTTACAGCATTTGCACAAGAGAAAGCCTCTCTTTCCACTCCATCGTGGTCATTTATGAGTGATTCCTACAGTTATTCAGGAATTCTTGACGTACAAATCAATAAAGACAATAAAGGCGGCATCGTACAACTGCAACTGCAAGTTTCAGACCCCTCTTTTTACATTGGTGGCAACGTTTACCTCTTTCTGGAAGACGGGAATGTAATTACATGCACGGACAAAAATATCCGAAGCGTTTCAGGTAAGAATATACAAGCGTCTTATGTCATTACACCAACTGAGGTGGCTTTATTAAAGAAACTAAAGCTCACCGATGTCCGTTTTAGAATCATTGGAAACGCCACCGACTTTTCCAGTCCTACCGGTTTCTTTACCGCAAGTAACAGGATTCGCTCTTTTGGCTTGCCTGACAAAACTTTTGACACCGTTGCAGCAATCAATCAATTATTCAACTAAATATGAAACCCAACGAACAAATTCTCGAAGAATTCTATTCTGGTTTTGCTGCCGCCAATAGCGATACCATGAACAGCTGTTACCATCCCGAAGTCGTGTTTCAAGATCCCGTTTTCGGCACCCTGGAAAGTAAGGACGTGCGGGACATGTGGGAAATGCTCATTGCCAAAAGTAACGGCAAGCTTATTATAAAATTCAGCAACGTGGTCTCTAATGGTACAACGGGAAGCGTAGATTGGGTTGCTAATTACACTTTTAGCACCACCAACCGCCATGTGAGAAACGTAGTGCACGCTCAATTTGAATTCAAGGACGGTTTAATCATTCGCCATACGGATACTTTTGACCTTTACCATTGGTCCAAACAGGCCTTAGGCATTAAAGGCACACTCTTAGGCTGGACACCTTTCTTTAAACGAAAAATACAACAAACGGCATTGCAATCCTTACGTGCCTTTCAACGAAAAAAAGAAAAGGAACTTAATTAACACTTCTTTAAAATTAGTGCTTTTATATATTGTCTAAATTTAGGCAACTTATAAAAGCATTTTTATGTCAACACCTAAGACCCGTCTGTTTTTACCTTTAATATACATCGTATGGTCTGATGATTTACTCACTGCCGACGAATTCAATATACTCTCTCGCTTTATTCAAAAGCAAAGTTGGCTCTCTGAGGACGAAAGAACGTTCTTAGAGAGCCAACTTCATTTGGCTTCACCCCCATCGCGTATCGAATTAAACGCGTGGCGTGCCGAAATAGCCCAAACCGTAGCCGTTAATCCTACCTTGCTAAGTCTGTTTGATTTGCAACTCAAAGTATCACAAGACCACTCTTTGATTGCACACCAAAGTGCTTTTGAAGTACTCGAACAAAACCTCGGTATTTTAGGCGCTGAAGCCTTAAAATTATTTACGGCTAATAAAGAAAATCAAACGTACAATTACGAAACCAACTCTACATTCGATGTACCCACACTAACCGCCATTTTAGACGGAAGTGTTGCCAATGCAATCAACGAAGTCAAAGAAGTAATAAGCAGTAAGGCATTTACTTACGAAACTTCAACTGATGTAACCGTTTACCGTGAAAAAGTGTTAGAATGGTGCCGCATTTTAGCCCAACGTGACCTTGGTAATCGTGCCTATCCCAAAGAATATGGCGGTGGTGGCAACCTTGCAGAATATTTTGCCATCATGGAAACACTCAGTTTTCACGATTTAAGTTTAGTCATCAAGTTTGGAGTGCAATTTGGATTGTGGGGAATGAGCATCAACTCGCTTGGAACAGAAAAGCATTTCAAAAAATACCTCGCTAAAGTAGGCTCACTTGAACTTCCCGGCTGTTTTGCCATGACGGAAACCAATCACGGCTCTAATGTAAAAGGGTTGCAAACCACTGCCACCTACAATCACGCCACTAAAACCTTTTTAATCAGCACGCCTACGCCAAAAGACCAAAAGGAATACATTGGTAACGCTGCTAATCACGGAATAATGGCAACTGTTTTTGCCAAACTTATCATTGACGACGTTGATTATGGCGTGAATGCCTTTATAGTTCCCATTCGTGCCGAAAATGGCGCCTCTTTGCCCAATGTAACCATTGGCGATTGCGGTTTAAAAATGGGGCTTAACGGGGTAGACAACGGTACCTTGTCTTTTCACAACGTTGAAATCCCTTACGACAACATGCTTGACAAATTTGCTACTATTGACGAAAATGGCGCCTTCTCAAGTCCGATTCCTAGTGACAACAGACGCTTTTTTACCATGCTTGGCACCCTTGTAGGCGGTCGAATAGGCATTCCACGGTCGGCACTTTCAGGAGCAAAGTCGGGGCTTGCCATTGCAATTCGTTATGGCGACCAGCGGCGACAATTTGGCCCAGAAGGAGGCTCAGAGATTCCCATCTTGAACTACCGTATGCACCAACGACGCCTCTTTCCTCCTTTAGCGAAGGCCTATGCTTTACATTTTGCACTGCGTTACCTCACCCAACGATTCATTGACAAAAAACCGGAAGAAATGCAGGAAATTGAAGCCCTTGCTGCCGGACTTAAATCCTACACCACTTGGTTTGCAACAGCAACGCTTCAGGAATGCCGCGAAGCTTGTGGCGGTAAAGGCTACTTGAGTGAGAATCGAATAGACGCTCTTAAGAATGATACGGATGTGTACACCACTTTTGAAGGCGATAACACCGTATTAATGCAACTGGTAGCAAAAAATAGATTGTCAGTCTTCAGAAAACAAGTGTCTGACATGAATGCAATGGACAAAGTAAGCTATGTATGGAACCAAACCAAGGTTTATTTGAGTGAGAAAAACCCTTTTATTACACGGGACACCAATGAACAACACCTGCTGGACCCCGCATTTCACATCAATGCATTTTATTACAGAGAGCACGAAATTGTAACATCGGCTGCTAAAAGATTAAAGAAGTTAATAGACTCTGGACTCGACCCTTACGATGCTTTTAATGTAGCACAACATCAACTAATTGATGTTACCAAGGCTTATCTAGAACGGGTAGTTCTTGAGCAGTTTCTCGACAAGATTGCTGCTACAAGTGACGCTTCCGCAAAAGCAATCTTGACCAAATTAGCCCAACTATTTGCGCTTTCAACGATGGACGAAAACAAAGCATGGTATCTGGAAAACGACTATTTAACAACGGTAAAAACAGTAGCCATTCGTAAAACGGTAAACCAACTGTGTTGGGACATTCGACCCGATGCCGTGGCACTTGTAGATGCCTTTGGTATCCCTGAATCCTGCCTTGCAGCCCCTATTTCGCAGAAAAAGTAAAAATCACTACACACACAAAGTATCGAAAACGTATCTTTGTCTTTTATAACACGATCAATCTTTAAAAATAATAGAATAATGCAACATTTAATAGACCGTTTTATCAGTTATGCGATAATTGATACCGAAGCAGACCCCAATTCAGACACTACACCAAGTTCAATGAAACAACACGTCCTGGCTGACTTACTTGTAAAAGAGTTGACCGATATAGGAATGACAAACGTTTCAAAAGACAAAAACGGGTATGTCATGGGAACCTTGCCTAGCAACGTAGACCACGAAGTGCCAACTATTGGATTCGTTTCTCACTTTGATACAACGCCCGATTTTACAGGTTTAAACGTACGTCCGCAAATTGTAACCAACTATGACGGTGGTGATATCGTACTTAATGCCGAACAAAACATCATACTTTCTCCTAATTACTTCGAGGATTTATTAATGTACAAAGGTCAAACCATTATTACGACCGATGGAACGACTTTACTGGGTGCTGACGACAAAGCAGGACTTACTGAAATCGTTTCGGCAATGGAACACCTTATTAAAAACCCGTCTATCAAGCACGGAACCATCATGGTAGGCTTTACACCCGATGAGGAAATTGGTAGAGGTGCCGACCTTTTTGATGTCGAGAAATTTGGTGCCAAATGGGCTTACACTATGGACGGAAGTCAAGTGGGTGAGTTGGAATACGAGAACTTTAATGCGGCTGGAGCCAAATTAATTTTCAAAGGAAAGAGCGTTCACCCGGGTTATGCCAAGGGTAAAATGATAAATTCAATGCTGCTTGCCAATAAATTTGTAAGTAAGTTGCCTAAAGGCGAAACTCCCGAAGAAACAACCGGTTATGAAGGCTTTTATCACGTGCATCATTTAGATGGAAGCATCGAGGAAAGCATTGTAGAGCTAATCATTCGTGATTTTGACCCTAAAAGCTTCGAAAAACGCAAACGAAAAGTACAAAAATTAGCCGATAAGCTCAATAAAAAGTACGCAAAACAGTTTGGTGAAGACATCGTTTCCGTTGAAATCACAGACCAGTACTTTAATATGAGAGAGAAGGTAGAACCAATGAAATACATCGTTGATTTAGCCGAAATGGCAATGAAAGATGTAGGCATCAAGCCACTTATAAAGCCAATTCGTGGCGGTACAGACGGCTCTAAGCTCTCTTACATGGGGCTTCCTTGCCCTAATATCTTTGCTGGTGGACATAATTTTCACGGTAAATACGAATACCTTCCGGCTGAAAGCATGCAAAAAGCGGTCGACGTAATTATTCGCATCGCTGAACTGACTGCATCTACTGATTTAAAAGCTTTAGAGGCAAACAGTTCGATTGACAAGAAGCCTAAAAAAGATAAAAAGAAAGGCGACAAGAAAAAAGAAAAAAAGGACAAGAAAATGGTCTTGATAAACAAGAAATAAATTGGAAGACAAGCAACCTATTGATAATGGGACAACAAAATGGCATGAAGAGTTAGAAATTCTTCATGCCATTATTGCTAAAACCCAACTCACAGAGACGAAGAAGTGGGGCGTGCCTGTGTTTACCCACAACGGGAAAAACGTGGTAGGCATTGTGGGTTTTAAAAACCACTTTACGCTTTGGTTTTACCAAGGCGTGTTTCTAAACGACCCGGCTCAGGTGCTTATTAATGCCAACGAGGAAGCTACTAAAGCCTTACGGCAATGGCGTTTTTCTGCAATGAATGAAATTAATGAAACACTGATACTCGCTTACATCAACGAGGCGATAGAAAATGTAAATCTGGGCTTACAATTAAAACCATCGCCTAAAAAGAAGGTAGTAGATGCCCTACTTCAAGAGGTTCTGGAAAAGGATAAGCAACTTGAGGAGCATTTTTTGCAGTTTACGCCTGCAAAACAGAACGAGTTTATGGAGTTTATTGCTGCTGCAAAAAGAGATGCCACTAAATGGACCCGAATTGAGAAAATCAGACCCCTTATTTTGTCCAATAAAGGATTGAATGACGCGTATAAGAAGTAATCTACCATAAATGGAATGCAATATTACCTCGTCATTGCGAGGAACGAAGCAATCCTATAAACGAATACGACAACCATGCCCAACAACATGCACTTCCTATTTTCATTTCTCCAACACTTACCTTACCCCCAAACCTATCAATTACAGAAAATTCCTTCCTTCCTCAAAATGACCAAGCATCTAAAAAGCAATTACCTCGTCATTGCGAGGAACGAAGCAATCCTATAAACGAATACGACAACCATGCCCAACAAAATGCACCTCCTATTTTCATTTCTCCAGCAATAACCCTACCCCCAAACCTATCAATTACAGAAAATCCCTTCCTTCATCAAAATGACCAAGCACATAAAAAGCAATTACCTCGTCATTGCGAGGAACGAAGCAATCCTATAAACGAATACGACAACCATGCCCAACAAAATGCACCTCCTATTTTCATTTCTCCAACAATAACCCTACCCCCAAACCTATCAATTACAGAAAATCGCTTGCTTCATCAAAATGACCAAGCACATAAAAAGCAATGACCTCGTCATTGCGAGGAACGAAGCAATCCTATAAACGAATACGACAACCATGCCCAACAAAATGCGCCTCCTATTCTAAATTACCCCCCTTAAACTTTTAATTTTGTTTAACGATTGTACAAATACTTTAAACCTTTTTTTGTTTTACCTTTACGTCCAGCAATCTTTTGCGTACTGATTTCACTTGTACGCAACCCAATGCCAGAATCATTCAACGCTAAACCCAAATACATGGAAGATAAGAAACCCGATAATGTAGTGTACTCAAAAACAGAAGGCTATAATGCACATCTTTTGCCCTATGCTACCAATGTAGGCGCGCCTGTCATCAAAATAGACGACCTTGTTTCCTGGAAAAGCAGAGGGATTATGAATGTAAACAAGGAACTCGAACATAAATTCAATGAGCTCAAGGTTCAATACGAACGACTCATGGAAGAATACGAGTGGAACGCCTTAGTATATGAAGCTAAGTTCTCTTTTGAACCCGTTATAGGCGAAATATACCACTTGTACCGCAGTGCAGATGGCTCTTATTTCCTTTCACTCATAGGCCCCACCGAATGGAACAAAGAGCATGTGGCTACACTGCAACTCAACAGCAATAAAAAGTGGATTCATTTGGGTTAAGCACATCGTGACCCTATTGATGCAGTACCTGCATTCATTTAATATGTACTACATCTTATTTTTATCAAACGTAATCGTATAAAAGACGCCACCGATTTCATATCTGTAACGTCTTTTTTTATTGTTTTATATTTGGATGTGAAAAAGAAGTGCTTCTACTCTATTTTACAAGTACTTTAATTCATTTTATAAGTCTTTAAACGTATTTTAAAACGTTCTAATGGCATTGTAAAAATCTTAAATGCCATTTTAGTACAATGGGATTCTATTAAAATAGAACGAGAATACATTAAAAGCAAATGCGTCCTAATTAATGCAGCATTGTTTTCTATTAAAATTAAAAGGGTATTGATAAAATAAAAAAGGTTTTCAATTAAAGCAAAATGATTTGTAATTAAAGTCAAATGGTTTTCAATTAAACCTGAAAGGGATGCAATTAAAAAGGAATGGTTTGTAATTAATTTATTTTAATGGCATCTCACGGCTTTTTTATGCAATACAATTCAATTTTTATTGCCAATTCTATTTATTAAGTGCAGACTAATTTTGGTTTAATGATTCTTCATTTTACTTTATTAGTACCTAAATACGTTTTAATTGTAATTTATTAAACATTGAAAACAGTCAAAATTTATTAAAATAGATTCAATTTTACTTAAAAACGACTTCATGCCAAAACAGTTTTGGCACTTGGCAAAAAATATTCAAAACCAAGTAAAAAGATAAAAACCCTTGTATTTATAAGTCTTTCAGAAATGACATCAATAACAATTTGGGTAAATACCAATAACATTACTACTATATGATTAAAATGAAAGCATATAATTTAATTTCGTATTTATAAATTTATTAATTTTGAGTAAGAAATTTCTAAATGTGATGTTATGTTAAAAACGCAAAGAAATAATTACAACATGTTTCTTGCAGTAGAACACTGCTTTAACACCCGCCCAGACGCATGGAATACCAATGTACCGGTATCAGCAACCAAAAATAAATTTAGTGCATTGCTTAAAAATCTTGAAGAGCATCTTAGGATTCAACTAGAAAACAATACAGGAATTGCAATTGATAAATTAACGCTTCGTAAAAGCCTTCAAAATCAAGGATATCAGCTATCAGCAGCGGCAAGTGTTTATGCTTTGCAAGCTCCTAAAATTGAATTTTATAATAAAATACATTTTATAAAGTCCCATTTTATTTTATTGCGCGACCTGGAACTTCAAAGTCTATGTACCGACTTATCAAGGGATTGTGCTACTGAAACAGAGCACCTTATCCCCTACGGAATTACAGCAGAGACGTTTGCAACCTTTGACGCCGACATTAAAAAGTTTGCACTAATCAAAGTTTTACCAAAAGAAATGTATGAAAACAGGAAGCGTGCTACAGCAGCGCTAGCGGTATTGATTAGAGAGATAACCACACTTCTTACGACGCAAATGGATGCGTTAATGGTGGGACTTAATACTACAGCACCTGAATTTGTAGGGATTTATAAGAACTTAAGAAAAATTAAACATGTAAGAGTAACTGCTTTAAGCCTGATAACGAAAGTTATTAATGCTACAACTGGCCGTCCAATTAAGGGTGCTACGTTAATAGTGGTTGGTACTTTAGTTAAAAGAGTGAGTACCCAAAAAGGAGGAAATACTGTTTTACATTTATCAGAAGGAGTGCATGAAATTAAGGTGTCACACAACAATTATAAATCTGAAGTTGAAAAATTTACAATAATTAAAGGTTTAGCAACGCATTTAATTATAAAATTACAGCCTTTAGGACAATTTGCAAAGGGATTAAAACCTTTAAATAAAAGTACTGATCGTAAAAAGTTGAAGTAACGGCAAACCACGACGGTGTAAAAACCCTCCGAGGATTTGGCAGGATTAAGTTAAATTAAGAAAGAAGGAATGAAAACGAAATATACAGATAAAATTTTGAAGTTTGTAGCGGGTACAATGAGCAAAGAAGCGTTTTATAAATGGCAACTAAAACAACCTTTACTAGAACAAGCTGAAATTTTAAGGGCACTTAAAACTGAAATGGAAGCCTATCATAAAAAAAGAAACAGTACTGCTTTTGATTCAAAAAAATTTGAAACTGAAATAGATGCATTTGAAGATTTAGTTTTAACACACAAGCTTTCGATTGAAATGCTTTCGATTGAAAAAGAAAGTGCTAAAACACAGCAGCAAAAACTAATGGAAGATTTGGTCCGAATGCGGGCTGCAACTTTGTTTCTTTTTATTCATAAAAAAGCACCTATTGCTTTATTAATGGAAACCGCTGAAAAATTGATTGCAACGGAAAAACAATTTGACATGTACGACCCTGAAAATTGGAAAGAGATGTTTTAAATGACTGCTATCAAACCCTCGAAGGATTTAAAACCCTTCAAGGGTTCTGTAAAGTGGAATTAGATAAAAAAATAAGGTATGAAAACGAAATATACAGATAAAATAGTTGCTTTATTAGACGAAGAAATATCTTTTGAAACGTTTGAAAATTGGTATACTATGCTTGATTTCTTAGAGCAACCTGATATTTTAAGAGAACTGAAAGCGATAATAGAAGAACGCTATGATGTAAATAAAACTACATTTGCAGCATCTAAAATATTTGAAAATGAAATAAATGCGTTTGAGGATTTAATATTGACTCACAAGCTTTCAAAAGAAATGCGTGCCATAGAAAAAGAAAATACCAAGACTCAAAAGCAAAAACTGATGGAAGATTTGGTTAGACTAAGAATTCAAACTATATTTTTATTTACAAATAAGAAAGCCCCGATAGCATTATTAATAGAAACTGCTAAAAAATTGATTGCAACTGAAAAACTATGTGGAATACATGACCCTGAAAACTGGAAAGTTTTTGATGAATTACTATGAGAATCTAAATTAAGGACGTTCGATGTTACAAATAAGGTTTGGATATGCAAATAAAAGATGGAGTTTAAGTTAAGCGACATTTTTATAATTATTTGATTGATTGTTAAATTCCTTTATTGTCATGTATTTCAAAGCTGAATGTCTTCTTTTTTGATTGTACCAGAGTTCAATGTATTCAAAAACTTGAAGTTTCATTTGTTCTTTTGAAATGAGCTTATTGCCGTAGATTAATTCCGTTTTTAAAGATTTAAAAAAGCTCTCTGCCACTGCATTATCCCAACAATTTCCTGTTCTACTCATGCTTCGAGTTACTTTATATGAGTCTAAAACATTTGCAAATTTGTTGTTAGCATATTGGACACCTCGATCAGAATGAAAAATTAATCCATTTTGCACATTTCTGTTTCTAATTGCCATTTTCCATGATGCTAGAGTTGTTTCATTTGTACTCATTCCATCACTTAAGCTCCAGCCGATAATTTTTCTGTCATACAAATCCATTACCGTTGTTAAATACAAAAATCCTTCTTTAGTGTGAATATATGTAATGTCTGAAACCCATGCTTTTGATGGCTGAGAAACCAAAAATTGTCTGTTTAACACATTCTCAACAAGTAAATAATTATGTTTAGAATCAGTGGTAATCTTAAATTTTTTACTCAACTTACTTTTCAAACCAAGTTCTCTCATATATTTTGCAACTGTAATTCTTGAAATCTGAAACCCTAAAATATTTAATTCCATTGTTATTCGTGGACTACCATAGCGCTGTTTGGATTCAAAATAAAGGGATGTAATTTTTTCTTTTAAAACATTCATTTTCTGAAGTCGCTTAGAAATGGCAGCGATTTTCCACCGGTAATAGCCACTTTGGCTGACTTTTAAAACTTTACACATTTTTTCAATCGGAAATATTTTTGCATGATTTTTAATAAAATCAAATATCATCGACCGCTCTTGGAAAAAATGCCCACTGCTTTTTTTAATATATCTCGTTCTAATTCAGCTTCTTTCAACTTTGCCTCTAATTCGCTAATTAGTTTTTGTTCTGATGTTTGTTTTAAAATTCCATTACCAGGAAAGCTACCAGCACCAAACTTATCGTAATCCTTACGCCACTTATAAAGCATACTAACACGAATACCTAATTCTCTGGCTAATTCAGTTATGTTGGAACGTTCATTGCTTAGTTCTACAGCTTTTATTTTAAACGCTGCGTCATAAATTTTTCTCTCTTTTGTCATAAGTTAAAATTAAGGTTTTTTCTCTTAACTTAAACTCCCAGCTAAATTAGTACATCCAGTTTCACTAAAACCCTCGAAGAGTTCAAAACCCTTCGAGGGTTATGTAAAGTTGAATTAGATAATAAAATAAGGGATGAAAACGAAATACAGTGCAAAAATAAGACAACTTCTTGAAGGAAAATTGGATGAGGAGGATTTTAAAACTTGGCTTCAAGAACAACCATTGCTTGACCAAGCCGAAATTTTTAGAGAAATAAAAGCTACGGTAGAAGCTGAAGTGCCATCAGAGCTACTGGAAGAATCAGAAATTTCAACTCTTGATGAAAGTATTGATGCTTTTGAAGAACAAATATTGGAAGTTAAACTCAATCAGGAACTAGATGCTTTAAAAGACAAAGAAATAGAGAAAAAAAAAGAGGAACTAGCCGATGCATATGAAACGCTAAGAGCAAGTATAATTGCCAGTATAAATGAAGGAAATGGAGATGCAGAAGGTAACAAGACATTGATTAGACAAATGATTGCTAACGAGAAAAAATTTAACATCTATTACCCTGAAAAGTGGAAAGATGTGTTAGGGATGCTTTGAGAAAGACGATTAATGAAATTTTATTTAGGATTCATGAACCTTCACTAAAAATAAATAGAAAGTGTTTTTAGTAGAACGAATGTACTATTTAGTTATTTTAAACGTTTTTAATGATGAATTTAAACACTTTTTGATGAGAAAGAAACCCTTAATACTTTTATCATTCCTGTTTCTACTGCAATTTGTTTCATTTGGTCAAATTGCAAAAGTAGGACAGCAAGTACCTAATTACACGTTTACTAAAACCTTAAACAATGCTTCCAAACCAATAGTCTTAAAAAAATTAAAAGGAAAGATTATAGTACTAGAGTTTTGGGCAACATGGTGTAGCCCTTGCATTGCAGAAATGCGAAAACTAGAGGAACTTCAAAAGGATTTTGGCACTAAAATAGAGGTAATCGCTGTTTCGGAAGAGCCTTTAGTACGACTTGAAAAGTTTCTTGATGTAACAAAAAGCAATTTGAAGATAGTGTCGGACACCAACCATCGGGCAGTATTTCCTTACAAAGTGATTCCACACGCACTAATAATAGACCAACACGGTATTGTGAGAGCCATAACGAATCCGAAGGAAATAACTAAAGAAGTCATCACAGATATACTCAATAATAAAGTAATTGAACTCGAGCTAAAAGATGATTTTGTTGAGGTAGCTTATAAAATGAAGTATGACACAATTAAGCAAGTGTCAAACTCCGATTACAGAATCTACTTGAGTGGATATGATGTCAATAAGAGTCCAGGTATTTCAGAAAAGAAAAACATTTTAGGGAATATCAATGGAATAGAAGTGAATAACAGTTCATTAATACGGCTCTACCTTTCACTTTTTGATACAACGATGAGTAGGCTACTGTTTCAAGATGGATTAACTATGGATGACTTTCCTTATAAAAAAGAAAACTTATATAATTTTTCGGTAGAGGTTTCGCAAGAACGAGAATTAACATGGAAAGAATTGAGTGTAAACTTTCTGAATTCAAATCTAAGTTATAAAATAGAAGAAACGATAGACTCTCTAATTTGTTATGAAATAAAAGATATTGATAAAATACTTAAAAATTCGAAATCATCTAACTCAGAAATAAGTTTCGGTGGACTGATTTATAAATCCAAAGGAGGAAAGTTAAGTGAGCTAGTAAAATATATTGAGGATTTTACAGATATACCCGTTCTAGACCATACAAATTTAGATGGCTATTTTGATATCAACCTACAGTGGCAACTGGAAGACCCACAAACCATAAATAGAGAGTTGAAGAAGTACGGTTTACTTTTAGAGCGGTCAAAGAAAAAACTACCCGTTACAATTTTAAAGCTGCATAGAAATGAATAATGCATATTTAAAAACTATTTATAACGGCTCTTTCATTAAAATTAGCGCATAAAAAAACCGAGTTATTACTAACTCGGTTTTATATTAAAAACAATTCTAATTAATTAGAACTTATTTTACTTCTTCGTAATCAACGTCTTGAACATTGTCACCTTCTGGAGCGTTAGCTTCTGGTTGAGCCCCTTGAGCTTGTCCTGCATCTCCTTGAGCATACATTGCTTCCGTTGCAGTTTTCCAAGCAGCATTGATATTGTCAAGTGCAGTTTGAATAGCATTTACGTCTTGGTTTTCATGAGCTAAACGTAACTCAGTTAAAGCCATTTCGATTGCAACTTTGTGCTCGTCTGTTAATTTATCACCAAGCTCTTTCAATTGACTTTCAGTTTGAAAGATCATAGAGTCTGCTTCGTTCAATTTTTCAGCTCTTTCACGAGCTAATTTGTCAGCACCAGCGTTAGCTTCTGCGTCTTTTTTCATTTGTTCGATTTCGTCAGCTGTCAAACCAGAAGAAGCTTCGATACGGATATCGTGAGATTTTCCTGTTCCTTTGTCAGTAGCCGAAACTTTGATGATACCATTAGCATCAATATCAAAAGTAACCTCAATTTGAGGAACTCCTCTTGGTGCTGGTGGAATACCGTCTAAGTGAAAACGACCGATTGTTTTGTTGTCAGTAGCCATCGCTCTTTCTCCTTGCAAAACGTGAATTTCAACCGATGGTTGAGAATCAGCAGCTGTAGAGAAAACTTGTGATTTTTTAGTTGGAATAGTTGTGTTAGACTCGATTAATTTAGTCAAAACACCACCCATAGTTTCGATACCTAAAGATAAAGGTGTAACGTCAAGTAACA
The DNA here is from genome assembly GCF_050908145.1 of Flavobacterium sp. SM2513. GTDB lineage: Bacteria > Bacteroidota > Bacteroidia > Flavobacteriales > Flavobacteriaceae > Flavobacterium. Next base: position 2,855,496 of record NZ_CP194228.1, on the reverse strand, counting down.
ATACATCTTTTACATCTCCAGATAAAACTCCACCTTGAATAGCTGCTCCAATAGCAACAACTTCATCAGGATTAACTCCTTTAGATGCTTTTTTACCAAAGAATTTTTCTACTTCGTCAGCGATTCTTGGCATACGAGTTGAACCTCCTACAAGAATAACTTCGTCAATATCAGAAACAGATAAACCTGCATCTTTTAATGCTTTAGCAACTGGCTCCATAGAACGTTTTACTAAAGAATCAGTTAATTTTTCGAACTGAGAACGAGATAATTTTTTAACTAAGTGTTTTGGTCCTGAAGCCGTAGCTGTAACGTATGGCAAGTTGATTTCAGTTTCTGAAGAAGAAGATAATTCAATCTTCGCTTTTTCAGCAGCTTCTTTCAAACGTTGCAATGACATTGGATCCAAACGTAAGTCAATACCTTCTTCAGCTAAGAAATCTTTTGCTAACCAGTCAATAATTTCATGGTCAAAATCATCTCCACCTAAGTGTGTATCTCCATTTGTAGACAATACTTCAAAAACTCCGTCTCCTAATTCAAGGATAGAAATATCAAAAGTACCACCACCTAAATCGTAAACAGCAATTTTTTGGTCTGAACCTTTTTTATCTAATCCGTAAGCAAGTGCAGCTGCAGTTGGCTCATTGATGATACGCATTACTTTAAGACCTGCAATTTCACCCGCTTCTTTCGTAGCTTGACGTTGTGCATCATTAAAGTAAGCAGGAACAGTAATAACTGCTTCAGTAACTGTTTGACCTAAATAGTCTTCAGCTGTTTTTTTCATTTTTTGAAGAGTCATTGCTGACAATTCTTGTGCTGTATATAAACGACCGTCAATATCCACACGAGGTGTATTGTTGTCTCCTTTTACTACTTTGTACGACATTCTTTTTGCTTCACCTGTAGTTTCAGCAAAAGTGTGTCCCATAAAACGTTTGATAGAAGCGATTGTTTTGGTAGGATTAGTTACTGCTTGTCTTTTTGCAGGATCTCCCACTTTAATTTCGCCACCTTCTACAAATGCAATGATCGATGGTGTTGTTCTTTTTCCTTCTGAGTTAGGGATTACAACTGCTTCACTACCTTCCATTACAGACACACATGAATTCGTTGTTCCTAAGTCAATACCAATTATTTTACCCATTATTATATTAATTTAATTTATAATTTTTTTTATTATCCACTCAAAAGCAATCATTGTGCCATTGGAAATAAACTTATAAATTGTCAGTTACATTGATTTACAAGCATTAAATAGCTGACAAGATGACATTTTAATCTTTGTTTAATTTTCAAATAGTGAAATTATAAGACAAACCTTCTATTTGTTAATCAGTAAAAATGTCACCTTATATAATATGATATCGGCTTTCGCCAAATTTATACAGTGTTAAATGACTATAAATACATAAGTTTGTACTTTTTATGATTTTAAAACTATTTTACAAGGCTACAAAATAAAAAGTAGTATTTTTGACAAAGAAAAATTCAGTTGCTTTTCTGAAATAATCCATTTGAGTAAACTAAAATTAGAATGCAGTTCAAACATCCCGAAATTCTTTACTTTCTCTTCTTGTTGCTTATTCCAATTTTGGTTCACCTTTTCCAATTGCGACGTTTTAAGAAAGAATATTTTACCAACGTTCAGTTTTTAAAAGAACTTAGCCTTCAAACCCGAAAAAGTTCGCAGATTAAAAAATGGCTTTTATTAGCAACACGTTTACTGATTTTAACCGCTTTAATTTTTGCTTTTGCGCAACCTTTTTTTGAAGCCAAAGACTCGAAAGCAGTTACAAACGAAACCTATATAGTAGTAGACAATTCGTTTAGTATGCAAGCTCAAGGTCAGAAAGGTCCGTTATTGAAACGTGTTTTAGAAGATTTGCAGCAACACATTCCCGAAAACCAAAATTTTTCACTCATTACTTCTTCTGAAAATTATTGGAACACAGATATAAAATCGGTTCAGAAAGAAATTCAGAATTTGAATTACAGTTCTTCTGAATTTTCTTTAAATCAAGTGCTTTCGCAAATAAAATCTAAAAAGACTCCGTATCAAAAAGACGTTATCATCATTTCAGATTTTGTAAATGCAGATGCAAATGCTTTAGAAAAAATAGACAAGGAATTCAACACGTTTCTAGTTCCTGTAAAAGCGGAAAAGAAAAATAACATTTCCATTGACAGTGTTTTCATTAAGGAAACAACCGACAAATTCTATGAAATTGGGTTCCAACTGACGAATTACGATTTAGAAAAAGCTGAGATTCCATTGGGAATTTACAATGAAAATAAGCTTATTGCCAAATCAGTTGTAAAGTTCGACACCAATAAAAAAGTAGCGTTTTTCACACTTCCCAAACAAGCATTTAATGGGTATGCCTCCATTGAAGATAATGGTTTGACTTACGATAATGAATTGTTTTTCAGTATTTCCGAACCTAAAAAAATCAATGTTTTGAGTATTGGTTCATTGGATAAAAGTAAATTTTTATCTAAAATTTACAATGTGAATGAATTCAATTACTCAAATGTTGAATTAAATGCTTTAAACTATAATTTACTTGAAAAGCAAGAAGTTATTATTTTGAATGAGCTGTCTGAAATCCCACAAGCATTACAAACTACCTTGACTGATTTTGCGAAAAAAGACGGTTCAGTGATTGTCATTCCATCTTCAGGAACAAATACTGAGGAACTTAATAATTGGCTAAAACACATTGGAACTATTCGGTTTTCTAAAGTTGAAAATGCTAAAAAATTGATTACAAAAATATCTTTTTCACATCCTTTATATAAGAACGTTTTTGAAAAAAATGTGACTAATTTTCAATTTCCAAGTGTCAATCAGTATTTTCAAATGAGCACTACTTCTGCACCTGTTTTAAAATTTGAAGATGAAACACCTTTTTTAACTGCAATCGGAAAAGTATATGTGTTTTCAGCGGCTTTGAATAAGGAAAATAGTAATTTTCAAAATTCACCATTGATAGTTCCTACCTTTTATAATATGGCACAAAACACCAATCGTTCGGGAATTTCTGCAATGCATATTGGTGTTGAAAATCCATTGACTATCGATGCTCAACTTCAGAAAGATGAAATTTTAAAAGTAAGACAAAGCACTTCGGCTGATGCAATTGAATTTGTACCTTCGCAACAAATTTCGAATAATAAAGTGCAAATGACATTTGACAACGCCCCAGAAATTGCTGGAAATTATGGTGTTTTTCAAAATGAAAAAATTCTGCAAAACATTAGTTTTAATTATCCACGAACTGAAAGTAATTTAGATAATCCAATAACAGATTTAAGCAAATATAAAGTTGAAAATACTATAGAATCAATCATTGACACCTTACAAACCGACCGAACCAACAATGAAATTTGGAAGTGGTTTGCCATTTTAACCTTACTTTTTTTAATCACGGAATTGTTTATTCAAAAATTTGTAAAATGAATCTAATCCTACGAAAAGCTAAAATAATTGATGCTAAAAGCTCTTTTCACAATCAAATTGTGGATGTTGAAATAGCGGATGGCATTTTTAAAAATATTGGAAAAAATCTAGAAAATAAAAGCAATTTTCAAGAAATTGAATTAGAGGATTTACACGTTTCGCAAGGTTGGTTTGATTCGAGTGTTTGTTTTGGCGAACCTGGTTTTGAAGACCGAGAAACCATTACAAATGGATTAAATGTTGCTGCAAAAAGTGGGTTTACCGGAGTCGCTTTGCAACCCAACTCCTCACCTATTACCGACAATCAATCGCAAATTAATTTTGTAAAAACAAAAGCAACTGGTTTTGCAACTGATTTATTTCCAATTGGCGCTTTGACCAAAAACAGCGAAGGAAAAGATTTAGCCGAGTTATATGATATGAAAAATGCTGGAGCTATAGCTTTTAGCGATTATAATAGAAATATTGATAATGTCAATTTGTTGAAAATTGCATTACAATATGCACATGACTTCGATGGTTTGGTTATCGCCTTTTCTCAAGAGCCCAATATTAAAGGTTCAGGAGTTATGAATGAAGGAATTGTTTCAACACGTTTGGGATTAAAAGGGATTCCTGCTTTAGCCGAAGAATTACAGATTGCTAAAAATCTTTTTATCCTTGAGTATACTGGTGGAAAGTTACATATTCCAACCATTTCAACAGCAAAATCAGCTCAATTGATTCGAGAAGCTAAAGCCGATGGTTTACAAATAACATGTAGTGTTTCTGTTCACCATTTGGTATTGACGGATGAAAAATTGGAAACATTTGATACACGATTTAAAGTTTCGCCTCCATTAAGGATTGAATCTGACAGAAAAATTTTGCTTGAAGCCGTAAAAGATGGGACAATTGATGTCATTACTTCCGACCATAATCCTATCGATATTGAACATAAAAAGATGGAATTTGATTTGGCAAAAAATGGAACTATCGGATTAGAGTCTGCTTTTGGAGCATTAATGACAGTTCTTCCTTTAGACGTTATTGTTGAAAAATTAACTGCCGGACGACAATTGTTTTTACAAAATAAAAATACAATTGAAATCAATAAACCTGCAACCATTACGTTATTTTCAACATCAGAAAATTACGTTTTTACAAAAGAAAATATACTATCAAAATCAAAAAATTCGGCCTTTCTTGGAACAGAATTAAAAGGAAAAGTCTACGGAATTTATAACAATCAAAAATTAGTTTTAGCTTAAATATGGAAACAATTCAAGAAGGAAAAAAAATAGCAACAATAAGCTACATCACTATTATAGGGACAATTATCGCTTTTACAATGAATAGTGAAAGGAAAAATGATTTTGCTGCATTTCATATTCGTCAAGCGTTGGGAATTTTTATAACATTTTTTGCGTTTGGTTACATAATCGGATATTTTAATAGTTGGATGATAACTTCAGCATTTTGGGTATTCATTTTTGTACTTTGGATGTATGGTTTTTTAGGCGCTTTAGAAGGTAAAAAAAGACTAGTTCCGATTGTTGGTCCTTTGTATCAAAAACTATTTAAATCCAAAAATTAAGCATGAAACTATCATTAGAATACCTCATTCGAGAGCCAAAAATAAAAACAGATAAAAATCCACTAATCCTATTATTACACGGTTACGGAAGCAATGAACAAGATTTATTCTCGTTTGCGAGTGAATTACCTGAAGAATATTATGTAATTTCTGCAAGAGCACCTTATGATTTACAATATGGAAGTTATGCTTGGTATGCGATTAATTTTGATGCCAATGAAAATAAATTTTCTGACCACGATCAAGCGATGGAATCTCGTGATTTAATTGCTAATTTCATTGACGAATTAATTAAAAACTACCCTATTGATCCAGAACAAGTAACCTTATTGGGCTTTAGTCAAGGAACTATTTTAAGTTATTCAATAGCACTTTCCTACCCCGAAAAAGTACAACGCGTTGTAGCTTTAAGTGGTTATTTAAATGAAGAAATAATTGTGGAAAATTATAAAAACAATAATTTTTCAAATCTGCAAATGTTTGTTTCTCACGGTTCAGTTGATCAAGTGATTCCTGTAGATTGGGCAAAAAAAGCACCGGGAATTTTGGATTCTTTACATATTCCAAATTCTTTCAAAGAATATCCCGTAGGTCATGGAGTTACTCCGCAAAACTTTATTGATTTGAAAAATTGGTTAGAAAAAACAAAAAGTTCCATTTAGGAACTTTTTGTTTAGCGTTTTGTATAAATAACAGTTTCAGCAGTTTCAAATGAAACCGTCTTATCATCGTTAATAAAATATTTAATAATTGCTTCTCCCCAAATAGTTCCATCGTTAAAATCGGCAATAATCCAACGATGGTTTAAAACTTTTGCTTTATTAATGATAAATTTTCTTTCATTTAATTTCTCAAACCCCGTATACGGATTTCCTTCTGGCTTGTCGTTGAAAGAAATCAGCTGGTCTTTCACAAAAGGAATCAATTTGCGGTAGTCTAAAATTTCGCCTGTCGCTTTATTTTCAAAATAATCTTGTGCATTTTGATTGGTTTCTAATGAAAAATAATTAGCGTCAAATAAATCGTTACCCATGATATTGATGGAGTCGTGTAATTTCTTATCCAATTTCACGTAGCGTTCTTTCTCAAATTTCTGGTCTTTTGTGAAATAGGCATAAGTAAAGACGTTAAACAATAGCGCCAAAATAAAAAGGTATAATAAAAGCGATTTTTTCATAAAATATAATTAAATAGTAATTTCTAAATTGTCAAAAGCCAAGAATACATTCTCGGGAAGTTCATTTTGAATGGCTTCGTGCAGCCCGAAGTTATGGCTAATATGTGTCAAAAATGTTTTTCCAGGATTCACTTTTTTAATAAAACCTAGAGCCTCCTCTAAATTAAAATGCGTTGGATGAAATTCTTTTCTCAAAGTATTAATAACCAATACTTTGACTTCTTTAATTTTTTCGATTTCTGAATCTTCCATCGTTTTAACATCTGTTAAATACGCAAAGTCTCCAATGCGGTATCCAAATACCTGTAAACCACCATGAGAAGCATTTATCGGAACAATTTTTTGGTTTTTAACTAAAAATGGTTCGTCTTTGTCAACTGCCATTGGTAAAACGGATGGAGCACCTGGGTACTTATTTTCGGTTCTAAAAATATAATCAAAACGATTTGCTAAATTTTCCAAAACCCGTGGATGACCATATAAAGGAATATCTCCTTGTTTGAAATAGAACGGTCGAATATCATCAAGTCCTGCCGTATGATCAGCGTGTTCATGTGTAAAGAGCACTGCGTCCATTTTTAAACAACCGGATTTCAACATTTGATAGCGGAAGTCAGGGCCACAATCAATGACAACTGAAAAATTTTCATCATACACCCAAATCGATACACGAAGCCTTTTGTCTTTCGGATCAGCACTTTTGCATACAGCGTCGTCGCATCCAATAACAGGAATGCCTTGAGAAGTTCCGGTACCTAAAAAATAAACGTTCAAAAGAAATAATTTTTTTACAAAAATAAGATAAAAATCGTTCTTTGATGCCCTATTTTGTTAACTTTGTACTTACTAAAATGCAACTTATTTTCATGGATACTGAAATAATATTGAAAGGTGATAAAGTCATCGAACAAATTCCTTCTATAAAAGACAAGGCACTTCGAATTAATTTGAACGAAAACATTTACGGTACTTTTGCCGAAATTGGTGCTGGACAGGAAACTGTTAGACATTTTTTTAGAACGGGTGGTTCATCAGGAACCATAGCGAAAGCAATGTCCGCTTACGACAAAGATTTTAGCGATTCTATTTATGGAATAGAATCGGACGGTCGTTATGTAACGGAAAGTCGTTTGAAAAAAATGCTTTCGCACGAAGTAAATTTAATTGAAGCTCGTTTAAATCGCGAAAAACATCCACATAAAATGTTTTTTAGTTATGCAAATACTGTTGCTACAATTGATTTCGCAAAGCAATTTAAAGGCCATGGGTGGGTTGGAATTCGTTACCAATTAGACGCCGATCAAGAATATAATGAAATAATTATCCACATTCGTTTTAAAGAAATGGATGCTCGGTTGCAACAAGAAACGCTAGGTATTTTAGGGGTAAATCTAATTTACGGTGCTTTTTATAAATATAATGATCCTAAAAAATTATTACGCTATTTATATGATCATTTGGACAAAGACCAGTTGGAAATTGACACGATAAATTTTTCAGGGCCACTTTTTACTGATGTTGACAATCGTTTGATGAGTTTACAATTGGTTAAAAATGGAATGACTGACGCAGTAATGTTTAATCCTGATGGACATAATATTTTGCCTGCTTCTATTCTATACAAGAAGAATATTCTTGCATTAAGAGGAAGTTTCCGTCCAGTTACCAAGGTAAATATTGACATGTATGAGAAATCATTCAAAATGTTTATTCAGGAAAACAAAGTGGAAGAGGAAAACACCTTGGTTATTTTTGAAATTACACTTTCAAACCTTCGCTCGGAAGGAGAAATTGACGAGCGTGATTTTATGGATCGAGCCGAACTTTTATGTTCACTTGGCCATACCGTAATGATTTCAAATTTCCAAGAATACTATAAAGTAGTTGAATATTTCTCTAATTATACCAAGGCTCGAATGGGTCTGGCCATGGGAGTTAACAATCTTATTGATATTTTTGACGAAAAATATTATCGTCATTTAAGCGGAGGAATTCTTGAAGCTTTTGGAAAATTATTTTACCGCGATTTAAAAGTGTTTTTGTACCCTATGGAAGATGAAGATGGAACATTAATCAATTCTGAAAATTTAAAAGTGCATCCACGAATGAAGGAATTATATAAATTCTTTAAATTTAACGGTAAAGTAATTGATATTGAGGAAGTTGATGACAAAAATTTACAAATATTCTCGCGAGAAGTTCTGAAAATGATCAGCAAAGGAAACCCAGGCTGGGAAGCTATGCTACCAACAGGAATTGCGGAAATGATTAAAGAAGACCATCTTTTTGGATATGGAGAAATAAAGACACTTGAAAAGAGCCTTTAAATTCTACGAAATACATTAAATAATAATCTCCCATTCTAACAAGTAGTTTGGGAGATTTTTTTTAAAATTTTCTAAACAAATCGCTTCAATGATTCTGCGTCAATGCTGTCATGTGACGCATCATAAATTGTCTTTCCGTCTTTCACAACAACCATTTGAGGTGATTGATGGGTAACACCAAAACGTTGCGCAATTTCGTTTGAAATGGGTCGGTATTCTATCAAGTCTAAAAAATAAAGCTCCATATCTTCTTGTGGAATATCGTATGTATTCTCGAACTGTTTTAATACAAAACGACTGATGCTGCAACGGGTACTGTGTTTAAATAAAACAACCGTTTTCTCCTTTGAAAGTTGTTCAGCAGCGTCCAAATCTTCCATTGATTCTAAATAATTCCACTGTAATTTTGAACTTGATTTTTCTTCACTTTTTCCAAACATTCCTTTAAATATACCCATTTTGTCAGTTTTTATGCCAATTTGTCGTTAAATTCAAATTAAATAATAGCGAAATGTCACTAATTTTACTATGGAATGCAAATTGACCTCCTATAATCAAAGTTAAATAAATAATCTTTAAATATAAGACACAACATATGAACATTAACAATTTTACAATCAAATCACAGGAGGCGATTCAGAAAGCTCAAATGTTAACGCAAGAAAATGGTCAGCAACAAATTGAGAATGAACACATTTTAAAAGCTATTTTTGAAGTTGATGAAAATGTCGCTCCTTACCTACTAAAGAAACTAAATGTTAACGTCGATTTATTCAAGCAAATATTGAATAAAATGATTGAATCATTTCCCAAAGTTTCAGGAGGAACTATTACCTTATCTCGTGACGCAAATACAACGCTAAATGAGTCCGAAATTATCGCTAAAAAAGGAAGTGATGAATACGTGTCAATCGAACATTTAATCCTAGCTATTTTTGGCTCCAAAAGTAAAATAGCTCAAGCTTTAAAAGACCAAGGAGTTACCAAGAAAGGTCTTGAAACAGCCATTGACGAGTTGCGGAAAGGAGAACGAGTCACTTCTCAATCAGCTGAAGAAACCTATAATTCATTGAATAAATATGCTAAAAATCTAAATGAATTAGCGAAAAATGGAAAACTAGATCCCGTAATTGGTCGTGACGAAGAAATTCGGCGTGTTTTGCAAATTTTGACGAGAAGAACGAAAAATAATCCAATGCTTGTTGGTGAACCTGGCGTTGGAAAAACTGCAATTGCTGAAGGTTTAGCTCACCGAATTGTAGACGGAGACGTGCCTGATAATCTAAAAGATAAAATTATTTTTTCGTTAGATATGGGTGCTTTAATTGCAGGTGCAAAATATAAAGGTGAATTTGAAGAACGCTTAAAATCGGTGGTGAAAGAAGTGACTTCGGCTGAAGGCGACATTGTTTTATTCATCGATGAAATTCACACCTTAATTGGTGCGGGAGGTGGCGATGGTGCAATGGATGCAGCAAATATTTTGAAGCCAGCTTTGGCAAGAGGTGAACTACGAGCGATTGGTGCAACTACTTTAGATGAATATCAAAAATATTTTGAAAAAGACAAGGCATTAGAACGAAGATTCCAGAAAATTGTAGTGGACGAACCCGACACAGAAAGTGCGATTTCTATTTTGCGAGGAATTAAGGAAAAATACGAAACACACCATAAAGTCCGAATCAAAGATGATGCGATTATTGCAGCTGTTGAACTTTCACAACGATATATTACCAATCGGTTTTTGCCAGACAAAGCAATTGATTTAATGGACGAAGCCGCTTCTAAATTACGAATGGAAATCAATTCAAAACCAGAAGAATTAGATGTACTGGATCGTAAAATTATGCAGTTGGAAATTGAAATTGAAGCTATTAAACGTGAAAAAGACGAAAACAAACTGAAAGGTTTACATTTAGATTTAGCGAATTTAAAAGAAGACCGAAACGAAATTTTCACTAAGTGGAAAACCGAAAAAGAGTTTGTAGATTCAATTCAAACCGTTAAAACAGAGATTGAAGATTTAAAATTTGAAGCTGAAAAAGCCGAACGTGATGGAGATTACGGAAAAGTAGCCGAAATTCGTTACGGAAAAATGAAGGAAACGCAAGAACGTTTAGACCTTTTGCAGAAAGAACTGGGTGAAAATAAAAATGAAAATTCACTTATAAAAGAAGAAGTTACTCGCGAAGATATTGCAGAAGTAGTAGCCAAATGGACTGGAATTCCGGTAATGAAAATGCTGCAGGGCGAACGCGAAAAACTGTTGAATTTAGAAAACGAATTACATCAAAGAGTTGTAGGTCAAGAAGAAGCGATTACAGCTGTTTCGGACGCAGTAAGACGAAGTCGTGCAGGTTTGCAAGATTTAAAAAAACCTGTTGGAACCTTTTTATTTTTAGGAACGACTGGAGTTGGAAAAACGGAACTAGCGAAAGCTTTAGCAGAATATCTTTTCGATGATGAAAATGCGATGACGCGAATTGACATGAGTGAATATCAGGAAAGACACAGCGTGAGTCGCTTAGTTGGAGCACCTCCGGGTTATGTGGGTTATGATGAAGGCGGTCAATTGACAGAAGCGGTTCGGAGAAAACCGTATTCAGTTATTCTTTTAGATGAAATAGAAAAAGCACATCCAGACACGTTTAATATCTTATTACAAGTTCTAGATGAAGGTCGATTAACAGACAATAAAGGACGATTGGCTGATTTTAAAAACTGTATTATTATAATGACTTCCAATATGGGAAGCGCCATTATTCAAGAGAAATTTGAAGAGAAAAACATAAAAAGCGGGATTGAAGCAGCAACTGAAGCGGCTAAAGTTGAAGTTTTAGCTTTGTTAAAGCAAACTGTTCGTCCTGAATTCATTAATAGAATTGACGAAATTGTGATGTTCACTCCACTTTCGAAAAGCAATATCCAAAAAATTGTAGGATTACAACTTAAATCGGTGAGTAAAATGTTAGCTCAACAAGGAATCACCTTCGATGCAACTCCAGATGCGGTTGCTTACTTATCTGAGAAAGGTTTTGATGCCGAATTTGGTGCACGACCCGTAAAAAGAGTGATTCAACGCGATGTTTTGAATCCACTTTCTAAAGAAATTTTGAGTAATCAAATTTCAACGGACAGTACCATTCTACTTGACTCCTTTGACGGGAAACTGATTTTTAGAAATCAGTAATCCTAATTTATTGATTGTTTCAAATATAGGACTTGTAAGATTATTTACAAGTCCTTTTTTCTATTATGCTGAATTTGAAACCTTATAGAAAAAACTGATGAAATTTTTCTTACTAAACTTGCACGAATCTATTACTAACTACTATATTGTAGAAAATTACATTTTATCCTTCGTTACAATTAAAAATTGATTTTTCACTTATGAAATTAGAAGACAATGGCATATTCAAATATTTTTTTGAAGTTTCCCCAGATTTAATGTGCATTGCTGGTTTTGATGGTTACTTTAAAAAAATTAATCCTTCAGTTTCTAAATTATTAGGTTATTCAGAAGCAGAATTACTATCAAAACCTATCAGTGAATTTATCTATAAGGAAGATAAAAACATTACTGCAACCGTTCGCGGAGAATTAACTAAAAATAGTCCTTTGCAAAACTTCGAAAATCGATATGTAACTAAAAAGGGCGAAGTGGTATGGCTTGCATGGACTTCTATGCCCAACAGTGACGATCAATTAATTTATGCAATTGCTAAAAATATCACGCATAAAAAAGTTTTGGAAGAAGAACGTAATTCATTACTGATTAATTTTACAAGAATAAATAAGGAACTAAAGCAATTGAGTTATACCAACTCACATGATTTAAGATCACCAGTAAATAATTTAATATCCATTTTTAGTCTTTTAGATAAATCCAAAATTAAAGATACTGAGACCCGACAATTGTTTAAAATGCTGGAAACCACCAGTGAAAATCTTAAAGATGCTTTAAATAAAAATCTTGATGTATTAGTCCATCGGGATACCTCAGATATTAAAATAGAAACCATTAACTTCAATATGTCGCTCGAGGCGGTTTTACTTTCGATTAATTCGTTGATTGATGACTCGAATGCAATTATTGAATCTGATTTTTCTATACTGGAAAAGGTGCTTTTTAATAGAGCTTATATGGATAGCTTGTTTCTGAATTTAATTACTAATTCGATTAAGTATGCTCGTCCTGGTGTGAACCCTATAATTACGGTTACTTCTCGAGTGACTGATGGAATCAATCAACTGGTTTTTGCTGATAATTGTCTCGGGTTTGACATGGAAGTTGTGAAAGATAAGATCTTTGGTTTGCATGAAAAATTTCACAATCATGTAGACAGTAGAGGAATTGGACTCTATTTAGTACAAAATCATATTACTAGTTTGGGTGGTCACATCTCAGTTCAAAGTAAAGTGAATGAAGGAACTCAATTCGTCATTTCTTTTAAAGACTGAATAGTTTTAAAATTAGATAAATTTCATCAATAAAACTTTCGCAAAAAATTTGACTTATGAGAACCAGCTTTCAACTAGATTTTTCTCAAAAGCAGTTGCCTGTTTGTGCACAAATTCATTAGTGGAAGTATTGTAATTATAATCCGTTGCCCATTCTTTATGATGTTCCGCAAGTGCTCTAATTGCATCACATACAAACAGGATTTCAGCACTGCTAGTGGTAGGATGTATAGACATTCTGATCCAGCCTGGTTTCAACATCAAATCTCCAGAATCAATTTTTGAAGTCAATGTATTGGATTGTTCTTCATCAACATGCAATAAATAGTGACCATAGGTTCCTGCACAACTACAACCGCCTCGTGTTTGAATCCCAAATCGGTCGTTCAACATTTTTACTCCTAAGTTAAAATGTAAATCGTCAATGTAAAACGATATTACTCCTAACCTATTTTGATGCTCACCAGCTAAAATATTTAAATTTGAAATGGACTTAAACTGCTCAAAAACTAAATCTACAATTTCCTGTTCCCGACTTAAAATGTTATCAATTCCCATCTCCTCTTTCAACTGAATTGCTAAAGCCGTTTTAATAACTTGCAGAAAACCGGGAGTTCCACCGTCTTCTCTATCTTCAATGTTATCCAGATATTTATGTTTTCCCCATGGATTTGTCCAACTAACGGTACCTCCTCCAGGATTATCAGGAACTATATTTTTGTATAATTTTTTATTAAAAATTAAAACACCAGAAGTTCCAGGTCCTCCCAAAAATTTATGTGGTGATAAGAAAACAGCGTCTAAATAGGCTTCTGAATCTTCGGGATGCATGTCAATTTTTACGTAAGGTGCGGAACAAGCAAAATCCACGAAACAAAGTCCATTATTTTGATGCATTAATTTTGCAATAGCATGAAAAGGTGTTTTGATTCCCGTAACATTTGAACAAGCAGTAACCGATGCAATCTTGACACTTCGGTTTTCATATAGTGCTAAAAGTGTTGCAAAATTATCCATGCAAAACAAACCTTTTTCACAAGAAGGAACTATTACAACATCGGCAATCGTTTCTAACCAAGTTGTTTGATTCGAATGATGTTCCATGTGAGTGATGAATACAACCGGTCGTTTTTCTTGTGGAATCTGAACAAAATCCTTTAAATCTTCAGGAATTTTCAGCCCTAAAATACGTTGAAATTTATTAATTACACCCGTCATTCCTGTTCCATCAGTAATTAAAATATCGTCTGAATTCGCATTCAAGTGATTTTTAATAATCTTTCGAGCGTGATGATAAGCCATTGTCATAGCTGTTCCAGATACCGTAGTTTCTGTATGCGTATTTGCTACAAAAGGACCAAAATCGTTTATTAATTTATTTTCAATTGTTTGATATAACCTTCCACTTGCCGTCCAATCTGTATAAACGATTTTCTTGGTTCCATAAGGTGAAGTAAATTCTTGATTGATACCAATAATATTCTTCCTGAATTTCTGGAAATACGTCTCTAATTCGGTTGCAAAAGTAGTTTCGGCTGAAATCATAATGTGAAAATTAAATTCATGCGAAGGTAATTCATTTTTTGAAGAATTCCTTTCAAATTAAGCTATTGCACGATTTTTATAAAAATTGTGTAAAAAAAAACCGAGTTATTTCTAACTCGGTTCCTTTATAATTGTGTTGCAAAATTATTTTTTAACAACTGCAACTTCATTCATTTTTGCACTCATCTCCATAGAAATTGCTGAACGCTCCATTTTTAATTTTCCGGACATAGTTTCAATAACAATTGTTTTTTCGCCTAATTCAGAAATTTTTCCGTGAATACCACTTTTCGTGATAATTTTATCACCTACTTTAAGTTGGCTTTCAAATTCTTTTTCTGCTTTTGCACGTTTTTGTTGAGGACGAATCATCAAAAAATAAAATACCCCAATCATTAAAATGTACGGTAAAAACTGAACTATATCTTCCATTATTTATGTTTTAAAAAATTAATTATTTAACAATATTTGCTTTTATGGTTAACGTCTCAGTACCAGTAGCAGTATTTGTTGTAAGAGTTACCGTTTTGTTCTGCATTCCGTTTTTCCCTTTTGGGCTAAATGAAACTTTGATATCTGCCTTTTCTCCTGGAGCTATAGGCTGTTTTGGATAATCAGGAACGGTGCAACCGCAAGAACCTTGTGCTTTAGAAATTATTAGATCTGTATCACCCGTATTTGTGAATGTAAATACTGTTTCTACTCTATCATCGCCATTAATCGTTCCAAAGTCATGTTCTAAAGTAGAAAAATCCATCTTAGCGAATTTTCCATCTGGATTAACTACCGCGGGAGTCGTTTCCACTTTTTCAGTTACAATTTGTGCACCTTGGATTTCTTTGTTAACTTCAACTTCTTTTTTACAAGAAACTAATGCTATTGTAGCTATCAAAGCTAAACTAATTGATTTGTAATTCATTGTTTTTAAATTTTACATTAAACCTCGACCCGTTTTTAAAAGGGTTTCATTTGCTTGAAATTCTTTTACTAAATTGTCTAAAATTCCGTTGATAAAAATACTGCTTTTAGGAGTGGAATACTCTTTAGCGACCTCTAAATATTCGTTAATAGTTACTTTTACTGGAATTGACGGAAATTTCAAGAATTCACAGATTGCCATTTTCAAAATAATGGTATCCACTTCTGCGATACGTTCTGTATCCCAATTCGGTGTTTTATCGATGTATTTCTGAGCCAAATCTTTTTCGTTCAAAACTGTTTTTCTAAAAAGGTTTTTTGCAAAATCTTTATCATCAACATCTTTATATAAACGCGGCATTCTTATTTCAGAATTTTCTTTAATTCCTTTTAACTGTTTTATTATCTCTGTATTTACCAATGGAACATCATCAACCCAAGTTAATTTATTATCTTCTAAATAATCATATAACTTCTCATTTGGAACAATAATTTCAGTAAAAACATCGATAACGAACTGTTTGTCTTCCTCAAAATCATTTTCACGATTTAACATGTACTTCGCATACAAATCGCTTTCTTTAATCAATTTTAATAAAAGTTGAATATAATCATCGTGCACTTCCCAATTATCAATTTTTCTGTTTTCTAGGGAAATCGTCAAATGATTGCTATCAGCCAGTAATTGAATAACCTTATTCTTAATAAACTTATTGTTGGGATTTCGCTCTTCAGAAGTAACCAAATGTTTTTTGCTGGATTTGTGCAAAAAGACTTCTTCCATTTTTTTTAATTCCGTCAATGTTGAAATCATCACAAGGTATAAATCTTGAATACTTTCTAAACTGTAGAATAAAAACTTTTCTTCTTTTTCAAGATCGCCAGATTGGCTTTGATGTAATGCATAGATGGACTGCATTACTTTCACACGGATATGTCTTCTGTTTAGCACGGATAAGAACTTTTATAAAATTAACAAAGCGAAAGAGTGTTCTTTCGCTTTGCAAAAATAAATAATATTATTGAAAATGCTTCTTATTTCGATGCGATTTCTTTTTTTCTTTCGTCAATACGTTTTTGAGCCAATCGCATTGCTGCATCTTGAGTCGTTATATTGCTTTCTTTTGCGAAATTTAAAATTTCTAATGTGGTATTGTAAATGTTTTCAGTTCTTCTCATTGCTTCAGCACTATCATAACCTACGATTTCTGCGTAAACGTTAATAATTCCACCTGCATTAATTAAAAAATCTGGTGCATAAACAATTCCTTTATCTTTTAAAATCTGACCATGAACAGCATCATTTGCAAGTTGGTTATTAGCCGCTCCAGCAATAACTTTAGCCTTAAGTCTATTGATTGTTTCGTCATTAATTGTTGCACCTAACGCACAAGGCGAATAGATATCTACATTAGCACTGTATAAATCAGCACCACCAAAAATGGTAGCACCATATTTAGCACTCACTTCTTGCAAACGCATCTGGTTTAAATCGGTAATCTTAACGATAGCTCCTTCGTTTGTCAAGTGCTGCACTAAAGTTTCTCCGACGTGTCCAATTCCTTGAACTAAAATTTTCTTCCCGCTTAGGTTATCCGTACCAAATTGAAATTTTGCAGCCGCTTTCATTCCCATATAAACACCATATGCAGTTACAGGAGACGGATTTCCAGAACCACCTTTACTTTCAGAAATACCTGTTACAAAATTGGTTACACTTTTGATGTTATCCATATCTTCCGTTGTAGTTCCAACGTCTTCAGCAGTAATGTATCTTCCGCTTAGTGAATTCACATATTCACCAAATTTCTTAATCATTTCTGGAGTCTTGTCAATTTTAGAATCACCGATGATAACGGCTTTTCCACCACCAAGGTTTAAACCCGAAATAGCTGATTTAAATGTCATTCCACGAGACAATCGTAAAACGTCATTTAACGCTTCCCATTCATTGGCATAATTCCACATTCTTGTTCCACCTAAAGCGGGACCTAAAACGGTATTGTGAATACCAATTATTGCTTTTAAACCAGTATATTTGTCGTTACAAAAAACAATTTGTTCGTGATTGTCAAATGACATCTGACCAAAAACAGGGTCAATTTTATGTAATTCACTTGGTTTTAATACTTCTGTAATCATAGTTGTGACTTATTAAATGATTTATGACTTTATTAAAAAGACGGGGCGAAATTACTGTTTAATTCAAAACATTGCAATAAATTTGCTTTAATTTAGTAATATAATAATTTATTACATGATATCTGATGATATGTAAATTTACATTCCTATACTTTTTTAACAATTAAATAAAATAAAAACTTTTCCGATTCTCTAACCTATGAAGGAACTCCAACATTTAAATAAATATTTCGTAAAATATAAATACCGTTTCCTATTTGGTATTATATTTACCATCGTTGCGCAGATTTTTATGCTTTTCACACCAAAACTAATTAGTAAATCTTTCAAAGCTATTGAAGAGTCTATGAAAGCCAATGCATTAGTTGACAAAACGGCCATTGCAAGCGATTTATTAGAGAATATAATTCTAATAGTAGTGACGACATTAATTGCTGGAATTTTAACTTTCCTGATGCGTCAAACTTTAATTGTAATGTCGCGCTTGATTGAATTTGACTTAAAAAATGAAGTTTTCCGTCATTATGAAGTGCTTACACAAGATTTTTACAAAAAAAACAGAACGGGTGATTTAATGAACCGAATCAGTGAAGACGTTGGAAAAGTCCGGATGTATGTGGGTCCAGCCGTGATGTATTCCATAAATACATTTATTCGTTTCACTTTTGTAATTGGTTATATGTATAATGTTTCTCCGAGGTTGACTCTTTATACGTTACTACCGTTGCCCTTTTTATCGTATGCGATTTTTAAGTTAAGTAAAGAAATTAATAAAAGAAGTACCATTTTCCAACAGAATTTATCCAACTTATCTACTTTTTCACAAGAAATTTTCTCAGGTATTCGTGTCATAAAAGCCTATTCTTTAGAAGAAAAACAACAAGTTAATGTAGAAACATTATCAGAAGAGAGTCGGGCAAAAAGTATGAGTTTGGCGAAAATAAATTCGTTTTTTGGCCCCTTGATGATGGCTTTGATTGGAGTTAGTAATTTGGTTGTCATCTATTTTGGTGGAATGATGTATATTGACGGTACGATTTCAAATATTGGTATTATTGCCGAATTTATCTTGTACGTCAATCTACTAACTTGGCCTGTTGCCTCTTTAGGTTGGGTTTCATCTATGGTTCAGGAAGCAGAAGCCTCACAGAAACGAATCAATGAATTCTTAGATATTGAACCCGAAATACAAAACACAAACCCTAATGCTACTCCAATTGATGGAATTTTAGCATTTGAAAATGTTGGTTTTACGTATGAGGATACTAATATTGTGGCGCTGAAAAATGTGAATTTCACATTAGACAAAGGGCAAACATTAGCTATTATTGGAAAAACAGGTTCGGGGAAATCTTCTATTTTATCACTAATTAGTCGCTTGTATGATGTAAATTCGGGAAAAATAACCATTGACGGTGTTGATATTCGTGATTTGAATTTATTTGATTTAAGAAACAGCATTGGTGTGGTTCCTCAAGACGCGTTCTTATTTTCAGATTCGATTAAAAACAATATCAAATTTGGTAAAGAAAACGCTACAGACGAAGAAGTAATTGAAGCAGCCAAAGCAGCAGTGGTACATGATAACATTGCCAATTTCAGTTTGAAATACGAAACGGTTTTAGGCGAGCGAGGAATCACGCTTTCTGGAGGTCAGAAACAACGTGTTTCTATCGCTAGAGCTATTATTAAGAATCCTAAAATATTACTTTTAGACGACTCGTTATCGGCTGTTGATACGGAAACGGAGGAGTTAATCTTAAACAATCTACTCGAATTCTGTCAGGACAAAACAACTATCATCGTTACCCATCGTGTTTCTTCGGCTAAGAACGCTGATAAAATCATCATTTTAGAAGACGGAGAAATCATACAACAAGGTTCTCATAATCAATTATTAAACCAAGAAGGCTATTATCGCGAACTATACAACAAGCAACTTTCTGAAAAAGAAATGAATTAATTGTTGCTCAATTAACTTTTTTTTCTGATTTTTGGATACCTAAAACAACACAAAAGTTACACCGAAGGATTATGAGAGAAAATGATATGTTAGAAAAAGAAGAGATTTTTTCTAAAGTTTTAAGAGCCGGACGAAGGACCTATTTCTTTGATGTTAGAGCAACAAAAGCAGACGATTATTATATTACCATTACCGAAAGTAAGAAGTTTACAGAAGAAGATGGCTCCTTTCATTTCAAAAAACATAAAATCTATTTGTACAAGGAAGATTTTACGGCTTTCGCTGAAATTCTAGAAGAAATGACTTCTTATGTTTTAAATAATAAAGGGGAAGAAGTCATTTCTGAACGCCATCAAAAAGATTACAAAAAAGATTTTTTCTCTGAAAAAGAAGAAACGATTTTAGCAGAACCTAAAATAAATAGTTTTACAGACATTCGTTTTGAAGACATTTAAATAATAGCATACAACCAAACCAAAAAACCACCATTAAGTCTGAAAGTCATTTGATTTTCAGACTTTTTTTATGCAATTGAAATTCCGTTTTCTACTTTGAAGTCTGGGTTTAATAAAACCACATCTCCTTCCTCTCCAACTGCACCAAGAACTAAACATTCACTCATAAACTTCCCAATTTGTTTTTTCGGAAAATTCACAATAGCAACTATCTGGCGATTCATTAAATCATCTTTTGAATAGCGCTTTGTAATTTGTGCTGAAGTTTTTAAAACTCCAATTTCACTACCAAAATCAATATGCAATTGATAAGCGGGATTTCGGGCTTCGGGAAAATCATAAGCTTCTAGAATAGTTCCTACTCGTAAATCTATTTTTTCGAAATCAGGCCAATTAATAAGACTCTTTTTTTCCATAATGCAAATTCGTTAAGTATTTCAAATATACAACTCGAACCGTATTTTTTTAGTACATTTAGCTTCAAATTTACATTCTTATGGCTCAAACTCCTTCTAGCATGTTACCTCTTGGAACGGTGGCACCTGCTTTTATTTTAGAAGACACAAATTCCAATTATAATTATTCTTTTGGCGAACTAAAAGGTAGCATAGGAACGTTGGTCATTTTTATGTGCAACCATTGTCCGTATGTGATTCACGCCATTGAGGAAATTGTTATGATTGCTAATGATTACCGTGTACAAGGAATCGGAATTATCGCTATATCAAGTAATGATGCTCAAAAATATCCGGAAGACGGCCCGAAAGAAATGACAGAATTTGCGTTTAGAAATAAAATGGAATTTCCTTATTTATACGATGAAACGCAAGAAGTAGCCAAAGCTTATGACGCTACTTGTACGCCCGATTTTTTCCTGTTTGATGCCGAGAATCGCTTGTTATACAGAGGTCAGTTAGACGATTCACGTCCTGGAAATGGTATTGCAACAGGTGGTGCTGATTTGAGAGGTGCAATTGACAGTTTGATTTACAATAGAAGTTTAGCTCCTCTACAAAAGCCAAGTATGGGTTGTAATATTAAGTGGAAATAGTTTAATTAAAAATATTTTAACCGCAAGTTCGCAAATTTTGAGATTTATAATTAATCTATAATTTGTGAATTTGCGGTAAATAAAATATTTATTCTCTCCTTTTCAAAACCACATTAACCGGCTTATTCACTCTTGCTCCAAATTGCTGTGCTTTTTCAGCTTGTGTCGTACATAGAACGTACATATTAAAAGCAAATAAATTGATAATTTGTGTTTGATAGACTTGTTTTTCAGAAACATCTTCAATTTTAGCACGTATTCCTTCAATAGGAAAGTCATTGGTTACCGAAATTAAATACGTCGCTTTGGCAAAAGGGAAAAACCAACGTGTTTTTTCTTCATTCGGAGTTTCGGATACTTTATTTCCGTTTGCGTCTATTTTATAATTTTCATAGAAAGTCATTACTTCATCTCGGTGTGTCCAGCTGTATTTGTTTCCTGCATTCACTAATTCATTGCCAAAGAAATCAATTAAAGTCACTTTTAGATTGGCAATATTTTCAGGTTTTCCGTCTTCATGAATGTGTAAAACCAAATAGGATGAAAAATCATAGCCACAATGTTGTTGTGCCTTGGCTGACAAGCAACTTAAAAAGAGAATGATATATATAAATCGCATGGTGTAATTTTTTTTTGAAAGATAAGGTTTTCTGTAAAAATAAAAAATCCCAACAACACGAAGTTATTGGGATTCCATTTA
Organism: Flavobacterium sp. SM2513; assembly: GCF_050908145.1. GTDB lineage: Bacteria > Bacteroidota > Bacteroidia > Flavobacteriales > Flavobacteriaceae > Flavobacterium. The sequence goes on along the minus strand of NZ_CP194228.1, from coordinate 2,833,715 downwards.
TATAAATGTAAGGATTATTTTACATCCATTAATTCTACGTCAAAAATCAAGTTGGCGTTTGGAGGAATTACACCACCTGCTCCTGCAGAACCGTACGCTAAGTGCGATGGAATTGCGAAACGTGCTTTGTCTCCCACGCTTAATAAAGCAACACCTTCGTCCCAACCTGCAATTACGTGTCCTTTTCCTAAAGGAAATTCGATTGGTTTTTTTCTTGGGTAAGAAGAATCAAATACTTTTCCGTCTGGTAATTGACCTGTATAATGCACTGCAACTGTTTTACCCGCTTCTGCTTTTTTACCAGTTCCTTTGTTAATCATTTTGTAACGCAAACCGCTTGCTGTTTTTTCAAAACCTGCTGCAATTTCTTCCATTGCAGATTCTCCTGCTTCACGTTCTGCAGCTTCGCGTTTTTCTCTTGAACCTTCAAAAGTTCTGAACGCTTCAACGGCATTCCATTTTTGAGCTTCCTCTCCTACTCTTACAATTTCTACTGACTCTAAAACATCGCCTTGCGCCACTGTATCTACGGTATCTTGACCTTCGATAACGTGACCAAAAACAGTGTGCTTGTTGTCTAACCAATCTGTAGGAATGTGTGTGATGTAAAATTGTGAACCATTGGTTCCCACTCCTGAATTAGCCATTGCTAAAACTCCTGGACGATCGTGTTTTAAAGCAGGGTGAAATTCATCGTCAAACTTGTAACCTGGATTTCCTGTACCTACTCCTTGAGGACAACCTCCTTGAATCATAAAGTCGGGAATAACACGGTGAAATTTCAAACCATTGTAAAATGGTTGTCCTTGTGGACGTGCTGTGTTTTCTAAATTTCCTTCTGCCAATGCTACGAAGTTCCCTACCGTTCCTGGTACTAAATCGTGTGCTAGTTTTACTAAAATTGAACCTTTTGGTGTGTTGAATTTAGCATATATTCCGTTTTCCATAGTATCTGTTTTATTTTTATTAAAGGGCAAATTTACAAATTTATTTTGGGACTTTTAAATGGGTAGTGTGGATTTCGATTTGAATTTGCTTCGTAGCGCTCTTGCATTGTGGATTGCTTTGTAGGGAAAAGTAATTTGATCCAAATTCTTTTCAGTTTCAAGAAAAGTGTTTAACCTTTCAATAATGGGATTTTGCTGTGCAAGAAAATAGTTTTACCATTCGTTAATTACATTTTACCATGCGATAATGGAAGTTTACCATTCGTTAATTACATTTTACCATGCGATAATAGAAGTTTACCATTCGATAATTACATTTTACCATGCGATAATGGAAGTTTACCATTCGTTAATTACATTTTACCATGCGTTAATGGAAGTTTACCATTCGTTAATTACATTTTACCATGCGATAATAGAAGTTTACCATTCGTTAATTACATTTCACCATGCGATAATGGAAGTTTACCATTCGTTAATTACATTTTACCATTCGTTAATTACATTTTACCATTTCAGAAATGTGTTTTTTCATTTTTGAAATGTACTTTTCGTTTTTGAAAAGTACTTTTTCACTTTTGAAAGGTTCTTTTTCAGTTTTGAAAGGTTCTTTTTCAGTTTTGAAATGTCGTTTTCGTTTTTGAAAAGTACTTTTTCACTTTTGAAAGTGCTTTTTTTGTTTTTTGAATTTTTTTTTCGGTGTTGATGTGTGCTTTTATAAACTAAAAACTGCGAATGGAGGTTTAGCTTCCGTTCGCAGTTTATTTATGAGTTTTGGGTTATGAGTTGTGAGTTGTGGGTTGTGGGTTATGAGTTGTGAGTTGTGGGTTGTGAGTTTAGGGGTTGTGGGATTTATTTTTTAGTTTCGTTTATGTATCTGAATTGAAGTTTTACGAGTGCTTTATAGTAGGGTTTGGCGGGCTCGCCTATTGATTTTAGGTAGCTTTTTACGTCTTCCATTAGTTCCATTACGTTTGGTGAGCCGAAGTAGAGTGCTTCATTTCGGTTTTTTCGGGCTGTAATTAGTCTGTTACCCGATGCATTTACTTTACTGCTTTGGGCTTTGAGGGTTTGGTGGTATTGTCTGAGTGCTGCAATTTTGATGTCTTCCTCGTTTGGACTGTATTCTGGGTGTGATTCGAGTTGACTTATGAATGCGTCAAGGTTGGCAATGCGGGAATCGTAGCTCATTTGTGAGGTTGATATTGCATTTTCTGGTGCTTTAGCAGGGTCTAATGGTTTTATTCTTTCGCCGCCGCGTATTTTTTTGGCCATGCTTGTTAGGTTTTGTTTGTCTTTTGCTGAAATTGTTGTGGAAAGTGCCGAGTTTAGGGCTCTTGTCATTAGTTTTCCGAGTGGTGCGATGGTTACTTCTCTTTCTGCTACGAAGTTTTTATAGATGGGTTGGTCGGTATTCATTTCTGTTATTGCTCCTTCTAGTACTGTTTTTACAGGATTGAGTTTATCGAGGAACAGGTTTGGGTTTGAGGGCTGGTATAGTGGGCCCATTTCTTCTAGGATTTGGTAGGCTGTGCCGAAGTTGGCTACGTTTTTATTGTGACCTGTTTCGCTCACTGAACGTTTATTTTTTGTGGTGGTTGGGTCTGTTGCTGCCATAATGTATTGGACTTAAAGTTAATAATGAAGTAAATTTAATAAAGAATAGTGTTACGAAAATTTATTTTGAGTAATTTTTTTTAGGTTGATAGTGTTAAATTTTTAGGGGGTGTGTTTTTTATGAGGAAAATAAGGGGTTTGAGGGGTTGGAGCTTTTGGTTTTGTGGAAATAAAATTAGGGTTTTTAGAAGTGTTTTATTTTTTGTGGGGTAAAATTGTATATATTTGGGATTGAAAATGATATAAAAGTTGTATAAACTTGCGTATATCTAGTAGTTAGGCGATATATTAACAAGATACTTAGTGAACAAACAATGAAATTATGAAGATACATATAGAGAAAATAGTTTTAATTAATCGCGCACCTTTTGACAAGTTAAACATAGATTTTAATGAAAATGAAATTGCTGTTTTAACTGCAATAAATGGTAGCGGAAAAACTACTTTACTTTCTCATATTGTTGATGCTTGGTACGAAATGGCAAAACCTCATTTTCCAAGTGAATTTGAGGATAGAAACAACAAATATTATAGAGTATCTTCACCTATCTACAATTTGGTTCAACATCAACCTTCATTTGTCTATATTAGATTCAAATCTGCTGAAGGTAACTTTGACTATGTTGATATTAGAAATAATTGCTCCGAAGAAGAATATAATGAAGCTATACAAATAGAAAACAAAATACCTTTTAATCTTATAAAGCCAAATCTTGATAAATCAAATAATATAAAATTAACCTCGTCAAATTTCAAAAAAGAAAATGCTGAAAGGATGTTTTACAACAATCTAGTAACATACTTTCCTGCATATAGATATGAAGCTCCAGGATACCTAAACGAGCCATACAAAGTAAATTTAGACTTTACAAAACTGTCAGGTTTTAGTGGTTATCTAAATAATCCTTTAGAAGTAATAACGGGTCTTCCGCAACTCGCTAATTGGATAATGGATATTGTTTTGGATATGAGAATGAATCAACAATCTTTACCTGAAATAACATTATTTCAAAATTTAAATAACATCATTTCTCAAACTTTAATATCAAAAAATTTAGGTCCTGTTAGATTTGGAATTGGACCAAGGCGTTTAGGTAGTACTCGAATACAGATAATTAAAAATGCGGATAATTCACAAGTATATCCAACGATTTTTAATTTATCATCAGGTGAATCTTCAATACTTTGTTTGTTTGGTGAATTATTGAAACAAGCGGATAATAATCAAAATAATATTAAACTTGATACCATAACGGGTATTGTTCTAATTGATGAAGTTGACAAACATTTGCATATAAAACTTCAGAAAGAAGTTTTACCAAAATTATTTAAACTTTTTCCAAATGTTCAATTCATTTTAAGTTCACACTCTCCGTTTTTAAGTATGGGACTTGCTGAAGAAGTTAAAGAACGAACCAGAATTGTAGATTTAGATAATTTAGGTATTTCTTCAGATCCAAAAACCAATGAACTGTACTCAGAGGTTTACAATATGATGATTAATGAAAATAAGAGGTTTAAAGAGAAATTTGATTCATTAAATACCATTATTCAGTCAAACAATATTCCATTAATTATAACTGAAGGAAAAACGGATGCACAACATATTAAAAAAGCATACGAAAAATTAAATATTCAAAACTGTGAAGTTGAATTCTACGAAATAGTTGGGGATTGGGGTGATTCGAAATTAAAAATATTACTAGAACAATTATCTAAAGTAAAACAAACTAGAAAAGTTATAGGTATTTTCGACAGAGATGATTCTTCAATTGTATCAGATATCGAAGATAGTGGTCAATTATTCAAAGATTTCTCTAATAACGTATATGGTGTCTGTATTCCACTTACTAATGAGGAAAAATATGGTACTTTTATTTCTATAGAGCATTATTATCCAGAAGAAATTTTATTAAAATTAGACTCAAATGACAGAAGATTATTTTTAGGAAAAGAATTTTACGAAAGTGGAAATAGTATTGATGGCATTTATCAAACTAAAACTAATAAAATTCAGCACAAAGTTAAAGTTAATGGCGTTATTGATGAAAAAATATATAAAAGAGAAGATTTAGAACAGAAGTCTTCTATTGCTTTAACAAAGGCAAATTTTGCAGATTTAATTGAAACGAACATTGAATTTGTTGGAGATTTTGATTTTAATTCATTTAGTTTAATTTTTGACAGAATAAAAGAAATATTAGTTACAGAATAACTAAAATAACCGAATAAATACATCGCCTAACAGCCATTTTGAGCTAGCTGGAATTTAGTGGAATTACCGTTTCGCATCACGTTTTCGTTAAGCCGAAAAATGGGCGGTTACGAACTTCCAGCCATCTCAAAGTGGCAAAACGTTACCCAACATTTAAAAACCACACCGAAATGAAAGTAAAATTTAAATATTTTGGATTTTTTTTTCTCGTTTTAATAACCCTACAATCGTGTAAACCAGATGACCGTTATTATGATTTAAGTGACGATGCTAAAGATTTTTTACTATTTGAAATTAATGATACATTCAAACTAAAGAATTTGGAAACTAACGAAATTATAACGTTGAAAATAACATCCAAAGAAATTAGACATTATGAAGATGGACCAAATGAATCATCGTTTGTTTATTTAGGCCCAAGTGCAGATGTTTACATTGAACGTGGTGAATATACTTTTACTGATGATACGAATTGTTATGATGGAATCGTAGCGGTCGAAGCGAATAGAGATGGAGGTTTTGAACTTAAAGCATTTCTCGGAAATTGTTTTGGAAACATCGATTATTCTTTTGATTATCAAGATGAGTTCTTTACAACTATTGATGTTGAAGGTATTGAATATTCGAATGCCTACCTTTTGAGGTCTTTTCCTGATATTTTATTCTATTCTAAAGAAAAAGGAATTTTAAAAATTGTAGACGATTTTAATCAAGAAACCCGATTTACGATTGTTGAATAAAAAAACGTTGGGTAACAGCTAGGATTTCGTTGCGGCTGGAAGCTGAACAATAAATCCTGTGTTGAACGGAACCGATTACATGCCGTTAACACTTATGGAGTTATCGATAAGTTGTTTGAGTGAATTTTAAGTCCAGATAATAATGAGATATTAGGGTTTGGCACAAGCGAGACGCTTGCGCAAGCGGGGAAAATACGTAATCTGAAAAAAGGAGGTAGTTTATTAATTGACAATATTAAACTTATAATCGATAAATCAAACTTAGATAGAACCAGAATAATTGAATTAAAAATTTATATAGAGTAAAAAAACTACACACTTAAGCCGAATATAATTTATTGCTAGTTCTGGCCTACTTACGAAAGTCCTTGCGGATTTTCTATTCGGTTTTTATTTGCTAGATTAGGTGCTTAAAACACGCAACAAACCATATACAAACACGTTGTAAAACATTTGAAAAAAATAATCTACATATCGATTTTAATTTGTTTTGGATTTAAATGTGCCGATTACAATTGTCATTTAAAAAACGGAAAATATAAAGTTATTTATGACGAGCAGTTTGCGGATTATCCAAAATTTGAATTTAAAGTCAGTGGACAAAATTTAACGGATATTAATTTGGAAACGAATAGGAAATACAAAATTGAATCGATTGGAGAAAATGCTTTTCGATTAAAATCATTGGAAAAAGAAACGGATTCTTTAACAGAATTTCAAAAAGCATTGACATCACACGGACAATCATATTATGAAATTACAAACTGTAAAAAGGATACGATTGAATTTACAATGCGAGTTAATTTACACGTGATTTCATATTCTGGAAAATTCGTGCGGATGAAATAAAAAATGTTTTCCAACAGCTAGGATTTCGTTGCGGCTGGAAGCCGAACAATGAATCCTGTGTTGAACGGAACCGATTACATGCCGTTAACACTTATGGAGTTATCGATAAGTTGTTTGATTGAATTTTAAGTCCAGATAATAATGAGACATTAGGGTTTGGCACAAGCGAGACGCTTGCGGTAGCGGGAAATTTTATTACGAGAGCAACTTATGAGATTCCTACTTCGCTGGCATGACAAAAAAGGGTATTCAATATCCTTAACTTAATGACTTTGAGCGAAACGGATGCCGCAATGAGGCAGACTTATTGCATTTCAATTTAAAATCAAAAGAAAATCAAAGGTTGTGTTTTAAGGGAATTTTCAAGGTATTCCCGGTTTCCTAGCCCAGACCGAAATGGAAAGCCCGGACTTTTATCGAGCAGTTTTGCTTGGGCTAGAAGAGCGACCAGCGGAAGCTCCTTCTGGCCCTTAGCAAAACGCTGGATAAAAGGAGGACTTGCAATGGAGTGCTGGAAGTAGCTTCAGAAAAATAACAGTTTGGTTGTTATTTCTTGTTGAAAAAAAATTAAAATCTGGTTTATAAGTTAACGTTAATTTGTCGTTGTTCCCGTATAAAATGAATAGTTTTGCTTTTATAAACAACTATTATGGAAAATTTAAAAGGACAAAAGGCAATAATTACAGGCGGTGGAAAAGGATTAGGTAAAGCAACAGCATTGGCTTTTGCCAAAGAAGGAATTGATGTTGCCATTACGGGAAGAAATGAAAAACAACTTCAGGAAACCGTTGCAGAGCTCAAAGCTTTAGGTGTAAATGCGACTTATGCCACATTTGATGTAGGAAATCATGAGGAAGTAAAGGCTGGAATTGAAACGATAATGAAGGAATTTGGTTCGTTAGATATTTTAGTAAATAACGCTGGAATTGCTTCTTTTGGAAAGTTTCTAGAAATGAGTGCTAACGACTGGCAGGCGATTATGCAAACCAATGTGATGGGAATGTATTATGTAACCCGGGAAGTTTTGCCTCACTTAATTGAAAATAAACAAGGAGATATTTTTAATATTTCTTCGACTGCGGGAATTAACGGTAATGCAGGAACTTCGGCTTATTCGGCTTCGAAATTTGCAGTGATTGGAATGTCAGAATCATTAATGAAAGAGGTTCGGAAAGACAACATTCGTGTTTGTACCTTAACGCCAAGTACGATTGCTTCTCAAATGTCACTTGATTTAGGTATTACTGATGGTGACGTAGAAAAGGTGTTGCAACCGGAAGATTTTGCCGAATTAATTGTAAGTGCTTTGCAATTGCCACGAAGAGCGATGTTGAAATCAGCTTCGTTATGGTCAACAAATCCGTAAGTATAGTTTATATCCGAACCCAGCAAAACACCAAATCACAATTCAGCTAGAAAGTGTTACAACATTAAAAAGTGTCAACATTTATAATAATGCAGGTCAATTGGTTTTAAAATCTAAAAAAACTACCATAAATACTTCAAGGCTAGCTTCTGGTTCATACATCATATTAATAGAAACGAGCAAAGGAAAAGGTTATAAAAAATTGATTTTAGAATAGTTCTTGTTATTATTAATTAGTTAACAAAACCTGATTTTAGTGTTTTTATTTTGCGAAATGAAATTATTAGAAATCTTAAAAAAAAAAGAAATGCCAACACCGTGTATAATTAATGACTGGCTCTCGCCTACTTACGAAAATCCTCGCGGATTTTCTTTCTAGTTTTTATTTGCTAAATTAGGTTCTTAAACACGCACATCAACGTTGTACACAAGCTGAAAAATGGAACGCATAGGGAAAATAAACGATAGAATAATATTCTATATTTTAATTCGAGAGAATGCAAATTGGCTGAATCTATTACCAACCGATAAATGCGTTGCGTTTACGATTTCTGATAATGAAGACAAAGAAATGCTAAATGATTGTACAATTGGAATTTTAGACAAAAATGTAACTTATACTTGTAGTGCTGGATAATTAGGAAGTTTGACCGAAGATTATTTTGACCAAAAAATTGGATGGCGTGGAGTTCAATATGAGGAAAAAACTGGAAAAGAATTTGATTATGGCTAGAAATCAGAGTATTGTACGATTGTCAGGCTTCATAGATGGGGTTACGTACGTGGAAACAAGAACGGGAAAACAGAGTCGGTCTCGGAGTTCGTTGAATAAGGCAAAAATGAATGCCAATCCGAAATTTAGGAAGATTCGGATGATTCAGAAGGAATTGACGGGGTTTTCTAAATATGGTGCTTTGTTTCGCTTGGGTATTAGAAGTGAGTTGCGTCGGGTTAAGTCGTTTATGGGTGTTCAACGCTTGAACAAGCGAATGGTTTTTATTAAGAATCTTGATGTAACTAATCGTTTGGGTCTACGTAATGTAGCTACTGGTTTATTGACCGTTGAGGGTAAAAATTATTTGAAAAATTTTGATTTTTATGGAATGACTACTGTTTCTGCTTTAGTGCAGCGTCCTTTTGCACTTGATTTGTCTATAGGTGAAGCTCGAATTGATGGTTTTGATGTTGCTCGAGATTTAATTGCTCCAGCCAATTGTACTCATGTGTCTTTTAAATCGGTTATGATTGGGTTGGACTTTGATTTGAGTGTTGAGAGCACGACTCGTAGTAGTTTGGTTACTATGCCTCTTGATGCTCCTGTTGCGGATTTGGTTTTGAAAACCGATACTTTACCGACTGTTACTACTAATGTGTTTTATTTGGTTCAAATTTTATTTTATGAAGAGATTAGTGGTTTCTTGGAGTTGACTGAATTGGATTCTGCTGCATTTACTCTACTTGAAATTGAGGTGTAGGGCGTCCCCTAGCCTGTATGAAGGAATGGAGCACCCATTGGAAATTGAGACGAAAGTTTAGGCTTTCGTCTTTTTTTTGGCCTATAAAAAAAGAGTTTAGATTTGAGGAAATTCTGAGCCGTTTTCTTACGCAGTTGGGTAACGAATTATCGCATAAACTTTTTCCACTGGCTATCAATTAACTCATTGATGTCCGTTGAAATCTTGAATTTGTAATTCAAATAAACATAACTGATTGTTATTAAAATCGATTTTAAAACAATATTAATTCGATGGTCAAAAGGAAATTCCCAAAAGTAGAACATTGCTAAAATTACAGTGATTATTCCAAAAGATTTTAAAGTAGTTGGACCAAACGGATACAAATCCATTTTTTTGACAACAAATAACAGCTTGATGGTGTTGTAAAATACCACTGAAATTAAGGTGGCTAAGGCACTGCCTGTAATTCCGTATATAGGGATTAAAAGCATGTTGAGTCCGATCATCATAAGCACTAGTAAAACTCCGAAAAGTAAAACCATACGGTAATACTTTGTGTTGAGCAAAATAGCATTGTTGTTTCCTAATATCACATCGTAGAATTTTGCCAAACCAATCAGAAAAACCGCCATCAATCCGCCGCTGTAATCATCAGGTATGACTAGATACATTTGGTTTATGTTTAAAAAAATACCCACTAAAATCAACCCTCCGAAAACCTGCAGGTTAATGGCGCTTCTTTTATACAAATCATCTAGTTCCTGCATTTTATTCTCACTGATCAGTTTTGCAGTTATCGGGTAAATAATTTGTAACATCGCCCGACTGGGTACCACTATCACGGTGGCGATAAATATTCCGACTGAATAAACGGCTACTTGTTCAATTTCTAGGTAATGCGGAATCATCACTTTGTCTAAATCCAATAGAAAAACGGCAACGCTTCCTGCTAAAATGATAAAGAAGGAATAGCTGAATATTTCCTTCGTGTTTTCTGGTTTATTGAGTTGGAACTTAGGTTTTTTAAGGTAAAATGCGTATCCCATCATGGCTAACATTTGTACTCCATACGCTAGCGTTACTCCATAGATAAATGTCGTTTTATCGATGGTATTCCAGTGGACCAAGAACAGTAAACCTGTAGTAATAATTCGGACAAAAACTTCGCTGATAAAATTACCAAATACAGATTTCATGTGCACTTTTACCCATGCATAAAAGATTTCAAAATACCCCATAAACAGACCTATTATGGGAATGAGCCACAAATAAGGTTCCACTTCGGGGTTGTCGTCAATAAGTAAGGAGGCGATCACATCATAGCCAAAAAAAACAATTAGCGAAATAGGAATGATTAATAACAGCGGCATCAGTAACATAAAACTCATGAACCGCTCCTGCTCGACCGGATTTTTATATTTGGAATAAAATCGAATTAAGGTGCTGTGGACGCCGAAAGCCATCAGTGGCATCATAATATTTCCGGCAGAAAGAAGGAATGCGACTATTCCGTAATGTGTTTTACCCAGAAAACTCGTGTATAAAAAAAGGGCATTTACCGCACCAATCCCGAAACCTAAGTAGGTTATTACTATGTTTTTTGCGGATTGATTGATTACGATTCCCATACTAAATTATATTTTGGAATTGATTACCCCAACCAATTCTTTGGTCAAGTTCTTCCGACTGTACTGCTGCAACCCTATCGCGTGAACGTTCAGCGATTTGGTTTTGTATTTTTCGTAGTAGGAAAGAATGGTTTGTTTGAGTTCATCGTATTCTTCGTACTGGTGAAAAACACCTGTGTTTGTGGACTTAATGATTGTTTCAAAATCGGAGTTTTCAGGCCCTAATGCTAAAATCGGTCGTTCGGAAACCATGTATTCAAATAATTTTCCGGGAATGATGCTTTTGGTAATTTCGGAATTGATTTCAATTAGCAATAAAACTTGAGACGACCGCTGTTGCGAAACTGCTTCTGTATGCGAAATATAGCCTAAATTATTGACATAGGCATCGAGCCAGAATTCTGAAATGGTTTGCAATACCTCTGGGCTCACTGCACCAATTAATTTTAATTGGAAGTCCTTTTTAAACGAGGGATATTCTTTGATAATTTCTTTCAAGCATTTCCATAAAATACGGGGATTTCTTTGTGAAAGAAATGAACCAATATGTGCCAATGTGAATTTTTCATCTAAAGCCACTTTCTTCACCTCTTCTACATCATAGCCATTTGTAATCACATGAACGGGTTTCTTTGTGTATCCTTGAAACTCTTTCTTTGTAGTGGCACTCGTAACCAAAATGGCATCGGCCGTATTTAATACTTTTGATTCTAAATCCTTGTGCTTTTTTGCAGCACGTGCTGCCAATTTTAACTCGTCGTGGTAGCCAATAGTAGTCCACGGATCACGGAAATCAGCAATCCACTTTATGTTTAATTTTTCCTTCAGTCCTACCCCTATCAAGTGCAAACTATGAGGCGGTCCGGTGGTAATAATCGTATCAATCTGGTTTTCTTGAATGTACTTTTGCAGAAATTTAATAGAAGGTTTTACCCATAAAATTCGAGCATCTGGAATAAAAACATTGCCTCGAACGTACAACAATAGTTTCTGTAACAAGGATTGTTTGCGTTGAACGGGAATAATTCCAGAACTGATTTTTTGCGTATTTTTCTTTGAAAAAATAGAAGCCAAACCATAGGGCTCAACGATCTTCTTTTTTATGATAATGGCTTTGTCCGAAACCTCTTTTTCTAATTCAGTATCAATGATTGGATACGTTGGATTTTCTGGCACATACACGTGGGGTTCAAATCCGAAATCAGGTAAATATTTGACAAACTTTAACCAACGCTGCACGCCAGGTCCTCCCGCAGGTGGCCAATAATACGCGATGATGAGTACCTTTTTCAAGAGTCAAATATTAGGGATTAGTGTAAAAACAAATCGTACCACTTCTATACTTTGGTTTTCCTTTTCCTTTCGTAATAAACACCGCCACCAATCAATAGCAACATTGCCAAACCACTTATTAATACGATGGTTCCTCCTGTTTTAATTACTTGAGGTTCAAACTTGAATTCTACAGTATGTTTACCGGCAGGAAGTTCTAAACCCCGTAAGGTATAATTGGTTCTAAAAATAGGAAGTTCTTTGCCATCAATCGTTGCAATCCATCCTTTTGGATAGTAGATTTCAGAGAAAACGGCTAAACCTTTGTGTGCATTCTCCGTTTTGTACTTTATGTAATTTGGCTTGTATTCAATTAAGTTGATTTTTGCCAAACTGTCTCTTTCATACGAATTTTCAATAGCAACAGGAAACTCCTTCTTATTAACAATAACTTCGTCTTTGCTGTTGAATTTGTCTAGCGCTTTCATTTCGTCATCAGCAGCAGTAACAAATTTGACATTTTTAACAAACCATGCATTTCCATTTGCCTTATCATTTAACGCAGGAAATTCTTGGTTTTTATCATCCACTTGTATTACATACTTTGTGTTCAGCATATTTAACACCTCCATATTGTTGTTGTCAATTTGGTAATTGAACAATTGCTCCATTCTTCTTGGTCTAACGGCACTGTATCCTGATAGTGATTTGTGGAAGTACGATGTCCGTGCTTGCAAACGACCGTTGACTTCATATACTCTAAAATGCGACGTATCTTCTAAAATCTTCAAATCAGATTCTGTTGGTTGGAACGGCTCTCTTACTTCTCTCGCCGAAACAAATCCTGAAGCATCGACGTAATTTCGGTCAATGAGTACTAAATCCCCAATCATAAAAACGCCAACTAATACAACGGTGGTCAATTGGGATAGTTTTTCTTTGGTATAGAACCACAATAACCCCAATCCTGCTGCAATTAAAAACCCTGAACGCATTACATCTGCGGAATACATGCTTTTACGATCCGCTCGTAAAGCATCGATGAATTCATTTGAAAAAGTGGGATCGCCTACTTGCGCAAACATTTGCTGTAAACGAGCATCAATTGGTCCTGCAAAATCAAATAAAAATTTGGATACAAATAAAAGCGCTACAATTCCCGCACTTACTATGGCGGTTTTCTTCAAGGCCTCCATTTGTTCGGTTTTCTCTGCTTTAAAGAAACTTTGCAGTCCCATAATGGCTAGAATCGGCATACACAATTCAACAATCACTTGAATGGAAGAAACGGCTCTAAACTTGTCGTACATCGGAACGATATCGATAAAAATATTGGTTAAAAACGCGAAGTTTTTTCCCCAGGATAACATCAACGTAAACACCGCGCCAATTAAAAATGCGTACTTAATTTTTCGTTTGTCAATGAACATCGCTAAGATGAAAAGCATAAATACGATGGCACCAATATAAGCTGGAGCGGCAACGATGGGTTGGTCTCCCCAATAGGTTGCGCCATAATTTTCGGTAAAATCTAATGCTTCTGAAGGAGCTGGACCTTTTTTAGAAATGAAATCATACACATGGGAATCCTTGTCTAGCTTCTCCGAATTTCCACCACCAAATAATCGTGGCGCAATTAAGTTTAAGCTTTCCGTAATACCATAACTGTATTCCGTTATGTAGTCATAATCCATTGCTGAAGTGGTTTCATTCTTACTTCCGTCGGGATTAAAAGTCAATTCACTTTTGCCACGCATACTAAAATCCGTGTATTCGGCTGTTGCCAATAAATTAGTAGCATTTGAGCCCACGGCAAAAATTCCTGCCACAATGAAAACACCAAATGCCGTTAAAAGAGGCTTGTATTCTTTACTTTTAATATATTTATAGCTGTAGAAAATGGTAATAATTAACAGTAAAATGAGTAAATAATATGTCATCTGAAAGTGATTCGCATTGATTTCTAGCGCTGCAGCTATCATGGTGAGAATTCCACCTGCCACATATTTTCGCTGAAAGACGAGTAAAACCCCAGCCAATACCAACGGCATGTATGCAATTGCATGGGCTTTTGCATTGTGCCCAACTCCCAAAATGATAATCATATAAGTTGAAAATCCGAATGCTAATGCTCCTATAAATGCTTTCAACGGATCAACTCTTAAAACTAAAAGGAGACCGTAAAAACCTAGAAAGTATAGAAATAAATAATCGGCAGGACGGGGTAAAAAACGCAGGAAATCATCTAAAGCACCGATGTAATCGTTGGGATAATTGGCTCCCATTTGGTACGTTGGCATCCCTCCAAAAGCAGCGTTTGTCCAATACGGCTCTGTGTTTTCAGCCGCACGAAAGTCGTTTTGCTCTTTTGCCATTCCTGTGTATTGCACAATATCCGATTGCGACAAGGCTTTTCCTTGTAAGACAGGATAAAAATAGAAAAGTGAAATAATTACAAATCCGAAAAATGCGAGAAGATGGGGATAAAACTTATTTAAAAATTTCATGGATGCAGGTTAAAAATTAAGGTTTTACATTCTTTAATTTGGACAAAAAAAAAGGTTGTCTAAAAAAGAATCATGCAAACTTACTCAATTTCTTCATAATCTACGTAATCTCCTACCTTTTTGGTTGATTTGGGGTTGTTAGATTTTCCCGTTTCAGAAATAATTTCGTCTTTAAAAGAACGATTTTCTTGTGTCTTGTAGTTATAGTTTTGTTGAGCAGACTGGTATTGTTGTTTAAAAGATTCTTCGGCTTTTGAAACCACTTTACGAACAACAATGGGGAAAAATAATCGTACTAAGAATTTCACGACGTAATAGCCGATTATTATAAATACAATTGTTTTAATTAAGCCAGTTGACGATGCTGTATCCATTACTAAAATAAAATTTTGTCAAAAATAACAATTTTGAAATTTAAAAATAAATTATCCTTCATAAATTAATAATAAAATATAGTACTTTTGGATTTCTATGAATTCAGAAACCTATACATTATAATGAATCAATCGCAAAAATATTTAGTACTCCTTGCTTTTTTGAGTACATTTTCGCTACATGCTCAACATACAGACATCATCAATTCCAATCGTCCGGGCGAATCACAATCTGCATTCTCTGTGGGTCAAACTGTCATTCAGGCAGAAACAGGTGTTTATGGAACTGCAGAAGAACATTCGTTGTTAGGTGCAAAAACCAAAGGCTTCGGAATGGATTTAGCCTTAAGATATGGTGCTTTTTTTGAACAACTAGAATTTAATATTGAACTAAAACATCAGTGGGACCAGTTTCAAACGGGTTTAGGAACAGAAAACAGAAGCGATTTTAGAAAAATAACTATTGGTGCCAAATACCTGATTTATGATCCGTATAAAAATTATGAAGAAAAAATAAATATCCACAGTTGGAAAGCCAATCACAGGTTTAAATGGAGGCAATTTCTTCCAGCAGTAGGGGTTTATGCCGGTGCGAATTTGAATTTTAATAGTATCTATTTGCCGAAAGACGAGAGTTCTATTTCTCCGAAATTGATGTTGATTACACAAAATCAGTTTAGCGGAGGCTTTGTTTTGGTTACCAATATTATCGCTGATCGCATTACATCTGAATTTCCAAGTTATGGATATATTGTTACTGTAACAAGGGGTTTTTCAGAGAAATGGTCGGGTTTTCTTGAAAATCAAGGTATAAAAAGCGATTACTATTCCGATTCTATTTTGCGAATTGGAGCCGCTTATTTGATCAAAGATAACATTCAGATTGACGCTTCTTTTGGAGGGAATTTTAAAGATACTCCCTCAATACTTGTTGGCGGAATTGGACTTTCTTGGCGTTTTGATAAAAATTACAAACCTGTATTAATTCGAGGTGGAAAAGAAGACGGTAAAGATAAGGACAAGGAAGACAAGAAGGATAAGAAAGAGAAAACGAAACGTAAAGACGGCGTAGAAACCATTGAAGTAGAAAAACCATAATGATTACTATTAAAGAAGCAAAAACTAAGGCAGAAATCACTGATTTTGTAAAATTTCCATTTACTCTATATAAAGATGAACCGAATTGGGTTCCGCCGTTGATTAATGACGAGGTAAATTCATTCGATAAAAATAAAAATCCGCTTTTTGACAATGCAGATGCACACTTTTATGTGGCCTACAAAAACGATAAAATCGTAGGACGAATTGCTGCAATTATTAATTGGGACGAAGTCAATAACCAAGGAAAAAAGAAAGTCCGTTTTGGCTGGTGGGATGTTATTGATGATATCGAAATTACCAAAGCATTATTAGCAAAAGTCTACGAATTTGGTAAACAAAATAACCTTGAATATGTGGAAGGTCCGATGGGTTTTTCAAATCTGGACAAGGTGGGCATCTTGACGGAAGGTTTTGACCAAATGGGAAACATGATTACGTGGTACAACTTTCCTTATTATATTACACATTTAGAAACACTGGGATATGTTCCTGAAAAAGAATATATTGAAAGTATTTTCCCTTTTTCAAATGTCAATCCTGTCTTGTTTGAAAAAGCTGAAATCCTGATAAAAAAGCGATATAAATTACATTCAAAGGATTTTACAAAAATTAAAGATGTAATGCCGTATGTAGACGAAATGTTTGATTTATTCAACAATGCCTACTCCGTTTTAGCTTCCTTTGTAGCAATAACAGATTTACAAAAAGAGTATTTTAAAAAGAAGTACATCAGTTTGATTAACCCGGAATATATCAAATTTGTTTTTGACGAAAATAACAAATTAATTGCTTTTGGAATTGTAATGCCTGACTTTTCAGAAGCCTTACAAAAAACGAAGGGCAAGTTATTTCCATTTGGTTTTTATCACATGTTGAGAGCTAAAAACCATAGTGAGAGAGTGTTATTTTATTTAATAGGAATTGCTCCCGAATATCAAAACAAGGGAGTTACGGCTATTATTTTTAAACAATACTACGACACTTTTACTGAAAAAGGGATTATTGATTGTGTTCGAACGCCTGAATTACTCGAAAACACGGCTATTCACGCTATTTGGAAACATTTTGACCCAATTATTAATAAGCGCCGAAAAACCTTTACACGAACGATTTAATTAACCCAACCAGCCGTCGCGGTCTAAACTTCGATATTGGATTGCTTCTGCAATATGACTTGATTCAATGTTTTCAGAATCAGATAAGTCGGCTATCGTTCTGGATACTTTTAAAATCCTATCGTACGCTCGAGCTGATAAATTGAGACGTTCCATTGCTGTTTTCAGAAGTTGGTTAGAAGTATCGTCTAAAGCACAATATTCTCTAATTTGCTTCGACGTCATTTGGGCATTGTAATTTACTTTTTCTGAAGTTTCAAAACGAATCGTCTGCAATTCTCTGGCTTTAGTAACTCTTTCGCGAATGGTCACACTTGATTCTGCTTTATTCTTGTCGGAAAGTTTTTCGAATGGAACAGGCGTAACTTCTATGTGAATATCGATTCTGTCTAGTAAAGGACCCGATATTTTACTCAAATAGCGTTGCATTTCATACGGAGAAGAAGTTGATGGAGCACTTGGGTCATTGAAAAATCCACTTGGACTCGGATTCATACTTGCCACTAACATAAAGGATGATGGATACGTTATGGTAAACTTCGCTCTTGAAATGGTGACTTCACGGTCTTCCAACGGTTGACGCATGACTTCCAAAACATCGCGTTTAAATTCTGGCAATTCGTCGAGAAATAAAACGCCATTATGTGCCATCGAAATTTCTCCGGGTTGGGGATAACTGCCTCCTCCTACTAAAGCAACATTCGAAATTGTGTGATGTGGACTGCGAAATGGACGTTGATTCATCAACCCGACTTCTTTTAACTTTCCAGCAACGCTATGGATTTTTGTAGTTTCCAAAGCTTCTTTGAGCGTCATTGGTGGCAATATACTCGGTAAACGTTTGGCTAGCATTGTTTTTCCAGCACCTGGTGGGCCAATCAAAATAATATTATGACCTCCTGCAGCGGCAATTTCCATGCAACGTTTAATAGATTCCTGACCTTTGACGTCGCTAAAATCAAATTCTGGAAAATCTAAGGTTTTGTAAAACTCCTTTCTCGTATCAAAAATTGTAGGCTCGAGTGTGCTTTTTCCTTGAAAAAATTCGATTACTTCTTTAATGTTTTCTATACCATAAACATCCAAACCGGATACAATTGCCGCTTCTTTTGCATTTTGAATAGGCAGAAAAAATCCTTTGTAGCCTTCCTCTTTTGCTTTAATAGCAATGGGCAAAGCTCCTTTAATGGGTTGCAATCCTCCGTCTAGCGAAAGTTCACCCATAATGATGTACTTATCTATTTCTTCCGTTTTTAACTGACCTGATGCAACCAAAATACCCATTGCTAAAGGCAAATCGTAGGCTGAACCCTCTTTTCGCAAATCGGCTGGAGCCAAATTGATAATGATTTTCTTACCTGGTAATTCGTAACCGTTATTTTTTAAAGCGGCTGCAATTCGGTAACTGCTTTCTTTAATGGCGTTGTCAGGCAAGCCCACTAAATGATACCCAATTCCTTTATCAATATTGACCTCTATGGTTATTGTAGTAGCTTCCACTCCAAAAACGGCACTTCCATAAACTTTTACTAACATGGCACGTAATTTAAATTGAATTAAAAATAGTGATTTTTTCAACTCAAAATATTTTGTTTCAAATTTATTTCTTAATTTTTATTTAAATAATTTTCAACATGTGTTTTTTACACTAATTTTATTAGAAAAAAGCTATGGATTTAAAATCAGGATTGCCGTTTTGGTTGATAAAAAATGGGTTATCTACAAATTACAAACGTTTAGAAAATGATATTGAAACGGATGTTTTAATTATTGGTTCAGGAATCACTGGCGCTTTAGTGGCTCACTTTTTATGTGAAAACAATATAAAATGTATTATTGTTGATAAAAGGATGGAATCTACAGGAAGTACAACAGCAAGTACTGCTCAACTGCAATATGAAATCGATGAATATCTTTTTGATTTAATTGAAAAAGTAGGAGAGAAAAATGCGGTTAAAGCCTATAAAATGTGTTTAGAATCCATTTCAACCTTAGAGAAAATTGTCAAAGATTTAAAAATTGATGCCGATTTTAAGCGGATCCCCTCTTTATACTTAGCTTCGGATGCCAAAGGGAAAAAAGATTTAGAGCGCGAATTTGAAACTAGAAAACAACACGGATTGCCTGTTGAATACCTATCTGAAAAACAACTCGTTTCTAAATACAATATCAAACGAATAGCTGCTTTGTACAATAATGAATCTGCACAAGTGGACACTTACAAATTTTGCCAAGCTATATTAGATTACCATCGTAAACATTCTGGCTTAGAAGTTTACAGTCATACTAATATCACACAAATTAAGTCTTCTAAAAATACAATTACTGCAACTACTGATAAAAACATATCCATAAAAGCAAAGAAAATTGTTGCAGCACCTGGTTTTGAATCAGAAAGTTTGCTGGACGAAAAAGTAATGCAACTCGAATCGACCTACGTTTTAGTAAGCCAACCGATGCATCCGGAAGATTTATGGAAAGAAAAATGCCTGATTTGGGAAACGGCTCGACCGTACTTGTATATTAGAACTACAGAAGACAACCGAATTATGGTAGGTGGTTTTGACGAACCTTTTCAAGACCCAAAAAAACGGGATGCTTTAATGGATAAGAAAAATAAAGACATTTTAAAGCGGTTCAAAAAAATATTTCCAGAAAGTAAAATTGAAATGGACTTTTATTGGTGTGGTACTTTTGGAGGAACCAAGGACGGTTTGCCCTACATTGGTGAACATAAAAAACATCCGAATATGTACTTTGCCCTTGGCTACGGTGGCAATGGAATCACTTTTAGTGTAATTGCAGCGGAGATGATAAAAGATATGTATTTAGGTAAACAAGATGAAGAAAATATTTATAGATTTGGTCGTTAAAAAAAACAATTCTAAAAAAAGAAATTATGGGCTTATTTAATGCGATTTTAGGAAATGCTTCAGAAGCAAACCAGCAAGATGTTGAAAAAGAATTCAAACCTTTATTAATAGAAGGCGAAGAAATTGAAGGTGCGTTTAAAGTAATTAGAGACATGTTTATTTTTACCAATAAGCGTTTAATTCTTGCGGAGAAACAATTAGTGGGTACCAAAGTGGAATATCTTTCCATACCGTATTCCAGTATTAAAAAGTTTTCTAAAGAAAGTGCTGGGATTATGGATATGGATGCTGAATTGAAGATTTGGTTGTCGCACGAGGATGAACCTATTAAGAAACAATTTGGTAAAGGAGGAGATAATATTAATCAGGTTTATAAAATATTAAGTACTTATGTTTTGAAATAATTGATTAAGTGCTATTTATTTTTATAATCGGTATTTAAACTTCCTTTTTTCTATTTACTAAATAATATCTAATGCTACTATTTTGATTTAGAGCGTCGTGATTTTTAAGCTGTATTTAATCCGAATAAAATTAAAAGGAGCTGCTTTTTCCTCTATCACAAAACTAAAAACGCTAATATTATCGCGTTTCGAAAATTTTTATATAAGTTAAAGGACTAATCGTAAAGTGATATTTTAAGTATTTTTGTAAGGCCATGGAGCAAATAGCATAATAATTTTTATAATTATAGTGAATTTATAATTAATATAATGAGCTGTTTATGAAATCTTTAGAAATGGTAAATTATTAAAAAATACCCATTTGTAGGGAGATTTTTCTTGTGATTTGTGAATTATCTTTGATTAATTCTAAAACAAATTATCATGAAAAAATTACTACTACTATTATTACTCTTCGTAAGTAACTGTATTTTCGGACAGTTTTCTGAAAGTTTTGAAGGAGGAACAATTCCAGCAGGATGGACTGTATTGGCAGGGGGAGACACGGAAGAAACTTGGCATGTTTCAGACTACTCATCTTCAACAAATTCTTCGCAGGCACAAAATGGTACAAAAGCTTTTACAATTAGTTTTAGTTCTGACGCGCATGATGACTATTTAATTACGCCACAATTTACTGTGACAGCTGGGATTAGTGACAAATTAACCTTTTGGGGGAAAAATGCAAATAATTTTTATCCTGAAACTATAGCAGTAAAAGCCTCTACAACAATGCCAACTGCTTTAGCCATGACCACCGTTTTAGCTGAATCAATTGCACCAGAAATTAGTAGTGCTTACGTTAAATATACGATTGATTTAACGTCGCTAGTCGGTCAATCTATCTATATTGGTTTTCATAGTACTACAACAGATATGTCTTCATTTCATGTAGATAATGTTGTTGTCGGCAGTACACTTAGCTGTATTGAACCATTAAGTGGTTTAACTTTTTCAGAATTAACAACTAATTCGGCAGTAGCTACTTGGACAGCAGCAAATCCAGAACCAGTTGCTGGTAATGATGTTTATATTTCTACTTCAGGTACCGCTCCAACAGCAGCATCAGTACCTACATCAACAGTGACAAGTGGGACTAGTATTACGTTTAGTGGACTGACTGAATCTACGCTATATTATGTGTATATCCGTTCAAAATGTAGCGCAACAACTGGCTCGGTTTGGGGACATTTAGGGACGTTTTTAACTGTAACTGTTTTCGCTCCTGTTACACCTCCGTATGCTTGGGGATTTGACAATTACACTTTTTATCAAGAGCACGGATGGACTCTTTCAGATACAGGAGAATACTGGACCTCATTTTATGATGAAACTGCTCAATCAAGCGATGGAATGATTGGCTCAACAAATCAAGAATATCAAATTAATAAGTGGGTTTTTTCAAGAGCTATTTCTTTACAAGCTAATTCAATAAATACAATTAAATTTTACATTAAAAATTATCAAGCAAACTTACCTCAAAGTTTGAAGCTAACTGTTGGTTCTACGCCAACTAATGCTGATCAAACAACCACACTCTATTCTACAACAACTTTTGCAAACACGACTTGGACACTAGTTACTGCAACCTATACGCCCACAGAAGCGGGAGTCTATTACTTCGGATTTAATCACTTCTCGCCGGCACAAACTCAAAACGTCCTTCTTGCTCTAGACACATTTTCAATTTCCTCCGTCTTAAGCAATGGTGAATTTAAACTGAATAAATTTTCGGTTTTCCCAAATCCCGCTATAGATGTTCTAAATGTAAAACCAAATGAATATGAAACAGTTGATAGTATTGAAATTTTTGATATAAATGGTCGAAAGATATTGACTAAATTTTTTGACAATGGCTCGGACGCACATATTAATGTAAGTAGTTTGTCTGCTGGAATGTATATAATTCACATTACTTCAGGTAACAAATCAGTTATTAAAAAGTTTTTGAAACAGTAAAGTTTAAAAATATTTTTCATTGGAACTCCTTAATTTATTAAGGAGTTTTTTTTAATGTCGTAAAGTAAAAATTTTAATTTTCGATCTTAATTTTGAATTTCAGCAATCTAAAGACTAAAAAATAATCTTTGAGGAATAAATCAAAAATTAATTTTAGATACCTACTATCTTTAAGTTTAATCAAGGTTGTCAAAATAGTACACTCTCCTATTTTAAAAGTAATGAATATTTAAAAAATGTCTCTAAAATCTTACAAAAAATTTAACATATCAAATTTTATAACTGTTTTATTTTGTCTATTTTTGTTACGAACTTTAAAAAAACTTACAATGAAAAAAATTTTACTTTCAGTAGCTTTATTAGCTACATCGCTTGGTTTCTCTCAGGCATTACAATCTGAAAATTTTAATGGATTAACTGTTGGAAATCTTTCAACTGACATCACGGGTGCTACTGCTGGACAAGGAAGTTGGTTTACCCTATATTCAAATGGCACAGCACCAACAACATCAACGAATGCAGCCGTTACAAATTCTCAAGTTGTTGCTACCGGACATAATAGTACGAATGGATTAGCACTTGTTGGTCCAAATGGAAACGCAGGTTCAAGGTTTTTATGGAAAGATGGTCTTCCAACTGCTTGGGCTGCACGAACAACAGGAAATAATGTTATTGAAGTTGAAGTAAATGTAAATCCAGGAGCTAGAGGAGTTAGCAGAAATCGTTTTGGTGTTACTATCTACAATGCAGATTACTTAAGATCTTTAGTTGGATTTTCTGTAAACTCTTTCACCGGAGAACTTTTTTTAGTTGCATACGCTACACCTACAGGTCAGGCTGTTGGTAATTATAATTATTCATTAGCAGCGGCTCCGGGAGTACAACTTCCAGAAAACGCATGGAGTAGAGTAGGTATTTCTTATAATTTTACAACAGGACAGGTATCAATAAATTCAACTGCAATAACTGGTGGAGCATTAACTGTAGCTGGAAGCTCAGCCAACACAGCTCCTGCTGAAATTAATTTTGCAGTTTTTAGCGGTTCTACAACAGCTTTACCTAATATTTCTGCAGGAACAATGGTATTTGACAATTTTACTTCTAGAGCAATTGATGTAAGTAATTTATTAGGTACTTCTGATTTTGTAGCAACGAAAGCAACAGTATCTGTATATCCAAATCCTGCAACAGATGTATTGAATGTAAATACAAGTAATTCATCTATTACTGCTGTACAAATCGTTGATTTAAACGGACGTCAAGTAATGACTAAATCATTTAACAACGTTTCTGATGCACAACTTAATGTAAATGAATTATCAGCTGGAATGTATTTAATCAACATTACTTCTGGTGATACAGTTCAAACTAAAAAATTCTTGAAACAATAAGTTTTAAAAAAATAGTTATCTAAAACTCCTCAAATCTTTGAGGAGTTTTTTTTTGTTAAAGGTTTTACAGTAAATTTGAACTTCTAAATTATATTAAAATTGAGAACTGTATTTATACAAACTATTGAAAACCCTACTTTATTAAAAAAGCAATTACTGCAATGGTCTCAACAATTTCGAGAGCTTGTATTTTTGGATTCGAACGAGACCCATAATAGTTATTCTACTTACGATTGTATTCTTGCCGTTGACGCATTTACAGCGATTCAAACAGATTTTTTAAATGCTTTTGAAGATTTGAACATCTATCAAAAAACAACTAAAGACTGGCTCTTTGGGTATTTATCTTATGATTTAAAAAACGATACTGAAAAACTGATTTCTGCAAATAAAGATAGACTACACTTCCCCGACCTTTATTTTTTTCAACCTAAGAAAATTATTTTTTTGAAAGAAAATCAGTTAGAATTTCATTATTTGAATATGTGTGATGATGAAATGGAATCAGATTATCAAGAAATTATTCATTTTCAATTAGAAAATCAAGAAATAAAAACTGAAGTTAGCATTCAGCAAGAAATTTCTAAATCAGACTATCTTCAGAAAGTAACTAAGATGCTAGCATATATTCAGAATGGGACTATTTATGAAGCCAATTTCTGTATGGAGTTTTTCGCTAAGGAAACAATTATCAATCCTTTAGCAACATTTGAATCGTTAAATAAAATTTCAAAGGCACCGTTTTCTTCCTTTTTTAAAAACAACAAGCATTTTGCACTTTCCGCATCTCCCGAACGGTATTTAAAAAAAACAGGCGAAAAATGTATCTCACAACCTATCAAAGGAACTTCAAAACGCTTTGCAGATAAAGAAGAAGATGAATTGAGTAAATTCAATTTAGCAAACGACCCAAAAGAACGTGCTGAAAATATTATGATTGTTGATTTAGTACGAAATGATTTATCAAAAACGGCACAAAAAGAAAGTGTTATTGTTGAAGAATTGTGTGAAATTTATTCCTTTTTGCAAGTCCATCAAATGATTTCTACCATCACTTCTTTAATAAAACCTGAATTTTCCCCTGTTGATGTTTTAAAAACTACCTTTCCCATGGGAAGTATGACTGGTGCTCCTAAAATTTCAGCAATGAACTGTATTGAGGAATTGGAAGAAACAAAAAGAGGTTTATACAGTGGTGCTATTGGTTATTTCACACCAGAAAACGACTTCGATTTCAACGTGGTTATTCGAAGTATTTTGTACAACGAACTAGAAAAGTATGTTTCCTTTTCGGTGGGAAGTGCGATTACTTCAAAATCAGCACCTGAAAAAGAATATGAAGAATGCTTGCTGAAAGCGCGTGCCATGCGATTAGTTTTGAACGACAAAGAATTGTTGTGATTTATATTTTTAGTACTTTTGAAAATGCTTTTAAAATTCTACAAAACTCTTTTAGAAAATTTCCCGGAAATCAAATCCCAAAAAATACTTTTAGCGGTAAGCGGTGGATTGGACAGTATGGTTCTTGCAGAATTGTTTCGACAAAATAAAATAAATTTTGGAGTCGCACACTGCAATTTTAAACTCCGCAAAGAGGAAAGTAATTTGGACCAAAAATTTGTTGAAGAGTATTGTTTTCAACATCAAATTCCCTTTTTTACAACGAGTTTTGACACTGCGGCTTTCGCCAAAGATTTCAAATTGTCCACGCAAGTGGCTGCACGAAAATTGCGTTATGAATATTTTCATGAAATCATTCAGAAAGAAAAATTTGATTGTATCGCGACAGCACACCATTTAGATGATAGTATTGAGACGTTTCTCATCAATCTATCTCGTGGAACAGGAATTGATGGGCTGACGGGAATTCCTTTGCAAAACGACCGTATTATTCGTCCATTATTAAATTTCAGTCGTGATGACATTCACAATTTCGCAACCGAAAATAGTATAGTTTGGCGTGAAGATACTTCAAATGCTACTGATTATTATATCCGAAATAAAATCAGGCACCACCTCACTCCTATTTTAAGAGAAATTAACCCTTCGTTCTCTAAATCCTTTAAGCAAACCTTAACCAATTTGCAACAAGCACAATCATTAATGGAGGATGCTTCGCGAATTGTGTATAAAAAAGTAGTTACCGATGAATTGGATTACAAAAAAATCAATATTTCCGAATTAAAACAACTTTCCAATTACAAAGCGTATTTGTACCAATGGTTACAACCGCTGGGTTTTACGGCGTGGGAAGATATTTATAATTTGGCTACAGCCGAAACTGGAAAGCAAATATTTTCTGAAAATTTTCAATTACTTAAAAATAGAAACTTTCTAATTATAGCTCCAAAAAACAACAATTTCAACGAAGAGTATCAAATTGCCAGGGGAGTTTCAGAAGTTAATTTTCACATAAAACTGCTTTTTTGTAAAGTATCTGAACCCTTTTATAGTACAAATAAAACTATATTTGTCGACGATGAAAAATTAACTTATCCACTAACGTTGAGGCGTTGGAAAACGGGTGATATTTTTTATCCTTTAGGTATGAATGGAAAATCTAAGAAAGTTAGTAAACTTTTTAAAGACGAAAAACGTTCCGTCATCGAAAAAGAAAATGCATGGCTTTTATGTTCCGGAACCGAAATTGTTTGGGTAGTCGGATTACGAGCGGATGAACGATTTAAAATTAGCAACATAACAACCAACATAATACAAATTGACTTCGTATAATGAAAAAATTAATCTACATTTTATTAGCATTCTTTGCAGTTCATTCTTTAAGTGCCCAAATTTTAGACCCCGTAAAATGGAAAACGAAAGTAGTTCAAAAATCAGATACTGAATTTGAATTGATAATGGATGCCACGATTGAAAATGAATGGCACATGTATTCGCAATATACGCCTGATGGTGGTTCACTACCAATGGAGTTTACTTATAAAGATGCTAAAGGAAACTTTATTTTAGTTGGAAAAACTATTGAAAGTAAGTACAAAAAGGCTTATAATGATACGTTCGGCGTAGATGAATATTATTTTGCAAAAACAGCTCAATTTAAGCAAGTTGTAAAAATAAGCGACACCAATTTAAAGGAAATAAAAGTCAACATTTATTACCAAGTTTGTAAGGAACAGTGTATTCAGCAAGATAAAGACTTCGTTTTTAAATTACCAGCGATTAAAATTGCCGAAAAAGTTGTAGCAACAACGACCGATAATTCTGTTGTTGAAACTGTTTTACCCACTGTAATTGAAAATACAGTAGATACAACGGCAACACAAGTTACAGAAGTTGCAGCAGTTACAGAAGCAACATCAACAACTGTTGATGACGCTGTTGCACAAGGTGAAACAGAAAATGAATCGGAAGAAATTAATCTTTGGTTGTTATTTTTAGGAACTCTTTTAGCAGGTGTTTTAGTAACATTCACACCTTGTGTTTTTCCGATGATACCAATGACGGTAAGCTTTTTCTTAAAGCAAAGTGCTGCTGGAGATAAGAAGAAAGGTAGAATAAATGCATTGATGTATGGTTTTTTTATCGTACTTATTTATGTTCTTATTTCATTGCCGTTCCATATATTTCAGAGTTTGAGTCCGGATATTTTTTATGAAATTTCTACAAATCCGTATTTAAATATATTTTTCTTTGTCATATTTCTAGTATTTGCTATTTCATTTTTAGGCGCTTTTGAAATAACTATGCCCTCGTCTTTAGCAAATAAAGTAGACAATGCATCTAACAAAGGTGGTTTTGCCGGAATTTTCTTTATGGCCTTAACATTAATCATTGTTTCATTTTCATGTACAGGGCCTGCTTTAGGAGCTGTTATTGGTGGTGTTCTATCAACAGATGGTGGTGCAACATTATTAACAATTGCAATGCTAGGTTTTGGAGTAGGATTGGCATTTCCATTTGTAATCTTTGCTTTATTCCCAAGTATGATGGGGAATTTACCAAAATCAGGTGGCTGGTTGAATACCGTTAAAGTTGTTTTTGGTTTCATTGAATTGGCATTGGCCTTCAAATTCCTATCGATGGCAGATTTAGTAATGGATTGGCATTTGCTAGAACGTGAAACATTCCTTGCCGTATGGATTGCAATCTTTGGAGTTATGGCTCTTTACTTATTTGGCAAAATCACATTACCACATGATAGTCCATTATCGCATATATCGGTAGGTCGATTATTATTGGGATTAGTAACGCTTACCTTTACAGTTTACTTGATTCCAGGTCTTTGGGGTGCTCCTTTGAACATAATTAGTGGTTTCCCGCCTCCAATGAGTTATAGCGAAAGTCCGAACGGTGTTGGCTCCAAGAATCTAATAACTTCTGGTGCATCAAATAGTACTTTACCAGAACACGCTCAATATGGACCACATAATATTGTGGCATTTCATAATTATGATGAAGGTTTGGCTTATGCCAAAAAAGTAAACAAACCTGTACTGATTGATTTCACAGGTGTTACGTGTGTAAATTGTAGAAGAATGGAAGAAAAAGTATGGTCTAAACCGGAAATTTTATCCATCCTGAAAGAAGATATTGTGATGATTTCCTTATTTGTAGATGACCGTACGCCTTTGCCAAAAGAAGATGTTTATGTCACTGCCAATGGAAAAGAAATTGATACGTATGGTAAAAAATGGAGTGATTATGCTATCACAAAATACAAAGCGAACATTCAGCCGTATTATATTTTAATGGGCCATGACGAAGAAAATCTGAATAAACCTGTTGGATATACTCCAGAAGTAGACGAATACAAGGCTTGGTTATTAGAAGGAATAGGAAATTTCAAAAAATAACAACTTTCTTATAATTGAAAATGCACTGATGCTAAATTGATAGCGTCAGTCCATTTTTTTTATTTCAAAGTTGAAAATATAAAAAGGCTATATTCTATTAATTAATTTTCGGGCAGCCGTTTGAACAGGATCCCAAACTGGAGAAACGGGTGGAGCATAGGATAAATCTAAATCTATAATATTTTGCAGCGTCAGTTTACTGGTTAAAGCAGTTGCTAAAACATCAATTCGTTTAGCAGCATCCTCTTCGCCAATAATTTGTCCTCCTAATAGTTTCCCTGTACCCTTTTCTGCGATTAATTTGACAAAGATATCTTTAGCCTCGGGATAATAATGTGCTCTCGTTTTAGATTTAATAATTGTTGAAACAAAATCAATTTTAAATGCGACACATTCGCTTTCAAGCAAACCTGTTCGGGCAATTTCATAGACACAAATTTTGCAAACTGCTGTTGCCACAACTCCCGGAAATTTTAATGTTCCACCAGCAATGTTAGTTCCCGCCACTAACCCTGTTTTATTGGCAACGGTTCCTAATGCGATGTAAAAAGGCTTGTTACTGACTAAGTTTTTTGTTTCAGCACAATCTCCAGCAGCCCAAACATTTTTTACATTTGTTTGTTGGTATCGATTGACTTTAATCGCTTTTCGATCCGATAATTTGATTTTTGATTTTGCCAGAAACGACGTGTTTGGAGCAGTTCCCATTCCTAAAATAACCATGTCCGCTTTTATCGTTTTCTTGTCGGTGACAACTGCCGTAACCTTACCCTCTTTTTCTTCAAAATAGGATAAAGATTCTGAGTTGAAAATGGTAACACCTAATTCTACTAATACTTCATGTACTTTCTTTCCCATATCAGGGTCTAAAGTGGCCATTACTTCCTTTGCTCTATCAATAATAGTAACTTCAATTCCTTTCAAAATCAAAGCTTCTGCCATTTCTAAACCTATGTAACCTCCTCCGACAATTACTGCTTTTTTAGGTTGGTGTTTCGTAATAAAGGCGTCCACTTTCTTACCGCTATTCAACGTTTGAATGCCAAAAATCCCGTCTGCAGTATGATTTTTTACTTCTGGACAAAACGCTTTTCCACCTGTGGCAATCAGAAGTGCATCATACGATTCCCAAAACTGGGTTTTATCATTATAATTGTGAACCAGAACTTTATTATTGTCCGTATCCACTTCTAAAACTTCGTGCAATGTTTTTGCTTTAATATTGTACTTTTCAATAAATTTTTCAGGCGAACGTACAATTAGCTCTTCTAAATTTTCAACTTTTCCGGAGATAAAATAGGGAATTCCACAAGCCGAATACGAAGTGTATTCAGATTTTTCAAAAACAATTATTTCAAAATCAGGTTGTTCTCTTCTGACTTTTGATGCCGCTGACATTCCCGCCGCATCTCCTCCTATAACTACTAGTTTCTTTTTTTTCATAAGACAATCTGTTCAAAATTTAAAAAGTGCTTTTAATGAATAGTAATTTACAAAAAAAAGTGCCTGGATTTTTTAAGTTTGAGAAAATTATAACTTTGAAGATTAATTCAGTTTGTTTTTGTGCCAAGAATATTTACTCGTCATCATCTAAAAAATCATTCATCCCAGAGTAATCATCATCATATTGATTTGGAGGATTTGCACCTGCGGGATTGAACATTCCCCAATCGTCCCAAAGGTGATTCTCAGTGTCAAATGATTCGATCCACTCGATAAAAAGTAACCGAAATTCTTCTAATTCCTGTCGGATTAACGTCACATATTCTAAATCCTTAAATTTAGTATGAAACCGTAAACTCCCTATTTGTGCATAAAGATGAAGAGCATGGTATCGGATAACGGCGGCATTTTGCATTCGAATACTGTATAAATCACCTCCTTCAGCACCCGCTATTTTCGCAGGTATGACTATGGCGTCTTCCATCATCAAACTTTTTGATTGTACTAAAAAAACATCGTCTTCTGGCAAAGCCAACATCAAACTTTCAACTAATTTGCAAATTCCCAGCGCTTTTTGGTAAATCGATAACTCTTCCACTTTTTTCATGCCTTAAATTTATCAAATTAAATTAGAAAACACAGAAATGCCTGCATAGTTTTTTATTTATGGTTAATTTATGAAATTGTGAACCCTAGTTCTTTGAATAAAATAATAACTTGCATAAAAATTGAATTCATGACCAAACGCAAATCAACTTCTAAAAACTCGCAAGAAGTACCGAAATTGATTATTTTAACTGCTGGAATATTAGAAAAATTTTCTACCAGACTTGCTGTTCGTTTCGCTGCAAAATTATTCACAACTCCTATTAAGCATAAGATGCCGCATCGTGAGTTTAATATGGATAAAAACTCGAAACAGTCGGTATTGAAAGTTCCAGAAATTAATAAAGAAATCGTTGTTTATGAATTAGGGAACGGTCCAAAAAAAGTATTGTTAGTTCATGGTTGGTCCGGTCGAGGAACTCAATTGTTTAAAATTGCAGAAACTTTAGTTGAAAATGGTTTTTCCGTTGTGAGTTTTGACGCTCCAGCCCATGGGAAATCAGCTGGAAATTCATCGATTATGGTCGAATTTATTGCATCGATAAAAGAAATTGACAAAAAATTCGGTCCTTTTGAAGCAGCCGTTGGACATTCTTTGGGAGGGATGGCATTATTTAATTCAATCAAAGATGGTGTCGCATTTAAAAGTCTAGTAACTATTGGAAGTGGTGATGTTGTAAAAGATATTATCGACGAATTTATTTCAAAGTTAAAATTAAAAAAAGCAAATGGATTGTTCCTAACCCGACATTTTGAAGAGAAATACAATAAAACCATGGACAGTTTTTCTGCGTATTTATCTGCAAAGGAAGTGAACATTCCGGTTTTAGTAATTCACGATGAAAACGACGCCGATGTTCCTCTAAATGCAGCAATACACATTCACGAACATTTAAAAAACGGCTCTTTATTTATTACCAAAAAATTAGGGCATCGCAAAATATTAGGAGATGAAAAAGTGATTGCAAAAACAATTGAGTTTATCAATAATTCAAAATAAATGAAAAAGATACTATTCATATTCATCTTATTGTTAACATTGACATCATGTCAAGGTCAAACCAAGAAAGCTTCCGAAAGAAATACGGTAGCAAAATCAGGTGAAGTTTCTAAAAAAACAGAAGCTGAATGGAAGGCAGAATTAACTCCAGAACAATATCAAGTATTACGCGAAAAAGGTACCGAAAGAGCCTTTACCGGTGAATATTGGAACACATTTGAAGAAGGAAAATACGTTTGTGCAGCATGTGAACAAACACTTTTCAATTCTGATTCTAAATATGTTTCAGACTGTGGTTGGCCTTCTTTCGACCGAGCAATTAAGGGCTCCGTTATTTATAAAGATGATTCAAGCTTTGGTATGACTCGAACGGAAGTATTGTGTTCAAACTGCCAAAGTCATTTGGGACATGTTTTTGAAGACGGTCCAAAAGAAACTACCGGAGAACGTTTTTGTACCAACTCCGTTTCTATAAAATTTATTCCAGCTAAAAAATAAACAATTATGAGTTATCCAATAAACAAAACTGAAGAACAATGGAAAGCGGAATTAGGTGCTGAACGGTACCGAGTTTTACGCCAAAAAGGTACTGAAGCTCCACATTCTGGCACCTACAATGTACATTTTGAAAAAGGAACCTACTGTTGTGGCGCTTGTAATGAACCTCTTTTTGAAAGCAGTTCAAAATTTGACGCCCATTGTGGTTGGCCTTCTTTTGATGAATCTATTCCGGGAAAGGTAGAATATATTAAAGATACAACGCATGGAATGATTCGCACAGAAATTGTATGTGCCAATTGTGGCAGTCATTTAGGACACGTTTTTGACGATGGTCCAAGTCAAACACGTCAACGCTATTGCGTGAATTCGCTATCTGTTGATTTTAAGTAATAATAAGGAAGCCTTTCAAAATTAAATCTGAAAGGCTTCTTCTTTAAAAGTGATAAGATAATGGTCTCACTTAAGGTTTATACTCTAACAGAAAACTTACAGAGACATTGGCTGTAACTTCAATTTCTCCAGGAGCCAATGTTTCATTTCCTGCAACATCTGCCATTTTCATTGCCATCATTTCATAACGTGGTTGTGGATAATTGTCCTGTGAATTATCTACAATTGTATGAGCATAATGTAATTTCAAATTGCCCAACGCGTCTACATAATCTTGTGCTTTTGCTTTTGCGTTTTGAATTGCTAATTTTCGTGCTTGCGATTTATGCGATTCAATTTTTGATGATTGAAAATTAATATTTCCAATTCTGTTTGTTCCCGATTCTACTAATCCTGCCATCAACTGGTCGTACATCCCTAAATCTTTAATCAAAATTTGAATGGATTGGACGGCGAAGTAATTGTGTTTTTTCTTTTCATAATCATATTGATCATTTAAGGAAACACGAGTGGTTTGAAAATCCTCTTTAGCAATACCCATTTTTTTGATGTATTTCAAAACAGCATCTACTTTCGAATCGTTTTCTTTTTTCACATCAGCCGCTTTTGTTCCATTAGATTCAACAGAAATGGAGATACTCACTTGGTCTGGAACGACCTTTACCTTTCCTTCGCCAACAACCGTAATCATGGATTTTGAATCTTGAGCATGGATTTGGCCTAAAGCCATAAAAAATGTGAGGGCAATAATTAAATTCTTTTTCATTTGAATTGGTTTTATGATTAGTAATTTTCTTAAAGTCAAAATTTGTGCCATTACAGTTTTCCCATTCGAGCCATAACGAATAGAATAAGTATTGGAATCGCTAGAATAACGACCATAAAGGTATTGTCAGTTAACATTTCGGGTTGTTTGATTATCGTAAATAGATAACCGCCAATAGCTCCGCCAAAATGAGCTGTATGTCCGATGTTATCGTTTTTAGCTCGCATTCCGTAAATAGAATACAGCAAATAAATGATTCCAAATAAATAAGCCGGCATTGGAATGATGAAAAAGATGCCTAACATCATATCCGGCTGCAATAAAATAGCAGAATATAAAATTCCCGTAACCGCTCCAGAGGCACCGATGGCCCGGTAATTCAAATCGTTTTTATGTAGATATAAAGTCAGTAAATTTCCAAAAAGCAGACTTGAAATATAAATTAATGCAAATGATATTTCGCCTAAATGAGCTACTACTACAGGTGCGAAAAAATACAAAGTCAACATATTAAAGAACAAATGTCCCATATCGGCATGCAGAAAAGCGGAAGAAAACATTCTAACTTGTTCGCCATTTCTAATACTACCTATGTGAAAATCATATTTTCTAAAAAAAAGAATATCATTAAAACCTTTGTAACTAAAAAGTACATTTGCAGCGATAATGATAATTAAAATAGTGCTCATAAATTTATTTTTGAAGCACAAATTTACACAAATAGGATTCATGCGGTGTTATAAATACCCTAAATACGAAGAAATAGAAGTATATTTGCAGAAAAATTATTCCTCTTTATGCAGTTACTTGCTTATATTTTGATGTATCCCATCTTGTGGTTCATTTCAATTTTACCTTTTCGCATATTATATATATTTTCTGATTTTGTTTGTTTTTGGGTTTACAACGTTTTTGGTTATCGAAAGAAAACCGTACGGAAAAATATTGCATTGACCTTACCAAATTTAAATACAAAGGAACGACTTGATATTGAACGAAAATTTTACACCCACATGTGTGATATGTTTCTTGAAATGATAAAGACGATGAATATTTCTGAAAAAGAAATCAATCGTCGGTTTGTGCTAACCAATCTTGAACTCATTAAAGAATACGAAAGCAAAGGGAAAAGTGTAATCATCATGTGTGCTCATTATGCAAGTTGGGAATGGCTGATTAATATTGCCAAAAAAATGAATTACAGCAGTATTGGTATTTATAAAAAAATCAACAATAAATATTTTGACAAATTAATTCGAGATATTCGTTCACGACTTAAAGCAGAATTGGTTGAAACCAAAAAAACCGTCGAGTTAATGGAATACAATGAGGCAAATGGTATCAAGGCTTTTTACGGATTTGCAAGTGATCAATCGCCTCAACTAATGAAAGCGAGGTACTGGGACAATTTCATGGGATTGGAAGTTCCCGTTTATACCGGTGCCGAAATGTTAGCCAAAAAACTAGACATGAACATCGTTTTTGCACGTGTGAAAAAAGTTAAACGCGGTTTTTATCAAGCCACCATTGTTCCGCTTGTTGATAATCCTAGAGATTACCAGGATTACGAAATCACTTCCTTATTTTTACGGGAAGTTGAAAAGCAAATTCTTGAAGCTCCAGAATACTATTTTTGGACGCATAAACGTTGGAAACATGTAGGCAAAAAGAAACATGAAAATAAGATTTTGGTATAAAAACCTCCGTTTCCGTACCACTTATTGTTTTCCATCCAGCTTTTTATCTACAATTCGATTCATATAATCTTGCACAAAAGCTTTCACTTTTATTTCCATAACGTCCATCTCGGGCGTTCGATTGGTAATTAAATTGTGTAACATCGCTTTGTCGTCTTTGGCATAAAAGCCCACCGCTTTCTTTCCATCGAATGTGCAAATGTAGTCGCCATTCATGTATTGGTACAAATTCGAACCAAATTTAACTACAAAAGGCTCCATTCCATTTGGATTCACCAAACTTCTACCCCAACTTCTAAACGGTTTTTGGTATCCAATCATATCTAGTATTGTGGGATAAATATCAATTTGCTGAGCCCAATCGTCGTTTACACCCGTAAAACGTTCGTCTGCCGAGTAAAACAATATAGGAACCGTATTTCGCATAAATTCTTTGCGGTACTCTTCATAAAAAATCGTATTGGAATGATCCGCAACCATTACAAAAATAGTGTTTTTAAACCACGGCTCCTTTTTAGCCGCTTCAAAAAATTTGCGTAAAGCAAAATCGGTGTAACCAATTCCTTCGTGAATGTTGATGTCTCCTTTCGGAAATTTTCCTGCATATTTTTCAGGAATTTTATAGGGTTCATGTGACGAAACCGAAAATAAGGTAGCCATGAACGGTTGTGGTTTTTTATCTAAGACGGTTTTCATATACTGGAAAAAGGGCTCATCCCAAATTCCCCAAACACCATCAAAATCCGCATCATTATTATAATCTGTTTTACCATAATAATGCTGAATTCCTAAAATATTTGCAAAACCTAAAAATCCCATCGAACCGTTTGGAGCACCATGAAAAAAGCTGGTGTCGTATCCTTCGTCATTTAAAACGGAAACCAAGGATTGTGTTTTCTGTTTGACAAATGCTGACGAAGTGTAGGCATCTTTGAACGAAGGAACACCTGCTAAAATAGACGACATTCCATGTATTGACTTAAACCCATTGGCATAGGCATTGGTAAAAATCAAACTGTGTTGTGCCAAGGAATCTACAAAAGGCGTGTAACTTTTAAAATCATGAATAGTGGTGTTTTTATTGAAACTTCCAAAATACTCCCGACTGTTACTCTCTAAAATCAGCACGACTACATTGGGTTTCGTAACTGGATTATTGTGATATTCTTTTATAGGCTGCACGTATT
This sequence comes from Flavobacterium sp. SM2513, assembly GCF_050908145.1. Lineage (GTDB taxonomy): Bacteria > Bacteroidota > Bacteroidia > Flavobacteriales > Flavobacteriaceae > Flavobacterium. Next base: position 2,797,457 of record NZ_CP194228.1, on the reverse strand, counting down.
TTTGAATATCATTCTCAGACACCATATTCATTTTCTTGAACGTATTCACGTTTAAAGTTCGAATGATTGCGAAAGGGGTGTTTAAAACAAAATCTCCTTGAGAAACATGCGTTACGTAACGATTGGCATCAAGCAAATTAATCGGTCGCGTGCTTTTCTTGAAATCACCGCGAATACCGCCAATCGCTAAGGTTACGATGGCCAAAAATATAACTGTTGAAAATATAAAATATTTACCGTTCACTTGAGCAGCTTCGGGACGAACTTTTACTTTTTTATACAGATAAATCCATAATGCAGAGAACGCAAAAAGCAGTACAAATACATGCCAATAATTGATTAAAAAACTACCCAAAAGTGCCATTTTATTCGACTCGTGTTCCAAAGAATCCATAGCGGCAAAAGTGGTTCGAGAGAAGATAAAACGGTAGTAAATTAAATCAATAAAATTGCTACTCCAAATGGTTATATTTGAAAGAAAGTAAACCGCGAAAAGTATATTTTGGTAGCTTCTTTTTGTATTAATAACCGCTGGTAAGACCGATAAAATTATAAATAGGCTGTTTGAATACAAAATAGCAGTAGTATCAAAGGCCAATCCATGATAATAGAGTCTAAAAAACTCATACATACTATCTATTTTCAATAAACTCGAATTATAAATAAAAAAGAGTAATCTTGTAAAGAAGTAAAAGAAATACGCCAATAATAATCTATATCCCAATACCTTATATTCGTTTCCTCGAAACATATTTTGCATAACTTGAATTGATTTTTCCTTTAATAAAGAGTACAAAACTACATATTTCATAAGGATTATTTAATATTACTACTAAATATTGTGAATGAAATTTTAATTAATTAATTTGCATCAACAAAATTCAATTTGAACAAAATGACGAGCATCACCCGATTATTTGATTTTCCGTATCATCAACAGCAAAAACACAACATTCCCGACGCTTTGGTTACCAAAAAAGACGGAGTTTGGGTCAAAACTTCAACCGATGAATACCTCAAACTGGCCAACACCTTTTCAAGAGGATTGTTGCGAATGGGTGTGAAAAAAGACACCAAAATAGCCGTTATTTCAAGTACAAATCGCACAGAATGGCACATTCTCGATATTGGAATTTTGCAAATAGGTGCTCAAAATGTCCCTGTTTATCCTACGATTTCTGAAGAAGATTACGACTATATTCTAAATCATTCTGAAGCCGAATATTGTTTTGTTTCAGACGAAGGCGTTTTAGAAAAAGTGAATGCCATTCGGAAAAATGTGCCTAAATTAAAAGAAGTATTTTCATTTGAAGATATTAGCGGCTGCAAAAACTGGCAAGAAATTCTGGAATTAGGTAAAGACGAAAGTAACCAAAACGAAGTAGATACAGCAAAAGACGCCGTTTCTGAAGAAGATTTGGCAACTATAATTTATACTTCTGGAACTACTGGAAGACCCAAAGGTGTAATGCTTTCGCACAAGAATATTGTTTCAGATGTTTTAAATAGTGAAAAAAGAATCCCCTTTGAAGGCGGAAAAACAAAAGCCTTAAGCTTCCTTCCTATTTGTCATATTTTTGAAAGAATGGTGGTTTATTTGTACCAATATTATGGTGTGGGAATTTATTTTGCCGAATCCATTGACAAATTAAGTGATAACCTTAAAGAAACCAAGCCTCATGTGATTACCGCTGTACCGCGTCTTCTTGAAAAAGTGTATGATAAAATTTATGCAAAAGGAGCCGATTTAAGTGGCATCAAAAAAATATTATTTTTCTGGGCAATTGATTTAGGTTTGCGATACGAACCTTACGGGCAAAATGGTTGGTGGTATGAAAAGCAATTGGCTTTGGCACGAAAACTTATTTTCAGTAAATGGAAAGAAGGATTAGGAGGCAATTTGAGTCTGATGGTTTCAGGAAGTGCCGCATTGCAACCTCGCTTGAGTCGGATTTTTGCAGCAGCTGAAATACCCGTGATGGAAGGCTATGGTTTGACAGAAACTTCACCCGTTATTGCAGTAAATGACATGCGGAATCGCGGTTTTAAAGTCGGAACTGTAGGAAAAGTAATCGATAATGTTGAAGTTAAAATTGCGGAAGACGGAGAAATTCTTTGCAAAGGTCCAAATGTGATGATGGGTTACTTTAAAGACCAAGAAAAAACAGACGAAGCAATCAAAGACGGGTATTTTCATACGGGAGATATTGGTGAAATTGATTCAGAAGGCTTCTTGAAAATTACCGACCGTAAAAAAGAAATGTTCAAAACTTCGGGCGGAAAATACATTGCACCCCAACTTATTGAAAATGCGATGAAGCAGTCTCGATTTATTGGTGAAATTATGGTTATTGGCGATGGCGAAAAAATGCCGGCTGCTTTTATACAACCTGATTTTGACTTTGTTAAAAAATGGGCTAAGAAAAAAGGAGTTAAAGTTAACACCAATGAAGACTTAATAAAAAATGAAGCCGTTTTAAAGCGTTTTCAAGAAGAAGTAGACGAAATTAATAAGAAATTTGGGCATTGGGAACAAATAAAACGTTTTGAACTTACCGCAGACGCCTGGACGGTAGATGGAGGTCAACTTACTCCAACCATGAAATTAAAGAGAAAAGTAATGATGGAGATTTATAAAGATTTGTACGCAAAAATTTATAATATATAATTCGTATTGCGTAAAATCTAAAAAGCCATTCAACAAACTTTTTACATTATTTAATCACACTAAATTTAGGATTTTATTAAAAATTATAAAGTCCAAATTATACTATATTTGACTAAAAAAACAATGGAACATTATACTTTTCAGAAAGACGTTGCAACCTATTGTGTAACTGCTGATTATTTTCCTGAAGGAATTGCAGAGGCACACCGACAATTACAAGCTTTATTACCTAAAAACGACCGTCGGGATTTCTTTGGAATTTCTTGGCCAGACAAAAACGGAATTATAATTTACAAAGCCGCTGCCGAAATTATGGAAGGTGAAAGTATGCCCGGTTTAGAAACTTTTGTCATCAAAAACGGCCCCTATAACACTCTCTATATTAATGAATATCAAAAACATCCAGACAGCATCAGTCATGCTTTTGAACTTTTGTTAAAAGAACATGAAGTTGATCCTCACGGCTATTGTTTGGAATGGTACATCAACGAACGTGACGTAAAATGCTTAGTACCACTAGGAAAAGAATACCGCGAGTTTACAGGATTGAATAAAGAATAATAAATAACTGCCTTGTCTCGAAAAATAAAATGTATTTCAAAAATTAAAACAATGATATCTTTGAAACCTTATTAATTTTCTTACAAAAATCAAGCAAATTAGTTGCAAAAAAGACGAAACTACTTAGTCACTTTCGAAATAAAATCAACGATTTCGTCAATACGGTCATTCCATGGCCAGAAGTACTGCAAAATCATCGGAATGTGTCTTTTATTTAATATAATGGGATTTACATCTTTTTGGTAGAGTCGTACTTCGTTTAGAAACCGCTCGTTGGCAACTTTTATCGACGGATAGGTTTTCTTTCCTACATATATTAGAAACGGCGGCATTTCCTTATTCAAAAAATTAATTGGCGATGCTTTTTTCCATTCTTCAGGATTATTTGTCCACGTACTCAAGTAATCGTTTTCTGTAGTGGGTGGATAGTTTTCTAAATAGTGGTTCATATCTAAGCCTGCAGCATCATTCAAAATTATTCCTGAAACGCTTCCAGATTTGACACCATATTTAGGATTCATTGTTGCCAATGCGACTAAATGACCGCCTGCTGAATGTCCCGTAACAAATAGTTTCTCAGCGTTTCCACCATAATTTTCAATTGTAGTTCCCACCCATTTTATAGCACTTGCAATTTCTTGTGTCATTTGGTCGTAATTCGCATCGGGACTCAAAGTATAACTTGGAATCACGGTAATCACATTTTTCTTTGCGAAGTTCCGACCAAAAAAGCCATAGATATTTTTGTTTCCAGAATTCCAATTGCCTCCGTGAACAAATAGTAAGACAGGCATCTTTTCAACTTTCGCTTTTCGAGGTACAAATACATTGAGTTGTAATGGTTTTCCTTGAACGGAGTTTTCGTATGTAATGTTTTTAAATTTTTTAGTACTGCAGCTGGATAAAATCAAGAGGAAACATATTAAAGGGAGGAAATAACGCATGTTTTTTTTATTAATATACGATAAATGTAGCGATATGGGTTGCAATTAATTCAGCAGACGAACTATTTGTCTTTAAAAATGGAGCATTAAATCAGTTTAAGGCATTTTAAATATGGAAACGATTTTATTTTGAATCGCATAAACTACCAATCCGGCAACATTTTTTGATTCTGTTTTTAAAAGTAAATTATTTCTGTGAAATTCGACGGTTCTATTACTAATGAATAAAGCTTCTGCTATTTCATTCGTATTCCTTTGTAAACATATTAGTTCTAATATTTCCTTTTCGCGAAGAGTTAAACTATCTTCTTCAAAACTAATTTTTGTTTTCTTAGTCCCAAAATTTTTAACATCCTTAATGATGCTCATGATTAACTCATTATAGTAAAACCCTTTCGAAGCTACTTCTCTAATTGTATTAACCATTTCCATAGGAGATGCATTTTTAATTAAATAAGACGAAGCACCCTCATGAATCATATTCAAGATAAAGGGCTTGGTATCATAGCTCGTCAATGCAATTATTTTAACAGAGGGAAATAATTTATGAATTTTTTTTGTTGCTTCTACCCCATTTAATAAAGGCATTTTTAAATCCATAAGAATTACATCTGGAAGATTATTTTCATTTGCAATTAGATGATTGACTAATTCTTCGCCGTTTGAAGCTTCAAAAATGATTTCGATATCTTTTTCCCGTTCCAACATAAAAACAACTCCTTTCCTAAAGAGAAGTTCATCATCAGCTACTGCTATTTTTATACTTCGGCTCATCTATTTAAAGTTTAAAACAACATGAATTCCTTTTCCAATTGAACTGCTAATTTTCAATGTTCCATTTACAAAATTGACCCTGCTTTCAATGTTTTTCAAGCCTAATCCTTTTCTTGTTTTTAATTCCTCAGTATCAAACCCAATTCCGTTATCAATATATACACATTTTTTTTCCTCTTCTATAGTTGCAAAAGTAATTTGAATTTGGGTCGCTTTACCGTGTCTGATTGAATTGTTAATCAACTCTTGTAAAATTCTGTAAATATGTAGGTGTTTTTCAACTTCAATGCTATCAAAAAAAGATTGATTTGCAGGATTTTTATATAAAATGGCAATTGTATCTCCATTAGTAAAAGCACTACAAAGCTCTTCAATAGCAGCATGAAGCCCAAATTCTTCGAGAATCGGCGGTAATAAATCATGTGCAATTCGTCTGGTGCTGTCTAAAACTTTTGCCGTAACATCTATGATATTTGTAGTGATTTCTTTGGTCTCCTCATCGGATAAATTATTGGAAGTCAGTAAATGACTGTTCAACGATATTATACTTAATTTTGAACTAATGTCATCATGAAGGTCTCTTGCAATTCGTTTTCGCTCGTTTTCTTGTACCAGGATAGTGGCATTGAGCATTGATTTTTGATAGGTAATTTCTAAATCTTTCTTTTCAATTTCTTTTTGAATTATTTTCTTTCTTGAATAATAGACAAAGATTAAAACCGCAACTGTCATTAACAAAAAAGCAATGGCAGTATATATAACGGTATAAACTATTTCAATATCTGTGGTTGTTTCAGCCCTCATATTTTAATTTTTTTCTTTGAATATATCTGTTTGAATTCTATTAAAAAGCATACTTGACAAATAATATACAGGACACTGTTTATTAACCATGTCAAATTTCCAGAAATTTTGTACAATGAATTCATTAGATTTCCTGTAATGAACAGAAATGTACCACCTAATAAATAAATAAAAACACCTATACTGATATAATAATAGTTCTTTTTTCCACCCAACATATTATAAAAATGAAACATTGAAAAGATAATGATGGAGAACGATGTGATAAAAATTTCAAATAAATTGAATTTAAAATACAATTCAGGATTAAAATAATATTGTATTCCTAGAGCCGTTAAACATATAGGAATGACAAGTTTTACTACTTTCTTTTGAAAATCTATCGTCAGAATTTGTAAATAAAAGTAACTTAATAGTAGAAACTGAAAAATAAAATAATAATGAGACAGAAAAATATTATTAATACTTAATATTTGATATACAGCGGAAATTGCTTGAATAATTACCATAACTACTAGGTAAATACTAAAGATTTTAAACGCCTTTTCCTTTTTAGAGAAAATCATTAGAAAAAGGAAAAAATTTAGTGCTAAAATAAACATCCCTAAATAAGCAAAAATTTTAAGTATCAAAATTAGAAGTGTTTAATTAATTTCTGTCTCAATTTACATTTTATAATTATAAACTATGCTCTATATAAAGGGCTTTTTACATCGCAAGTACTCGGACAAGGCAAGGTAAAATCATATATATTCCAACCGTTTTTCACATTTACAAGTTCATCATTGTCTATCATGTCATTTCCATTTTTATCAACTCCAACTATCAGTAAGTGTGGGATGTGATTTTTATCAACCCCAATATAAGCCCTAACATCTTGCACTCCTTGTTCAGCAAGAACCTCTGTTACATCTATACCAGGAATTAAAAACGCTTTTATTGTAATTGCTGTCAAATCTTTTAGACTTCCTTCTTTCCATCTTGCTATCCAATCTTGTGCTTGTTGCAATGAAATGGTTGACTGCTCTTTCGTTAATCCCATAATTTTTTGAATTTTAATTGTTAATGTATTTGACAAATTTAGAATTAAAAACGAATAAATAACTGTGTTCTTGAAAAAACAGGTGTTTTTACGAGTATAGGAGATTTTTATATGATTTAATTTAGCAAAGTGGCTGATAGCATAGAACAAGAGTAATGTAAACCAAATTCCTTTGCCATCAAATCCATTTTAAAATACAATTGTAAAAACAGAAAACGATGAGGATAACAAACGAAATTTATAAAGCAATACCTTCAAAATCAACAACAATTGTACAATTGATTCATTTGTTCATGGACGCCTACCCTACTTATAAGTACCGGTTTACTTCGCAAGAGAACGAAATGCCGTCTAACGATTTTACATTAGTACTAGAAATTAAGGGAACTGTAATCGCTTTTGAAAATCATTCGTATTCTCGAAAAGAATCTGAAATTAGAATCCAGTCCTTATTAAACCAGCACAATCCTCATTTGCTTATTTGTGCTTGTGAAGCAGCAGGTGAAAGCGTTGACGCAATAATTCACATAACGGCATCAAAATCCTATGAAATCCTTAAAATGCCTGTTTATTATTCGAAAAATTCTAATCCGTTTTTGCATCGTTCAAAGGCAGAACAGCTAAAAGAGGTAATAACAAAAATGCAGTTGATTTAATAGTAAAGTGTATCACATAAGTTTGAAACTATGAAAGAAATGGAAAATGCAGCAAACACAAACTACAGCAGTCAGATGGATTCTTTCGATGAAAGTAAAAAGAATACCACAAACGTTAAAAACTTCAAGCAGGAATTAATTAAACTTTTACTGCTTGAGGTAAAAAGATCCACAGCCAATTTAGTGCAGTTTAATAATCTATTTTTTTTAGACGGATTGGAAAAAGATTCGCAAACGTACAATGAATATTTAATCTGTGATTCCTTAAATGTCAAAACCAATGAGTGAAAATATACAAAATGATGATCTTTATCAAGCGTTTCTAGACGAATTGAATTATAAGATTTGGTCCACAAAAGAGAGTCGATTTAATGCCAATAAACGACTACTCAAACTATCGAAAACAGCAAGTCGGTGTCGGCAAATTCTGTCCGCTTATTCCCTTGCCATTGTTTCATTATGTGTTTACAATTTATTTAATGGAAATTTCTTTAATGTAAACTTTATAAGCAGTGCGATTACTTTTTTATTAATACTGTTGTTGGTTTTAGGACAAATAGAAACTACAAAGGATTATCATGTTAAAGCCGAGGAATTTCACACCTGCGGATTAGAATTGTCAAGCCTTTATAATGCATTACTCATATTTAAAACACTTATTGAAAAGCAACCGCTTGAAAATAAGAAACAATTTACACACAAATTATCGGAAAGTTATCAGAGAATCGTGGCAATGCACGACAATCACGCGCCAATTGATACAGAAATTTTTAAATCAAAAGCATCCAAATACCACAATTTAAATTGGCTGGATGTGCAACTCATAAAGATAAAGTATTATATAAATACGACGTTTCTCTTTCACCTACTAATTGTTTTTCCTCCTATTCTACTCTTTATACTTATGAAACAATAAGTTATAAAACGGCAGAAATTATCAAAACTGACAACGCATAATTTTATAAATTCTCAATCTAAATCCCTAATTTGCGGTTCCTAAAATGGAACTAAAAAATGAAGGTCTGTATTGCTGAAAAACCAAGTATTCCTTGGACAACTTCACGCAAAGAATTGCATTTTTCTAAACAGCAAAAAACCATACTAAACAAATGGTCTTGAGATTTGAAACGATTTACATATCTATCAGAATCAGTTTTTTTTAATAGACTTCTGGATTATTGAATCATCTATTGAAGAAATCAACTGTCCGAAAACAAATTTAGTAGAAAAATACCTATTTTTATCCATCGTTATTTGATTTTTGCAACTCTAAATTACGATTATTTTTAAGAAGTCAGTAATTTGGCTTCTTTTCTATCGGACAATAGTGATTTTTATTATATAAATTCTTAATTTTATGTTCACAATTGGTTTTTCGATACCATTCTTAGAATGATAATAATCCGTTCCATTATTGTCAGTTTCTAACCTGAAATTAGGACGTAATAAAAAAAGTAGCAAAAAAACTACCGCTTATTATTTACTGATTTTAATTTTAATACAATAATTATTGTTTGATAATTTTGAATGTCTGGCTGAAATTATTTCTTGAAATAGAAATAAAATAGAGTCCCTTTGATTGTCTAGAAATATCAATTGAACTATTAGTGTTGCTAGACTTTACTAATTGTCCAAGAGAATTATAAACAGCAATTTCGTGATTTGACAACGTGTTGGTTGTTGTATAAATTAAGCCACTCGTCTTTGTTGGATAAAGCGAAAATTTATTTGGAACGTATTCTTGCGAATTTAAAGAGTTCCATGTGTCAGTTGTTGCTGGACCATTCCAAAGTAGCGTTGCCAAATACGGATTGTCTATAAATGGATTTCGATTTCCCTGATTAACTGCGATGATATCATTTCTACCAATTTCAAAGTCGGATGGAGGATCTTGTGCATGGCATTCCAAAAGAATATCTGGCATATCGTTAAATTCTGCGAAAGTTGAACCTCCTGTGGCAACATCATTTGCAATGCTTTGAGTTGGATAACGAAGGTACATATACATAACTATTCTTGAAACATCACCAATCCATTCGTCTCCCGGATACCAAGAATTTGAATCAATTGAATGAGATGCAGTGCTTGATGTAGCAACACCAAAAAGCTTGTTACTTCTCGAACTATTTCTTTGTGAATCAATCGCTCTCAAATTATGTGCATCTGCACCAGCATCTTCGGTACCTAAATTTGGATTTCCTAATGATTTCGGAAATGTATGTTCTCTGACCCATTTTCCGATGCAACTACTTGTATGACAAGATTCATTTACACCTCGAGTCCGATTTTATGAAACAGTAGTCGGTTCATTTTCCCAGCCGTAAAGCATCAATACATTATTAGGATTTGTAGGGTCTAAATCACTTTCTTTAAGAACGGTCCACGTGTCTAAGTAGCCGGAACTTCCTGAGGTATAAACTAATTCTGTTATGTGAGTAAATGTGATAAGGTCGGTTAATTGTGATTTTATACTTAAATTATCTTCAGTAAAGTCGATTTCGCTATAATATTGTGGAATTTGTCCAAAACTCGCTATAGATAGTAGTAGAAAAAATAATTTTAATTTCATTATAATAAATTTGAATTTTAGCAATATTAGGTTAATTTCTTAGAATTTTAGTTCTATAATTATTTTAAAATTAATCAGATTATTTTCTGTTTCATATAATTTTTCTAACAATTTCAATTTACTATAGTTTATCTTCTGACTATTTGTAAAGACAACTTGTTTTAAATATCAAGTATTTCCTGTTTTTTTGAAAATTGAATTGCCTTAGTGTTGTTGAAATTCGAAGTAATAAGTATTTTGCACTTACAAGTTGAACAGAGCATTCAAAAAGAGCATAAAAAGAAATATGTAAAACCATTATTGTCCGATAGAAAAGAAGCCAAATTAATGGCTTCTTAAAAATAATCGTAATTTCGAGTTGCAAAATTCAAAAAACGATAGGTAAAAATAGGTTTTTTTCTACTAAATCTGTTTTCGGACAGTTGATTTCATCAATAGATGATTCAATAATCCAGAAGTCTATTAAAAAAACTGATTCTGATAGATATGTAAATCGTTTCAAATCTCAAGACCATTTGTTTAGTATGGTTTTTGGCTGTTTAGAAAAATGCAATTCTTTGCGTGAAGTTGCCCGAGGAATGATTGATTTATCGGGCAAAGAAGAAACTGTTAGAATCAATCATCTTCCTAAAAAGAGCACTTTAGCAGATGCAAATAAGGGCAGAAAAGTTGAATTTTTTGAAGAGCTTTACAATAATTTGTTAAAGAAATACAGCTTCGTCTTGTCGGTAGTTTAGCCCCTTAATAGTTCGGAGTGTTATTTTAAATTTCAAAATTATATATTTGAGATATGAAATACAAGAAATGGACTTTAGCTCAGAAGCTAGAAATACTAGCTGCTTCAGAGGATACTGGCATTGTAGAAGCATGCCGTAAGTTTGGCGTGAGTACCGCAAGTTTATATAACTGGAAGAAAAAGTACGAACACAAAGGCGAGGCTGGCTTAAAAGTCACCTACGACACTAAGAGCAAAGAGCTTAAAGAAGCAGAAGAAGAAAATCGGATTTTACGCAAGTTATTGAGCAATAAAGAAATAGAATTAGAGGTGCAAAGGGAACTTTTAAAAAAAAAGTTTGGGACATCCGATCCAAGAAAGATTTAGTGAACTCTATTTATCAAAAGCATAAATGTAGTAAGGCTAAGATAATAGAGATGGTTGGTATAATTAGCAGTAGTTATTATAGAAAACCAAATTTTGGTAAAAAAGGCAATCATCCTACGGAAGTAACGTTCCATCAAAACAGTGGTTTTGTTAGTCAATCAGATGTTGTTAAGTCTATTAAAGATATTTTAAAACATGAATTTATAGACTGTGGTTATCGGTTGATGACCAAATATCTAAATAGAGATGGCTACCTAATAAATCATAAAAAACTGTACCGAATTATGAAGGAGGAAGGTCTTTTAAAGCTTGAGAATAGAATTAATAGAAGTGGTGCTGGACGCAAGTTTGTGAAATTTAGGAAGGTTTATACTTCCAGACCCTTCCAATGCTTAGAAATGGATATTAAAATGGTGTGGGTGCCAAATGTGGGTAAAAATGCTTATTTGTTATCTGTAATTGATGTTCATACACGACGAATTTTAAAGGATTATTTTTCTTTCAATATAAAGCAAAAACACGTTATAGAACTACTATCTCTACTTTTTGACGAATATAACTACCCTGAAAGCGTAGTTATTAGGAGTGATAATGGAAGTCAATTTATAGCTAAAAGTGTCCGTGAGTATTTAGGATTAATAGGAGTTCAACAAGAATTTACACATGTCGCAACACCAGAAGAAAATGCTCATATAGAAGCTTATCATGGAATCTTGAAGAAGGAAGTATTTTCACGGTTCGACTATCGAAATTTTGGAGAGATTCAGCAGATATTGAAACGATTTGTATCTTTTTATAACAATGAAAGACTTCATGGTCTCCTAGGAAGAATTACTCCTATGGAGAAATGGAACTCGGATAAACATCTAATAGTAATGAAAAAATTAACCGCTTAATTAAAAACCGAAATTTAGAATAGTACTCTTGCTTTATAGGGGTCAAAACAGTCGGACAGTCGAATTCAAGTAGCTCTACGGAAAAATGTTAAAATAGTGGATAAGTATTACTATAAATCTGTTCAAAGATATTTTAAAATGCGTTGGAAGGAAGTCTCTTGATGGAAAAAGCAAAGGAGGGATAAAGTCTCACAGTGTGATAAATGCGGATGAAAAAGTGCTCAATTTAGTTTGGTTTACATCTACAGCTACACACGATCACCAATTTTTAGAAAGGCTAAAGTGTGATGACTATTCCGATGAAAGTGAACACCCAATTCCGACCAAAGTGAACAGTGGTTTTAATGATGATTTCTTGGGTTAAAATTAGACAAAATTATTTATTCCTTTTTCATTTTTTTTCTCATGGATTCGCCCTGCAGTTCAAAGCGGATTGCTGAGTGAATAATCCGATCTAAAATTGCATCGGCAATTGTCTTTTCTTCAATAAGATCATACCAGTTTTTTACTGGTAGCTGTGAGCAAAAGATGGTTGCCCTTTTTTGATTTCTGTCTTCTATCAAATCCATTAGTATCATCTGCTTTTCATTATTTATGGCTTGTAGTCCAAAGTCGTCGATAATTAATAAATCATGACTTTCTATTTTGTTGAGTTCCTTGATGTAGGAACCATCTGCTTTTGCCATCATTAATTTCTGGAAGAGTTTACCCAAATTATAGTATACGACTTTATATCCTTTGATGCAACTTTGATGTCCCAAGGCTGTGGCTAGGAAGCTCTTTCCGGTTCCGGTGCAGCCTGTAATGAGTATGTTTTCATTTCTGTCAATAAAGGAACAGTCTGATAAACGGCTTAGAAGATTTCGATCAATATTGCGATCACCGGTATAGCTTATCTCCTCTAATGATGCCTGATAATGGAACTTTGCATTTTTGAGTAATCGCTCGGTTCGGCTGTTATTACGCCCGTTGTCTTCAGATTCGATGAGCCAGGCAATGAACTCATCGTTGGTAAAAGTGTCCTGATTTCTGGTTTCGAATGAAGATTCATACGCTCTTTTCATTCCGTTTAAACGCATTTTCTGCATCTTTTCAATAGTGGCATTTGTATTCATAATTTTATTTTATTTAAAATGTTAAGCATAATATTTTGACCCTCTGATATTGTCATGGTTAGAAATTGATATATTGAATGAATCGGCATGTTCCTCTTCTTTATCAAGTCCTCTCTCTAAAATATTTTTGATAGAATTGTAGCTGATAGCATCATAGTTCAGTGCCCGTTTACAGGCGTTGTCCAAACGCTGCTTTCCTATCTTGGACTCCATGCTCAATATTCCCATACAACTCTTGTAGCTCTGTTCAGGATACTGCTTTTTATCCAATATTTTCTCGATATACTCCTTTGTATGACTGCCTATTTTTTGTGCCCATGCAATAAAATATTCCGAACTCCAATCGCTATTATAGGTGTGATTGACGGGCATGTGTTCCTTTAGGGTTACATAATGATAAGCCTTGCGGCTGCGTGGATGAAGTGCAATTCGGGCTTGGTTGTGGTAGATTTCCACCACGCTTTGGGTAAGAACCATTTTCACTTTCTTTCCGATATAGGCGTTGGGTACGCTGTAATAGTTTTTGTCCGCAGAATAATAGGCATGACAGTTCTTTTGTACGGTGGCGATTTTGTAGTCTCTAAGCTCATATTTCTCTATAGGCAATGACTTTAAAGCATCCTTTTCAATTTCTAAAAATAGAGCTGTACGACTACTATGTTTCTTTTGAAAAGGGGTTTGGTTGTAAATCAAAAGAAGCTTCTTTATAGCCAAATTCAATTCAGCAATGCTATAAAATTCTTTATCTCTTAAGGCAGCATATATGCGGGTATAAGTGATATTCACGGCACCTTCAACTAAAGATTTATCCTTGGGTTTCAAGGCTCTTGCAGGCATAATTGAAGTGTCGTAATGCGAAGCAAAGCAGGCAAATTGTTCGTTTACATGCGGCTCGTATCTATTGGATTTGGTTACTGCTGATTTTAAATTGTCAGGAATAATGCAAGCTGGGACCCCTCCTAGATAATGCAAACAGTTTTGAACACTACCTATAAAATCGGGAATCTGCTGCGAAAAAGAGGCTTCTACATAAGTGTATTGGCTTGCACCAAGGGTGGCAACAAAGACTTCCACTGGCTTTAGTTCACCGGTTTCCTTGTCGATGATGTGGAGTTTTTTGCCCGCATAATCTATGAAGAGTTTTTCTCCAGCTTTGTGGGTAGTGGGCATGTACCCTTCTGATTTTCGGTTCCATTTGTTATAATGGTCGCAGAACTGACTGTACATAACCCCCTGCGGATGCTTTGTCTTGTACTCAGTCCAGAGAATCTGACGGGTGACACCCACACGCTTTAATTCCTTTTCGATATAAGGAAAAATGGAATGTAAATCTTTGTGAATCTGCTCTCTATTAAGTAAATCTAACTCATTGGGAACTTCGAAGAGCTCAGATAATTCATCTCCTTTGAGTTCAAGGAGTTCCTTGAAGCAAATTCCAGACTTCTCTATCAAACAAAGATATTTGATGATTGTTGTCCTTGATTTTCCAAGGCTTTTGGATATTTGATTGTTCGAAAGACCATTGTCCTTCAGCCTGATGATTTCTCGTATCATAATTGATCCTATTGATTTATTAGCCATACCCATGTGATTAGATCACAAAGTAGGATAAAAAATCATCATCAAAACTGTTCACTTTGAACCGGAATCAGGGTGTACAGTTTGCTCCGGAATACCTGCTCAGTTTAAACCGGAATCGGGTGTACAGTTTGCTCCGGAATATCCAGTGTGATGCACATACAGTTTATATATTCGATAAGGGATATAATGCCTATAAGGCTTTTGAGCATTTTACAGAGCAAGAAACTGGTTTTGTAACTCATATACATGTGACAATACAACCTATTTGTTTTTTGACTAATTTTATATGGGTTAAATCTTTAACTTGCCTTTTGTGAACCAAATCACTCTATAATAATGGTACAGTCGATAAATTTTATAGTCTACGAGGTGCAGAATATTTGCAAATGCTCTCTGCTACGATTACTTTGGTAGAAATTGATAGTTAAATTGTTGTGAAGGTGCAGCCTCGCTTAGTACAGTTGAAGGAAGCTTTTACCCAATCAAGCGAACTGTTTAAAATACCACGAAAAAGTCAGATTTCTAAAGAACTTTTGGCAATTGATACGCGACGAAACAACGCCATCATTGGTATTGCCGGAGTAGTTCGCAGTTACCGCAAGCATTTTATCGAAGATTATCGTGAGGTTGCGAAGCTTTTGCACAAAAATCTCTCGAATTTTGGTAAGAAGATTTATATGAAAAATTATTAAGAGAAGTCAACGCTATTAGCAAGCTTAATAAAAGACTGGGAGGATGAATCTGCGCTATCATACGCGGCAACGTTACTCCACCTCGATGATTGGATTGCCGAATTTAAGCAAAGTAACGTCCTTTTTATCAGCCGGTATATTGCGAGAACGAAGCAATATAGTATCAAGGATACCGCCAGTTTTAGACAAAAACGCGTGAAGGGAATTGAAGCTTTCAAACGATTGCTAACACTATTAAAAGCCTCTGCTCTTGGTTTATAGCATTTACTTCGGCAAATTGACGTCTTGCTAGACCAATACAGCACCTTGCTAAACAGCCGAAAAGGAGGTAAAAAAAAAACGAAACCAGAGTAAGAAAGACCGTCAGAAAATCATCCGGCTCTTGATGAGAATCCCGAGGAATAAACACCAAAAAAAAAGCGGCCATTAAGGCCGCTTTTTACAATTATAACAATAAATTATTTCTTGCTCCATTCAGCAATACTGTCTTTATTCATTTTCACATAATCGTTATTCTTCGCAACTTCAGCAGCAGCTAAAGAAAGCTTAGCTGTTTCGATAGCCCCTTTCTTGTCGCCAAGTTTTGCTTGAATCAATGATTTTTGTCTCAACTGCCAGAACGGTTTTTGAGTATTCATGTCTAACGCTTTGTTTACATACTCTAACGCTTTTTTCATGTCTCCATTAGATTGAAAAAAGAACGTTCCCGCAGCGTAATAATCTCCTGCAGTTGGTCCGCTCAAAGCTTTTTCGATACTTGCCATTGCTGTTTTTTCAGTAGGAACTTCAATTTTAACGGCAACCAATGTTTTTTCCCAAGAAATCTCTAAGTAACCGTAATTGTTATCTAAGTTATTCATTGCAACAGTAAACGATTCCACTTTAGTATTTAACATTTGTGGTTTGGCAGTAGTTTTCAAAGCTACTTTCGCCTCGTCAAAGTTTTCTGGAGTTCCCCAATTGTCAGTATCTGTATAAAACATAACGTCCCAATTATCTGCCTTAGGCGTTGTATAAATAGCATACTTTCCTTTTGGCAAAGTCTTTCCGTCAATAACAACATCGTCAGAAAAAGTAATGATTGTATTGGCGTTAGCACCCGTTCTCCATAATTTTCCAAAAGGTACTAAATCACCAAAAATAGTTCTTCCTTTAGCACTTGGTCTGCTGTAATCAATTGAAACGTCTGTTAAACCAACAGTTTGCGTAATCATCGCCTTAGGGCTTGGCTGTGGGGCTTTTACTTGAGAAAAACCAGTTGTACAAACAACGGCCATTAATAGGGAACAAATAATTTTTTTCATTTCGAAAATTTATATAGTTTAGGTTTCAAAGATAGCATTCTTATGGTAGTATAAAAGTTAAAATTATTATAAAGACAATCTCTTTGTTTAAGTATTAGTCAAAAAGACTAAACATTATCACTACTTTTGTAAAAACAATTTTATGAAAATTTATACGAAAAGCAGCAAACAAAATTTACCTATTTCAGTTGCAACAGCTTGGGAATTTCTTTCTAATCCTGCTAATTTAAAAACGATAACTCCTCCCTACATGGGATTTAAGATTAATTCTGGAGCTGAAAAGGAAATGTATGCTGGTCAAATAATTCAATACATTGTTACTCCCGTTTTGGGAATTAAAGCCAAATGGGTAACTGAAATCACACATGTTATTGACCAAAAGTACTTTGTGGACGAACAACGTTTTGGTCCCTATGCTTTTTGGCACCACAAGCATTTTATCCGAGAAATTGAAGGTGGTGTAGAAATGGAGGACATCATAGATTATAAGGTACCGATGGGAATTTTAGGACAGTTGGTACATCCTATTTTAGTCAAGCCAAAGCTAGACGAGATTTTTGAGTACAGAAGAAAGAAATTAATTGAACTCTTTGGAGAACTAAAATAAAGAACAAATGAAAAACATACTATTAATAGGAGGTTCACACGGAATAGGTTTAGAAATTGCAAAAAGTCTCAGAGAGAATAATAATGTAATTGTTGCCTCACGTACCAGCGAAAACTTGGCAGAATTAAATGTAAAACACTTTACCTTCGACGCCTCCACGGACGTTTTAGATTTAGAAAAACTTCCAGAATCAATCGACGGTTTTATATTTTGTCCGGGAAGCATTAATTTGAAACCATTTAAAAACCTTAAAATAGAGCATTTTCAAGACGATATAGCAATCAATTATTTGAATTTAGTGAAAGTATTTCAGACCATTTTACCCAAATTGCTACAGTCACAACAAGCAAGCGTCGTTTTTTTTAGCAGTGTTGCCGCTACAACTGGAATGCCTTTTCACTCGAGTATTGCAGGAGCTAAGGCTGCCGTTGAGGGTTTTGCTAAAGCAATTGCTGCGGAATTTGCTCCGAAAATCAGAGTCAATACCATTGCTCCATCAATTACCAACACGCCATTAGCAGAAAAATTCTTAAATTCGGATGCTAAAATGGAACGTGCTACCGAAAGACATCCTTTGAAAAAAGTAGGACAACCTCAGGACATTGCCCAAATGGCACAGTTTCTTCTAAGCGATAATTCATCATGGATTACGGGACAAGTTTTTCACGTGGATGGCGGAATGTCAACATTAAACATATAAACTACAAAAGAATGACGATTTTTTGGTTCAGACGCGATTTAAGATTGGAAGATAACCACGGTTTATTTGAAGCATTATCAAATTCTGAAAGTGTGTTGCCTATATTTATTTTTGATAAAACGATTTTGGATGAATTACCGATAAATGATTCTCGGGTAACTTTCATTCACGAAAGTTTAACTGAAATCAATGCTAAATTGCAAAAAATCAATAATTCATTAGCGGTATTTTATGGAGAACCAGAAACTATATTTAAGCAACTTTTTACAGAAAATACAGTAGAAGCGGTTTATACCAATCATGATTATGAACCGTATGCTTTGAAAAGAGACAAACAACTAAATACTTTTTTCAAAAAAGAAAACACCGATTTTAAAACATTTAAAGACCAAGTAATTTTTGAGCGAAATGAAGTCGTCAAAGATGATGGTTTACCTTACGTGGTTTACACACCCTTTTTGAACAAGTGGAAAGAAAAACTGAAAAACAATCCCATTCGCAATTACGATTCAGAAGGTTTACTGCAAATTATCGGTAGTCACTCCTACCCTTTTCTATCTTTAAAAGAAATTGGTTTTGAAGAATCACAGATTAAAGTACAGCCTTATGATATTTCAAAAAAGGTAATCGAAAACTATGATGAAACAAGGAATTTCCCGGCAATAGACCAAACATCCTATGTAAGTGTTCATTTGCGATTTGGAACGATTAGTATTCGAAAATTAGTACAATATGCTGCTAAATTTCAGGAAGAAACGTACTTAAAAGAGCTGATTTGGCGTGAGTTTTTTATGCAAATATTGTGGCACTTTCCACATACTATTCACAACAGCTTCCGACCGAAATATGATGCTATCCAATGGTTAAACGACGAGGAGTTATTCGAAAAATGGTGCCTAGGAAAAACCGGCTATCCCATTGTTGACGCAGGAATGCGGCAGTTGAACAAAACAGGATACATGCACAATCGAGTGAGAATGGTCGTTGCGAGTTTTTTAACTAAACATTTATTGATTGATTGGCGTTGGGGCGAAACATATTTTGCACAAAAACTTTTAGATTACGAACAATCCAGTAACGTAGGAAATTGGCAATGGGCTGCAGGTTCAGGCGTTGATGCAGCTCCTTATTTTCGCATTTTTAATCCCACGGAACAAGTTAAAAAGTTTGACAAAGAGTTGAAATACATCAAGAAATGGGTTCCTGAATTGGAAACCTTAAACTATGCTCAACCCATTGTTGAACATAAAATGGCTCGCGAACGTTGCTTGAAAACTTATAAAGAAGCGGTTGGATAATATTGATTTTCCAGCCACCAGTCACACAAATTTTCACAAATTATTTAGATGATTGTTTCGTATTAATTTAAGAATTTATTTTTCTTATTTTGTCAAAACTCAAGTCCTGATAATCATAAATTATTTCACCAGCAAGTGATTGATTTTGCGAATCGACATCGGCACCTTTGTAGGCAATGCAATAAACTCCAGCTGATTTTGCAGCTTTAATTCCGTTGGTACTGTCTTCGATAATAATACATTCCGATTTATCGTGACCTGATAATTCTACCGCTTTTAAGAAAATCGCAGGATTCGGTTTTGATTCTGGGAAATCAGCACCACTAACTTTGGACGAAAAATATTGATTTAAGTCGAATCGCTCAAAAATTGCATTGATAATTTCCATTTCTGACGAAGAAGCAACGATTAGCTGCATTCCTTTCTCATGTAATTCAATAATTAAATCTTTTACTCCGTTAATTAATTGATGAGCTGTATCAATTCGAAAAGCCTCAATAAACAAACGGTTTTTTTCGGCAATTAGCTCTTCAGCTGAAGTCTCGATATCGAAAATATTCTTCAGTTTCTGGTAAATCATCTTATTCGAACTTCCGGTAAACGTTGCAAACAAATCATCGGAAACATCGATATTTAAATTTTTAAATTGAATTTGACAAACGTGGTGGTGCAATGGCTCGCTGTTTACAAGCACGCCATCCATATCAAAAATTACAGTTTTTATCACAGTATTTATTTTAGATTCTTAATTTGCTCAATTGTCAAGTCATCAAAATGGTTGACAATCACATTCGCTTTAGACAAATCTTGCATTTTTGAATGTTCGCTGTTGTATCCCACACAGAAAATTCCTGCACCAACTGCAGCTTCGATACCATTCCAACTGTCTTCGATTACGATGCATTCGTCTTTTGGAAACTTAGAAAGACTTGCAGCATGTTCAAAAATGGCGGGATGCGGTTTGCTTTTTGGAAAATCTTCGCCACTCACAATGTTGGAGAAATATTGGTGTAAATGAAAACGTTTGAAAACACGCTCAATCGTTACTTTCGAAGCAGATGAAGCTAAAATCAAGTCAAATCCGTTGGAGTGTAAGTTTTTAATAAGATTCTCAACTCCTTCAATCAAAAATAAATCTTCTTTAGTGTCAAAAGCATCGTTGAAAATGGCTCTTTTCCGTTGAATTAAATCCTCTACTTCGAAGTCAATTTCAAAAGTATTTTTTAATTTTTGAAATACATTGCGGGTTGAATTTCCTGTGTAAGTTGCAAACATTTCGTCGGTTACAGGTACATTTAATTCGTCAAAATGTTTGAAATAAGCATAACGATGAACGGGTTCTGTGTCTACAATGACGCCGTCCATGTCAAAAATTACTGAGTTAATCATCTAAAAGTTGTGTTGTTGTTGAAGCTGCAAATTTACGGTTAAATATTGCAACGGACAACTACATTTCGAGATGCAATTTTATGATTTCAACCTGTAAATTACATCTTTTAGTTTGTCTTTTTATAACTCCAAACAGCCAAACCGTTGATTGCAATTGCATATACAAAAATAATAGCTATTTGCATTTTTACATCTGAAAACGAGGAACCTTTAAGCATCACCATTCGAATAACTTCTACAAAATAACGAATGGGATTGAGCAAAGTAACTTTTTGAGCCCAAACTGGCATACTTTCTATAGGTGTGAAAAGTCCGCTCATTAAAATAAAAATTACGGTAAAAAACCAAGCAATAAACATCGCTTGTTGTTGGGTTTCTGTATGGTTGGAAATAAACAATCCAATTCCTAAAATCAAAATTAAATAAATGGATGTAAACCCATAAACCAAAAAGATATTACCCAATATCGGAACATTAAAAATAACTTTTGCGATAATTAGTCCAACTGTCAAAATTACTAATCCCAAAACCCAAAATGGAAATAATTTACCGATTATAAATTGGTGTTTTTTAATAGGTGTCACGTTAATTTGCTCTAAAGTTCCTACCTCCTTTTCTCTTACGATATTCATGGATGATAAAAATAAAGTTAACATCGTAACCAGCAAAACTAATATTCCAGGAACCATGAATGTCTTGTAATTAAGCGTTTTGTTGTACCAAAAGGAAGGAATTGTTTCGATTGAAATGGGTTGTTCGAAATTAGCTTCTTTATATTGCATCAACTGTGTTTGAATATTTTGATTGAAACTTGATATAATTTGCATGATGTACACATTCGTTACTCCAGCTGCAGCTCCATCAATGGCGTTGATATTTAATGATAAGTTGGACTTTTTATCGGTTAAAAGTGTTCGTTCAAAATGAATTGGAATTTCTAAAATTACATCTACAGTTCCTTTTTGCATGGCAATGTCAGCTTGCTTTTTTGAAGTAAATTGTTGCAATACGTTGAAATAATCAGAAGCTTCGAACTTCGATATCAATTCTCGAGATGCAGCAGAATTATCGTTATCGATATAGGAAAACTTAATGTTTTTCACTTCAAAACTTGCTGCATTTGACAAAATGACTAATTGCATTAATGGCAATATAAAAATAATGGGCAACATTCCTTTATTTCGGAAAATTTGCTTGAATTCTTTCTGTATGATGAATAGTATTGTTTTCATTTTTGATTGGTTTTTGCTACTAAGGAACTAATTCACAGAGATGTTAAGATTTCGAACTGTTCATAACTGATAGCCTAGCCCTGATGGAAACGGCATCCTTTTCCAATTGTTTTTTTAAACAATTGGAAAAGATATAGTGTACAGCAGGAAATAGCTCCTAATAAAAATCATTCTAATCTTATTTTATATTTTTTGATACTTATTCCCATAAATACTAACGTCATGAATATAAGAATTAGCGTTTCTTTCCAAATTACGGTTAGAGTTGCACCTTTGAGCATTATTGCTTTTATGATGATAATAAACCATTTAGCTGGAATTATATTACTAATTACTTGCAATGGTAACGGCATGCTCGAAATAGGGAAAATGAATCCTGACAATAAAATAACGGGTAACATTAATCCGAAAAGCGAAATCATCATGGCGGTTTGTTGTGAATCAGAAATCGTTGAGATTAAAATTCCCAAAGCCAAGGCACAAATTATGAACAAAACGCTTTCAAAACCTAGTAAAATTAAGCTTCCTTCTATTGGCATTCCGAAGATAAAAAAACCTAAAAGTAGGATAACCGTTGCATTGATGATGGATAAAAATATGTAAGGAAACACTTTTCCTATTATAACTTGAATGGGTTTTAGCGGCGAAACGAGTAGGATTTCCATCGTTCCTAATTCCTTTTCACGTGTTATCGAAATGGACGTCATCATTGCTGAAACTAGCATTAAAATAACGGTCATAACTCCCGGAACAAAGGTAAAAACACTCTTCATTTCTGGATTGTAATAAAGTTGCGTTTGCGTTTGAATTTGGTATAAAGGCTTGTTGGTTTTGTTTTTTTCTGCGGTATAATTTTGCAGGATTGACGTAATATAATTTGAAATTGTATTTGCTATATTTGGGTCCGTAGCATCAGTAATAACTTGAACTTTGGCTTTTTTTGTATTATGTAATTTTTTAATAAAGTCTTTTTCAAAAACCAAAACTGCTTTTACTTTTCCTTTTTTAAAAATAGACTCAATTTGACTTTCTGATTGTACTTCTTGTTGGATACTGAAGTAGTTGGAAGCACTTATTTTATTAATAATTTGTTGTGTTTCCGTATCTTTTGATTGGTCAAAAACAGCAATATCTACATTATTAATTTCGTTTGTAATAGCAAAACCGAAGAGCATGATTTGGGCAATTGGCATTCCGAAAAGAATGAACATGGAACGTTTGTCACGAAAAATGTGATAGAATTCTTTTTCTACAAAACCGATGAATCTTTTCATTTTATATTTTTTTTTTGCCACGAAGACACAAAGTCACAAAGTTTATTTTGGAATACAGATGAAACGGATTTTAGCAAATTTTCACGAATTTTTTTGTCTTTCAACTTTGTTCTAGTCTCTTTACTCTATTTTCTACTCAATATTCCTAGCCAATTTCAAAAACACGTCATTCATAGAATCCACATTAAAAAGTTCTTTTAGATTGTTTGGAGTGTCTAAAGCTTCAATAACGCCGTCGACCATGATGGAAACGCGGTCACAGTATTCGGCTTCGTCCATATAATGTGTGGTGACGAAAATGGTTGTGCCTTTGTAGGCTTGTGTATAAATCATTTCCCAAAATTGTCTTCTCGTTATAGGGTCAACTCCACCTGTTGGTTCGTCTAAAAAAACGATTTTCGGTTCATGGAGTAACGCAACGGAAAACGATAACTTCTGTTTCCAACCTAATGGCAATGAACTTACTAAATTATCAATGACTTCTTGCATTTCTAATTCTTGGACTAATTTTGCCGTTTTTTCTTTAATCAACTTTCGAGATAAGCCATAAATTCCCCCAAAAAATAAAATGTTTTCCTTAATGGTTAAGTCATCATACAAAGAGAATTTTTGACTCATGTAGCCAATGCTTTTCTTGACCATTTCGGCTTGCGTCAACACGTCAAAACCAGCTACATTTGCTGTTCCAGAAGTTGGATTTGAAATTCCAATCAACATTTTCATCGCCGTTGTTTTTCCAGCTCCATTTGCTCCTAAAAATCCAAATATTTCCCCTTTGTAAACATCAAAAGTGATTCCTCTGACCGCTGTGAAATCGCCAAATTTCTTGGTTAAACTATCGACTTGTATAATTTTTTCTTGTTTCATTTTAATTTTATAACCCATTAAAAAATTAGGGAAAATTAAGTTTTTTAAATTGTGTTAATTACAAATCCATAAAAACGTCTTCGATAGTAGTTTGTGCCAGTTTTATAATGATATCTGAATGATTTTTGCGTTCTAAATACCGTCGTAAATCATCAGGATTAAAATCTGCATTTTTATCTATATAATGGATAAACTCTCCAAAAGCATAAACACTATAATGACTTGCATAGCTCTTTAAATCATAAATCAAACCATGTGTGTTCTTCGATTGAATATCATAAATTTTCTTTTCATACTTTGAAGTAATCGCTTCTGGAGAATCAATTTTTAATATCTTTCCTTTCTGAATTAAAGCAATTCGGTCACATAAGGAAGCTTCGTCCATATAAGGTGTAGAAACTAGAATAGTGATTCCTTTTTGTTGTAAGCGTTTTAGCATTTGCCAAAATTCTTTGCGAGAAACTGGGTCAACACCGGTTGTAGGTTCGTCCAAAAACAGCACTTTTGGGGCATGAATTAATGCACAACACAAAGCTAATTTTTGTTTCATTCCACCAGATAATGCACCCGCTCTACGTTTTTTAAAAGGTTCAATTTGAACGTAAATATCTTCAATCAAATCGTAATTTTCTTCAATCGTAGTGCCGAAAATAGTGGCAAAAAAGCTCAAATTTTCTTCAACTGTTAAATCTTGATACAGCGAAAAACGTCCAGGCATATACCCTACCGAATTTCTTATGGCTTTGTAATCTTTCTTAACATCGAAATCAATTACCGTGGCATTCCCTTCATTTGCTAGCAAAAGTGTCGTCAGGATTCTGAAAATAGTCGTTTTTCCTGCTCCATCGGGACCTATTAAACCAAACAATTCTCCGTTGTTTACTTCAAAAGAAACTTTATCAATTGCTTTAACCGATTTATATGATTTTGATATGTTTTGAACAGAAATACTCATATTTTCAAATTTCTAGGTGAATGCTTATTCAATGGCAATTTTAAACTGTTTTCAAGTTGATTTTATAATTTAACTTCAGCTGGCATGCCAATTTTTAAACTTCCATCGTTCTTTACCAATACTTTCACGGCATAAACCAAGTTGACTCTTTCTTCTTTAGTTTGAATAATTTTTGGCGTAAATTCTGCTGAAGATGAAATCCAAGAAATCGTTCCTTTATAAAGTTTCATTCCGTCATTCTCATCAATTGCTACATTGACTTCTTGACCTATTTTTATCGAAGCCAGTTGTGTTTCACTGAAATAAACCCTTAAAGTCATCTCATCTAAATTGGCAATTTTGTAAAGTGGTTTTCCAAAAGCTGTAATTTCGTTTGGTTCGGCATATTTTGCTAAAACAGTTCCCGCAACTGGATTCGTGATTCTTGACTTTTTCAATTGGTCATCAATCTTTTGAATCTGAATTTCAATAGCTTTCACTTCATTTATGATTGGAGCATTTTGGGTTTCAACACTTTGCAACTGCTGTTTTAAAACATTTATTTTTCCATCAATTTCGTCCACTTGTCTTTTAGTTGCAGCACTTTCGGCAAACATGCTTTTAATTCTTTTTTGCTCAATTTGTGTCGTTTTTAGTTGTTCATTCAATACATTTCGTTGTGATAAAACATTCGCCGACTTTGAGTAAATGGTATTTTTAGAAGCTACTAATTGTTGTTTGTTCAAATATAACTGGGTCGTATCAATTAATCCAACCAATACATTTTCTTGTAAAACAGCACCTTCTTCTAGTTTTAAAAATTCAATTTTACCGTTGGCTTCTGATGAAATTGTTATTTCTGTCGCTTCGAAATTTCCGTAAGCATCCGCGTCGTTATTGTCCTTGTTGCAAGAAATAAAACCTATTGTTATAAGAAATAATATTAATTTTTTCATTTTAAATGCCTTTACTAATTTGATAATTTACTTTTGTTAATTCGAGTTGTGTTTGATGAATTTTTTCACTGGTTTTCGCATCAAACAAATTGGTTAGTTCTATAATAAATTCAGACGTTGTAATTACTCCATTTTTAAGTTGGGATTCAGAAACTTTTAAAATATTTTCACGTAAAGCAATAATTTCAACATCGGTTTGAATAATTTTTTCAATTTTAATAATTTCTGTTTCCAATTCTTTCATTTGCATCTGATTATTCAATTCAAACGTTTCCTTTTCAGTAGCGATTATTTGTTTCGAAATATCTAAAGCTTGTTGTTCTGTTTTGGATTTATTCCAGTCAAATACATTCCAATTCATTTTTAAACCTACGATGTAAAATCCTTCTAAGGAATTATTCAACATGTTCAAGCCCGGATTACCGTAACCAGCTTGACCAAACGCATTTATTTTTGGAAAATTACTTTTAGAAAGCACCATTTTAGATTGGTCGATTTGTTGTTCTTGTAAACTGTAAAGTATTAATTCTGGACGATTTCCGGTTGAATTGACAGTTGTTACAGGCGGTATTAAATCAACTTCATTTGAAATAGTTGAACTTGTTAAGGCTGCTAAATTTTGAATTTCTTTTGTACGTTGAAAATCATTATCAATAATGGATTGTTGAATTTTAAGAATTTCAGCTTCTAAGACTTGTTCAGATGAAGGTAATAAAGCTCCATATTTCACAGCCGCCTTAACTTCATTGACTTTTTCAGAAATTAAAT
Organism: Flavobacterium sp. SM2513; assembly: GCF_050908145.1. Lineage (GTDB taxonomy): Bacteria > Bacteroidota > Bacteroidia > Flavobacteriales > Flavobacteriaceae > Flavobacterium. The sequence goes on along the minus strand of NZ_CP194228.1, from coordinate 2,770,724 downwards.
TCTTTTTGGAAATCAGTAATCTTTTTTGTTCCTGTAACAACAAAACGGACATAAAATGATAATTGATTTTTGATTTAAGAGGATATAAATTAACGGCAATTTGTTGTTGCTGCACTTTAGTCTGCATTTGTTTTAGTTGAACATTAGCATCAATTAATCCACCGTTATAAAGCAATTGATTTACATCTAAAGTCGCTCTGTATTGCTCTTTATTTAATGGATTGATAGCGATATTTGGCAAACTAATAGGCAATTCAGTAACAGCCGACTGATAGGTTGCTTGTGCATTTATATCTATTTTTGGCAGTTTGGCTTTTAGCAAAGCATCAGATTCAAAAGTATTTTTCTGATTTAGCAATTGGTTTTGTTTGGCCAAAGGATAATTTTTATCGACTAAATTATAACATTCCTCCAACGTTAACTTTTGTTGTGCTTGACTAATCGTAGCGAAAATCACAAATAGAATTATAATTATTTTTTTCATTTTTTTATACTATTTATCAACATGGACGCGATATGGTTTTTTCGCTCAATCAAAATATGGTTGTACTCTTCTTCATTTAAATTTGTGAAATTTTGAAGTAATGGTGCACCAATAAATGGAAAAATAGCTAATGAAAACATATCGATAATTAATTGCTTCGGGTCAATTTGTTTAATCGTATTATTTTGAATTTCAGTTTTAATTTGATTTAAGAAATGTGTGGGTTTGGGAAATTCAGCTTGACTGAAAAATTGAATAGCAAAATCAGGATTATTATTAAGTTCCTGAATAATGAACGTAGGTAGAAACCTGTTCTCCACTACAAACGAAATGTATTTATCTGCAAAATCTCGAATTTTCTCAAAGAGTGAATCTTCTGAATTTAATACTTGATGAATTTGGGGCGCCAATTGCATAAATGCTTTTTTGAATACGGCTTCAAAAAGTAGTTGTTTACTTCTGAAGTAATAGTGCAACATCGCTTTATTAATTCCTGCTTCATCTGCAATTTCCTGCATTCGAGCACCCGCTAATCCCTTACTATGAAATATTTTAATAGCACTTTCAAAAATTAATTCTTCTGTATTTGTCTCTAGCTTTTTCATTAAACTATTTGGTTTAACCATTTGGTTGACAAATATAATGATTAATTCCGCTTGGAGTGTTGAATTTGAAAATTTAAATAAATAATACTGAAAGAGAGTTGTTTAAATTTACGTTCGCTCTAGAGTAAACAATATAATAGCAATGGTGATAACCAACTAAGCTAAGAAAGTACAGATGTTTGTGTAGATAATTTCAACTTATGTACTATTTCCGCATCTTATAATTTGCATGTTTTACTTAAAAATAGATGCTTAGTATCTGTCAATATTTACACTTGGATTTCTGAAATCACTGCTTAATGAATTGATTAAATTTCCTGTAATGAACAGAAATGTACCACCTAATAAATAGATAAAAATACCGATGTTGATATAATAATAGTTTTTTTTCCCACCCAACATATTATAAAAATGAAACATTGAAAAGATAATGATGGAAAAGGATGTGATGAAAATTTCAACTAAACCACTATGGACTGAAAGTCCATAGTGGTTTAGTTAATGGAAATTTCTTTAATGTAAACTTTATAAGCAGTGCGATTACTTTTTTATTAATACTGTTGTTGGTTTTAGGACAAATAGAAACTACAAAGGATTATCATGTTAAAGCCGAGGAATTTCACACCTGCGGATTAGAATTGTCAAGCCTTTATAATGCATTACTCATATTTAAAACACTTATTGAAAAGCAACCGCTTGAAAATAAGAAACAATTTACACACAAATTATCGGAAAGTTATCAGAGAATCGTGGCAATGCACGACAATCACGCGCCAATTGATACAGAAATTTTTAAATCAAAAGCATCCAAATACCACAATTTAAATTGGCTGGATGTGCAACTCATTAAGATAAAGTATTATATAAATACGACGTTTCTCTTTCACCTACTAATTGTTTTTCCTCCTATTCTACTCTTTATACTTATGAAGCAATAAGTTATAAAACAACAGAAATTATCAAAACTGACAACGCATAATTTTATAAATTCTCAATCTAAATCCCTAATTTGCGGTTCCTAAAATGGAACTAAAAAATGAAGGTCTGTATTGCTGAAAAACCAAGTGTCGCTCGAGAAATTGCAACTGTTTTAGGAGCCAATACCAAGCGCGATGGTTACTTTGAAGGCAACGGTTACGCAGTTACTTACACTTTTGGACATTTATGTACGTTGAAAGAACCCAACGATTACAAACCGCATTGGAAAAGTTGGGATTTGAACAATTTACCCATGCTTCCTGAAAAATTTGAGACGAAAGTAGTTCCCAATGCAGGAATTCTGAAGCAATTTAAAATCATAAAAAGTCTTTTTGACCAAGCCAGTTTGGTCATCAATTGTGGCGATGCCGGTCAAGAAGGAGAACTCATTCAACGTTGGGTGATGAACGAAGCCAAGTACAAAGGCGAAGTACAACGTTTGTGGATTTCTTCCTTAACCACAGAAGCCATTCGGGAAGGTTTTGAGAATTTGAAACCATCCACTCAATACGATAATTTATATTATGCAGGTTTTTCTCGAGCCATTGGCGATTGGCTTTTAGGCATGAACGCCACCCGATTGTATACGGTAAAACACGGCGGTTACAAACAAGTTTTATCCATCGGAAGAGTGCAAACGCCAACGCTAGCAATGGTTGTGGAACGGTTTAAAGAAATAGAAAACTTCAAACCTCAACCCTATTGGGAATTGCAAACCTCCTATCGCGACACACTTTTCAGCTATGAAGAAGGTCGTTTTTTGAAAAAAGAAGCGGGCGAATTATTGGCACAAAAGGTACATGAAAGTGATTTTGAAATTACCGCTGTTGAAAAAAAGAACGGAAATGAATTTGCTCCAAAACTGTTTGATTTAACAGGATTGCAAGTCTATTGCAATACCAAGTTTGGCTTTTCAGCCGAAGAAACCTTGAAAATAGCACAAACCTTATACGAACAAAAAGTAATTACGTACCCAAGAGTGGATACTACTTTTTTGCCAAACGACGTATATCCAAAAGTCGCCGGTATTTTGCAGAAATTGACGGCTTACGCCAATTTGACGCAACCGCTTTTAGCAAAGAAAATCAAGAAGTCACCCAAAGTTTTTAATGATAAAAAAGTAACCGATCACCACGCGATTATTCCAACGGGAATTCAACAAAATTTACAATACAACCAGCAACGTATTTACGATATTATTACCAAACGATTTATTGCCGTTTTCTATGATGATTGCTTGGTTGCAAATACCACGGTTTTCGGAAAAGCAGCTGAAGTTCTCTTTAAAGCGACAGGAAAGGAAATCATCAAAAAAGGCTTTCGCATTGTTTTTGAGGACCCAAACGCAAAAGAAAAAGAAGCTGATTTATTACCAAGTTTCGTTGTTGGCGAAAAAGGACCACACCAACCTTCATTTTTAGAAAAGGAAACAAAAGCGCCTAATTATTTTACCGAAGCCTCCTTATTACGAGCGATGGAAACCGCTGGTAAACAAATTGACGACGAGGATTTGCGCGATTTAATGAAGGAAAACGGCATCGGACGACCTTCCACTCGAGCGAATATTATTGAAACACTTTTCAAACGCCAATATATTGTGCGAAACAAAAAGCAGTTGGTACCTACCCCAACCGGCGTTCAACTGATCGATACCATTCAAAACGAATTATTGAAATCTGCGGAACTCACGGGTTCCTGGGAAAAACAACTGAAAGATATCGAAAAAGGTACATTTACCGCTGCTGCATTTATCCGAAATATGAAACAAATGGTGGACAATTTGGTTTCTGAAGTTCGATTAGAACAAAAAGGAGCGAATATTTCCCACACTGAAAACAATCCTAAAAAAGTGGTTGCCGTTGAAAAGAGGAAAGCTTCAGGAATTTCCGCTGAAACATGTCCCAAATGTAAAAAAGGAAATTTACTCAAAGGAAAATCGGCCTTTGGTTGTAGCGAGTATAAATCTGGTTGCAATTTTAAATTGCCATTTACTTTTGCCGATAAAAAAATATCGGAGAATCAATATATGCGTTTACTTCAAAAAGGCTCAACGGTGAATTTGAAAGATTTCAAAATAGAAAATGGACCTGTAGAAGGTTTACTTCGCTTTGACGAGAACTTCCAACTTAAATTGGAACCCAAGAAAACGATTGAAAAACCCGCCACAGACGCTTTACTTTGTCCGAAATGCACGAAGGGAACCATTTTAAAAGGAAAAAATGCTTACGGTTGCAGTGCCTATAAAACGGGCTGTACTTTTAAAGTGTCTTTTGAAGAAGTTCGGAAGTTGTTGGGTAATCAGAAGGTAAGTAAAGAACTCGTTTATTCGATTTTGAAAAATGCGGCAAAATAGTGCCGTTTACTTCGATGAATCGATATACTTTTAATTCACTTTTTCGTTAAAAATCAAATATAAAAGTAATTTTAATAGCGATCTATTTTTCAGTTTAAAATAAAATAATTAAATTGGCCTTCACTAATTCAATTAAAACAAAATACTATTATGGATCAAATCGTTAAAATCATTACAGAAAAAACAGGCATTTCAGATGCACATGCTGCTACAGCCGTTAAAGTGGTTGCCGATTATTTAAAAGAGAAACTTCCTGCGGGAATGGGCGACCAGGTGGATGGATTGTTAAAAGGCGACACCTCTAATTTAGGCGATATGGCAGGCGGCCTTAAAGATAAACTAGGCGGTATGTTTGGAAACTAAGCGGTTTCCTTATAATTATATTTTAAAAAAGGTGTTGTATAGCAATACCTTTTTTATTTAACGTAAGAACGGTGATTAGTAGTTTACATCCTCTTTTTCATGCATTACTCATGCACTATCTATGCCTTTGCTATGCCTTTGCTATACTTAAGCTATACACTAACCCGCTACTTGACCCGGCCTAAAATAACAATACAGGTTATTAAATAAATGCTAGTATAGCTCTACAATTATAATTAACTAGGTTCCTGAAAAGCATAAACTACCAGTTTCTTGCAATCCATTTACCTTTTTTTAGTGAATGTTGCTTTCAGGACAAGTCAGATTCTTGAATAATATCAAAATTGAAATTGCCTTTTTTTTGAAAAGAAGTGATTTGCGAGTTCCTTCTTATTTCGATACCTTGTACCTCATTGATTCGCCAAAATATAACATATAAAAAGGACCGCAATGCCCATAAAAAGAAATGAATTCTTACAAGCCATCAGTCGGGAACACCATCAGGGATTGTTGCTTTCTTGGAAAATCAAAACGGGTTTCAAAAAAGAAGTAAACCCCCTACGCATGAAAAGATACACCGATTGGTATTACACTACCCACCTACTCCCCCATTTTGAGGTCGAAGAGCGATACATTTTTCCTATCCTCGGAAACGAACACGAGCTTGTTCTACAAGCATTGGCCGAGCATGAACGGTTGGTAGTACTTTTTGAATCGGAAATCGCTTCAGCGGATAACTTACATTCCATTCAAAAAGAGTTAGAAGCCCATATACGGTTTGAAGAACGGGTTTTGTTCAATGAAATACAAGAAGTAGCCACTCAGGCACAATTGGAACACATCCGAATACATCATACCGAAGAAAAGTTTGTAGATAATTTGGAAGATGCTTTTTGGTTGTAAATCCTTTTTCTAGAGCCGAAGTAGGCTATTCAAAATTTATAAGGAATCACACCAACAACTAATTTAAAACACTAAAAATGAAGAAAGCACGTAGCATCGCATTATTCATGGTTGTACTTGCAGTAGTGCTGCATTATACTTTTGAAAATGACGGCATTGATTTTATCATTGGTTTTTTGGCAGGTGGTGGAGTTGCCTTACTTATCACGGGAACATTTGCCAGAAAAAAACGAGCGTAACCACCTAAATGTAGTGCTAAACAGACTACCTTTAAACAAATGAAAATCAACCTCCAACCCACATTAGAAAACGAGAACACCTTACTACTTCCGCTGCATTCAGCAGATTTTGAAGCATTATATTCCACCGCATCCGACCCTACAATGTGGGAACAACATCCCAATAAAAACCGCTGGCAAAAACAAGAATTCCAAAACTTCTTTCAAGGAGCACTAGAAAGTAAAGGCGCCTTTAAAATTGTGGATAAAGCTACAAATAGTGTAATCGGAAGTACGCGTTTTTACGATTACGACCCCCAAGAAAACCAAATCTTAATTGGATACACGTTTTACAACACCCACTCTTGGGGAAAAGGAATAAACGCTGCAGTCAAAAAAGTAATGCTCAACTATATTTTTCAATACGTCTCAAAAGTCATATTCTACGTTGGCAGTACCAACTTACGTTCGCAAATCGCCATGAACCGACAGGGAATTGAAAAAATAGGAGCACAAGAAGTCGCTTATTTTGGCGAACCCTCTAAATTAAATTACGTGTATCAGGTAAACAAAAAAGAGTGGTTTCGAATTAATAACCGCTAAAACGAGTTAATGTTCCAGCTGACCTCATAAAGTTACTAAAACCACTGCAAACCGTTGTCAATCTGAACTCGTTTCAGATTCTAAAAACACAGAAAGAAAACAGTATTCATTCAAGAATGACTTATTTTAATGCTCATTTACCACACTTGAAATTCACGGTAGTTTTCATCAATAAATTTTTAAAAATCGCACAATATCATAGTTTTATGTTAATCCAATATATATAATTTATTCTTACCCTCAATAGTTCTTGTACAATAACACTCCAAACTTATACAAAATATTTTTAGATTTATTTACGTATTCACGCACCCATCATAACTATTCAATTATACCAAAAAGCATATTGTCAATAAAGAAAAGACGTTTGACCTTGGTTTTTTACCTTCAGCAGCTTTGGCTTACGGTTATTTCAATAATTTTGTTGAAAGAACTGTTCAACCTCTACTAGAGGATAAGGCTGATGAGAAAGTCTTTCATTTGACCAACGGTAAAGATTTTACAATTTTAGATTTAAAATTTACCCTATTATTACCGAATGACTTGAGTGACTATATGTTTAAAAAAAGTTGTTGCAAAGCGTCTTAAAGGCAACTGGCATAAATTGAAAGTGGATTCAAAAGACATTAGAGACTATAACTGCTCTATTGATGTTGCTAAGACTGAAGATGGCATGCTCCACTTTGTAGATATACCACTTACGTTAAATGCTCTTAATATGTCAATTGAAATTTACTCTAAAAAGCAGCATTTAGGCAAGACCGTAAAAGAAGAAATTCTAGAAGAAAATGAAATTAAAAAATTCAAAAGAACAATAGATTATCTAATAAGCAAAAGTGCAATTGGTCGCGGGATAGTAGATACTGAAATTGTTGATATTTAAAGCAAGTACAAATAAATTTCATGATGATTTTGGTGCTTAAAAAGAGAAATAAGTGCAATAAAAAATAGCAAATTCGAGTATTTTGCTCTTTCTTATTTTTCTGCTTTTAGGGGGTTTTAAGCTTTGATATTGCTTTATTTATCCCAAAAACCCACAAGCCAAAACAGGAACAAAATCACCATCATCAGCACCAAAATAAGTAACACTCAAAAGCAAGAAATCCACTCCATCAAACACGGTAACAACAGGAACAGGCATCGAAACCGCATCCAAAATACTATCCAGATGCAGAAACCGCAAACCACCAGAAACCAAAGAACCCGTACCCGTTTCAAAATCAAACACAAACCGATGCAGCTGAACCGCCACACAATCCAAACCAGTAGAAAACAAATGCCGTTCCCTAAACCGCTCCCTGTCTATACGATAAGCTAAAGCCGTAGAATCAGCCACAAAAGTCCCGCATGAACCATCCCATCGCGAATCCAGATTAAAATCAAATCCCACCCTCGCTTCCTTCTTTGAGCCTAAACCCAAAAAACGACCCAGAAGTAAATTCCAGGCCGTTCCACAGTGCACTAAAACAAATAAAACTACACTTTAAACTGAATTAGGGTTTTATCATAAACCAAGGGCTTCCATATTTTATAGCTGGAGGCGAGTAGTAAAATATTGATAATTAGCAAACCTAACATTTGCACTAATTCGCCCACTTCATCGGGTTCTAAAAACAAGTGAAATAGAAAAATATTAATGGTAATAGGCAAAGCAACGATGGCTCCAATTCTTGAAAAAACCAAACTCACGAGTAATAAACCGGCTAAAAGTTCCGCGAAACCTAAGAATTGCCAGAAGAAATTCGTTTGCTTCATTCCGAAAACATAATTCTTAATCTTCAATATTTCTAGTGATGGGGCTACTTCCTGCTCTGTTTTTACCTGCTCTATCAGTTCTGTAGGCGAAGGGCTTGGTTTGCCAAATTTCTTCATTCCGCCGTACAACATCATACCTCCTAGAATAAGGCAAAAGATAATTTGGACTATTTTTACTGCTTTCATACTGTATTATTTAATTAATGTATATTGGAATTTTGGATATCCTCGTTCACCCGCTTCATTCGCTCCACCGGTGAATTTCAGTTTGTAATGATTGCCTGCTGCATCTTTAATTACGTAAAAACGGTCAGTCTTTAATACGAATTGAGAAACAGGAATTCCGTCACTTCCCGTAACTGAGGTACTTCTCCAGTTCGAACCGATATTCCTTTGATCGTCTGTAAATTTTGAGGCATTCACATTTGCAATTGAAAAGGCATCATAAGTAAATTCTGATGTCAGCACCTGGTAGGCTTTTACGTTTCCTTTTAAATTGCTTACTACAAAATCGGAATAATGATACGGAACTAGGCTTCCAAAATTAACTACGTTGGTAAAAGTCGTAAAGTTGATATCCCACTGGTTTTTTTGCGGTTCCACCTGCACGGTATTATTTGTTGTAAAACTGAAAAAAGTAAAATTGTAAGCCGCATTTTTAGTGATGATTAATTCCTGATGTGTGGTCGCATCGATATCGGCATACTGGATTTTATAATCGTTGCCCTCTTTCATAATTCTTATTTTTTTCCAACCTCGGTGGGTTCCTGAAGCACTTCCTTCTGCACCTGTCGCTGGTGAAGCAAGTGCAGGGTTACTACCTAAATTTAGCAGATACACCTTGTTAGAAGCATTATCATCTGAAATGGCTTTAATGGCCATTCCATCTAGCAAACCTTCTGGAGCATCGATTTGATTTACAAAACCTTGCCCTTGATTGATTAACATCGTTTCATCCGTAGCTTGAACGGCGTCAATATCTGTTGTTTCTAATTCTTTTACAGACATTTTTACCGAAGTGTTCAAAGCGACTCTGAATTCAGCTCCGGCATGAAAACCCAAATCCCAAGAAACACGGGGAACTGAAGTCATCATTCCGCTACTTAAATCCACATATACTTGATTTTCTTGATTCGGACCACCTACTGCAGGTGCTAAAGCCGAACCCAGTGAAGCAGTTTCATTGAAATTAAGTTGTGTCGTGTTATTCCCTGAAAGTTGTGCATTGATTGAAGAGGCATCAATTTTAAAAGTTACATTTTTAACCTCACCTTCCATGGCTTCCGTTAATTTTGTAAATATAAAACTTGTAGAAGTGGCATCGGCCTCAAAAGCAACGGAAAGTACATTTCCAGTAGCTTCAGGATTGGTACTAAAATCAGTTCCATAAGTAACCCCAGTAGCGGTATAGGAAAGGGTCAACGTTCCCGCTGCCGAAGTAGGTTCAGAAAATAAAATCTGAACAGGTGTATTTGTGTCCGTCAAATTAGCCGACGCCACTGAAAAAGCTATGGCATTTGTCGCCGTTTTTGAACTGTCGTCGTCGCTACAGGATGTTAACGCAATTGCCATTGCTGAAAGAAATAAGATTAAATTGTTCTTCATGATTGTAAATATTAATTAAAATTAAGGTTATACGTGAGTTTAAGAAAGTAGGACCGACCGTAACCCAACAATATGCTTGAGCCGGTACTGTGCATACCGGTAGTGCCCGACTGAGATGCTTGCAAATTGGTAACATCAAGGATGTTTCGGCTACCAAGTGTGACTTCGAACTGGTCTTTGAAAAAAGCGTGACTTAGCGAAGCATCCATCCAGCCGTACGAAGCAATTTCGGAGCGTAAAAAAGTGGCATTTCCCGCTGTGTCGCTTGACGAAATATAGCGTCGGTCTTTTCCGTTGAATTTATAATAAACGGCACATACCGTGTTCCAGTTGGGTATTTTATAAGAAACCGAACTGTTCAATTGAAAGGAGTACAAATAGTCGTCCTCCGATGTAACTTCTAAAGCTGCTAAATCCATTTTTTGTGAAATACCTACTAAAGACATCCCCAAACTTGCATTCCAATTTTTATAATCTACTTGATTGGACGTCGATACATTCCACATTTGATAGGCGTCAATATTCAAATACTTGTAGTTTTGAGTAGGTTGCACCTGTTCTAAAACCAAATTGATGCGGTCCTTTACTTTGAGGTAAGCGACGGCTAGCGTGTTAGACAATTGCAACCCAGAAGTAAAATAAGTCGCTTTTTTTATACTGGCTTCGTAAGACCAACTGGTTTCTGGCGTCAAATCCGGGTTACCTTGTAAATTGTGATTGGAGTCTACAAAATAGGTATACAACTCATCAAAATTAGGTGTGCGGTACGAACGTCCTACCGAAGTTCTTAATTGAATTCCCGCATCTAAATTGTACCTAAAACCAAGCGAAGACGCATATTGATTGTCAAATTGCGACTGAAATGAATAACGAAACCCTGGGCGAATTGAAAAACGGTCGGTTACATTTAATTCTGCTACGGTAAACACGTCGTAATTTTCAAAACGCTTCCGTATATCATTCTCCTGCTGCTGGTCATTCTTGAAGGTTCCCGCTGAAGCATCATAAAATCCATTTTCATTCACCAATTCATATCCCACTTGCACATTCAGAAATTTCTTAGCAAAAAAAGAACTGAATGTTCCTGTTGAATAAAGCACTTCTTTGGATTGAAAGGTTTCTCGAGCAGTGAGCGTTTCTTGGTGGGTTTCTAAACCATAATTGAACTTCTCAATGTCCCGCACTTGTTTTTGATGAGACAGCGAGACGTTAAATTGTACATTTGAAAACAGTGTTCCAGACGAATTTAGGTGATGAAAAAAGCGGTTAGAAATATAGCGACGGTCTTGTGAAAAGTTCGTATTGGGAAACGGATAATTATCTTGGGGAACCACTATTGGATTATAAAAATAGACGTTTTCTGTAAAATAATCAAATTTATAGAATACCTTATAATTGGGTTTGCTATACCCTATAAAAGCATTGGCAGTTAGCTGTTCTTTGGGCAACCAAGAAGCACCCCGCAAGCCGTCATTTTCTGCATAATTCTTTCCTTGTTGATGGTCAAAAAAACCTGCAAAATCGTTTCGATTTACCCCTACGCTTGCAAAAATGGCTTCCGAAATTCGGTTAGATACTTTTAAGGCTTGGATGTGTCTTCCTTTGTCAAAAAAGGCAAATTCATCGGAAACGCTTTCCTCCTGAAGCGTGGTGCTAATCTCCCATTTATATCGAGAACGCTTTTTGGTAATAATGTTTAAGATGCCCGAAACCGCATTTGCACCGTGAGTTACTCCCATGGAACCTTCAATAATTTCAATTTGTTCAATATCATCAAGATTCACTTGTGTCAAATCGATGGAATTGCCTAAACCAGTATCACTTACAAGTGGAATATTATCAACTAAAATTTTGAAATACTGGGCATCCAATCCAAACATTGAAATGGAAGAACGACGGTCATTTCCACTTGTTTTAATCGAAATATTCAAGTACTGATTTAATACATCGCCCAGATTATTGGCCGCTAACTTTTTAATGTCTTCTTTGGTAATGACGCGAACATGGTACACCGATTTTTTTAGAGATTGTGCTTCAAGTTGTCCCGTTACTACTACTTCGGAAAGCACAGTTATAAGCGAATCTTTTTCTGTTTCTTGTGCAAATGCATTCCAAGCAATGCACGTAAGTCCCAATGTTATAAGGCATTTTTTCATTATTTAGATTTATTCTTGATAAAATTCTTTTGCAAATATATAGGTTATTTTTACTTAATCTAAATAATAATAGTATTTTTGCCGAATAAATTTTTAAACCTTTAACGATGAACAAATTAATTACAACATCTCTTTTACTTGGCTTTTGTCTTACCGGAAATGCACAAAATAATAAGAAAGAAGATGTAAAAGCCATCAAATCGATGTGCGGCTGCTATGAAGTCGAATTCAATTTTGCAGAAACATTTCAATACGATAAAGACGAAAGTTATGTGCCTTCAAAAACCAAATACGACTATGCTTTGGAATGGGTAGAATTAGTAGAAGACCAGCCCAACAAATTAGTTTTGCAACACATTCTCATTGTTTCAGATTCCATGTTGGTAAAACATTGGAGGCAAGATTGGGAATTTGAAAACACTTCCTTTTACCAATTTCACAAAGACAAAACGTGGCACTATGAAACACTTGCAAAAAAGGATGTGAAAGGGCAATGGACCCAACGCGTTTATCAAGTTGATGACAGTCCGCGATATGAAGGAAGTACCAGTTGGGTGCACGTGGACGGTCGTCATTACTGGGAAGACAATACGGATGCTCCTTTGCCACGACGTGAACAAACGATTCGAAAAGATTACAATGTGCTCAACCGAACAAACGTTCATGAAATCACAAAAGAAGGTTGGATTCACGATCAAGATAACGTAAAAATTGTTCGCGACGACCAAGGAAACGACAAGGTGCTTGCCAAAGAAAAAGGAACGGATTATTACCGAAAAGTGGCGGATTCAAAATGCAAAGCGGGACAAAACTATTGGAAAGAAAATGCTGCCCTTTGGAAAAACGTACGTGACAAATGGCAAGCTATTTTTGACCGTAAAAAGAACCTTACTTTAGAAGCGGCAGTGGATGGAAAGCCGCTATTTATGCACTTGTTCGACCTAAAGTCGGATACTCCTAAGCAAGAAACCGATAAAATAATTGAAAGTTTTGTGAAAAATTAGAAATACCTTTGTATTAAAAGTAAAGCTCAAACTCCTATGGGTTTGAGCTTTATTATGTAGTATTAAAATGTACTTTCTCTTATGTTTATGAAGTTTGTTAAATCGAAAGTTTGCCGATAAATAGGAATAATATAGGTACAGGCAGTTCAACGAAGGCTTAGTTAGTTGGTGCACTATCGCTCGGGTGTTTTCTTTTCGAGCGCGACAAATCCTAAGGTGTTCAAGTCCGTTATTTTTTCCGCTTTGCTTTGCTATCTATTCCTTGCTGAACTTGCTCTAAATGATATTCCATAACTTCGCCGTTATCATTTAGGTTAAATGTATAGGTCACTTCCGGTCTAAATCCATCTAAAATGAATTTCGTTTTTGAAACTGGAATTAATTCCAACTTAACTTGTGGATTATACGGAACAAAAAGTTTATTATCTTCAAACAGGATTTCTTTTTCCGTTCCCTTTTCTGTAATGTAGAAACCAGAATATTTCTTCAAAACGACGCTGTCCAATACTATAGGTTTTTCGACTTCTTGATTATATAAAATTCTACGTGTGTTTTTTATTGGTATTTCTGTTTCTGGTAGTGAGTTGTTCTGTAAAATAATTATAGTTTTGTCATTATCAATTTCTCTTTCTATATAAGAAATATAACCACCCCAACCTCCTGAATGCGAAGCTATTTTGCCATATGCTTTTGTACTTTCAATCATCCATCCAAAACCATAATCAGTTTGCAAACTGTCCTTCGTCATTGTTGACGAAAAAATTAATTTTCGGTCGTGGTCGTTTATTATTTTGTCATTATAAAGTGCTCTGTCCCATTTTAGCAAATCCCTTACATTTGAATTTACCATTCCATCGCCCACAATACCGTCGAGATAAACAACATAAAAATCTTTTCCCATTGCATCAGGAAGAATTTTCATTTTTAAACTATCCGAATAAATATATCCATTGGCGTAATTTGCTATTTTTGCTGGTGCAAATCTTCTTCGGTAGACAAAAGTGTTTTTCATATCTAAAGGTTTAAAGATTTTTTCATCTAAATAATTGCCAAATTCTTTTCCACTAACTCTTTCAATAAGGGTAGCTAAAACCAGGTACCCCGTGTTGCTATACTCCCATTTTTCATTTGGTTCAAAAAGTTTTTTAGGTTTAACTTTTTGAAAAATGTCAAGCATGTCTTTATTTGTCGCAATTTTAGATTTATCCCAAATCGTATCTGAAAGCTCCATATAATCAGGCAGGCCACCCGTATGATTTAAGAGGTTTTTTACAGTAATTCCCTTGTAGTGTTCTAATTCAGGAATGTATTTTGAAACTTCATCGTCATAAGATAGCTTACCTTCTTTTTCAAGTTGAACAATTCCCATTGCAGTAAACTGTTTTGAAACAGATGCTAATTCAAATAGGGTACTGTAATTGAGTTGATCTTTAGTGTGTTCATCTGCCAATCCATAACTTTTCTCAAATAGTATAGTACCCTTTTCAGCTACCAAAACATTTCCATTGAAAGAACCTTTGTTATAAAGTTCGGTAAATAATGTATCCAGTCTTAAAGCTTTTTCGCTCAACGGTTGCCTTGTTTTGGTTGTATCCTGATATTGTCTACAAGAAGTCAAGCAAATTATTGCAAGGAATAAAATCAATAAATAGTTTTTCATTTTTTCAATAGTGTTGTTTGATAAATTTTAATGTAATAAATGATGTTTTTTAAGATCGCCTGCAACTACTGTATAGCACTAGTATTTTCATAAGTATCAGCCTATAATTGAATGTGATGGCAGTATAACGTGATATGAATTTCAAATATAAACAAAAGTATTTTAAATCAGCAACTGGGTTTTAATCTAGTAGTTCAATTCTTACAGCTGGCGTAGCTCTTCAATACTTGTAATTGAACTAGATAAAATCGGGGTCACTTCGAGAACAATGTTGGCGAAAAAGTACCAAGTCCAAAAAGATAGACTTACGACTGTTAACGACTGGAAATTATTTAATAGAATTTAGCCTAGGATTAAATTCTACTGAATCGTCTTTGAACCAACTCGTGTCAATTTTTGCCCAAACTTGTACTACCTTTTTCTTTTTCGTTATTGCTGTAATTTTTCTGTAATATCGTTTTTCATATTGTATTGTGCCATTATTTATTTGGGGCGTACCAATTTCTATTTCAAACTTCTTAAACGGTCCAACCTTAAAAATGCCTGGGTATTCTGCTTTGACGTATTCCATCCCATACCTTTCCAATTGTGGTTCAAGTAGTTTTCTGAAGTCTTTTGATTTTTCGTGTTGCCAATTTATCCAGCCCAAAAATGCTAATATGCACACAATAAGTAATAGTACAAAGTATTCCATCAGGTATTAATTGTATGAAAGTTATAAAGGAAGGAGGTGTTAAAATGATTGGTGCCAACTAGCCTATACTGCTGAACTTGTCGCAACTATCACCCAAAAAAGACTAGATAGGTCTGATTACCTTCTCTTTTTATCGAAAATCAAATATATACTAATTATCTCAACTTTAATCCCACAAAACAACAGAACCCTATCCCGTAATTATCGGGACTTCAAATCCATTCAAACAACTTATCGATAACTCCATAAGTGTTGACGGCATGTAATCAGTTCTCCCGATAAAAATCGGGACAGGCAGTTCAACACGGGTTTACCTCATTGATTTTTTATTTATTTTAGTATTCGGTGATTTGCAATTTATTGTTCGTCTTGCAGCCGCAACGAAATCCTTAGCTGCTGTAGCACGTTTTTTATTCATTCCGTTCTATACAATTTCTTGGGATTAGCTTTTACATATTCAATTAATTTTTCGTGATAGGTTTTTACGAAACTTTCTTCATAAAAATAATTTTCAATGATTTCTGCTGAAGGTAATTCCTTGTAACCTTCTGCAAACGAATTCCATCTTTTATTCCAATCGTTATTATTGTTTTGAAATCTGGCATAAAGTTCATGTATAATTTTAAATTTTCCGAAATATTCATTCAAAACCGTTTCATAGTCATTTGCTAATTTTACCATTCCTGTTTCTTTCATTCCTTGCAAAGCTATAATTGCCAATTCTGGATAATTGAATAAAAATTGATAAACTCCACCATTATTTACTTGAGATTCAAAATTTATGAGCGTAAAATAAATCCGCTGTTCTTTTGTCAATTCGTTCAGAAAATCTGCGTGAGTTTGATTTTTTTCCCAATATTTATTTGTTGAGTAAATTTCATTGCAGATTTGCTCAGAAATATCATAATGTCCGTTGTCATAAATTCCCCATTCCTTTTCAGCCCATTTTTTCTCAATTTCGGAAATCCAATCATCTGAAAGTAATGGTAGATGTTTTGTTGATTCAGTTGTCGATTCGGGCTTAACAAATTCGGTTGGTGCTTTCGTTATATTATTCGATTTTTTTCGCCAGACTAAAAATCCGACGACTAAAATTAGGATGACAATTATTAGTATAATTACTGTTTTCATTGGTTTGGTCAGATGTGCTATAACGTCAGTTTGTGAATAAACCTCCATTTTATTACCTCCAAATATAGAAAACTATATGCATAAAAAGACAGGATTTCGTATTTTAAAACATGCAACACATCACCGGAATTTCCCGTAACCAAATAACTATAGCGTTTTTAAAATCTAATAGTTCTACCGATAATCCCAGCCGATTTATTGATGTTTTTGAACTCAAACCCATCTTGACTTTACCCCACAAAAAAAGAGGACACTTAATCCTCCTGAAATTACTCAAACAAATTATCGATAACTCCCTACTGTTAACGGTATGTATTCATTTCTCCAGATAATAATCGGGACCGGCAATTCAACAATGAGTTTATTGGTGGCTTTTAAGGCCGTGAGAATCCTTAGCTGTTGGTAGCATTTTTATTGTATTGCTTTTATAAATTTTTTCATTTCGTCCATTGTTCCCACAGTAATCCTTGTCCATTTACCTTCCTCTTCATATATTCTTCCTCCTTCAATCGCATTGTCGTCTAATTGCTTAAAATAGTCCTTGTTGTATTTTGCAATTGAAAAATAGATAAAATTGGTATGCGAAGAAATATACTCACATTGTAACTTTTTGAGTTCGCTGATAGTATATTGTCTTACATTTTCATTTAGTGCGTAGCAGTTTGAAACAAATTTCTCATCTTTCAACGAAGCTATAGCAGCAAGTTTTGATACTACGCTAACGCTATTATTTGTATTGGATTGCAAATTTGCCAAGTTATCAATGATTGTTTTGTTCGCAATCGCATACCCAATCCGTGCTCCAGCTAAACCATACATTTTGGAAAACGTTTTGGCGATAATAACATTTGTATGTTCCTTTACAATCGTGCTAAGGGATTGCTGATTAGTAAAGTCCAAATAGGCCTCATCAATTAATACAATGGTGTTTTGTGAAATTTTAGTTATAAATTCTACCAATGCTTCTCTTTCGCAAACTGTTCCTGTTGGGTTGTTTGGATTACAGATATAAACAAGTTTTGTATCTTGGTTTACAGCTTCCAACATCGCTTGTAAATTAATTTTCTTGTCGGCTTTAAGAGGTACTTTGTTTTTCGTTACACCTAAATTATCTAATATAGCTGTCCAATAATCATAACTTGGGTCTGCAATTACATAATTTCCTTTGTCTAGTGACACCAATTTTGCAACTAAATCTAAAATTTCAGTTGAACCAGCTCCCAACAAGATGTTTTCGTCGTTAACCCTATTTCTTTTTGCAAGGTCAGCAATCAGTTGTGTTGCAACATCCCAATTGTATCGGTTGCTAATATTCGCATGGTCTACAAATGCTTTCCGTGCTAATGGAGAAGGACCATAAGGGTTTTCATTTGAGCGTAAAAAAATTAAGTTAGCTTCCTTATCAAAACGAGTATTTAGATTTTCTGATACTGGAGGAGAAGCAAATGAACTAAAGTTGGCAAGTCCAATACCCGCTGCTCCAATTCCAATTTTTTTAAGCCAAAGCCTTCTGTTCGATTCCATATTTTCTTTTTCTATAACTAGTCTTTAAAACAAAAAGATTGTTACAAACACGGACTGTTAAAATTATATCAACGTCAGTTTGAAAAAAAAAAAAAACCGCCGTCTTACTTCTTCGAAATAAAGAAAACTATTTTGCATAAAAAAAGAGGACAAATAATCCTCTTTTTTAATGTTTTCAAACAACTTCACAATATCTTCAGTGTTCACAGCATGTAATCAGTTCTCCCGATAAAAATCGGGACAAACTGTTCAACAAAGTGTTCATTGTTGGCTTTTCAAGCCTTAATAACTCTTCAGTTAGCAGCTGGCTTTATCATTATCTTCACTTAATAACTTTTCCAAGTTTAATATATCCGGCTGCTATGCAAAAAAAGAATACTATAAGTCCTGCGCTGTTGATTAAGACTTTTTTTAAACCAAAATCAGTTACATTCACAAATGGGTAGGGATAAAAATTAGAAAAGTTTCCGCAAATTAAGATAAATATCAGATAAATTAATGGGTAAATTAACCATTTCAATATTTGTTTGTATTCCATCGTTTTTTTATCTTCATACAAATACCAGAAAATAATAACCAAAATTGGTATTACCGAGTGAAGCAATTCGTCCACAACCCATTGTATGCCTTTTGGCTCCCAAATCTGTCGTAAAAGGATTTGATAAACAAGTCCTACAATTGTTATATAAACTGTAATAGCAGTTAGCGTTCCCGACTTATTGCTGGTTGATGGATTGCTATTTCCTTTCTTAGGTAAAGACAATGTGAAATATAGGGCTACTAGTAAATTTGTCAAAATTGTAAAAAAACTAAAGAATCGGATTGTTGTTTCGAGAATTGAAGTAACTCTATTCTCTACCATCAAACAATACTGTGTCAAAATTGCAAACCAACCAATTGTCGCAAGGAGAATTGTTAATTTATTTTTCATACGATACTTACTTTAAGATTGCGGCTCACTTTTTAATATACACAAATTTATACACTTCTTTCCCATTAAACTTTCTAATTCATTTCTAAATCTAATCCTTCTTCCTTTCTCTCCACAAAAAAGAACCTTATCTCGATAACTATCGGGCTTTAAAATCCATTTAAAAACCTTGAAAACACCCACATAAGTATTTACGAAATGTAATCTGTTCCAAATTGCCTACGGTGCAGAATCAACATCTTCATCATTGTTGATTCGCTACGTCCTTCGCCAGAAATCCTTATCCGATAGTAGCTGAACTTTTATACCATTTTGTTTCTATACTATTTTTGCTTCGCGTCATATACATTTCAGGGTTAGTGATCATAGTAAATCCGAATTTTTCATATAAAAGCTGGGAATCTTTAGTGGCCAAAAACCATAAATCAAGTTCTGCAAGTTCTGGTTGAGATAGCATTTTCTCCAATAACACTTTAGAAAATCCTTTTCCACGATATTCCTCAATTATAAACAAGTCGGTTACATATGCGAGAACATTGTCTGACAAAACTCTTGCAAACCCAATTTGGGCGCCATTTAAATAAATTCCGAAACAAAAAGAATTTTCAATTGATTTTTTTACTGCTTCAATTGTTCTTCCTTTTGCCCAATAAGAGTTCGTTAAAAACTTGTGAGTTAACTCAATATCGATTTTTGACTTATCTGTTGAAAATTCAACCCCCGTTTCTATATCTTCCATTCTTTTACTATTAAATTATGTTTAAGTTTAGGTGTTCTAATCTTAAAAGTAGTGTCGATTCCTTAAAAAAACTCCGTTGTACTGACTTAAAATATAATAAACTATATAGCCCCTTTTTCTAAACACCCCCAATCAATTGCCGCCTGCTTTAGCTGACAAATCTAAGTAATTCACCAAAAGGCTTTATTTAAATTCCAACCTCACGAAAAAACAGAACCCTATCCCCATAATTATTGGGACTTAAAATCCATTCAACCAACTTAAAAATAACTCTATATGTGTTGATGACCTGTAACCGATTGGGTTCAACACGGGTTTTAAACGCTATTTAGGAGCAGATTTTATATGCGTATTAATCATATATTGGGTAATCGGTTTCAAAGCTTTACCGTTTTCAGGATTAAAGCCAGGCCCGTTAAAATACTCCAACTGCTTATTAACTTTACTATACCATACTACAGGTTTGTTCTGCCTAAAAAAGGTGGTGGTATCACAAACCTGAATTTTTCTAAAGTGCAGTAGCTCTTCTTTTGTAGGTATTATAGAGTATATATCTACTAACCCGATCGCCTTGGCTTCGCAGGTCACTTCTACATAACGATCGTTTTGCCACTGCATACATGCTTTTTTGGGAGTAAAAAAGTACCCAAAACCAAAAAGGGTAGTCGCTAATAACACCATAGGCAGTAGTAGTCTTTTTTTTAAAAAACCTTCCTTCTTAGTTTGCAAGGGAGCTTGACGATGTAAGTGGTGCATTCCATTAAACCCTTCCTCCATTTTAGCGGTTCCAGTTTCTTCAACAAAAATGGGCTGGTTCGTAGATTCGATGCTACTACTACTTATAGGCGGCTCTATTTTAAACGTCTCTTGTTTTGAAAATTTCAAAAAAGGTCGGGGCTGAAAATCAACAAGTATCGCTGCAATGTTTACTGCAGTTGTATCAGTTAAATCGGTTTCTCCTTTAAAAAACGTTTCAATGGGTCTAAATTTATCCGTTTGCTCTTTTAATTTATTAGAACAATTGGGAGTAAAATCAAATTGAAAAAAAGCGGAAAAGCTTTTTAAATCGTCAGGACTCGTATTATGCAAAAATAACTCGGCACACAACTTCCTCAATCTTGCACGGGAAGGATGAAATAAATAACTGGAAGAACTTCCCGTTTTTTCAATCTCATACTTCCATTTAATAGCCGTTTTATAATCTTCTAAAGTATTTTTCATCATCAACGTAAAAGGAATTTTTAGGAATTATCGGGAATAGCAGGAATCATCGGAATTCCGTATCATTTTCACTTCACAAAGCCCTTTACTTTGCTTCAGAATTAGTTCTTGTTCCATTTCGCGATAGGAACAAATGTACAAAACTACTTCTATAAGGTGCTGCTGTACAGAACAGAATTTTTATTCCGGGAAGTATATTAAAACTATTCTGGACTAGCACACCTTACTTCCCGAACAAATAAAACGAATTCTTTTTAACGATTTGGCTCTTGACAACATTACGGTTTAAAAAATCGTAGAGCCCAGCCTATGTCTAAATTCTAACAATTAAAATCATGAAAAAAACACTTTTAGTAGCTGTTATTACAGCCGTTGGCCTGGCTTTTGTATCCTGTGAAGCGGAAACCCTAGCCCATACAAGCGACTCAACAGAACAATTAAATGCGAATGGTAGTGATCAAAACACCATGCCCATTGTAAGCGATGACGGTCCCGGTGATGATGTAATTATAATCA
The DNA here is from genome assembly GCF_050908145.1 of Flavobacterium sp. SM2513. Lineage (GTDB taxonomy): Bacteria > Bacteroidota > Bacteroidia > Flavobacteriales > Flavobacteriaceae > Flavobacterium. Next base: position 2,749,281 of record NZ_CP194228.1, on the reverse strand, counting down.
TCCCTCCAAAAAAACCTTAATTCTAAGTTCTACTTTCAATTAAAATATTAATTTCGGGGAAAGTATTCTTATGACGATGCGTTCCCTGATTTTAGTATTCTTATTCTTGATTGCGTTAGTTTCATGTCAAAAGGAAAACCAACTTCTTATTGAAACAGATTCCAATAAGGATTCTATCAAGGAGTCTCTGGCAAACAAATTTGCAGATATTGGAGATTCACATTATGCGGTAAAGCAATTTGATTCTGCTTATTATTATTACAATAAATCAAAAGCACTCTTTGAAATTGTAAAGGACAGTTCCTATATTGCCTACAACTTAATTCAGCTCGCACGAATACAGCAAACATACGGAGATTATGGAAGTAGTGAAGAAACACTAACCGAAGTTTTTCCTTATATAGAAAACAACCTGCCTTATCAAAATGCAACCAACAATCTTTTTGGGATTGCTGCTAAAGAACTCAAGAACTATGAAGATGCTGTAGCCTATTATAAAAATGTTTTGTTGACAACAAAGGATTCGATTTTAAGGGCTACACCACTCAACAATATTGCCGCGGTATATATTGAACAGAAAAAATACAAGGAGGCCATAGCGATTCTAAATCCCCTGGTTTATACACCGCTTCTGGATAAACTTCCTTATAAAAAAGCACTTGTAATGGATAACCTTGGCTTTGCTTATGCCAAATACCAACCCGATTCAAAAGGTTTAAATTTGATGAAGCAAGCCCTAGCAATACGCATGCAATTGAATGACTCTTATGGTAGTATTGAAAGTTATCTGCATTTGGCGGAATATTATAAAGAAATCAATGCACCCCTCTCTAAGAAAAATGCACTTCAGGCATACAGCTTAGCTAAAAAGTGCAACAGTCCTGTTGAACAGTTAGAAACATTGTCTTATTTAATGGTATATAATGAACAACAAGGCAAGAATAAATATGCTGCACAATTCGTACAACTTAACGACAGCTTAAAAAAAGAGAATAATAACGCCAAAAATCAGTTTGCAAAAATCAGGTACGACGCCCGAAAAGCCACATTAGAAAACATTCAATATAAAGCCCAAAGAGCGGTTACATTGTTACAGCTTGAACAACAGAAAAATCAAAAACACTTGTCCTTTTTTGGCTCTCTCCTCCTTCTGATAGGAGGTATCTTTGCCGTTAATTTTTACATACGCAAAAACAAACGGGAACGTTTAGCAGTAAGTTACGCAACCGAAACACGTATTTCCAAAGCCTTGCACGACGAACTTGCTAATGATGTTTTTTATGCACTCACTTATGCAGAAACCCAAGATTTACAGCATCCTTCGACAAAAGAGAAGCTGATAGAACAACTGGATAAAATATACAATAGAACCCGTAACTTTTCTAAAGAAAACAGTTCCATTTCTATCGGTCCTGAATTTGAATCCAATTTAAAACAGATGCTTAGCGGTTATAATTGTGCGCGAACACAAATCATTATAAAAAATGGAAATCCAATAGACTGGAGTAAAGTTACAACCGAAAAAAAGGTGGCCCTATACAGGGTGCTACAAGAATTGATGGTCAATATGAAAAAACACAGCCATGCTAGCTTAGTGGTTGTTGGCTTTGAAAAAGAGCAAAGAAACCTCAAAATTGACTATTCCGATAACGGTGTTGGAGTTGCAGAAAAATTAATTTTGAAAAATGGTCTCCAAAATGCGGAAAACCGTATTCGTGCTATTAATGGAACCCTTACTTTTGACTCTCAAAGCCTAAAAGGTTTTAGAGTGAAAATAATTCTTCAAAAATAAGCTATAATTATGTTTACAAAAGTATTGATTGCAGATGATATTGATTTTAACGATGTAGGTGCCGCCCTAACATTGAAGAGCCTTGGTGTACCTGAAATTGACTATTCAAAATACTGTGATGATGCCCTATTGAAAATCAATAAAGCACATATGGACGGCCACCCCTTTCAACTCCTTATATCTGATTTATCGTTTAAAACAGACCATCGGGTAAACCAAATTCAGTCGGGTGAAGAATTAATACAAGCAGTCAGAAACCTATATCCTGACCTTAAAATAATTGTTTTCTCTATTGAAGACCGAGCACATCGCATCAAATGTCTTTTTGACAATCTTCATATAAACGGCTATGTAGTGAAAGGTCGAAATACCATTTACGACCTTAAATGTGCAATTCAAAAAGCCTACGCCAACGAACCTGAGAATATTTCTACCGAATTCGTACACCTTCTGCAAGACAAAACTACAAGCGAAATAGACAATTACGATGTACTGTTGATCAAATATCTTTCACAAGGTATCTCTCAGGAAAACATGGAGGCTGCTTTTAAACAAGACGGAATTAGTCCCAATAGTAAAAGCTCCATCGAAAAGCACCTCAATAAACTCAAAATTTATTTCAAAGCCAATAATACAGTGCATTTAGTGGCCATTGCTAAGGATTTGGGGATTGTGTAGGAAGGATGGTTTGAACACACACCATCAATCTCTCTTAATATTAGAACTTTTAAAGTTATTAAAATCCAATAAATAATAATATTATAGATATTATAAAATGCAGTAGTAAAGTCCCGCTCTATGCCTATCGATGGTCTAATAAAGCAGGATTGAAATAGTTCTACCTTGAAATATAAAGAATTTACTAAGTTTTATTATACCCTGGACCACCATTCCTTTTAAGTTTAGTGCTGTAATATTCACATTTATCACATCTTCTGCTCGACTGCCAGATAAGAGTTAATTCATGTACACCTTGAGTTCTTCCTAGTTTTGAAACATTCCAATCATAAGAATAGCCAAAAGTAAATTCACTTAATTTAAACGACAGTACTGGGTTTATAGAAGAAACAAAATGACTGTTTGTACTTCTACCTTCTGGATTTGTGGCCACAATTACACCAGCGCCAAACTGGCCAAAATCCATTACGGTCCCTAAATCCAGTCGGTTGTATTGACCTTGTCGCATATAATTTGCCGTAACTAGCAATGTAGCTTCTTCGGGGATTAAAGTGGTAGGCGAATTCAGAAACTGAAAATAATAACCTCCATGAACAGTTAAGAAAAGGTCTAAAGGAGTATTTCCATTTTCTCTGAAAGAAATATTAGGTCGGTTTAAATGTTTCACTGCGGCTCCAAACCAAGCAAATTCTTGATCGATTTCAAAACCTGCCGACATATCAAAAAAATTAATTTTATTACCATACTCCCCTACTGCAGGATCTACAGTAGTTGGATTGATTACACCTGTATTGATGTTGATTTGATCTTCTAATAATAAATTCCCAAATTGAAAATCTTTGCGACCAAAGCCCGTTTCGAGTCCCAATCGCATACGCCAATCGTAATTGATATCGATGCGATAGGAAACTGCAGCATTTAATTTGAAATAATTATAATTGGTAAAAACTTCATTGTGATTTTGCACCGTCATACCCAAACCTATTTCATCACTTACAATGGTATTGAGATAGCCATATTGTGTATCCATTTTCCTATTACCGTCCGGCCATTGTCTGCGATGTACAAAACCGGCATTCCATGTATTTGCAATACCTGTAAACGCGGGATTTAAGGTTTCGGGAACTAAATAGTATTGAGTAAATATGGGGTCTTGCCCTTTCGACTCAATCGCGAAAAGCATTAAGAATACGATTATTATTTTTGATTTCATCTTGATGGCGATTATTTAATTAGTACGAAAGTTTGATTCTCATAAACGATAGTTCCGTAAAAGGTTTCTCCAGATACTTTAGCATAGTAATTTCCGTTTTCAGCATCGAAGCCTTTAATTTTAGCATCCCATCCCTTAATAACAGCTGCTTTTTCAGAATAAATTAGAGATCCCCAACTGTCATAAATAGCTAATGTTACATTTTTTAGATTTTTAGTAACGGGTCGTAAAGTATCGTTTAAACTATCCGCATTAGGTGTAAAAGCGGTAGGCAATACTAAAATATATCCTTTTTCAACGGATAAAGTAATTGTGAATTTATAGACACAACCAAATGGATAGGTTACTGTTTGTGTGACTACATAGTCTTTTGGAATAGTGAAGGTATGAATTGGATTTACTTCAGTTGAAAAAGTGCCATCTCCAAAATCCCAAATGACAGACTCATAATCGCCAGTAATGGAACTGGTAAATTGAATTGGGTCTTCAATAGAAAAAATTCCAAAAGAAGTGTAAGCTGTAGATATAACATCAAATGACGACTCTCCTAATTGCGTATTATCGACAGTAACAGTATACGTTTGTGTACATCCCAAACTGTCCTCCACCGTTAAAATCACGGTTCCGTTTACATCAGTATTCATTATCTCATTATTTGCACCAGTAATGTTCCCACTAGACCAAAAATAGTGGTAAGGTGGAACTCCTCCCGATGCCTGAGCTACAAAATTTTCTGTTACTTCTCGGGTAGTACAATCAAAATCCGTTTTTGTAACCACGGCTATTTTCAACGGTTCCGGTCGAATCAAACTGTATTGAGCTGTACTTGTGCAACCATTAAAATCAGTAACCACCACAGCATAATTCCCAGCAACTAAATTGGTTAAATCTTCGGTTATCCCTCCATTGGTCCATGCATAACTGAATGGAGGTGTCCCTCCAGAAACTATTAAGTTTATACTACCACTATTTGCATCAGTACAATCAATTGGATTGGTAAGATTTGCAGCTAAAACTAAAGTTTGTGGTTCTATAATGGTAAATGTTCTGACAATATAACAAGGTGTCCCATCAGATATTGTTGCCGTATATGTTCCTGGAGAAAGATTGTTTCTAATAACGCCAGAAGTACTACCGTCACTCCAAGTTAAAGCAACAGGTGCAATACCACCTATAAGATTTAAGTTAATACTTCCATCATTTGCTCCAAAACAAGATACGTTTTTCACAATTGGATTAACAGTAAAAATCGGAGCTTCGGGAATGTTAATGGTTGCTACTTTTATACAACCTAAATTATCCGTTATAGTAATAAAATAAGCCCCGGCAGAAAGATTATTCTGATTTAAAGCCGTTGATAAATTGCTCCACGTAAATTGATACGGTGCATTTCCTCCAGAAATTGTCGCACTAAAAGAAGCATCATTCGCACCATAACAAGTAATTTCAGTAGTAGTGTAGTTTAAAATTATTGGAGCAGATTGGGTCAAAGTCACTTCTAAATTTTGTTGACAGCCATTAGCATCGGTAACAACCAGAGTATAATTTCCTGCAAAAAGTCCAGCTAAATTCTGATTGCTACTTGTAAATCCATTCGGTCCTGTCCAAGAAAAATTGTAATCAGTTACAATTGTTCCACCAACAACCTCAACATTTATAATTCCTGTTGACGCATCAAAACAATTAATATTCGTTTGATTGAGTAACGAAACCACTAGCAATGGCGGTTCTGTTATAGTAAAAGAAAGTGTTTTTGGTCCACAGCTATTTTCATCGGTAACGCTTACATTATAAAGTCCAGGACTCAAGTTGAACAAATCTTGTGTTGCAGCAAACGGCAAACTATCCTTTGTCCAAGTGTAAGAATAGACTCCTGTTCCGCCACCTACTGCAATAGAAATTGCTCCGTCATTACTTTGAAAACAACTACTGTTGCTTTGATTATTTATTGAAATTACAATATCATCGGGTTGTGTTATCGTATATGAATTTGTATATGGACAATTTCCAGCATCATCAATCAGAATTGTATAAACACCAGGTTCTAAATTAGAAATACCAGTAGCTGTTGATGTAAAATCATTTGGTCCCGACCAAGTGATAGAATAAGGCGGAATACCTCCAGTAATATTTGTAACAATTGAAGCATTATTTGAACCAAAACAATCGTTGTTACTTACTATCACATTAGGACTTATTGCGGGATTAACCGTTACAGTTACTGTAAAATTAGCTCCTGCACAAATACCCGAAGTTGGTGTTACTGTGTAAGTAACCGAGGCCGGATTCGTTGTATTATTTAATAAAGTTTGACTAATTTCCGTTTGCGGAAGTATTTCTGCCGAAATTCCTGTAACCGCCCCAGCAGGGCTTACAACAGGAAGCGTCCAAGTATAAGTCGTTCCTATAGGAATTAAATTACCGCTTCCATCTAATGGATTAACAGTAAAGGAATTATCACTACAAATGATGGTTGTTTCAACTGCAATAATCGGAAATGGATTGACTGTAATTAAAGCGGTACTAGAAGTAATAATTTCACATCCTCCTGATAAGTCTGGAAAGGAAATTACACAATAATAATAAACATTCTCCGCCGTATCTGTTGGTGGTAAATAACTCGCATTGGTAGCACCATTAATTAAAGTTCCACCTGTTATCGCATCAATTGTATTAGAATACCATTGATACATTGGCGTTCCTGTTCCGTTAGAATAGGTCATTAATAAACTTAATGGTGTTTGATTTACACACCAAGAATTAGAAAGTGGTGATACGGTTATTACTGGCGATGGATTAATAATCACAGCAGCTGTATTCGATATAACTTCACAACCCAACCCACTTGCCTGCGAAATCAAGCAATAATAATAAACCGTTCCTTCCGTTCCAGTTGGGGGAATAAGAAAAGCAGTGGTAGCTCCTGAAATTAGTATTCCGCCAGAAGTAGTATTTGTTGTAGAACTGTACCATTGATAGCTATAAGTAGTTCCAATTCCACCAGTAGCTGTCACAGAAAGTGATGCAGGAACCGCATCTTGACAAAGTGTTTGAGTAGCCAGAGGTTGCAAACTAATAACAGGATCTGCTATAACCTCAACAGTTGCAACACCACTAGAAATAGCCCCACATCCACTTCCTGCAAATGTTATGTTTGCATAATAATAAAATGTTCCCACTATAGTATAAACTGCTGGTGTAAATGCCGACAAAGTAGCTCCAATAATGGGCATTCCACCCGCATTCGAATTAGTAGTATTAGAAAACCATTGATACGTTGGCGTCCCTGTTCCTCCCGAAAAGGTAACGGTTAATGGGTTCCCAATTGCAGTTCCTACACATAAACTTTGAGATGCTAACGGATTTTGATCAATAATTGCAGCAGTAGTAACTTCAACTGAAGCAGTGGTAGTAGCAATTGTAGCACAACTTCCTGAAATGGAAGAAAAATGTATCAAACAATAGTAATATAAAGTACCTATTACATCTGCTGGAGGTGCAAAAGTAGCATTGGTCGCTCCAACAATAACAGTACCCGTTGTGGTATCATTTTCCACATTAGAATACCATTGATACGTCGGCGTTCCCGCTCCATTGCTAACAGTAAAGCTTAATGCTGTTGGATTACCCCCCAAACAAACAGTACTCGATAAAGGCTGATTTACTACCGATGGCGATTGGTTCACAACTATTTTTGCAATAGTGCTCGTAACTGAACAACCCAAAGTAGCTTGCGAAACGACGCAGTAATAATAGACCGTTCCTACTGCAGTCGTTAGAGGCGTATATGTAGCATTGGTCGCTCCAGCAATGGCACTACCAGTGGTGCTATTATTTGCTGTATTAGAATACCACTGATATATAAATGTTCCGTCTCCTCCTGTGGCTACAACTTCCAATAGTGTTGGAGCAGCTCCTTGACATAAAGTTTGAGTTGCAACAGGTTGACTCGTTAAGATTGGATCTCCAAAAACAATAATTTCAGCACTTTCACTCGTAATAGTTCCACAATTATTTCCTGAAAAGGTAATCGTTACATAGTAATAATAATTTCCAGCAATCGAAAAAACCGGTGGTGTATAACTGGCAGTGGTAGCTCCCGTAATTAAATTTCCTCCTGTATTAGAATTCGTAGTATTAGAATACCATTGATAAGAAAGAGTTCCCGTTCCACTAGTATGACTAACAGTTAGCGGATTGGCAATGCTAACGCCTACACACAGATTTTGGGAAGCCAAAGGTTGCGAAGAAATACTTGGTAGAGGTACTACTTCTACAGAAGCATTATTAGACGTCAAACTTGTGCATCCTCCAGACGACAAAGAAACAATACAATAATAATAAACCGTTCCTACAACAGATGCCTGCGGAAGATAGGTGGATGATGTTGCACCCGCAATAAGCGTCCCTCCTACTGTCGAATTCGAACTATTGCCATACCATTGATAAGTGGGTGTTCCCGAACTCGTATTAACAAGTATAGCCAATGGGTTGGCCACTCCATTCAAACACACATTACTTGAAACAGGTTGACTTGCAATTACTGGGGCAGGAATTACATGCACTACATAATTTACAGGTGTACCTGTACAATCCCCAATTTTAGGAGTAACAACATAGGTTACCGTTCCTGCATTTGCATTAGTGGTCGAAAGAGTTTGTGCAGGAATTGTCGCCGTAGTTCCTGATGAAATAAAACCAGTTATACCAGCTGTAGCCGTTGCAGTCCATGAAAATGTAGCTCCAGAAGGAGTAGCAGTAAATACAACGGGTGCAGTTAACGTTCCGGAACATAGTGTTTGACTTAAATCGGTATTGGTGATAGTGGGTGAAGAATTTATAGTGAATGTTCGCGTCGCAGGAGTCGAAACACCACATTCATTGGTTACAATTAATGAAACAGTATAATTCCCAGGACTTGAATAATTGATAGTTCCAGGATTTAAAGTAGTTGCCGTTGCTGGATTTCCACCTACAAAACTCCAGGCATACGTTACCGAACTTGAGGTCGGACTACAATTAACAACCGTTGCCACTGGCGAAATAGTCGTAGTACCACATCCATCTAAAATGAGTGCAATAGAAACAGTGGGTGGTTTCTTCACATTAACGGTTTGAACTGCAGATGTAACAGTTCCACAAGAATTAGTTGTTTTTAGTGAAATGCTATAGATACCAGCTTCTGTAAAATTAAAAGAAGGCGTGGCAGAAGTCGCAGATGTTCCATTCGTATAGGTAATACCAGAGGTCGTTCCACAGTTTCCAGAACTATAATTTACAATCCAATTGTAGGTTGGAGTCTCACATAGATTGGTTAAACTTGTAGTATTAGTAGTCGTTACCGCTAAAGGACCACATCCGGAGATCGTACTTAAAGTAAAGTTGGGTACAAGTTGTGGTTGAACACAGATAGTCTTCGTTTTTATGTCAATTCCGCATTTGGTTCCTATTTTCAAAGTGATGGTATAAGTTCCTGCAACAGAAAATATCGGACATATAACATCAGTACCTGAACTCCATGCATTAATATTTGTATTTCCAAAATCATTTCCTAATGAACCGCTACCAAGTGTAAAACCTGTACTGGGTAAAATGATCCACACCATTTTTGCGTCTGAACAACCTGTAGAAGTTGATGTTTGTCCGTCCAAAGATGTATTTGTAAAACATATTTGACTACTGACACAAATAGGATTGGCAGGAATTGTGAAATTTGAAATAGGAGGTGTTGAAACTCGAATAGGTACTACAGACGCTGAAGATTGGTCACAAGGATTAGAAGCCTGAATGCTTGCGAAAAATGAGTTTTGATATGTTGTTGATCCTGCCAAACTAGAAGTACCACATGAAGTACTTAAAAAAGTGTGTGTTACTGATGCTGGTGGTGGATGATTAAAAGAAACGCTCGGTGAACCATCATTGAATGATACAGTATAAATTGTTCCTGGTGGATTATTATCAGTTCCAGTTATTGGAAAAGTTAAAGGAGAACTTATACATATATCAGTATTTCCAGGATTCTCTAAACCAACTGCTGGATTGTCTCCCACAAATACTTTATATGTTTTTGTAACATTGCATCCGTTTTGAGCAGTTATTGTATAGACCAAATTCCAAATTCCTACTTGATAAGTATGTGTCAATGAACTCCAGTTTGTACCTGTAAAGTTTGGAGAACTGTCACCCCAACTAATTGTGTAGCTAGTATTTGTTGCAGAAGTGGTAGATGCATTAAAAAACTCAAATTCAAATGGCTGATTACCACATATTTTAAAAACTTGAAAACCTCCAAAAACACTAGAATCTGCGGATGAATTTATTGTTGCATTTGCTTGTGGTAATACAGTGAAAACTGTATTTAAACCTATAGTTTCTGAAACAACCGGATCTGAACTATCTGCAACACTAACTAAAGTATACGTAAAAGTTCCCGCTACCAAAGTGCTGACAGGTAAGCTTACGGATGAATTTGTTCCTGTAGAAATTATTGTCGATATAGAACCATTTCCAATTTTATATGTAAACGTATACGGAGCCGTACCTCCATTTCCTGTAATCGTAACTAAAACATTCCCTTCATTTTGACAAACCGTTGTTCCTCCCCCGATAGTCGCCGAAAGAGCAAATGCTGGTGCTCCCTTAGCGCTAAATCCAAAATTGAAGAAGCTCAATAATAGGATAATAAAGTAATTTAATTTCATAAAGACTGTGTGGTTTGTTAATTGTTTTCTTAGTCAAAAGAATTGGTGACCTCCTAAACTATTTCGATTAAAATTTAGGTATATTAATTTTCTTTTATGAAGCGACAAGAATTAATTTGGATTATTTTTTAAAAAAGAAGTATTTAAAAATTACAAATTTGAAATCTAAAAAATAATGAATAATGAGCTATGTAAAAATAAAAAACCCGTAAGAATTCTATTTCACATTGCCCCTAAAATTAGCTAGTCCTTAATCCGCGAAGTAAAATTCCTTACATTAATTTTGCTTTTTTAGCTTTAAACTCTTCCGCCGTTAGAATCCCTTTTTCCATTAGACCATGTAATTTTTCTAATTCTTCCGCGGTATTTAAGTTTACAGTTGTACGAAGTACTTTACCGCCATTATATTTTAAATTAAATTTATCTTCATCCATCGAGAGAAAAATAATAAAATCGATTAAAGCTATTCCTGCAGGTATAAAAGTCCAGCAGAATAGAAGATAAAGAACTCCATAACCTCCTTGTCCTAGATAAAAACGATGAATACCAATACCTCCTAAAAAGAAAGCTAAAATTGCCGCTGTTGATTTATTTTTCATTACTGTTTAAAATATAGTTTTACTCTTATGGATTTTCAGTTACTCCCCGTTTATTAAATGGTTTCTGGACTCCATTTTTTACGCCTTTTCCCCCTCAAAAATTAAAATTTGAATTAAGTAGCGTTCGACAGGTCAAACGTAGTGTGTTAATAAGTAGGTTTATTACGGTTTACCGTAATTCAGAGAAAATAAGACACAAACCACCATCACTTCTTACACACCCCGCAACTTCCCCCATCCTTTGAACAATTTTTACAATATTTACAATTCTTACATGCCGAACAGGATTTCGTTCCCGAGCATGTAGCAGCGGTAGCATAAGCAATTCCTCCAACAGCAACCATAAGTCCAAGCGCGATAATCAGTAGTGTTTTTTTCATTAAGTTTTTTATTTGTAAAGTCTATTCATTGTCCTTCAACAGCGTCCAACCCGTTTCTTCATAAGGAGAGAGAAGAGCCGTGGGAATGTGCGCTTTGAAAATATTTTCTTGCATCCAACTCAAGTCTTCTTCAGTACTAACTATATTAGATGACTCATATCGAGCCGTTAAGTTGAAATCTCTTTTATTAAAAGCTTCAACACCTTTCGCACCTACTTTGTCAGCACTTGCAGCATTTAAAACAGGTGGTATTTGCTGTTCGACAAATTCTTTTGCACTTAAATCCTCCGTTAGCTCCTGGTGTAGCAATGAAGAAGCAGCAATACTGCTGTCCTTTTGAAAATTTTCTTTCTCTTCCTCAGGTACTTCAGCATTTAAATCTTTGGAGGCCGTTTCTATTTGTCCGTTTCTATTTGTTTGCATAATCTAAATATAATTAGGTTTACCTTAGTTTTGACGTTTTACTTTTTCGCGCATTTTGTTAACTATTGCTTTTAGTTTAGACTTTTGTTGGAACAGACTTATTAATACAATTCCAAAAATAACATTGACCGCTATTAAACCGTAGAGCCAAAAAGTATAATTGGAATTTTCTGTAAGGGTATCGAACCCAGTTTCTTCATCATCATCAAATTTAGGCTTACTGCTGAGGTGCTGAATTACGATGTTTTCAGAGTTTGTAATAACCAAGTTAACGTGTTCCGATTCTACCTCTGCGGCATTCTGATGTGCGGCAATGTGCTTCATATAAAGGGCTATGGTAGCTTTCAAATTGGCTATTTTATCGCCTTTCCTCTTCTGTGCAAAGTCATAAATAGCACTGTATTTCTGTTCATTATTAAAAATACCTTCGACAAAAAACTTTAAAGTGTCTTTGCCGATCTCCTCTTTTCTTAGCCACTGAAAATCTTTATAAAGTGCAAGAGTCTGTTTGTCATTCTCTGGAATAACAAACGAATTAACTTGCTCTTTATCCTCGCAATTGACTCTGAGTTGCACTGCTAATGCATCATTAATACATGTACAAGCCACATAATCAATCATATTGTTCAAATAGACCGACTCTTTATTTTGTGCACTATTAATTTGTACAACAAAAAGCAGAAAAACTACTGAAAGTACTATTCTCATACGTTTTATTCTTTAGATTTGATGAACTATTCCTGTTGTCAACATAAAATAATAGGATTTAATCTCACTGTTCAAATCATCAATTAATAGATAGTTTCCCATTCATTCAAAGCCATTAAACCCCTGAAAAGAAGCGCCAAATTCCTCCTAAAACTCTAATAAATGACTTAACTTCAAATTCAGATGTATCCTCACTATTTTCTCTAGGACAAACTTAATAAGATTGCAAAAATATATTTTACGGTTTCCCGTAACCACTCAAGAAAGTAGCATAAAGAGTAGGTTCGTTGGGTTTGCGTAAGTAAGGTTGAAAGTATGCCAATTATCTACTTACCTCTGCGTAACTGCGTCACTGGCCTTGGCGCCAAAATCCGTGTCGCTGGCGGGAATCAGGAGTTTATTTGTGTCCCTCCTCATTTTGATATTCTACCATTCTATATAGATTTAAAATTGTGGAATATTAAGAGTAATACCTATTTAAAACGACCCGCAATTTTGCCCAATTATCATCACAAGGTACTTGCCTTTAGGTTTTACCAGACTATTTTTTTTTTAAACTTTTTAAAGTAAATGAGTACTACTATTCCTCATTTGGCGAAGAAAATTAGGAAGTGTCCTACTTACAACGAGTGGTATCTACTTCCCGATTGGCAAGTACTATGATGAAATGCATATACATCCCGATTGGCAAGTGCTATGATAATCACAAAATATGTGTACTTCCCGACTGGCAAGTACTATAATAATGACGAAATGTAAGTACTTCCCGATAGGGAGGTGGAAGTTGGTTCTGAGGGTGCTGGGTGGTTTGTTTGGTGTGATTACTGTTTCATTATGCAATCGGAATCTTGCAATAGCAGGGCAGATACTTCGTGGATCTGGGGTTTTATTTTGTACAGAAAATTTACTGTATTCGCCATTGATTCCCATTTAAATCATCAAAACCGATAACTCCATAATTATACTCATAGTATATAACATTTACATTTTTTGGATAAATATTTGAAGGTTCTAAAACTACATCCTTATTTGATTCAAATACTAACACATTTGCATATGTTCTGTTATTAAGTAACCATCGATGAAGTTGGTAAATCAAAATTTACTGAGATATGGTTATTGTAAGTGTCTGTACCCTTGTAGCCATTCCATAATGAGAAAGTAAAATAGCCATAAAATTTAGGTATTCCTACCGTTGGATTTTCTATATCATAATTTGCTCCAATCGGATATTTTAAAATGGTTATATCGCAATCTATACCAGTACCTTCTACATTCATATATACTCTTTGTTCATCATAATGAAAATATTTAGTTGAGTAACCTAGAAATCCATTAGAAGATGCTGTGTTTTTTTTAATATGTGACCAATATATTTTATATTTTAAAACTTCATTATCTTGATTTTTGTAAACAATTTCATCATCTACATTAAGTTGACTAATAAGTTTACTCTTTTCAACTTCTGTAAATTGGTAGTATGGTATACCATCACCTTTTGGTTCATGAATTTCCTCTTTACTGCAACTATTAAAAAAAAATAATATTATAAAAGCATTTACTATATTTTTCATAATTATTAGATTTAAATATGCTTTGTGATTAACAAGAGATAATTTGAAAACTTTTACGCACAGACATTGTAATTAAAAACGAAAACCTACATTCTCTTCCAAATACATTGGTTTTTGTACAACAATAATATATAAGATTTCCAAATATAATTAATTTCAAATGATTAATTTAATGATGCTAACTAAAAATAAAACTTTTTTAAAATCCATCAATCCCGCGCTCCGATGTCTACTGTAAAAACAAACACAGCTCAGGCAAATGTCTCCGACTTAGCAGCATTTAATCGAAAATCCTAATATCTATAAATTCCTAACTCATTACCCAATCTTTCAATCCCGCTATCCCTCTATCTTCTTCCTAAAAACATTAGGGCTATCACGCACCAACAAAGTCATTAACGCTAATAGATAAACAATTCCAAATCCCTTAACGCACCACATAAAGTAACAACAGATAAAAACGGCAATAGTAGGACCGAAATACAAAGCTTTTGCATCAGAACTAATCTTCTATAGCTGCTAAATCCTGTTGCATTTTCTTGGCATACTTATTAATTTTAAACTGCAACAATGCTACCATGGCAATAAACGCAACCAAAATAATCAGCAGTAATTTATTGATTTCAGGAAGAATAGAACCAACATTTCCACCATAAAATGCAATTTTTCTAAAACCACTTAAAAACTGTGTCAAAGGAATAAACTGGGCCACATTAGCAATCGCACTCGGAAACGCAGAGGTAGGCCACGTAAAACCGCTCAATACAAATGCGGGAGTCGAAATCACCATCAAAAGTTCCGTTGCTTTCAACTGGCTTGGAATGGCCAAAGAAAACAGCATTCCAATACACATGGATGCCAAGGTCAACAGAAAAACCAAAAGCAGCATAGGGAAATTGAATACCTCGGCTTCAATCTTAAAATAAAGAATAAAAACACTTACAATGGCCCACATTACGGGAATCATGATGAAAAACGGCGTTGCTTTTACCGCAATATGATACAACGAAAGCTTGCTTTCCTGCACCAAACTGCCAAAATAATTGTCTTCAAAATCTCGAGCAAAAACCAAGGCCATGGCCAGAAAGATAATTTGCTGCATGATTGCCGCAAGCATTCCAGGCAACATAAACGTCACATAATTGCCGGTAGAATTGTAGAGTTTATTGAAATTAATTTTGAAACTTTCGTACGTAGCTGCGGCTTTTACAGCAGGGACACCTGATTTCTTCAATGCTTCGATTTCAATTCCGGCATTGAGCGTCATTAGTACCGACTGAATTCCTTTACTCGCGGTATTGGCATTTACAATATTGGCCATATTCAGATCTACACGTATTTCGGGATGCCGTTTTTGGAAGATGTCTGCTTCAAAATTAGAAGGTACGGTAATTACCGCCGCATATTCTTTTACAGGCATATCTGCGAGGATATTTCCCGGAGAATAGCGAATATCGCTTACAAACAAGACTTCATTGTCTGAGAACGCGTCAATAATTTTATCAGAAGTCGGGCTGCGGTCTTGGTCCACAATCACAATGGGCAAATCGACTACCTTCCCTTGTTGGTACACGTATCCAAATATGATTCCGTAAAAAATAGGCGCTCCAATAAATATCGCAAGCAAGACATTATTGGAAAAGATGCGTGAAAATTCGACCCGGACTAATCTGATAAAATCATTCATACTGTTATTATTTTAGAAGAATAGTGGCGTTTAGAAAGAACGATTGGTCGGCTATTTTTGACGTAGGAATTATCTTTAATTCATAAATGGATTCTGATAAATCATACAAAGGAGCGGTACTTGTTACATCGGCATAAGCTGCGATTTGCTTGATAACTACTACCTCGCCTGCCGTTTCTGTCTTGGTATACGGGTTGACCAAAGTAACCTTATTCCCTACCTTAAAATCATATATTTTTGATTCTGGAATAGTGAATCTAAAGTACATGCTGTTTTTTTCATATCCATTAAAGAGTGTGAATCCTGGCGTTAAAAGTTCGCCCACATGCAAGCTGATTGTTTCGATGGTCATGTCCGCTGGTGCAATCAAATATTTTTCATTTTCCGCAGAAAGCACTTCCTCTTTTGCACCCACGGCACGGTTCAATTGACCTTTGGCTTGGTCTAATTGTTCGCTTCGAGCACTTGTACCTATTTCCTTCTTTTTGGCATTCAATGAGGAAACTTGTGCTTTTGCCATTTCAAGTTTCATTTTTACCTCATCCAATTGCTGCAAACTAACGAGCGAATCCTTGTACATCGCATTCAGTCGGTTGAAGGATTCTTGTGCAAAATTTAATTGGGCTTTTCCAGCATCAATCTGACCGTCAATTTGATTCAATTGCTCTGTCGTTGCCCCTTTACTCGCCATATTCAGTTGGCCTTGAGCCGAAGTGATTGCTCCTTCCGCCTGCATCATTTTCGCATTGATTTCGGGAATATCGATGAAAGCAAGCGTGTCCCCTTTTTGAACGGTTTGGCCTTCTTTTACGTACAATTTACTAATTCTACCAGCAAGTTTGCTACTCACGGCTATGGTTTCAAACTTTACTTTTCCTTGATAACCCGTTATGGTTTCTTTTCCACAAGAAATCACAAGTCCAATAAGGAGGGTCAAAGGAATTATTTTTAGAATGGCTTTCATTTTTAAACTTTTTTCAGGTGATTAATATGTAAGAACTCCTTTTGCAAAAAGAAGATTGACAACCGCTCTTCGTTGCTCAAAATAGGATTGTTGCAATTTAAAGTGTGCTTTTTCCACTTCATTTAACGCATCCAATACTTCTTTTATGGACGTCAATGCATTGCGGTATTGCTTGTCTACCATTTGATAGGTTTCTTCTGCGAGTTCTATTTCTTTTTGAATCATTTCGGTGTTTTGCAACGCTGCCTCATATGCCAATTGGGCTTTTACCACGCTTAAGGCAATCATTTCATCCGCTTCTTCCAATTGTTGGCGGTATTTCTGGCCTTCGATTAACGATTGTTGACTTTTCAAACGCGATTCGTTGGCGTCAAATACATTCCACTTAATGCCGACACCGACGTACCATCTGGGGTCAAACAACGATAAATCGTTTTCTAAAAATTCATAATGGCCTTTTAGTGCTAATTTGGGAATGAAATTACTTTTTTCCATCTTGGATTTGAACAGCGTTGCCTTCTCCGCTTCTTCGAGTGCTTTAATTTCGTTTCTTTTCTCTGATTGGGCAGCACCCTCAACAGCGAAAGGTTGTAAATTTGGTTCAAGCAACTTCAAAGTTTCTTTATTTTCATTGGTAAGTTGGTGCAAGACTTCGATAAGCAACTTTTTATTCTGATTGAATTCCAACAGTTTTCCTGCCAATTGCAGTTGTGCCAGTTCTATTTTTTTTCGACTAATGGGTGTTGCTAATCCATTTTCAATTGCTTTTTTGACGTAAAACTCTTGCTCTTTCAGGTAGTTTTCAGAAGTCGTCAGCACTTTTTTTGATGCATACACTAAGGCCAGTTTGTCGTACGTTTCAATGATATTCAAAGCAATTTTATCCTTTTCGGCCAAAGCCAAATAATTTAACGAGGCCTCTTTGGATTTACTCGCTTTGAATGCATTACTGGCTTCCAACCCACTAAATAAAACCCAATCGACATCAACAGATGATTTCAAAATGTCTTTGTTTTGCAAATTGGGAACGGCTTCTAGCGGAATACCATCTGGAAATGCACTGTTAAACGGAATACCGGTCGCTTCTTTAATCAATAGTTTTTGGGTTGCCAATAAAAGATTTTGAGTATTGTCGTCAAAGGTGATGTCGTCGTCTAATCGAGTATAACTTCCGTTGAACGTTACTTTAGGAAGGAAGACTGACTTGGCCTTGGTTTGGTCGATTCGCGCTTGTGCAGCTTCAAAATTTTTAATTTGCACGCTGTGGCTTTTTTCCAAACCTTTGTTAATCAATTTTTTTAGTTCAGGGTCTAATTGTTGAGAAAATACCAATGATGTCATAAAGAGCGAAAAGAAGAGAAAAACTCGACCCGTTGAAAATAATTTTATTTGCATAAAAAACAGCATTTTATAATTCTTATGTAAATTTATAAAAAGTAAAGCGCCAATTCATTCAAATACGCTACTATTTTATAAAAATGAGTTAAGGGTTGGCTATACGACAAAAAAGCTACTTTTAAAAAAAAGCTGCACCATTGTGTGTTTAAAAAGATGACCCTTTTAGCATCCAAAAGCATTAGTGATTAAACACTTTTTCCTAACTATTAAAACCTAAATAACGCGTAACTACTTACATAGTAACTACTGTAAGGGAAATGACTATAAGTACGGTCAGCACATTGCAGTCTGACCGTACGCTTATTTCCTTTATTATTTCAAGAAATCTTCTTCTTTATAGGCTGGATTTGGATATTGGTAAAATCCTTCACCGGTGGCAACGCCTAGTTTATTGGAATCTATAAAGTTTTCCTTTAAAAACGCTACCGTTTTGATTCTAATTGGGTCCTTCGTTTTTTCGGCATTCATTTTTATAACATTGTATAAAGTTGTAATCCCAACGACGTCCACCATTCCAAAAGGACCTGCAGGAGCACCGGTCGCTTTCATCCACGTTTTATCAATCGTATGTGCATCGGCCACTACTTTTATAAGTAAATCCGTAGCGGAATAAAAGAAGGGAACCAGCATTGAGTTGATAATGTAGCCCGGTTGTTCCTTTTTTAAAGGCAATGCCAACATGCCGATGGCTTTGGCAAAAGCAACAACATCATCAAAAACTTTTGGGTCAGTACCGGGATGTCCCATAATCTCTGCGGTATTGTGTTTCCAAATACTGTTGGCAAAATGCAAAGCTAGGAATTGCGAAGATCTTCCTGTTGCATCTGCAAATTCACTAGGCAACATGGTAGAAGAATTGGTTACAAAAACTGTTTTTGCAGGAGCAACTTTTGCTAGTTTTTCATAAAAGCCAATTTTGATTGTTGGATTTTCAGGAACCGCTTCAATCACTAAGTCAGCATTTTTTACCGCCTCCCCTAAATCGGACGAATAGCTTAAATTAGCAAATGTTTGCTTTAATTGTTCAGGTGTCGCATTCAAATCTTTGGTAAACTCCTTACTCAGACCTTCAAATTTACCTTTGGCATTTTCTAAAACGGCATCATTAATATCATAAACTGTGACTTGAAAACCATGAAAGGCGGATTGAAAGGCAATTTGAAATCCTAAAACGCCACTTCCTGCGACTGTAATATTTTTGTAGTTCATCGTGTACTATTTATTTTGTGTTTATAATTGATTTTTATGAAAAAGAGCTAGATTAGACGCTTGTTATTTCGGTAATGTACGAATTTTGAAAATAGTGAGACGTAAGTCCTATGCAGATTTTTAAACATCAGACCTGATAGAAAATACTATTGAAACAAGCGCCATGCGAAATTACGCGTTTCATAAAGTAAAGTTTGTATGCAATTACGAATGAATTTTACAAGTTCTAAACCTGTCGGAACAAAACAACTACTTGGTCATTTATAAGTACAAGTTATTTGCACCGCGACTCATAGCTAACACATAACTCAGAACCCATGACCATCTTGTCTTTGAAACTTCATAGTGCTACGCATTCCTCTTTTTGTCATTCCGTCTTTCAATACCTATTCCTTAACCTAATAACCATTAAACTTTTAAACTACTAACCTATTAACCCTCTTTTCATCCATAAGTATTAACAGAATGTTATCGGGTTCATTCAAAATAGGGTTCATTGTTGGCTTTTCAACTCCTATAACTTTTTAAATTTTTAATCCTTTTTTGTTGTTGACCGCATGTAATCATTTCCGTACTATATGCCTTGAAATATTCAACCTCTATAACCTTTGCAACTTTTAAACTTTTAACCCTTTTTTCCTCCATCCTATCCCACAAAAAAAAGCTACCCTACTTCGATAAGTATCGGAACAATAAACCCATTCAAACCCCTGTTCAGTCCCTATAATCAGCTCCTTCCAACTCCAGATTTATTATTCATCTTTCAGACGCAACGCATGCTTTTCTATTGACCATTTTTGTTTTTAATCGGAACCCATAAAATGCGTTTTTCCGTCAATTATTTCAACTTCTGCAAAACTATGTTTTCCAAACACAACAAATAAATTTCTTATTTTTTATATCGAATTTCTGATTTTCCAACTGTCTAACAAAAGCTGATGAGTTCACCTATATCATTATTAACAATGTAACGCTTACAACCGTTCAACCAGCCCAATGTAAATTTCCAAGTTCTCGCAATATTTTTAAATACCTTAACTTCTATTATTTTTTTATTTTTAAAAACTCTAATTGGTTTAGAATCGACAAAAGATATTACTGCGCAACAGCCTAAAAAGTTTTTGCAAACATAGCCATAGACTGCATAATTTTTAAAAATCGGTTATAATAAACGGAATTTGGAAATTCTTCCTGCATGTTTTTATGTTTGTAAAATAGTTAAAAATGTTTAAAACAGCGAAATATTCCTAAACGGAACAAATAATATAGGGTAATCACTTCAGCTCTGCCCATTTTAGGCTTTCCCTTTAATTTATGTACAGTAATAAATGATATAGTTGTTTTATCGAAATTTTTTCAAGACTCATCCAGAATCCAAAATAATCAGTAATCAAAGCAAATAATAGGGTGCTTTTTTTTTTAAATATTTTAAAATCAAAAATTTAAATATAAGATCTCTCGCCTTTTTTACCAAATTTAATTACCTATTTTGCTTCTTTTTCTATTAAGTTATGAATCGAACTCAGGTTACTAATGTAGTGTTGTTTACTTTTTTATAACGAAATAATAATATTAGAGATTATTTGAGTCCTAACTTTATATATACCTTAGTTTATATTAATATTAAACTTTTTTATACAATGAAAAAAATTACTTTATCATTAGTTTTCCTTCTGACGATGGTCATAGGAAGCTATGGACAAGTTGCCTACGATTACGATTGGGAGTCAACGACAGTGCCTTTAGGAGATTGGACCACGAGCTCTTCCTATGGTTTTTCACGTACTACCACAACACCTTGTGAGGGGTTGGCATCCGCAAGAGCAAATACTTACAGCTCTGCAACAAGTACATTGACATCTCCATTATTACCCAATTCAAATGGTGGCCTTGTAACCGTAAATTTTGATTATAAAGTTACGCTTTTTAGTCCTAATACTACAGGTGCTGCTGCAAATCAGGTTGAAATTGAACTGCAGGCTTCTAATTCGCTTTCAGGCCCATGGTTTGCTGTGGATTATATCAATGAAAACAATCATATTGTCTCCGCAAATTGTGCTGCAAAAACAGCTACTTTTTCTGCATTACCCGGGAATCTGTATGTTCGGTTTTTAACGAAATCTCTTAATGGAGCGGATGTATATTATTATTTTGACAATATTTCTATTACGCAGGGAGCAGCTCCATCATGCATTCCTCCCGCTTTTATCACTGTTTCAGAAATTACCAGTAATTCAGCGAGTATAAATTGGACTGCTACTTCTCCAGCGCCAAGTGCAGGTTACGAATATTACTATTCTACGTCAGATGTGGCTCCAACTACAGGTACAGCAAGTACGTTATTAACTGCAGGTTTAACTTCATTACAAGATAACACAATCTATTATGTATGGGTTAAATCAACCTGTGATTCAGGCTCAAGTGCATGGAATGGTCCTGTATCTTTTAGAACATTATGTTTACCATTTGGTAATTTTGAAGAAAATTTTGAAACTGCGACTGTAGGCTCAGGATTAGTACCAAATTGTTGGAACAAATTAGTGGTATCTACAGATACTTCAGCAAACGTCTCTGTCATTAATTATGCAGCTTCTTCTGCACCGAATGCTATCTATTTGACAAACGCAAATGATGCTACTGCTCAAATTTATTTAATTACTCCAGCATTGAATGCAATTGGTGCAAATACGCATCGAATGAAATTTGAAGCTAGAGGTGGTGTTACGGGACAAATATTGACTGTAGGTACTATGAGTAACCCTAATGATGCATCTACTTATGTGGAGCTGCAGACTTACACATTAAGTACAACTTATACTACATATAATATTACTTTAAATACTTCAACTACGGCTGGTTTTATTGCCTTTAAAAATGGCTTAGGTGGAACGAATCGTTCAGTTTATTTGGATAATATGACTTGGGAGCCAATCCCAGCAGAAGCACCAGGATGTATCCAAGATATGAATACAGTTACCCATGAAGGTTGTGGAAATTACCCAACTACATTTACTTGGGCAGCTGTTTCGGGAGCTGACGGGTACAAAGTTTCTATAGGAACTTCTATAAATGGTCAAGATTTAGTGGTTGACGAGTTAAATATTTATAATGCTTTAAATTATTCATTCGTCGGGAATCCGGGAACTACTTACTATTATACAATAAGACCCTATAACGCCAGCCTTAATGGTAATGCAGTAGGTTGTTTCGAAGACTCCTTTACAACTTATGGTGATGGCTGCTATTGCAATTCTGTGCCTACACAAAATGATGGTGCAGGAATTACAAACGTTCAAATTAATGATTACGCAACACTTGTAACAGATATTACCTATGCAGATTTTACTGGAGCGGGTGCAATTGATATTACCCAAGGAATAAATACCGTTATGAACATAACTTTAGCAACAGGTTATTCATACTGGACAGATATTTGGATCGATTACAATGATGACTACAATTTTGATCCTTCAGAAGTAGTTTATTCGTCTACTGTAGGTTCAAGTAGTAGTAGTCCCACCGTTGTAAATACAGCATTTATGACTCCCCTAACAGCTCAAATAGGAGAGCATAGAATGCGAATTATAAGTTCAGATGGTAAGAAAATCCCTGCAAATCCATGTTATAGCGGTGATTATGCAGTATCCTTAGATTTTTTGGTCAATGTAGTTGGAGCCCCCGACTGTTTGCCACCAACGGCTAGCACAGTTAGTAACATTGTGGCTGATGGTGCTCAATTAACTTGGGTTTCTGCAGGCACTTTGTTTAATGTCGAAACAGTATTTGCTGGAGAAGCACAAGGTTCAGGCATTTTAACTTCGGGCATTACAACAAATACTGTAACGGTGACTGATTTGGATCCGCAAACAAATTATGTTTACTATATCCAAGCAGATTGTGGTGAGGGAAGCGTAAGCCCATGGGCGGGCCCATTTGCTTTTAGAACTGGATGTGAGAGTTTTGGAAGTTTTACTGAAAATTTTACTACTGACGTAAATTATGTAGCACCGGAATGTTGGTATACATTAAAAAACACAACAAGTACTTCCGCTGGAATAAATGTTTATAATAATAACGATTATGTTTATTTTAATAATTCTGATGACGCTGCGGCCCAATTATATTTAATTACGCCAGCTCTAACTGATTTACCATTGAACACACACCGAATTAAATTTAAATCCTATTCAATTGCAGTCGGTGCAACGTTACAGGTCGGTACGATGAATAATCCTAATGACGCAAGTACTTTTAATTTAGTACAAACGATTCCTTTGACAGCTACTAATGCGAATTATTCCGTTTCATTCATTAATTCAACTACAGATTCCCATGTTGCATTTAAGTTTATGGGTACACAAGTGAATCAAACCTTATATATAGATGACGTAATTTGGGAAACTGCACCTACTTGTCCTGATGTATATACCCTTAATTTTTCAGGAGCTACAACTACAACTGCCACTATTTCTTGGACTGCAGGTGGAACTGAAACAGCATGGCAATATGCTTATGGTGCTGCAGATTTACCGGACCCTAGTGGCTTGACTACTTATGATGTTATTGCCACTCCATCAACTACAATCACAGGATTAGCGGCAAACACAAATTATAAAGTATGGGTTAGATCTTCTTGTGGTACAAATTTTGGTGAATGGTCTCCAGCTAAAACATTTTTAACAGAATGTAATGCTATCATTACATTCCCTTGGACGGAAGGTTTTGAAAGTACTACAGGTTCAGCATTTCCACCATGTTGGTTCAAAGAAAACGGTGAGTGGGTTACTTCCGCAGCAAATGAGTTTGTTATTCCTCGTACAGGTTCTAGATTTTTAAGAGATACTTATTATGCGACAGACGAATATATGTGGACTCCCGGTTTTGAATTAACTGCAGGTGTAAGTTACGACTTCAGTTTTTATATGGCTGGTGATGGTTATGCCGGTTGGACTGTGGGTGTTTATCAAAATACTGTTCAAAATAGTGTTGGAGCAACGCAACTTGGAACTACTATCAATGCTTCGGGAATAGGAACTACTTATGAAATTCAGCCTTATGCTAAAGTGACAAATACAATCGTCCCTACAACCTCAGGTACATATTACTTTGCTGTTAAGGTAAATCAGCCGGGTTATCCTTGGTATATTGGATTTGATGATTTCAGATTGGAGCCTACGCCAACATGTATAGCGCCATTATCACCAACAGCTACAAATGTTACAGTAAATAGTGCTACTATGAATTGGACTCCTACAAATCCAGTTCCAGCAAATGGTTACGATTATTATATTACTTCCTCGGATGTTCTTCCAAATAGTACTACTGTATCTACAGGAACAGTAATGATGGGAATTACAACCGCAGGTGTAACGGGTCTACTAGCTAATACAGTATATAAAATTTATGTAAGAAGCATTTGTGGAACGGATGATTACAGTGCTTGGTCAGATGCAGGTACATTTACAACTCCTTGTGACTCTTATACTGCGCCATTTGCACAAAATTTCGACACCTATGTGCCAAGTTGTTGGGCAACTGCCGCTGAAGGAACGGTAGCAACAGGTCCAACAGGATCTGCGGCGGGAATTTGGACTGTAGACGGTTTTTTAAATATTGGAACAACAGGTGCTGTTAAAGTTAATTTGTATTCTACAAATAGAATAGGATGGTTAATTACGCCGTCGATGAACACGACAATAGGTAACGATTATACTTTTTCATTCAATTATGGTACAACAATATGGAATCAAACAACACTAGCTACTATGGGATCTGATGATTTTGTTAAAGTGGTAATGTCAGTTGATAATGGAGTTTCATGGACTGAAATTCATAGTTTTACAGCAGCCAGTAATGTGTTGAATACTTCTCAGGTATACAATTATGAGTTTGTTGCTTCAGCTGTGAAAGCTAAATTTGCTTTAATTGCAAGCGATGGAACTGTAGATGATGGTCTAGACTATGACTTTTTTGTCGATAATATTGCATTTGATAGTGTTTTATCAAATGTAGATTTTGACACAAATTCATTTGTAGCATTTCCAAACCCGGTAAAAGATGTCCTGAATGTAAGTTTTAACCAAAACATTTCTGTTGTAACCATTTATAATCTATTAGGACAGCAAGTTTTATTGATGAATATAAATACAAACAAAGGTCAAGTGAATATGTCAAGCCTAGCTACAGGAACTTACTTGGTTAAAGTAAATACTGAAAACGGAGTCAAAACTATCAAAGTAGTCAAAGAATAATTTTAAAGTTTAATAAATTTTTAAGCCACCTTCGGGTGGCTTTTTTTTTTAAACTCATATTTGTTAAATTGTATACCTATTTTTTTTTTAATTATTCTAGTATACAATCCTCCCGAAGAGATTAACAAAACTATTAAATAGCCAAATTTTGCTAGACTATAAAAAAAATTGAAATCGTATTTAGAGAAGACGCCCCGTCTATTTATTCCAGAGAAAAGTTGAATCGTTATGTTCTAAACTGACCATAAGTTATTACTTCAAGTTCAAACTGATGACGCTGTACCAGTACCACTGAACTTCCCTATACCACCAGCCTTCACCCCCACTATAAGCTAGATAAATAACATCACCGTCAGTGTTTATATAATTTCAAAAATATACTATTTATCTCAGCTTTAATCCCTTAAAAAAAATCCTATCCCGATAAGTATCGGTAATTCAAATCAATTCAAACACCTTGAAAACAACTCCATAGGTAGTAACAGCTTGTCATCAATTTCAATCCGTCCCTAACCTCAATTTCTGGTACTCGTTTCTAGCGTTTACCTACTTACTTATAAAAACCAAAGTATGCGTTTGCAACGCGACTCCAATCAATCCTGCCCCACTTTTAAAAACACAACACAACACCGCAGTCCCAGTAACTAAATAAGCATTTTATCTTTACAATCTAAAACAAATTTTAAGTGTAACCCATAAATTTACCGTAGGTTTATTTTAAATTAAAGCAGCCTTCTTTTTAATTAGCTCTCCGTCCTTCCATTTGAATTTAAACACAACAAAAGCAGTGTTTTAGTCAAAATCACTATTTATAAGTGTTGTGAATTTTAGTAAACTACTGGTAACTTTTAGATAAATTACATAAAGCCAATCCGCTCTATTTTTGTAGAAATAAATAAACAAACACACAAAAATGAAAAAATCTTATTTTATTAGTGCCTTATTGGTTGCAGCTATTGCCGTTTCCTGTAACGATGACGATGGATCGTCTAACGGTGGTACTTCAAATGCAGTAGAATTTAAAAACCGATCTATTACACCTGCGTTAGCACGAACATTTTCTGAATTTTCAGGCGTAGAAGTCTACACGCTTATTAGTAGTGAGGATACAATTGCAAACTCTGGCGATATGGTGTATGGTGGAGCTCCAGATGGACAGGGATTCATTAAGGATCCAGCGAGCGATGGATATGTTATGGTAAACAATCATGAAAATACATGGGCCGTTTCTAGATTGTATTTAAATAGTAAACTTGATATTGTAAAAGGAGATTATATTGTAGATACAGATGGTGGTGGTTTCCGTTTGTGTTCGGCAACTATGGCTACACCAGCAGAACACGGCTTTGGACCTATCTTCTTAACGGCCGGAGAATCGAATGTAAATGCAATGTGTCATGCCATTGATCCACTTGCAACTGCTAATAAAACAGATAATAGCAGAACCAAACCCGCTTTAGGTAAAATGAGTGCCGAAAACTATGTGCCTTTAAACAAACAGGCTTATCCTGGAAAAACGGTAATTATTGCTGGTGAAGATTCTGGAAATGGACAAGTTTATTTATATGTATCTAACACAGTTGGTGACTTGGAGAACGGAAAACTACATGTTTTGAGAAGAACCAATTTGAATCAAATTGAAACTTCAATGACCTGGAACAATTCGTACGACGTAGAATTTGTAGAAGTTCCCAATGCAAAGAATCTTACTGGTACTGAAATAGAAGACTTAAACAGTACTTTAAAATCCATTCAATTTGCACGTGTAGAAGATTTAGATTACCGTAAGGGTTCTGCTTCAAATAATAGAGAACTTTACTTTGTTGCAACCGGTGTAAGTAACAATGCAGAAAAAACGTACATGGGACGAATGTATCAATTGAAATTAGATGCAACAAATCCTTTAGTAGGTAAATTAAAAATTGTAGCGGACGGAGATGTAACTGCTACTGGTGAAAACGTAAAAGGATCAGATATTATAAATCCAGATAACGTTTGTGTAACTGAAAACTACGTGTACATTCAAGAAGATGGAGATTCTTTCTTTCCAGAGGCAACACACGACTCGTATATTTGGCAATACAACATTGCAACAGGAAAAAAAGTACCCTTCATGAACATGAAAAATGGCGATACTGATATGTTAAACACGAAATACAATCCAGCAGGTGCTAATCAACTCAGGAAAGGGATTTGGGAGTTTGGAGCAATGACAGATATTTCTGATAACGTTGGCATTCCTGGTACATTCTTGCTTAATATTCACGCCCATACTTGGGTAGAAGGAGACCGCTTTTTGAACCCTAGTAAAGCAGCATCTGTACAGACTTATAAATCAGGCGGACAAACGGTTATTCTAAAAAATGTTCCAAGATAAAATACTTTAACCCGTTTAATAACCTACAGTAACACCTTTTTAATTTAGTTAATAAGGTGTTACTAATTTTACAGTATCAATGAAATTTCTAAAATTTAGTATTGCTTTTTTGCTCCTTTCTTTCATTTCTTGTAAGGAAAAGGAAACGTATATCACTATGGAAAACAGTATGAAATCAGTTGTAGAAAAACAACTGGATTCTTTGCAATCCACACTCGATAACTTGGCTTCTGCAACCAATAAAGAAGCACTAACCGAGCAATTTACTTCTTCTCGAATCCTTTATAAAAAAGTAGAACCTTTTGTAGAGTACTACTTTCAAGGTTTCAGCAGAAGAATTAACGGCCCTGCCCTACCCGATGTAAAAATAGATGATAACGTGGTGAATGATGCAACCGGTTTCCAGGTAATTGAAGAACTGATTTTTACACAAGAACCTATAGATTATACGGTGCTGCATTCGCAAATTGCGATACTGCAAACCGATTTATTGTTTGTAAAGAAAAACCTTAAAGATTTGCCTATACAAAATCACCATG
Source organism: Flavobacterium sp. SM2513 (assembly GCF_050908145.1). Taxonomy (GTDB): domain Bacteria; phylum Bacteroidota; class Bacteroidia; order Flavobacteriales; family Flavobacteriaceae; genus Flavobacterium. Next base: position 2,720,788 of record NZ_CP194228.1, on the reverse strand, counting down.
TTTACGAAATTTTGCAGCATCAAATTATCCGAAATGCCACGATGGGGCTTACCGGTTTTGATTCGCCCGTGGCATTTGCATCCATTGGTGAAACCAAATACTCGCTCATTGGCTTGCAAGAAAACATCACGCATTTTTGTACTTTAAATAATGTAAAACCTACTGCAAAAATTACAGCATTATTCCAAAGAAGTGAAGAATATCTAGCTAAGAATGAAAACTTTGACACCTTCAATCGTTTGGTTTTTATCAAAGAATATTTAATGCCTTTGAGTGAAGAAGTCGCTGTGATTTTCAAAAATTATTTGAGTGAAAGACCCAAAACGGTTACTCCATTTTCAGGTACATTGTCGGATTTAATGCAAGGAAAAGGCCTTAATCCTGATGCTTTTTCGCCTTATGGCAACTCGGTTTCTTCTGTTCCTAAAATAGCATTGGGAAAAAGATTGTTCAACGATACCCATTTATCCAAAAACAGCACAATAAGTTGTGCCACATGTCACAATGCAGACAAAGCTTTTACCGACGGCTTAAAAATTTCTACCATCAAAGTACACAACTTAGCTGTTTCAAGAAATTCGCCGACGCTTTTATATGCGGCTTTCCAAAACGACTTTTTTTATGATTTGCGTTCCCAGGATTTGGAAAATCAGATACAAGATGTGATGGAAAACGAAAACGAATTTAATCTTTCACCAAAAGAAATTACTACACGAATCACTAACAATAAGGCGTATCAAAACGAACTTTTAGCCGCTTTTCCAGACAAGAAAGAACTTACACCCTTTGAAATCAGAAATGCCATTGCCGCTTATGTGCGAAGCCTGATGCCTTTTAATTCTAAAATAGACAACTATTTTAAAGGTAAAGAAACGTTAACAAAAGAAGAAGAAAACGGGTTTAATCTGTTCGCCGGTAGAGCAAAATGTGCCACCTGTCATTTCATACCCTTGTATAATGGCAGCATTCCGCCTTGGTTTTCTGTTACTGAGTCGGAAGTAATTGGAGTACCAAAAAGCATTGCATGGGAAAATGCCGTTATTGATGATGATTTAGGTCGCTACAACACCAACCAATTGGAACAATTCAGGTTTGGATTTAAAACGCCTACTATCAGAAACATTCAAAAAACCGGACCTTATATGCACAATGGCGTGTATAGCACCTTAGAGGAAGTGGTTAAATTCTACGAACTTGGAGGCGGCAACGGTATTGGAATGGAACTAGAGCATCAAACCCTTCCGTTTGACAATCTAAATATTAGCGAACAAGAAAAGAAAAATCTGGTACTGTTCATGCAAACACTTACTGATCGATAGGAACAATACAGCAACTTAAAAAAAACACATCAACTTATTCCCCGTTATCGGTTTCCCTATTCACTTCAAGTAAAATCGTGAGAGCATTTGAATATTTCAAAGAATACGATACTATACGATACTAAATGAGGGGGTACATTATTTTTTTAAAAAAATTACTAATGGTTTTATAAAGCTTTCAAATTTTTCGATATGCGGTAGATGCCCCACGTTTTCTATTTCGATTAACTCAGAATTAGGTATTTCGTTGTGTGTTTTCTTACCCAATTCGTTATACAATCCCATTGTTTTACTAACTTCTTCGGAAACTAGAGGTTTCCCTAGTGCTGTTCGGTCTCTTGTTCCTATGATTAATAGTGTGGGTGCTTGAATGTTTTTAAATTCATAAACAACGGGTTGTGTAAAAATCATATCATAAGTCAAGGCACTGTTCCAAGCTACGGTTTTATAGCTGGAATTTAATGTCCAACCTGCCAGTAAGTTGACCCATTCGTCGTATTCTGGTTTCCATTTGTTGTCGTAATAATTGACTAATTGGTATTTTTTTATGCCTTCGTAACTTTGCTTCAGTTCATTTTCATACCACCACTCTACAGGTTTATAGGGCACTTTTAGTTTCCAATCTTCCAGACCAATAGGATTTTCTAGAATGAGTTTCTCCGTAGTTTTTGGGTACATTAATGCAAAACGAGTAGCTAGCATTCCCCCCATAGAATGACCTAAAATAGCGGTCTTTTCTATTTTTAAAGAATCCAGTATCGTTTTGGTATTTTGTGCCAATTGTTGGAAAGTGTAGTGAAAATGTTCTGGTTTCGACGATTTTCCAAAACCGATTTGGTCGGGTACAATAACACGAAAACCTTCCTTTGTCAACGCTTCAATAGTCGTTTTCCAATACGCACCATTGAAATTTTTTCCGTGAAAAAGTACAATATTTTTACCGTTGTAATTGGACGGTTTCACATCCATGTAGGCCATTTTCAGATTTTGCTCTTGTACCTTTACGTTGATAATTGAAACAGGGTAAGGATATTGATAGTTAGCCAATTCCACGTCTAACCATTGTGCTTTTTCTGTTTGTGCAAACGCTGCCGTTAACGTAAAAGATACGACAAGCAGAAGTACGAATTTTTTCATCTGTTCTTTTTTTTTATTGTTCCTAAGTATATTCCAATGAAACACTAGTCATAGGATTAACCTTTCTTGAAACCACTTTTAAGTTGATTTTTAACACGCTAACTGTTGCAGATAAATAGTGCACTTATTGTTATACCAGCATGCAAATCCTACACCAAAGCACCATTTGCACCAATTACTTGACCGGAAATCCATTTGGAATCGTCGCTTGCTAAGAACAAAACGACTCTGGCAATATCAATTGGTTCTGCTAATCGGTTAAAAGCGTTCATCGCACTCATTTTATCAATGGTTTCCTGTGATTTTCCTTTTAAAAATAATTCTGTTGCCGTAGCACCTGGAGCGATTGCATTGACTGAAATTCCTCTACCAACTTCTTTAGAAAACACTTTGGTTATTTGCTCCACTGCTGCTTTTGTGGCAGAATACAAAGCATATTTTGGAAACATCAATTTTGCCGTGCTGGATGAGAAATTGATGATAATTCCATTGTCTGCTAGTTTGCAGTCTGCTTCTTGAAGTGTATTGAAAACACCACGAACATTGACATGAAAAAGTTTGGTAAACTCTTCCTGCGTATTGTCTTTTAAAAAGGCGTTGTACATAATACCTGCATTGTTAATCAAAACATCCACTTTGCCAAAGGCTTCAATAGTTTTGTCAAACAACTCGGTTACTTGGTCTCTTTGACTTACATCCGCTTGTATTGCCAAAGCTGTACCGCCATTTTTTACAATTTTTTCAACCGTTTCATTTGCTTCGTTTTCGCTATGTGAATAATTCACTATGACTTTTGCCCCGTTTTCTGCTAAAAGAAAGGCTACTTCTTTTCCAATTCCTTTTGAAGATCCTGTAACTATAACAACTTTGTTTTTAACGCTCATCGTGCCTGTATTTAAAATTTGTAAACCATTCTGTTTTTATTTCAACGCTAGCAATTTTTTGGTTACTAAAGTTAAATTACTTTCGTTGATTTCTGGTTTTGGAGCAAGAGGATACAATTGTGCCCCTGGTCGGCTTATGAAAGCACCTCTCCATCCTGCCCAAATTGCACCAGCAATATCCCAACCGTGTGCGGCAACCAAGAGGCATTCTGACGGTTTTACGTTCATTTTTCTAGCTGCCCAATCGTACGCATCTGAATGTGGTTTGAATTTACCGATATCTTCAATACTCAGTCGTTCGTCAAAATAATCTAGCAATCCTGCATTTTCAAACTGTGTTTTCACTCCTTTATTGGACGAGTTGGTAAAGGAAACCAACTTATAACCTCCATCTTTCAGCTGTTGTAAAGCTGCTTTAACCTCTGGATGTGCAGGTAAAGAGCGGATGGGACCTAAAATTGCTTTTTGAGCATCTTCTTCCGTGACCTTTATTCCGTGGTTTGCCGCCACCATTTGCAAGGCAGCTGCACCAATAATTCCAAAATCGTTGTACTGTCTGCCAACCGTAGAAACTAACGAATATTGCAACATTGTAGTGAACCATAACGGTAATAATTCACTTCTTCCGCCTAGTACTTCGCCCACACTCTTCTTCATCGTTGTGAGGTCTAGTAACGTTTCATTGACATCAAAGAAAAGTACCTTTGGCCTTGTTGTTATCGATTGGGTGCCTGATTCATTCCCACTAGTGGCTGCAAAACCAAAATTAGGAATAGAGGCACCGGCCATTCCCAGTAGTGCTGTGTTTTTTATAAAGTTTCTTCTGTTGTTTTTCATTGCGTTTATACTGATTTTGAATTACTAATTTAAAGTTGGGCTTTATGGACTATCCCTTAACTGAATGGGATTACATTCCTGTTTTTGTGCCCAATTTACTGTGATTTGTGAAGTACAATAATAAAAATAGGAAACCAATATAAGTAGTTTGTAGCCCTACCAAGTCCCATTTCTGGGCGATACAACTTCCCACCACTAAAACATTCATTAAGACAAAAGCGCCTATAAGCGTTTCTTTTGTTCGCTTATTAAGTAGTAAAAGCAGTCCGATACTCAGTTCTACAAAAGGAATTATATAAGCCATTATAGTCACGGCTGATTCTGGAAGTGGGGTGTTTTGAAAAGTGCTTTGCATACCGGCTGCAAATTTTTCCAAGTTAGGCATTCGTACTATTCCATGGAATAAAAAATTAATCCCGAAGGAAATACGCAATAAATTCACTGCCAAATCTCTATTGTTGCTGTTACTATTCATGACTATTTAATTTATTTTAATATCTTACTGTTTTATATAAAGGAGTACATCAATTAGACTTTTAATTGCTTTAAATAAAGCGACAAACCAGAAATGTATTGTTCTAAAACAGCATCGTCCTTATAAAGTTTTCTAATTCCTCTTATCCCCTCAAAAGCACTGATTAGATAAATGGCTACTGCTTCACTTGGAATTTCTTTCTTAATCACGTTTTGACTCTTTCCTCTTTCAATTATTTCTACAAGTGCGGTTTTCCAATTTTCCACAATTTTTTTCAAAGCCACTTGGTAGCTTTTTTCATAACTGCCTACTTCATTGATAAAGTTATTCATAGGACAGCCTTGCTCTTTATCGTAAAGGGGAAAGGCTTTGATTCTATTTATAAAAGTATGTTCTAAAATTTTCAACGCATTACCTTGTTCAAACAATGGTGCGATCATACCTTCATACACCCGTTTCTGAATTTTCAACTCAATAACCTCTAGACCTAATTGCGTTTTATTCTCATAATGGTGGTAAAAGGCGCCTTTCGACATTTTTGCCGCTATCATTACTTCATTTACACTAGTTGATTTAAAACCATTTTCGTAAAATAGTGTAAAAGCCTGCTGCACAATGTGTAATTTAGTGATTTCAGATTTTAGAACTTGTTCCATATTTCAAATGTAACTAAAAAAGTACAGGTGGTATGTTTTTTTAGCTTGGCCTTAACATCCAGGGCTATATTGGGCCTTTACTAAAATCGTTTTATTTTAAAATTATTTTTTGCTTGCGTTCTTACGGTTGACCTTTTATAATTAGCACTTTTTATTTATAAAATTATAGATTAAATGCCAAATCGAGTCGGATGATAATCCAGGTACTTGCTTAACCTGTTATTCCATTGTTGATTTGCCAAGATGCCTGGCCGCTTACGATTTTGGGAAGTTGAAAAAGTCAAATTATCAACGTAAATCTTCCGGCGAAGAAGAAACGCAAAGATTTAAATTGGGTTGAAATCCTTACAGGTCTGAGGGTTATTTGGCGGTCTTCGTAAAGGAGCATCCTTAATAAAAGTGTTATATAAATGTTATTGCCATTAGTTATTTGCCACAGTTTCTTTTTGGATACGTTCAAGCATTACTTTTGCATTCTTGTTTTCGATATTTAATTCTATTGCTTTTTGGTATTTTAGTTGCCAATTTTTAAACTTATGTTTCCATCCTGAATCGTTCAAATCCCAATCAGCCACTAAAAGATTTAAAGTGTCATTTTTTATAAACTTTTTTTCGGGTGTAATTTTCCAAGTGCTTTCGTTGTTCAAGATGATCGTTTAAGCTACGTTGTAGCACCTAAATAAAATAGTGACCGCGTAAAAAAAAATACTTTATGAATTGTATAATAACGCTGTATTTTTTGGTAGCCTGGGAAACAAAAAGAAATACATGTTATTTATAAAATTTCCTTTGTCTGACCATCTATAATCTAATCTAAAATTTGAATGGAATCCGAAGAAAAGATATTTGCAGCAGCAAAAAGTAGTAAGAGAAAATCAGTATGGATTTGGATTTTGTCCCTCCTGCCTTCCTGTTAGAGAAGCAAGATTTTGAAAGTAGTGCTTTATTTATTATAGCCGAAAATGGTGACTAGCTTTTTTGGAAAGAGTTAAGCACAGAACTTCCCACCCTTCAATTTTTCGAGCAGGGAGCGAAAATTTTCATGAATGACATGGTGTTGCAACCTTCTCCCATTGATGGTATAATTGCCACTACTAAAGACAATAAGTACGTGTATCTCTACGATTACAAATCGAAAACGTTCGACAAATTTTATCAGTATAGCAACCAAGATATTAAGGACTATCAAGAAGAAGAGCAGCGTGCACAGGATACGGAATCTTATGAAGAGGAATAACATTCTCTGTTAAAACTACCCCATTTAGTAATCCCTACTGTCCATAGCGTTACTGTAGGTGAGTGAATGGAAACACACAAAAAACCATATTAATAAGTACCCCACTAAAAAAGAGGACATTTTCTAGATTCCTCCTATCCTAACTGAACTCCATACTCAAATTCCCCCATTGGTGGCTAGGGGGCCTTCCAAGCACCTTGATAATAACTCCATAACTGTTAACGGCATGCAATCATTTCTCCCGATAATAATCGGGACCGGCAATTCACTAAAGGGTTCGTTGGTGGCATTTAAGGCCGTGAGAATCCTTGGCTGTTGATGGTGTTTTTTATTGTATTGCTTTTATAAATTTTTTCATTTCGTTCATTGTACCCACAGTAATCCTTGTCCATTTACCTTCCTCTTCATATATTCTTCCTCCTTCAATCGCATTGTCGTCTAATTGCTTAAAATAGTCCTTGTTGTATTTTACAATTGAAAAATAGATAAAATTGGCATGCGAAGAAATACACTCACAATTTAACTTTTTGAGTTCGCTGATAGTATATTGTCTTACATTTTCATTTAGTGCGTAGCAATTTGAAACAAATTTCTCATCTTTCAACGAAGCTATAGCAGCAAGTTTTGATACTACGCTAACGCTATTATTTGTATTGGACTGCAAATTTTCCAAGTTCTCAATTATTGTTTTGTTCGCAATCGCATACCCAATCCGTGCTCCAGCTAAACCATACATTTTGGAAAACGTTTTGGCGATAATAACATTTATATGTTCCTTTACAATCGCGCTAAGGGATTGCTGATTAGTAAAGTCCAAATAGGCCTCATCAATTAATACAATGGTGTTTTGTGAAATTTTAGTTATAAATTCTACCAATGCTTCTCTTTCGCAAACTGTTCCTGTTGGGTTGTTTGGATTACAGATATAAACAAGTTTTGTATCTTGGTTTACAGCTTCCAACATCGCTTGTAAATTAATTTTCTTGTCGGCTTTAAGAGGTACTTTGTTTTTCGTTACACCTAAATTATCTAATATAGCTGTCCAATAATCATAACTTGGGTCTGCAATTACATAATTTCCTTTGTCTAGTGACACCAATTTTGCAACTAAATCTAAAATTTCAGTTGAACCAGCTCCCAACAAGATGTTTTCGTCGTTAACCCTATTTCTTTTTGCAAGGTCAGCAATCAGTTGTGTTGCAACATCCCAATTGTATCGGTTGCTAATATTCGCATGGTCTACAAATGCTTTCCGTGCTAATGGAGAAGGACCATAAGGGTTTTCATTTGAGCGTAAAAAAATTAAGTTAGCTTCCTTATCAAAACGAGTATTTAGATTTTCTGATACTGGAGGAGAAGCAAATGAACTAAAGTTGGCAAGTCCAATACCCGCTGCTCCAATTCCAATTTTTTTAAGCCAAAGCCTTCTGTTCGATTCCATATTTTCTTTTTCTATAACTAGTCTTTAAAACAAAAAGATTGTTACAAACACGGACTGTTAAAATTATATCAACGTCAGTTTGAAAAAAAAAAAAAACCGCCGTCTTACTTCTTCGAAATAAAGAAAACTATTTTGCATAAAAAAAGAGGACAAATAATCCTCTTTTTTAATGTTTTCAAACAACTTCACAATATCTTCAGTGTTCACAGCATGTAATCAGTTCTCCCGATAAAAATCGGGACAAACTGTTCAACAAAGTGTTCATTGTTGGCTTTTCAAGCCTTAATAACTCTTCAGTTAGCAGCTGGCTTTATCATTATCTTCACTTAATAACTTTTCCAAGTTTAATATATCCGGCTGCTATGCAAAAAAAGAATACTATAAGTCCTGCGCTGTTGATTAAGACTTTTTTTAAACCAAAATCAGTTACATTCACAAATGGGTAGGGATAAAAATTAGAAAAGTTTCCGCAAATTAAGATAAATATCAGATAAATTAATGGGTAAATTAACCATTTCAATATTTGTTTGTATTCCATCGTTTTTTTATCTTCATACAAATACCAGAAAATAATAACCAAAATTGGTATTACCGAGTGAAGCAATTCGTCCACAACCCATTGTATGCCTTTTGGCTCCCAAATCTGTCGTAAAAGGATTTGATAAACAAGTCCTACAATTGTTATATAAACTGTAATAGCAGTTAGCGTTCCCGACTTATTGCTGGTTGATGGATTGCTATTTCCTTTCTTAGGTAAAGACAATGTGAAATATAGGGCTACTAGTAAATTTGTCAAAATTGTAAAAAAACTAAAGAATCGGATTGTTGTTTCGAGAATTGAAGTAACTCTATTCTCTACCATCAAACAATACTGTGTCAAAATTGCAAACCAACCAATTGTCGCAAGGAGAATTGTTAATTTATTTTTCATTCGGTACTTACTTTAAGATTGCTGCTCACTTTTTAATATACACAAGTTTATACACTTCTTTCCCATTAAACTTTCTAATTCATTTATAAATCTACCTTTCTACCTTTCTCTCCACAAAAAACAACCTTATCTCGATAACTATCGGGCTTTAAAATCCATTCAAACTACTAAGCAATAACTCTATAAGTGGTAGCACCATTAATCGGTTCTCGCGATAAAAATCGGGACAGGCAATTCAACACGGTTTTACCTCATTGATTTTAATTTATTTTAGAATTCGGTGATTTGCAGTTCATTGTTCGTCTTGTAGCCGCAACGAAATCCTACCTGTTATAAGCAGTGCATCATTTTGATACTTTAGACTTCTTATTGTTCAAAGTTTTCTGTTTTATCCATTGAATTGAAATATCAAAAGGTACTGTAATTTCGCTAGAAGAAGTATTGTGTCCTAATGTTGAAAATAAAGTATATTCAAAAGGTTTGCCTTGAGCTTTGTATGTGTTTAACTGCTCTATGCACATCTTTACAGGAATTTGTATATCCTTCTCTCCAAAAAGCCAAAGACCAGGAATTGAAAGAGTATTCAAAGATTTTTTTGGGTCAGTCGCCGCGAATTGATACTTGTCTGGGTCATTTTTAGTATGTTCACGAGCATCTGCATCTGTATGATTTTCCCAAAATTTATTATTTCCGTTAGTGTAAAACTGAAATCGAAGTTGTTCTAAAGTTGTTATTGTAGGGCAACTAAATAAAACCATAAATTCTATTTGTGGATTTTTGCTTGCAGCAATTGGAATTATCCATCCTGCTTGACTGTAGCCAACTAGCCCAATTGCTATTTTTTTGTCTTTCAAATAAGTCCGAAATGTATTTACCGCTGCATTTGCGTCGCTAGATAATAAATTAAGATTAGTAGTGTCAATATTATTTGTTCCAACAGATGGTCCAACATATACACCACCAGATGCTCCAACTCCACGTTTGTCATAGGTCAATACAGCAATGCCTTCTTTTGCAAGACGTTTTGCAAACTCCATTTCTCTTTTTACTGGGTCTGAACCGTGAACAATTACGACTGCCGCAAATGGATTTTTAGGCTTTATAATTGAGCCTGCAAGAGTAATTCCTTGACTTTCAAATTTTACATCTTGAATGGTAAAGTCAGTCGATTGTGAAAAAGCAGTAATTGGTAAGATTAATAATGATAACCAAAGATATAAGTGCTGAAGAAAGTTGTTTTCCATTTAAAATTGCGTTACATTCCTGATTCTACCGTTGCATTGGTATAACGTCAGTCTGATGAAACCTCTGTTTTTTACTTCCAAATATAGAAAACTATTCACATAAAAACACGACACTCCTTATTTTTAACCATACATCGCTGGAATTCTTGACTTCACTTTGTCATCTGAATTTATTTCAGCATCTCTACGTCAGCAACTGCCTGTATGATGATACGCACCGCTCTATGAACCCTTCCCAATCCCTTATCGGAACTGAACTCCTCACTCAAATCCCCCTCTGGGGGCTTAGGGGGTGTACACCTAAACAATAACTCCGTAAGTGTTAACGGCATGTAATCGGTTACAGCTTGCACGGCGTGGAAAATACAACACGAGCGTACCTCATTCGTTTCTGTTTATTAGGGTATGGTTTGATTTTCAATTCATTGTTAGTTCGAAGCGGTAAACGTAACAAAAGTATAACTGTTAGCACTAGTACTATTAGTCGTAATGATGTCTACATTTCAAAATTTGAATTTCATCATTGATAAACCTGTAAATTAATCGATGCTCATCATCAATTCTTCGCGACCAAAATCCAGCATACTTGTGTTTCAATGCTTCTGGCTTTCCTATTCCTTCAAAAGGATTTCTTGAAATATCTTTGAGTAAATCATTTATTTTTTTAACTTTCTTCTTGTCAATTTTTTGCCAATACAAATAATCTTCCCATGATTCATCAACAAATACATATTTCATTTTACTCCTCAATTAAGTCTTTTGAAAATGACTTACCATTCTTAAATTTATCAACAGCAGAATCTAACCTACTTTCGTTAGTTCTGTTTGATAATTCATAATTTGTTGCAATTAGTGAATTATATTCTTCAAGTGAAATAACAACAATCCCTGAATCTTTTCCACGATTTATAATTAGAGTTTCAAAATTTATTGCCACTCTATCAAAGTAAGATTTAATATCTTTTCTGAAATCTGAAATATTTGCGACTACCATAATTAATATAATTTGTACAAATTTACGTACAATATTTTAATTTTAAGCAATATTTGTCAAATCATTACGGTAAAGGTAAGTCGATAAAAAAACCACCGTGGTACTACTTCCAAATATAGAAAACAAGTTGCATAAAAACAGCCCTTCTACTATTTTTAAACAACCAGTACAAAGCTTTAGCCACATTTCTACCCGACAAAAAAAGAGGACACTTAATCCTCTTGAAATGCACTCAAACACCTTAACACATACTCCATAAGTGTTGACGGCTAGTAATTAGTTCCTTTCAACACGGTGTTCATTACTTCGTTCATTCGCTACCGCTCGGGTGTTCTGCCTGCAGAGGCAAATTGTATGTTAGCAACTGGCTTTTATTTCGAAATACTTTTCATATGCAATCTGACAAAAGTACCTTTCGGGTTTTCGAGTTCTAGAACGCATTCAGAACTTGTTATGCTTATTAACTTAAGTTGCATATCAAATTTATTATTTTGATCTACTACATTTATAACTTGAGATGTTTTGTCGTAGGACCAAGTTCCTTTTTGAACTTTATCTACACTTATTGATTCGGCAGTCTTATCTGAATTAAATACCATTCGGTCGTTTTTGTTTGTTTCTCTCGGTGGAAAACTTTGACCATTTACTTCAAAAGAATTTAATCCCCAATTATTTACAATTAATTTTTCAAAATTTTCAGTTTCCTGCGCTATTCCAGAATAACTTATCAATATAGTGAAAATGAATACAAGTAATTTAGATTTAATTTCCATGATTTGTGGTTTTAAGCTTGCTACTAACGTCAGTCCAAAAAAAACCTTCGTTCTATAACCTCCAAATATAAAAACTATTCACATAAAAATTGTATATCCCGTATTTTTAATCCCGATTCTAATCATGACCACTTTTGTCCTGCTGAATTTATTTCAGCATCTCTGCGTGAGTAATTGGATGTCTTGGTTATACGCACTTCTCAACGAACGTATTAAGTTTCCTCCTATCCGAACCTCACTAAAATCCCCGCCTATTACTATCGGGGTTGGGGACTGGCCTATACCTTATCGATAACTCCATACCTCTTCACAGCATGCAATTATTTCCAGCCTGTATACCGTGAAGCATTCAACCCTTATAACCCCATAACCATTTAAACTTTTGACCCTTTTTTCTTCCTTGCTATCCCACAAAAAAAGAAGACTTCATTGCCTTTTGTTGACAAACCATAGCAATGTGGCGCTACTATTCTAGATTCACCATCATAATTAAATTCAATTAGGTTCTTATTTTCAATTGCTTCAATAATTTCTTGGCTCATAGCTTTATTTTTTGGGTTTATTGTTTTAATCTCAAAACTTCTAACAACTTAAAATTTAGATACAACTTTTCTTTACCTACTTGTTCGCTTTTTAAGAAACCGTAATTTTCCAATTCCTTTAGATAATTACCTACCGTTTTTAGATTTCCTAATCCTGCCTTTTCTAATTGGTTTCTTTTTGTATAGGGTAATCGGAATAGCTCTTCCATAAGGTCTTTTGAATAAATTTTTGGCAACTTTTGTTGTATTTCGGTTCCCATTTCATTCATCAGTTTTTCAATTTCAGCTATTTGACCTCTTCCTTTTAGAGCAGTTTGTTCTACCATATCCAGCATATACATAATCCAATCTTCCCAATTTCCTTCTTCTGTTACTTTTCTGAGATTGGTGTAGTATTTGTCTTTGTGTTGAATGATATAATTACTTAAATATAATGCTGGCAAATGAAGTAAACCTGTCACCTTGAGGTATAATAATAGAATAATTCTTCCTGTACGGCCATTTCCATCAAAGAAGGGGTGGATTGCTTCAAACTGATAATGAATAATTGCCATTTTTACTAATGGGTCAATAGTATCTTCTGCGTGAATAAAATCTTCTAGGTTTTTTAGCTTTTCCCTAATTATATTTTCTCCTTCAGGTGGTGTATAGACTACAGCGTTTGTTGCTGGGTTTTTTAATTGTGTTCCAGGGGCATTTCTAATACTAGATTGATTTTCTTTTATGATTCGCATTACTGCTATAAAAAGATTTGTCGTTAGGATAGGTCGGTTTTCTATTTGTTCTACACCAAACCACAAGGCATCTTTGTAATGCATTACTTCTTTTGTAGCAGGATTATCATTTTTTTTCTCCGCAATTGATGCTTTGAAGAGTTCGTCTTGTGTTGTGATTATATTTTCAATGGCAGAACTAGCTTGCGCTTCCTGTAAATTGATTGTATCTATAAATAATGTTGGATTGGGTAAATTTGTAATTGCTCCTTTTAGCTCTGATAAAGCTCTACTGGCTGCAATAGTTTTTTTAAGTATTGTAGTGCTTTCTATTTCCGTTTGTGGTGGTAATAGTGGTAATTCGTTGTACGGAATTTCTGGGTTATAGATCACTTTTTTGCTTATTTTATAATTTTTAAACGAAGGCGTTTATTAGTTCCGATTCATATACGAGTGTAAATATAATAAAAATTTACTCTCGTTTTTAATTTGAGAGTAAATTTTGCCCTCGTTTAAACTTAAATTTTTCTTTCATTACAAAAAGGTAAATAACATTAAATAGCGGGGTTTATTTTTTTATATAAATTGTTAATTAGAGTAAACCATTCTTTAAAAGTCATACTTTTATATTTGTCATAATAATGCTTGGTACAAATGGCAACCGCCTCAAGAACTCTATTTTTTTCTAATAATGGATTTATTAAATTTAATACTAGTATGTCGGTTATTTCATAAAGTTTCTCTCGAGCCTCTCAAACTCCTCAACAATAACTCCATAAGTCTTAACGAAATGTAATCCCTTCCAATCCCCCACTTAACCTCAAACCTGGTGCTCGTTTGTAACGAGTACCTACTTACATATAAAAACTTAACTAAGCGTTTGCAACCCAACTTCAATCAATCCTCCTTCATTTTTAAAAACACAACATAACAACACAGCCCTTACAAACCAATAAACTTTTAAACTTTTAACCCGATGGCGCGGATTTGCAATCCGTGCTCACACTCAAATACCCCCTTTGGGGGCTAGGGGGCCTTCCCAACACCTTAACGATAACTCCATAAGTGTTAACGGCATGCAATCGGTTCTCTCGATAATTATCGGGACAGGTAGTTCAACACGGGTTTCAAACACTATTTAGGAGCAGATTTTATATGCGTATCAATCATATACTGGGTAATCGGTTTCAAAGCTTTACCGTTTTCAGGATTAAATCCCGGTCCATTAAAATACTCCAACTGTTTGTTACATTTACTATACCACACTACGGGTTTGTTCTGCCTATGTAAACACTTTAAGTAGTTTTTATGCGTAGTTTTTGTTGCAAAAAAAGTAAAAAATTGCGACAAAAATAGTGTTGCATTTAATTAAATTATTTTTCAAGTATTAAATGATAAAACATATTTTCGTTATTAGAAATGAAATTAGCGAAACGAAGCAAACAAAGATGTGAGTTTATGAATACTTGGATTAAACGAGGATTTTGTGAAGCTGAATGAGCTAATGACTTATTTGATTTTTATTCCTTTTGGTCCAGGAAAATCTTTGCCTAAATGACTGTAAAGACGTCTTACTTTTGAACGCCAACTTATTTTTGCTTCAACCCAAGTTTTGCTTCCCTTGATGATTTGTATGGTATCGTTTGTGTGTGATGGAAACTTTGAATAATCGGAATTATCATCAAATTTTAATAATAATTCTGGATTGTCAATAGGGGTTTTGTTTTTACTTAAATCAAATATTGTTTTATCTTCTTCTTTATTGAATTTAAGCATTTTGATTTTTAAGTCTTCATACAAATCGATTAATGAAATTGTATCGGTTATGAAGTCTAAATCGTAAATATCTTTCTTGGTTGATCGGTTTGAAGTACTGATTAATTTGAATAAACCAATTTCTCTTTTTGAAAGTAAACTTATTCCTTGATTTACTTCTACCTCAAACAAATTCTTCATATTTTGAAGCATCTCCACTTTAATGGTCACACCATCTTCTAAATCAAGAAAGAAACGCAGAAAGCAATATTGGTCGTTTATATCACAAGGATCATCAAAGCTTTTTGCTTTTGTACCAAAGTAGCTTTTGACTTCATTTTCGATATTTTTAAAACCCTCTTTACCAATTATTCCATCGTAAAAGAAATCAATATCATCAGAAACTCTATGATTGGATTGCAGTGCCAGATTTGTACCACCACCTAAAGTAAATTTTGATACTGTTGGTAAAGTTTGTAATTCTATGATGGCTTTAATTATTGCTGGAGTAACTGCCTTCATATATTATAGCGAAAAACGAAGAAATGGCTTTACATTGTATCTTTTTGCAACACTTATACAAACTTTGTTACTGATATTCTCTGTCGTTAATTTTAAGTATTTAACAATATCTTTAGCAGAATACAATGCTTCTAATTTTAGAATATCTGTTTCAAATGTATCTGGAGTTGTTGCATACAAAGCCCTTGGTATAATAATAGACTTGTCTTTAGAAAGATTAAGTTTATTAGCATCCATATCCCAAAATAAGTGTTTGGGAAAAATTGTTGCTATGTTTACAGACTGTTTCACTATGCAAAAATACTGAATTTAGTGTTATATAGGGCATTACTATAAAAAAGTTTAACTTCTTTGATTTTAACGTCTTAATAAAAATAAAAAATCAATAGATTTAAAAAAACAATTTTTAATCAATATTGCTTTCTTAAAATGAAATTAGCGAAATGAACCTGATGGCGCGGATTTGCAATCCGTACTCACACTCAAATCCCCCCGATTACTATCGGGACTTGGGGGTCTACAACTTCACGATAACTCCATTTTGTTTACGGCATGTAATCGGTTCCGATCAACACGGGGTTCATTACTTCGTCAGTTCGCTGTCGCTCGTGTGTTCGGCTTGCAGCCGCAACGAAATCCTTGGCTGTTGTGCTTATTACTTTTTCCTATAGTCCATCAATATAGCATTCAAAATACTGCCTTTCTCTGTAAATATTCCTTTCATCATAATCATCTGGTCGGTCAAAAAATGGAACTTTATGTTCTTTTAAATCTCCGTCTTTTGATAAATAACTATGATTAATTATTTCTTTAATATCATTCGCTGAATATCCATTTGGCATTTGAAAAAAATCAAATAAAAAGGAACTTCCATATCCAAATATTTTGCCGTCAGTCATTTTTACACAAAATCCTGTCCAACCCATTGTTGTTTCTCCTTGAATTTGGTCAAGAATTTCTTTCGGAAATGCACAAGGACTTTTTTCAATTCTATCAATATCATATTCGTTAATTCGATTCCCAGAAGCCACAAATGTTTTTACTATATCTTTATATCCCATTCCTGAATCTCTGCTAAAAATACTTTTTCCTTTTCTTTCGTCATTGAATCTTTTTACAGCAAGTTCTGTTATAGGTTTTGAGTTTCTAAATCGCACACAAGGAATAAAAGTTCCGTCAGTCATATACGCCGAAGCTCTATATCCATTTCCATAAATTTGGTCAGAAAGAGGTTCTATATTGTCTTTTAAAAATTTAATTTTTTCTTCGATTGTCATTTTTTTCGCATTAAGCACAACTGATAAATATAAGCAAGTTAATACACTTTTTCACCACTATTTTTCATAATCATTTCTTTTTTTAATCCTTTAATCCTTTCTCTCCCACAAAAAAAGAGAACCCTATCCTGATAATTATTGGTGCTTCATATCCATCCAAACACCTTATCAATAACTCCATAAGTGTTAACGGCATGTCTTCCGTTCCGTTCAACACGGGCTTCATTGTTGGCTTTTCAAGCCCAAAGAAGACTTACCTGTTATAACACGTTATTAATGATTTTCGCTTTTGGTAAGTTTACCTTTTTCGTCGTAGTAATTCCATACTCCAACCTTTTTCATTTTGTCGTAGACGCCTTCTTCCATTAGTTTTCCATTGCCGTAAAATTTTTGAAATTTACCCGTAACAATTCCGTTATCATAATTAGCAATCAAAATAACAAATCCCGCTTCGTTATACTTTGTAAGCGTTTTGTATTTCAAATCTTCTAATGGAAAAATTGTTGCCTTTATTTTTTTACCGTTAACATCAAATTCAACAATTGAAAGTTCTTTTGAATCACGAAACTTCAAACTTTTAAACATTTTTGTTTCGTTGTGATATTCTTTTATCGTATCACCAGTATTTGGTAAAACTTCGTTTTCTGCGCCATAAGTTACTTTTGCTTTACTCCAATCAACTTGTGAGAAACACAAAGTTGGTAATGTTACAATCAATGTTAATAGAATGTTTCTCATAATTTGCTACAACTAGTTTATACTACTGAAGTTGTCAGTACTGTCACCCCAAAAAAGGCTAGATACGTCTAATAACCCTCAATGTTTATCTAAAATCAAATATATACTATTTATCTCAACTTTAATCACCACAAAAGAAAGAGAACCCTAAATCCTCTTCTAATCCATCCAACCACTATTACAATAACTCCATAAGTCTTAAAGGCAAGTAATACGTTCCTCAACACAGGATTCATTGTTCGGCTTGTAGCCGCCACGAAATCCTAGCTGTTAGCGGTTGTGTTTTTGATTAAATCATTGTTTTGTCTGAAATATTAACTTCCAAGTTTTTTTCTAATTCTCGAATTGCCTTTCGAGCTTCTTCTAAAGATTTAGTTTTATAAAAAGTTATATGTTTATTTCCGTTGTAAAACATATTAAAATGGATTACATCAGTTATAATTCTAGTCGATGTTCCTTCAAAGGATTTACTTTGCTTAGTTTTAATTACAGAAATATATTCAATTTCTGGGTAAGTTTTCCATCTTCCATAATTTATACCAAAAATTGAATTTATATTTCTGTAACTCTTGTTTTCTAAATTCATTTCAAACCCTTCTGTTGAAAAAGCATTTAACGCAAAAAAAATAAATATTAATCCAAAATAGATAGGTTCACTAAATAATAGAAAAATTCCAAAAACTCCCAATGAGCTTCCCAAAATTTTTTGCATAAACAATATCTCATTTAAATGAATCATGTTTTTCGTAGGTTTTTTAACATAACCGCTAACGGTTTGCCACTTTGAGATGGCTGGAAGTTCGTAACCGCTCAATTTTCGGCTTAACGAAAACTTGATGCGGAACGATAATTCCACTAAATTCCAGCTATATCAAAATGGCGGTTACCAGTAGTTTTTTTTACTTCCAGAATTTCCACCATTTTTGATTGTCTGATTTTAAGTTCTGATTCTTTTCAATTTCTAATAATTTTTCTAATTCTTCTGGTAAATAATCCCATTCGTGTGTTGTTTCAGAATCACAAAGAAATCCTTCAAAATATTTTGCTGCTACAATTTGTTCCATTTTATTTTTATCCGTAGCAATTAGAAAGAAAAAACTATCCCATTCAATTGTAAATAAAATCTCTTTATCAGAAGAGTAAATATAATAATCATTAAAATCTACTTTTTCTAAAAATTCATATTCTGTTATTTCCGCAATATTTATTGAATTTATTTTCTCAAAAAACTCATCAATAATTATTATTTCATTTTTGTTAAATAATTTAAACGTTCTATAAATTCCCAATTTTGAAAAAACATCAAATGTTCCTTCGGTTGGATTCCAAATAGAATTTTGTGTTGTAAAGGAATTTAGCTTTTCGCTTAATTCAGGTTTTTTGAATATTTCTCTTAAAGCTCCAATTGAAGTTCGGAGCGCTTTGTTTAATTCAGTTTTGTCTTTTAATTTTGCACCTTTTATAATAGTTTCCCACTTAACAACTTTACCATCATCAAATATTTCTAAATCTGTCGGATAATCTTCATTACTATAACTAAAGATTTCTGCATTTGGAATTTTAATATTATTTAATATTTCAATTTCTTTTTTCGCTTCTTTAAAAGTTGTTTTTTCTAGCTTTTTGTAATTGTTAGTTTTTGATTTATGATTATCGACTTGGAAGAATGACAAATATGCAACAAAGACAGAATCGTAAAAACCTAGGAAGTGTTCCTTGATTTTTTCTCCGTTTGGATAGATGTTTTTATCGTTAAATATGTCGTTTTTCATAAAATTACTGGTAACTAGTAAATATACGCAAGTTTATACACTTTTTTCAAATTAAAATTTCCCACCTCCTATTCAGTACCCCTTGCGCATTAACCTTCCCAAACATAAGCATAATTTTCCAATTGTATTACGGTTTTCCTCTCGGAGGCACTCGAAGAGCAATGTGAGATTTTTATATAAATCTTTGAGGGTCATGTTGTTCTGGGAATTTAGATGCTGCGAAGTCGGAGACGTTCGCAGAGCGTCAGACTTCGGAGAGCGGGGGTTATGCATCGTTTATTCCTTAACGTTTGTTTCTAAAATATCTTTTATCGGAATCATTTTATACGGCTTAGCAATATATTCAGTTTTCTTTGTCAAAGGATAAGTTATCTTCCAAACTGTTTTGATTTCATTTTCGTCAACCTCAAACTTTTTCGTTACAACCCATTTTCTATTAATCCATTCGAGTTTACTTCCCCTTCCGCCACCATTACCAATATAAAATTCTGTTATCTTTTTTTGGTCAATGTAAAATGTTGGATTTGATAATTCAGATAATTGTTCGTTTAAAATATAATTATGCCTTTTTAAATCATAAAGATAAACTCGGATTTTATTTTTTATTCCAGTTCCAGATTGCCCATAATACCCAATAACAAAATCTTTGATATTATCATAATTCAAGTCAATCAAAGTATCATAATCTGCGGAAGTTATTTTACTTTCCGCATTAAATTCTGTTAATAATTTTTGGCTTTTAGCTTTCAAGGTTTCTTCACTAACTTTTTTGCTTTGAGAATTACAACTCATAAAAAAAAGTATTAAAAAAATAAAAGCTGATATTTTCATTTCGGTTCTTTTTAAATGATGCATAACTAGAAATATACGCAAGTTTATGCACTTTTTTCAAATTAACATTTCCCACCTCCTATTCAGTACCCCTAGCGTATTTACCTTCCAAACATAAGCATAATTTTCCAATTGTAATTACGGTTTGTATCTCGGTAGCACTCGCAGAAGGAGGTGCATTTATATAGAAAATCTGTGAGGGTGCTGTTGTTCTGGAAATTTAGAGGCTGCGAAGTCGGAGACGTTCGCAGAGCGAAAGAAACTATATATATTAATACTCATAAATTTGCATCATAATTTAATATATTTCTCTAGTTTTTTATCATAGAATTCAGAGCATCAGACTTCGGGGAGCGGGTGCTGTAATAACTTATAAGAAAGTAAGCCCAATTCTTTTATTTAGCCCAATTTCAAAGATTCTGATCAAAGTAGAAAGCTGAATGTTACCTTTTCCATTTTCGATTCTCGAAATGTAACTTTTTTTCGTTCCAGTTTTTTCAGCAAGTTGTTCTTGTGTAATATTAGCTTCTTTTCTTGCTTCCTTAAGCATTTCGCTAATAATAAACATTTGAGATTTCTCTTCATAAGAGTTTCTGCTTTCAGTTCCAATTTTTCCATGTTCAACTTCTATAAGTTGCTCAAAGTTTTTTATGTTTTTATACTCTTCCATTTTACTTGTTTAAATTAAAATATTCATCCATTAATTTCAGTGCTTTTTCAATTTCCTTTTTTGGTGTTTTTTGAGTTTTCTTTTGAAAAGCATTAAATAACACAACTAACTTTCCTTTATCAAAGCAACAAAATATACGATAAATATTTGATTGATATTCTATTCTGATTTCATATAAACCATTTGTATTGGTTAAATGTTTAAGAAACTTTTCAGGCACTTTTTCAACCTGTTTAATAAGTTCTAAAACATATTTAATCTTCTCTTTTACCTTGTCATTCTGGACTTGGTAAAATTCAATAAAGTGATTTTCGTGAAAAATTATTTCTCTATTCATTTTGCAAAGTTATCTTAAAAGTTAACATTTAGCAAATTTATTAGAAGTTTTTTAGAGAATTTTGTTCTGGAAATTTTTCGTAAAATTATAGCACACAACGTTTATGTATAAGAATAGTGCGGTTTTGTGTGCGAGGATTTTCCGCAGGAAAATCAGATGTAACAAAAGTGCACGGACTCTTGATTAAGCACTAAACCGCAATTATTTTTATACGGTGTTACCATACGCTTTTTTTATTCCGTGACTATTCTGTTTTTATTCTTGAAAATCAAAATACTCAATATTGTTCCGATTAAAAAACCAATGAATAAATAACGTCCAAAATTCAGATTATCAAAATTTAGTTCTGTTTGAATTCCGTTTCCAATGTCAAATTCAGATAGTTTTTGTAATCTACTGTTCAGTTGAAATATTCTAAATTGCCAGAGCAAAATTCCGCAAACAATTATTATTCCGAAAGAAACCAAACCTTGATTCATAAAGTTCAGTTTGGTCAACTTTTTTATGGTCAGATAGAGTAGAGGAATAATTCCGATTGATATCGCAAATAGAATATGCGAATAAAACTGTCCGCTTATATTTCGGCTAACAATTCGAGTGTTTTCATTCGTTATTTGAGAAAAGGAAAAGTCAAAGAAGTAATCTCGAATTAAAAATCCGATAATAGATAATATTAAAATTAGTCCTAAATATTTTAAGGTGTTCGTCATTTCTCAAATGTATGGCAACTAGTAAATATACGCAAGTTTATACACTTTTTTCAAATTTATATTTCTCACCTCCTATTTAATACCCCTTGCGTTTTAACTTCCCAAACATAACCATAATTTTCCAGTTGTATTTACGGTTTTCTTGTGGAGACGTTTGCAGAGCGATGTGTGGTTTTATAGAAAATCTGTGAGGTTGATGTTATTCTGCAAATTTAGATGCTACGAAGTCGGAGACGTTCGCAGAGCGTTAGACTTCGGAGAGCGGAACGACAGCCTTGGGAGAGTTGGGAGTATTCCAATTATACGATTTGCTTCGCATGTTCGCTATCGCTCGAGTCCGCTGTCAAATTTCAACTTTTAAGCCTCAATATTAAGAATTTTATAAATAAGCACTTACTTTCGTGCTATCGCTTTCCGTATTATTTTTTATGTAGATTGTTAGCTATAGTCTATCTAATACATCAATGAGCGAAAAGTCCATTTTTTGAAACTTCAGAAGTTTTATCCATAATAAATAAAATTAGATCTGCTTGCTGTTTTGATTTAACGGTTAAATTTTCTCCTTCAAAGATTACAGCATCTCTTGTTTTAAGGTCTGTATTGTTAGATAATTCTAAGCCGCCTTCAAATACGTAAAGATAGCCTACTTGATTTGATGCTAATTTAGGTAGTTCTACTTCTATATTGTCTTGTAATCTGGTATCGAATACTTCGATATCGGAATTTATTTTTAATGGTGCATTAGATGTTTCATTGGCTCCAATTAATCTCCACTTATTAAAACTATACATGTCTTCAAAATGGTGAAACTGCACTTTAGGCTGTAACTCATCTTTTCTTGGTCTCATAAATATTTGAAGCATTTCTGTAATTTCTCCTTCTTTTGGTACAGACTCTTCATGATAAAATCCTGAGCCAGCATTCATCATCATTAAATACTGATTGTTTATGGCTACATTATTGCCATCACTATCTTTATGTATC
Source organism: Flavobacterium sp. SM2513 (assembly GCF_050908145.1). GTDB lineage: Bacteria > Bacteroidota > Bacteroidia > Flavobacteriales > Flavobacteriaceae > Flavobacterium. The sequence goes on along the minus strand of NZ_CP194228.1, from coordinate 2,698,009 downwards.
ATTTCTCCTATTCTTACGTACGAGAGAATTTCATCGTTTTTATGCAAATGCATCGGTATAACCATTTTACCTTCTAGTGTAGCATGATCTACTCTTCCTAATTGATATAGTCCATGATCGTTATGGTTTGGTAACGGTTTACCTATTTCAAGCAAGCGAATTATAAATTTGCCTCTATCTATTATTTTTTGCTGTGATGCGGGAATGATTTTAATCATATCTCTTAATTTTTTAAAAAGGTAGCTATTCATACAATAACTACCTTTATTAATTTTGTTTTATTTTTTAGCTGCTTTTTGTGCTGCTGCTAAACTGCTAAATAAATGTCCGTAGGCTTGTAAATGTTCGGCATATAAACTTCCTAAAGCTTGACCAGTTGGATTACGCCAATCTTTTTGTAATTCTGCAGAGACAGACATCCAACTTGTTACTTTTGCACCCGCTTGTGTAAGTCTAGCCACTGTAGTGGTTTGTGCAATTTCACTCCAAGTACCAGATGAATCTATTACTGCGTATACATCATAACCTTCCGCTAATGCAGATAAGGCTGGAAAAAGTACACAAACATCTGTAGATACTCCTGCAATAATAAGTTTTTTTCTTCCAGTAGCTTCCACAGCTTTTTTAAACTCTGAATTATCCCACGCATTAATTTCTCCTCCTCGAGAAATATATGGAGCGTCTGAGTGTAGCTCTGCAATCTCTGGTAAAAGTGGACCATTAGCTCCATCTTCTGCACTTGTGGTTAGAACGGTAGGTAAGTTAAATATCTTCCCAATTTTAGCAATAGCTAAAGCATTGTTTTTCCATGTCTCCGGACTCATATCTCTTACACATTGTGCTAATCCTGTTTGATGGTCTACTAATAATAAAGCCGCGTTTTCTGAATTCAGTGTTTCAAATTTAAAATCTTTCATTGTTTTATGATTTTTAATGTTACTATTTTTTTTTGTTGAATAGAAATGTACATCCTTTCAATAAACTCGCATCTCTAATTATTTAGAAATCGGTTACTATTAAAAGCACGTCTTTTTTATTTATATGGATTATTATTTTAAAAGCTTAGGAAATCGTAGTGTTGTACCAGCATATAATAGGACAGATACAATTATTCCTGCTATTGGGGGTTTACCAGCAACAACTTCTGCAACAATAACGCCTCCTACAAAAGAGCATAATAAATAGAATCCTAATTTTTGTGTTTTTGGAGTCCAGTATAACGCCAATAGGATGAGTTCGAGAATACCTACAAACAACGTTTTGTCTCCCCAATTGGTTACAGCATTCATGTTTTCTACAATAGGTGCTGCTAGAAACAATTTCATAACTCCTGCAATGATAATTTGAATACTAAATAAGATAGACATTGCGTAGCCCGCTATTTTTTGAGCTTTTGAAATACTTGTGTCGTGATAATTTGTCATGTTAACTTTTTAAATGATTTATAATGATGCAAAGATGCCATCATCTAAAAAGCTGTGCATTAATGTAGATTAAGAAAGGAAAGAATCGACTATTTTTTTAATCGATTTCTTTTTACAGTAGAAAGTGCCTCAGGTGTAATACCAAGGTAAGAAGCAATCATTTTTTGAGGAACACGCTGGACAATATCGGGGTAGGTTTCTATAAAATCTTCATACCGTTCAATTGCCGTAGCACTCATTAATTTAATAATTCTGTTTTGCAGTACAGACACACGCTTGATTAATTTATTAGAATCCATTATAATAGGATCATTTTTTTCGATAGGAATAATTACCGAATCTTCTAAAACATCAATATATAATTGACAAGGTTCATCTATTGAAACACCATCACCAATAAGCCAATTTTCTGGAGCAAACATAAAAATATGCTCTTTCCCATTTTCATCAATAGAATAACTTTTTAATAAACCAGACTCAACGAAGTAAACCTTACTGTTTAAGTCTGCTGCACTTTGTAAAATTTCTCCCTTCTTCGCTTTAATTTTTTTCAAATCGTATGATTTTTAATATCCAGAAATATCTTTATTTTAAAATTGTTAGTTTACGGCTAAGATAATAAGTAAAAATCATATAAAAAATTTATAGGGTTTTTGGTAAATGTTACAGCACCAAATAATTAATTATAGACGGTATTTGTCTACGTTGATTATTATTTGGATAACTATTTAACTTGGTAACCAAAAACTTAAAATTGAAGTTAGAATTCTTCTTGTTATTATCCTTTTTCTGAATGATCAAGTTGTATTATGGCTAACATCCCCACTCGTTGCGCAGTTTGCAACTTACGAAGAAGAGTACTTTTTCTATACGAAAAAACAGACAAAAAACCATGATTGCACCAAATTTGCGAATTGAACAAAACGTGTGGTATGTGGGGGTTGTTTGGAAAAAAACAGGAATTCAAACCACATTTTAAGTTTCCAACTTTCCTGCTTCCGTCGGCATATTCCAACTTTCAAACTTCAGTTGGAAAAATCCAATTTTTAGTTTCAGTAGTTCTATTTACCATACTATTTTCCAAATTGTTTTTGTCAGCGTCATTTCAGCACAACTGCTCTATAACTAGTAAATATACGCAAGTTTATACACCTTTTTCAAATTAAAATTTCCCACCTCCTATTCAGTACCCCTTGCATATTGACTTCCCAAACATAAGCATAATTTTCCAATTGTATTACGGTTTTCCTCTTGGAGGCATTTGCAGAGCAATGTGTGGTTTTATAGAAATCTGTAACGGTGATGTTGTTCTGGAAATTTAGATGCTGCGAAGTCGGATATGTTCGCAGAGCGTCAGACTTCGGAGAGCGGGGGTTATGGATCGTTTATTCTTTAACGTTTGTTTCTAAAATATCTTTTGTCGGAATCATTTTATACGGCCTAGCAATATATTCAGTTTTCTTTGTCAAAGGATAAGTTATCTTCCAAACTGTTTTGATTTCATTTTCGTCAACCTCAAACTTTTTCGTTACAACCCATTTTCTATTAATCCATTCGAGTTTACTTCCCCTTCCGCCACCATTACCAATATAAAATTCTGTTATCTTTTTTTGGTCAATGTAAAATGTTGGATTTGATAATTCAGATAATTGTTCGTTTAAAATATAATTATGCCTTTTTAAATCATAAAGATAAACTCGGATTTTATTTTTTATTCCAGTTCCAGATTGCCCATAATACCCAATAACAAAATCTTTGATATTATCATAATTCAAGTCAATCAAAGTATCATAATCTGCGGAAGTTATTTTACTTTCCGCATTAAATTCTGTTAATAATTTTTGGCTTTTAGCTTTCAAGGTTTCTTCACTAACTTTTTTGCTTTGAGAATTACAACTCATAAAAAAAAGTATTGAAAAAATAAAAGCTGATATTTTCATTTCGGTTCTTTTTAAATGATGCATAACTAGAAATATACGCTAGTTTATGCACTTTTTTCAAATTAACATTTCCCACCTCCTATTTAGTACCCCTTGCGCATTAACCTTCCAAACATAAGCATAATTTTCCAATTGTAATTACGGTTTTCCTCTCGGAGGCATTTGCAGAGCGATGTGTGGTTTTATAGAAAATCTGTGAGGGTGCTGTTGTTCTGGAAATTTAGAGGCTGCGAAGTCGGAGACGTTCTCAGAGCGTTAGACTTCGGAGAGCGGGGGAAAATACATACGCTATAAGGTGTTTGATTTTAGATTTATAATCAGTTGATCTTTCTCTTTTTGCTTTAAATTTAAGGCTAGAGAAATCTGATTAAACTCACTATTGATTTTATTGAAAAACAAATTATGAATTCCTCTGTCTTTGACTACTTTCAAAAACATTTTGTTTAGAACATCTATAGGGATATTGGCAATTAATTCTTTACAAATCTCAAATTGATTAAAAGCATTCATTGGTGGGAGCTCGTTATAATATTCCTTTGTGATGGACAGATATTCCTTAGTGTGCAATACCTGCATTATAACATCTAAATCAATTTGGACATTTCTTTCGGAACATCTAACACGGTTAAAAGTGCGACTCTGTGTGTCATAAGTGATCAAACCTACCGAAAAATCATAGTCTATATATTTCGACAAATGTTCTAAAGGGACAATAATATATATTTCATTAAAAAGTTTCTTATACTCCTGCAACTGATTGGACAGTCGATATTCTTTGTCTAAAATCGTTTTTATTTCAAATACTTTAGAAACGCCATTAAACATAGCCAAGTCAGCAATCGCTTTTCCAATTCTAAATTCACTGTACAATACAGAATCTGTAGTACCTAACTCCTTTTTAAGCCACTGGTTTAAGAACTCATTTTTAAGGATGTACTCATTGGGATATTGACGTTCTAAAATCTTGTAGGTTTTCTTTAAAACAGATAAATAAGTACTGCCTTTGTTTTTTTCTAACAAATGGTATCGATTGAGCTTTACATCAATTGATTTAAAATCATTTTTCAACCAACGTCTTACTTCACTCCTTGAAAAGAGAGCGGATAAATCACGTAATTGGTTAATAGGCAGCATCATCTTTAAATTTGTTAGTTGTCGTAAAGTTAAAAAAATATTTGTTACGATTATACGATAATAACTATTATAAAATAGTCCGTAAAACGTAAGAAGTGAATAACTGCTAATTTAACTTTATCGCCTTCTAACTTAATTCATTTTCAAAACTGTATCTTTTTTCCAACACATACTTAATATGCCAAATCAGTCGCTCATACGACCCTAAATCCAGAGCCCGTTGTCCTGTAAGCATACTAGTGAAGAAAACAGGTACACCTTCCAATGTAGGATGATTTACGATTGTCTCAGTTCCTAATTTCGAATCAAATTTAAAGTCAAATCCTAAGTTATTTTTGCCCTCTTTGTTTTTTAAAAAATCTCTAGCTTTAGAGTTAGAAACCACAATTACTTTTGGTTCTGATTTAGCAATTATCTTTTTTGCAATTTCAAACTGTCCGTATATGAAAGCAGCTCCGTTAGGCGTCTTCTTGTCTTTCTTCAGAACACTAATAAGTTTTTGTTCCGTTTCTCTGTGAAATAACAAATCTACATGCATCCATTTTAAATCTTTAAAATCAGTACTTCCCTTTAGTTTAGCTATGATTTCTACAAATTTTTTGAAATACGAATATGGTTTCTCTCTTTCACTAAATGTCCCATCAGCATAAGTTTTTACACTAGTACCATCTTGATGTATTTTGATAAAATAATTATCTATCTCTGAATTCTTCGTAAAAGAGGGATTGATTCCGACAAATAAAATAGCATTTTTTATTATTTCAGCATGCACCCCATACCCTCTTTTAATCACTTCAATTTCTGAAAATTTATCATCTTTCCATAGCGCGTCAATTTCATGTTGAAATTCTTCTGCTATATTTAAAATAGTATCAATCGTATTCATACATTTTTATTTTGGCTGCTAAATCAAACGGTTCTTAACTGAAATCTATTTTTACTTTTCCTTACCTCACATGTACTTATATTCTCCAACAACCTTTACGACAACTCCATAAGAGTTAACAGCACGCAATCGATTATTTTCTTACTTCTATTTTTATGATACCGCTACTAATTTGCTAACCAATATGAAATAGCAATTTGCTTATCATTCATTAAAAAACCCTCACCTCTAAAAATAGTGCGGCCATTATCTAATCGCCATTCTGCAACATAAACGCCATCGGTTATAGTAAAAGTCAACACGCACTCATGTCCTCCTTCAATGTCAAAATAGAATGAGTCATAGATTCGTACAGGTGCATCTTCAGCTATTCCTGGTCTTAACCTCGCTGTTTCGGTAAATATTCTTCCCTCTGTAGCAGGATGGTTGTTACTATAAACGCCATTTAGAAATCCGTTCCTTTGGATATCATAGAGAACAATGCCTCTAAATTTAAATTTGTCTTGATTCATATGTGACATTATTATACTATTTCAAACTCACTAAAACTTGTCTAAAACACTCTAAAAACTTTCGATATGCTCAATAATATCAAAAGCTGATACCTCATAAAAAGGTCATGATTAAAACTTCTGGTAAACAAAGGATTTCCATCGCTTTTTTTGTATAACTGGAAATTGTTTTGATGTTGTTCATGTTTTAAAGCTTTCTAAAATTATTATTTTTTACAAATCTTCGTAAAATAATAGGAAATAATCTTTTGAATATTACTGTTTCCCTATTAACGGATGGTATTCTTCACGTAGGGAGCGTTCTATATGCGGAACAATAAAATCATAATTAACAACATCGATTTCTAGTATTGATACTCTAAATTCTAATCCGTGCAGATTATTTCTATGTCTGAGCTTCATTGCATAGGTATTTTTACCGGGTGATAAATCAATATGCTCTTTTATTCTAGAGTAAATATTTTTGTTCTTTCCGATGTAGAGTGGCAACCACTGCTCATCAAAATCTGTCCTGAATTGTAATCTTTTTTTGATAACACTGGAAGAAAAAAACGAATCATTCTTTTTTTTCTTCCAAGCTTCTGCAAAATTTTTAATCCTTGTTGCTCTTTTTGTTCCAACAAGATTGGCATTGTCCAGATTTAATTCAAACAAATAAACACCCTTACTTTTTTTGTTTTCAAATAAAGTTGTGCTATCCAGTTCATTCGAAATTACAAACCTTACTCCTTCTTCTCTGTTGAATTTTATATCTTTAATATTAACTTTTAAACGTTCAACATATTGGGATATGTTAGTATCAAATTCTTCTATTGTTAATTTGTAGCTCATAATTTTTATTTAATTACTTTTTACCATAATAAGTTTTTCATTTATCTCATCAACAACATCGAATAATTCAACAGGCAATCCGTGATTAAGTCCACAATCACCATCACATAAATTATTGTGTACTGATTTTTTATCTTCTAATGCTTTGAAATTCCATTTTATTTTGGCCTCAAACAAGTATCTTAAAACAGAAAAAAAATTACTTTTAATAATCTCATCTTTTTCTAAGTCTAAATCATATTGCTCTCGTTCAATCATCGTTAATGTATCAGAAAAGTAGTTTAATAATTTATACAATTCTGTAAACTTTGGTTGCACCAAAAATGAATCTCTTTGTCTTTTTCCGTAAAAGGTAGTTATGTTCTTTGAAAGTAAAGTATAAATTGCTTGAGAGCCTTTATATTCAGTATCATGAGGACCTCCTAATGTTTCAATATCCCTATAGAGATAGAAAAAATTATTAACCTCAAAATTAAGGATGTTAATTTTTTCATTCATCATTACGATCTTCTCTCTGAAATATTCTGATTCCTGTTGTCTTTTGAATTGATCTTGAACTTGCCGATTAGCTTTAACTTGTGCTTTTAAAGCTAAATAAACTAAAATAGAACCAAAAAAACTTAAGAATGGAGCAGTTACACCTCCAATTGTACCACCTACATCTTCAAATTTTAAGAATCCCCAATCTCTTGTGAATAGATATGGAGTTAAACAAAGAAGTAGTCCAAAAATGGAAAATGTGAACCATTCTCCCCTTGATAGCTTTATTTTCATGTTAAAACAATTTTTATGGTCATAATTTAATCTTATTTTTAATATTTAATCAATCTATTGATAACTTCTACAAATTATAGTAAACGAACTCTTAACACATTGTATTCTTTTATCCAATAGTCCCGTAGCTCCAACCTTTTTTACATGACCCATAAAAGTATCTTACCAATCTATATCGCTATGAAAAAGTCGATTATTGCCATAATTCATTTCTTCACAATTCAAAAAACCAAGATATATTAATACTACTGGGACAACTTGATTCGCCAACCACCAAGCATAAGCAATACGATTGGACAGTTGGTAGCAGTTATCTCTCGAAATAGCAATACTACTAATTGTTTTGCTGATTTCAATTTTAGCTTGACTAATAGCTGAGCCTATTTGCTCATGATTCATAATAGAATTTTTAGAAGCATTTGTAGCCAAATGCTTTCCTTTACATTCTTTTTCTAATTCATCACAATGAGCCTTTACTTCAACATGCAAAATACCTTTTTCATTTTAATCTAAACTAATGTCCAAATCTTTTTAATTTCTTCACACATTACTTCTATTTCAACCAACGTATTTTCAATATTTTCAGGTGCATTTCTAAATGTATCAGCAAAAACGTCAACACATATACAGAGCTCAGGCAGAACAAAAACATCAAGGCTGTTTTCAAATTGTAAATCTAGATACTGATATATACAAGTTGTTACATATCTATTTTGAGCAGAATCAAATAAATCATTTTTAGAAACGTGTATTTTAACCGCACCTACAAAGTACTGACCATCAATTAAAGCTTTGATAATCAAATCAGGCGACACAAGAATTTCTACACCATTTACATAAAATGATTTTGTTTTAAGCTTTGGCAAAATTTCATATTTATGGTCTTGTAAAACACTCGGTAGCTTCATTTTTATAAAGCGTTCCATTGCTTCTATTGAAACATGTCTATCATTTTTTTTCCAATCAGTATCTGGCGTTCTAGCTTTTAATACTTCAATTCCACTTAATATTGGTTGAATATCACCATTGGTTGATATAGCCTTTCTTATTCGTGCTTTTGCCATACCGTACCTACCCACTAAAATAGCAGGGGGATTCTTTTGTTGCCTTACAATTGAGCGTTTCTTAGAATCCGTGCTTCTTGAAAAACTTGCCAACTGATTTACTGAAATTTTATATTCTACCATAGGATTTTATTTATACCATTCTTCATTAATTTTGCAGTTGTCACTGTCAGGTGAAGGATATGCCTTAAAAACTTTAACATGTAAAGACATTGGAACACTGTTGCCAATAATAAGTGCTTCATCAGGTATCGATTGCTTAACTTCAGAACGCCTTACAAAACACTCCAAACCTATAAAACCATTTTCACATCTAATTACGGTTTCCCGCATTCTCCAAAAATATATCAAATAAACAAATCCCATACCCGTATAAATACCTGTTTTAACTTTAGAACATACAAAAGATGCACAAGCATCTATCGTGTTCTAAAATTAAACCCTTACCGATAACTACTATTTCTTCTTCGGCACAGGTGGTTTCAAAGAAGGTGTATTTCCTGGAGTATCTTTATTATCACGATGACGTCTGTCAGGTTTTCCTGTTGAGTCAGCTATTCTTTTTGGTCCTGGTTTAAGTGCCATAATTTTTGTTTTTTTATGTTAATTAATTATTTTCTACAGCATACATCTTCTTTTACTACCCATCAGTCACACCATCGAAGTGAATAATCTTTTTAAATAAAATAATGAATCCACTTTCTAATACTACATAAACTGAAAGCAACTTTTAACAAAGACTCACTATTATGAAAAATAAGACTTATCCAAAAATAACTCTTTTAACCTACACAGTATCGTAGAATTTTAACTACATTTTTACAATTACTATAAAATTTATAATTAAAACACATTTTTCATTTTGCCTAAAACAAGTTTTCCTTAAAATTTAATAATGACATTTCAAACTTATAAAAACATTTTCATAGCTATTTACGGTTTTCCGTAACCCATAAAAATAAGCATTAATTTCAATCCCCTACCAACACAACTACCTGTTTTACTGCATAAAAAAAGAGGACAAATAATCCTCTTCATATCCTTCCCAACACCCTAACAATAACTCCATAAGTGTTACCATATATACTGTGGATGTACTAATTTAGCTGGGAGTTTAAGTTAAGAGAAAAAACCTTAATTTTAACTTATGACAAAAGAGAGAAAAATTTATGACGCAGCGTTTAAAATAAAAGCTGTAGAACTAAGCAATGAACGTTCCAACATAACTGAATTAGCCAGAGAATTAGGTATTCGTGTTAGTATGCTTTATAAGTGGCGTAAGGATTACGATAAGTTTGGTGCTGGTAGCTTTCCTGGTAATGGAATTTTAAAACAAACATCAGAACAAAAACTAATTAGCGAATTAGAGGCAAAGTTGAAAGAAGCTGAATTAGAACGAGATATATTAAAAAAAGCAGTGGGCATTTTTTCCAAGAGCGGTCGATGATATTTGATTTTATTAAAAATCATGCAAAAATATTTCCGATTGAAAAAATGTGTAAAGTTTTAAAAGTCAGCCAAAGTGGCTATTACCGGTGGAAAATCGCTGCCATTTCTAAGCGACTTCAGAAAATGAATGTTTTAAAAGAAAAAATTACATCCCTTTATTTTGAATCCAAACAGCGCTATGGTAGTCCACGAATAACAATGGAATTAAATATTTTAGGGTTTCAGATTTCAAGAATTACAGTTGCAAAATATATGAGAGAACTTGGTTTGAAAAGTAAGTTGAGTAAAAAATTTAAGATTACCACTGATTCTAAACATAATTATTTACTTGTTGAGAATGTGTTAAACAGACAATTTTTGGTTTCTCAGCCATCAAAAGCATGGGTTTCAGACATTACATATATTCACACTAAAGAAGGATTTTTGTATTTAACAACGGTAATGGATTTGTATGACAGAAAAATTATCGGCTGGAGCTTAAGTGATGGAATGAGTACAAATGAAACAACTCTAGCATCATGGAAAATGGCAATTAGAAACAGAAATGTGCAAAATGGATTAATTTTTCATTCTGATCGAGGTGTCCAATATGCTAACAACAAATTTGCAAATGTTTTAGACTCATATAAAGTAACTCGAAGCATGAGTAGAACAGGAAATTGTTGGGATAATGCAGTGGCAGAGAGCTTTTTTAAATCTTTAAAAACGGAATTAATCTACGGCAATAAGCTCATTTCAAAAGAACAAATGAAACTTCAAGTTTTTGAATACATTGAACTCTGGTACAATCAAAAAAGAAGACATTCAGCTTTGAAATACATGACAATAAAGGAATTTAACAATCAATCAAATAATTATAAAAATGTCGCTTAACTTAAACTCCATCTTTTATTTGCATATCCATACCTGCAAATTTAAAAACATAAATTATTCAAATTATTTGTCTTTAGCCATATATTTTTGGTCTGGATGATTATCAGGGTGGAGTTTCAATAACTTTTCCTCATGTATCATTTTTGGAAAAATATTGTTCTTTAAATATTTTTCTGATCTATTCACTTCTTTGGCTATTGTGGCTGCAGCCTTATACTCCATAGAACATATCTTAATTATCTCTTTAGCAATTTCATGATAAGTGTATCTTTTTTTTATAGAATCAGCTTTAGAAATAGAAAATATATCTCGAGTACTGTTATAACTAGAAGTGTTAACAGTAGAACTATCCATACTAAAACTATCCATACTAGAACTGTCCATATTAGGACTATTCATAATAGAACTATCCATATTAGAACTATCCATATTAGAATTATCCATATTAGAACTATCCATATTAGAACTATCCATATTAGAATTGTCCATAATAGAACCATCTTCAACATCATCAGGTAAATGCTTTAAATCAACAGTTGGTAAATCTTGTATGGAATCATCTACAAACCGATTAAGACTACCAGTAGTACTATTCACTTCATTTACATACTTACCATCTACTACAATATCTGTATTTAAACGATAAGTAGTCCAGCGACTTTTATTCTCTGAAATTAAATACCCATTCTTACAAAGATCTTGTAGCATTTTCGTAATCTCTGTTTTGTGCTTATCCACTACATATTGCAAACGTGTATTAGTTATATCCCCTTCAATATGACAAATCGCCAAAGCTGTAAGCTCGTCTTTACCTAATGTTTCAACATTATAACCAAATAAATTTTTTAAATCATGGAGCGTATCTTCAGGGATAATGCTAAACATTGGCATTTCTAAAATAATCCTGTCAGGTTCATTTTCCACAGTTACATATGGTCTTCGCCAATGAGAGGAACTCCAGCCAGAAAGTATTTTATTTACTCCACTTCCTGCTTTTTCAGCTGAACCTATCATCAAAAACATCTTTTGAAGATTTGTATTCCTGCACTGACTGATGCCACCTTTGTAAAACTGTGCAATAGTAACCAACAAAGTTCCTGGATTAGTAAATGAAAACGAATTAGAGGTACTTTTAATCACAATACTTCCTGGTGCACTATAATCAGTATGAATAAGTGAATTAACAAAAGCCTCTCGTAACGCAGCATGAGCTGCTGTATCCTCAAGTCTTTGCCCTTTAACCAACTGAAATGGCTTTGGAAGTCTTGAGGATAATTTTGGATATACAAGTTTATAAAATTGAAAAAGATTACTTTCCCATGTACCGTCAGGATATATCCTGTCGGTCCAGCGAGTATCTTCATTATCAGACAATACTTCCCGATAATCCGGAAAAAATTTTGGGCAGCATTCTTCATCAGTTATACTTAAGAATTTTCCAAACATAAGCATTCCTGCAACTGTCAATCCTTCTTTACTGGTTTTTCGGTCTTTCCTATAGCCACCTAGCTGCTCTAAAAACTCTTTATCTTCCATTGATAACCATGGGTGTGAAGGTCTAATAGAAGCAAATATCTGCCTATATTGTTTTAATGAGAATAAATCAATGTCCGTTAAACTAAACCCCTCTAATATTCTAGAATCTGGACTAAAAGACAGGTCAGCATCAGCTAACATACGCCTGACCTCTTCATCCTTACAAATATAATCCCCTTCGTAATTTCTTTTGTATGTGTTTTTAAATGGATTTAATGTCAAATATACTGGTTTGTTTTTTCTTTCTGCTGCCGGTATATTAAATGCTAGAACTTCTTTCCCATTGACGTCTACAGACTTAACGTCATCATTACTCAACAAATTAATTGAAGCCGAATTCCGATTGTTTACATTATTCCAAAATTCTTTCTGGTATTTTACAATTAAGTCTTGGGTCAAACCATCAAAAACAAAAACACCTTTTCTTTCGCTTACACCTAAAACAATTACACCACCATTTGAATTTGCAAATGCAGAGTAAGTTTTCCAAAAATCCTTTGGAAAGCCCCCTTTTGCAGATTTGAATTCTACTTCGTCCGATTCCGAATCAGGGAATAAGTCAGTAGAAATTGCCATAAAGGGTTGGTTTACAATATCAAACAAATTTAGTTGAGTAGCCATTTAAATCTTAATTTAGAAGTACACGAAGATAGTTTTTTACAGGTAAAACAAATAGTTTTTAAGCATTAATCAAAATAAAAATTTAAAGAAAAGCAAATATATTTAACACTACACATCCGCTTTTTCTGCAACAGAGAACCCTAAATCCTCCCACTATTTCTATAAACTTAACGATAAATGCATAAGTATTCAAGGCACGTAATCGGTTTCGTTCAACACTGGGTTCATTGTTCGGATTACAGACGCAACGAAACCCTTGCTGTTAGCTGCTGTATTTTATTTTTTCTAAAATTGCCACCACTTTTTAATAATATTTTTTTCTTCTAATTTCTTTTCTTCTTGTTGGGATGCTTTTCTTTCTTCGTTTTCTCGTCGAAGAATTTCCTCCCTTTCTTTTTCATATTTAGCAAGATTTTCAACTCTATTTTTTTCCATCTCTTCGTTAAAAGCATTCCATTCTTCTTTAGACATTTTGTCCTCGTATATGATATCTAGATTTGAATCAGCTATGTCAGCATCTTCTATTTTTACTACTCTGTCTTTGTGCATAACTACTCCAAATCCATGTTCAGGATCCCAAGGGCATCTACCACTGAAACCTAAATAACCAAAATCGTCTTTTGATTGACCTATAATATTTATTACATCAATTGAAATTGTTTTTTTAACATCAGAAATGGTACTTAATGATAGATTTTTCAACTCAGGAATATCTTCAAGATTATATTCTTGAAGCATTTTAGGATAATATTCTATAATTCCGTTGCATAACGCGTTTAATACCAATTCGGTATTTTCAACAAAGTAGTTAAATGCATTTTCTTGGTATTTGTGCGGTTTTTCCAAATATGTTTCGTTATCATAATCATGTTGTTTTACCCAAACACTTACATAACCACTTAGATTTGAATAGCTTTCACAAAATTCAGTAATTGGGCTGAAATACTCCTCAAAGTACCATTCGTCATTATCTTTTGTAAAATTCAACTCGTTTAAATTTATCATTCTATTGGAATTTTGTGTTAATATAGCAGCTAACGTTATGCCACTTTGAGATGGCTGGAAGTTCGTAACCGCTCAATTTTCGGCTTAACGAAAACTTGATGCGAAACGATAATTCCACTAAATTCCAGCTAGCTCAAAATGGCGGTTAGCTGTAGTTTATATACTTTTCACATTTTTAGAATATGCATAATTCTCTAAAGCTTTGTCAAATGTTATAATAAAATCAGTTTTCAAGTTTTCATCATCAATCATTTCTTTAATTATTTCATCAACAAAACTTACATCTTCCATTTTTTGTGTTGATTTTATAAAAAAATTATCTAATGCTTTTTCCTTATATTTTGAGTCATCAATTTTTACAAAATTAGGTTTTGACAATTCGTTATAGAATTGTATTAGTCTATCTTTGCGGGAAAATTTAGAATCGAGGAATTCATACAATGTAGGATATGGAATTAAAATTGTGTGGTTGTCAATTATATCTACTATTAACTCAACAATTTCTTGATGCTGTGGCTCTTTTTCAGGATTAAATAGAGCTATCCAAAAACAAGTGTCAATAATCAAACTTTTCATAGATTATAAATCAAAATTTACATCATTGTTATCGACATCTGCATATCCTTCCCAAGGACTAGACTGACTTCTTCCAAATAAAAATATTCCACCTATATTATCTCCTCCTAATACTTTAAAAGTTATGTATATTCTGTCTGTTTTTGCAATTTCTACATACTCCTTAAGTTCATTCCTTAAATATTTGGCAAAAGCAGTACTTTTTTCTGCTATTGTAGTTAAACCTTTAATTTCTGTTTCAGGAAAATCATAATCCCTAATCAGAGCATAGCTGTTCCCTCTTTCTTCAGCTTTATTTTTATCAAGCCATTTATAGAGTCCTTTATAATCGCCTCTTATGTTTAAGTCAAAATTTATGTAGAATTTTATTTTCATAATTGTTTTATTTACAGTCGTTTGTTTAAATTACAGCTAACTAGTAAATATACGCAAGTTTATACACTTTTTTCAAATTAAACTTTCCCACCTCCTATTTAGTAGGCCTTGCGTATTGACCTTCCAAACATAAGCATAATTTTCCAATTGTAATTACGGTTTTCCTCTCGGAGGCATTTGCTGAGCGATGTGTGTTTTTATAGAAAATCTGTGAGAGTCATGTTGTTCTGGAAATTTAGATGCTGCGAAGTCGGAGACGTTCGCAGAGCGACAGACTTCGGAGAGCGGGTAAGGGCACTTGTGCCCAAAGCTGAAGGAAAACACGCAAAAACCATCTTAACTTTACCCCACAAAAAAAGAGGACACTTAATCCTCTTGAAATTCAATCAAACAACTTATCGATAACTCCATAAGTATTGATGATATATAATCGGTTCTCCCGATAAAAGACGGGACAGGCAGTTCAACACAGGATTACCTCATTGATTTCTATTTATTTTAGATTCGGTGATTTGCAATTCATTGTTCGGCTTCCAGCCGCAACGAAATCCTAGCTGTTATATGCCGTGTTTTTTTTTAATTTGCATCTTCTAGCCAGGTTAGTTTTTTAATTCGATTTGCAATTAATTTAGATTTTATTCTTTTATTTATTGCATGTTCAATCGTTTTAAGAACTATAAAACTTCCTTCTTTTGGAATTCTGTTTACATTAGTAATTGAATTATAATATCTTATTATATTGAAAATATTTTCATCAGCATCCTGTAAACTTTGTTCCAGTTCTTGTAATTCTGAAACGTTTATAATTGTGAGTGGAAAAATAATTTGTTGCTCATTTTCGATTTCTATGTTTTCACTTTTCAAAAGTTCAGTGAATTTTCTTTTAAATGCAAACGATGCAAAGCCAGAACTAAAAATCGGGTCGTTTACAATTAACATTGGATGTAATTTGACTTTTCTCTTAAAAGAAAAATCCTTGTCATTGATATGAAATTTGTATTTATGAAATTCTTTAATTGTTTTATTTGCCAATTGAGTAAGTCCATAATCTTTATAAAATTTAGTCAAATCTAATGCTTTGTAATCATCGATTGTTTTTACAGTTTTATAACCATTTATAAGAGGCAAATAATTGCTTTTTGCTTCAGCTAGAATAATTTTCCCTTTTTCTCGGATATAAAAATCTGCGTATTCAATTTCATTTTGTTGATTGAGTTTGAATTTTAAATCATCAGTAGATCTGTAAACCGTTCTTCGATTATTTTGAAAAGCATTACTAAATATATTTTCTAGAAAAGGTTCAAAAAACACCGTTCCAATAAAATTTCCCCAGTCATTTCTATTACATATATTATTTGGCTTCAAATAATCAAACCAAAAGTCATTTATAAAAAGAGAATATGTTTTTTCAATAAAAAGTGTATTATCAAGAACTAAATATGTTATTATATCCTTCCCATCGTTTCCTTCATTTTTGTATAGTGGACTTTTTTTTAAGTCAAGAAATTCAAAGATTTTCAAGTCATCCTTTTCTGAAAGTGGGAAATTATTTCTTTCACTAAATTTATCAAGAATCTTTATTACTTCTATGTTTGTTTTTTTTACATTTAGATATTGCATTTTCAAATTATCATCATGACTTTGAAAATATGAATACATTTGTTTTTTGAAAAAATCTGACATTTCATCAACATCAAAAGTTTGTTTTAAATAGATTTTCAAATGATTTCCAAAATTGGAGTCGTTATTTAACAATTTAAATAAAATCCACGATTTATAAAATACATTTATTGAGTTAAATGAAACATAATATTGATTATGAGGTAATTCTTTAAACATAAAATATTCAAAAAATTTATCGCCCAATTCTTCTCTGTCCTTATCAGAATATTCGTTATTGAATATCAAAATATTTTCATTTACTATAAGAAGAAATTTTAAAATATTTTCTCTAATTTCAATCGTATATTCAGGTGTTTCTTCTACAAATCCATCACTAGCAATTATTTCTTGGAATGCATATAAACATGTAACTCTAGTAAATAAAGTATAATTCCTTGGCGAATCTATAAATTTATATACAAAACTTTTACAGTTAGATTGTGATGGAGAATTTTTGTTGTCTAAAAAAACAGTTCTTAAACAATCGATTTGTGTATCTCTAGAATCATCAATGTGTGAACTATGTACAGGTTTTAATCTATTATTTATTGATGCAATTGTTGCTAATAGTTCTTCCTTTGGAATACACTTAATTAGGTTAATTGGATTTTGTGGAATGTTTTTACCATAAAATTCAGAGTATTTTATTAAAAGTCCCATCATAATTTACCCTGTTATTTAATTTATGGTTATAGTTTATTCTAAATTTCGTTTTTTGGCAACATGGCATACAACGTCAGTCTGTGAAAAAACTTCTATTATTACCTTCCAAATATAAAAAACTAATTACATAAAAACAGTTCACCTGCTGTTTTTAAACATCCAACGCAAGACTTTAGCCACATTAATCCCACAAAAAAAGAGGACTCTAAATCCTCTTAAATTCCATTCAAACACCTTAACAATAACTCCATAAGTCTTAACGGCATCTAATCGATTCCGTTCAACAATGGGTTAATTATTGATTTTCAAGCATAACGAAACCTAACTGTTGTAGCAAGTTTTTATCTCATCCATCCTTCGATTATATAATTTTTTTCTAATAATTTCTTTTCCTTTCCACCATTATCTGGCTTGAACCAAATTTCAAATCTAGCACCATAAGGTTTTCCCCAATCACCTTCGTAAATCGTAAAATCAGCAACAGTGCTAAATCTTTTTATGCTGTCATTTGTAGCATTAATTCTCATACTTGACCTTTCCTTAAGTCTTGGAACAGAAAGTTCTATTTCTTGAGTTATTTCAAATGCTTTTAGAAAGACTGTTCCATTTTGTTTAGAATTAATCCATAAATCATACTCATATAAACCAGGTTGAAAAGAATTGTAAAGTTGAAAATCAATTTTATCTTTTGAGATTTTCTTTATACTGTCAGGTCTTATAGACTCAAAATTATCACCCATTTTTGTATCAATGGGTTTTTCCAGTTTTACATTTTCAGGTAATTTTAAATTATCAGCAAAAGTATCTGTGTCAGGCCCAAACATTGACATAAAAGTAGAAATAAAAATTAAGCCTAAAATACCAACAAATAAAGTTCCCAATTGTAATATTCCTATATACCACTTTCCCTTGATTAGTTGCCCAAATCCAGCAATTAGCAAGAGGATAATGGTAAAGAGCAAAAAATAATCGGATATATTCAATAAAATTTTATTCGTAGATGATATAAGAACAAGAAAAATTAAAGAAGCTAAAATGAACAATAAGAATGGTAACCACCATTTCTTTAAAATATATGTTTTTAGTAATTCTGTCATTCTCAAATTGGCTACAACTAGTAAATATACGCAAGTTTATACACTTTTTTCAAATTAAACTTTCCCACCTCCTATTCAGTACCCCTTGCATAGTTTAGCCCCTTAATAGTTCGGAGTGTTATTTTAAATTTCAAAATTATATATTTGAGATATGAAATACAAGAAATGGACTTTAGCTCAGAAGCTAGAAATACTAGCAGCTTCAGAAGATAGTGGTATTATAGAAGCATGCCGTAAGTTTGGCGTGAGTACCGCAAGTTTATATAACTGGAAGAAGAAGTATGAGCACAAAGGCGAGGCTGGCTTAAAAGTCACCTATGACACTAAAAGCAAAGAGCTTAAAGAGGCAGAAGAGGAAAATCGTATTCTACGCAAGCTACTAAGCAATAAAGAAATAGAATTAGAGGTACAAAGGGAGCTTTTAAAAAAAAAGTTTGGGACATCCGATCCAAGAAAGATTTAGTGAACTATATTTTTCAAAAGCATAAGTGTAGCAAGGCTAAAATAATAAAGATGGTTGGTATGGTTACTAGTAGCTACTATAGAAAACCTAGTTTTGGTAAGAAGGGCAATCATCCTACGGAAGTAACGTTCCATCAAAACAGTGGTTTTGTTAGTCAATCAGATGTTGTTAAGTCTATTAAAGATATTTTAAAACATGAATTTATAGACTGTGGTTATCGGTTGATGACCAAATATCTAAATAGAGATGGCTACCTAATAAATCATAAAAAACTGTACCGAATTATGAAGGAGGAAGGTCTTTTAAAGCTTGAGAATAGAATTAATAGAAGTGGTGCTGGACGCAAGTTTGTGAAATTTAGGAAGGTTTATACTTCCAGACCCTTCCAATGCTTAGAAATGGATATTAAAATGGTGTGGGTGCCAAATGTGGGTAAAAATGCTTATTTGTTATCTGTAATTGATGTTCATACACGACGAATTTTAAAGGATTATTTTTCTTTCAATATAAAGCAAAAACACGTTATAGAACTACTATCTCTACTTTTTGACGAATATAACTACCCTGAAAGCGTAGTTATTAGGAGTGATAATGGAAGTCAATTTATAGCTAAAAGTGTCCGTGAGTATTTAGGATTAATAGGAGTTCAACAAGAATTTACACATGTCGCAACACCAGAAGAAAATGCTCATATAGAAGCTTATCATGGAATCTTGAAGAAGGAAGTATTTTCACGGTTCGACTATCGAAATTTTGGAGAGATTCAGCAGATATTGAAACGATTTGTGTCTTTTTATAACAATGAACGACTTCATGGTCTCCTAGGAAGAATTACTCCTATGCAGAAATGGAACTCGGATAAACATCTAATAGTAATGAAAAAATTAACCGCTTAATTAAAAAACCGAAATTTAGAATAGTACTCTTGTTTTATAGGGGTCAAAACATTGCATATTGACTTCCCAAACATAAGCATAATTTTCCAATTGTAATTACGGCTTTCCTCTCGGAGACATTTGCTGAGCAATGTGTGTTTTTATAGAAATCTGTGAGGGTGATATTGTTCTGGAAATTTAGATGCTGCGAAGTCGGAGACGTTCGCAGAGCGGGGCGTCAGACTTCGGAGAGCGGGTAGTGCTTATTAGTCGAAATTCTTTTTCATTTCTACATTATAAACTTTCTGTATTTTTTCTCCAATCTGAACTGCTTCATTTCGGTTGTTAGCAATATACAAAGTTATATGTTTACTATTTTCGTCGAACAGATTTATTTTAACCATTTTACTTGATAAAGTAGCAGTTGCTGTCGAGTTAAAAGTTCTTCCTCCAATTGTTTGCTTAATATTTGTTTCGACTAAAGCTAAAAAATTTATTTTCGGATAATATTTCCAAGATAAGCCATAATTGATTCCATACATAGAGATTATTTTTCTGTAGTTTGTCTTATTGAAATTGATTTCTAAACCTTCTGTTGAAATAAAAAACACTCCAACAAAACATAGAAAAACCCAAAGGAAAATATATTGCGGTCCAATTTTAAAGTTAATAAATATCAAGCCAAATATTCCGAAAATCAAGAATAAATTTCCAATGATTTTCTTCCATAATGAAACTTTTTCCAGATAAATATAGTTTTCCATATTTTAAATTTCTCTTTATTTTCGGTTTCAGCGGGTGCATTACTGCTAACTAGTAAATATACGCAAGTCTATACACTTTTTTCAAATTTATATTTCCCTCCTCCTATTTCAGTACCCCTTGCGTATTGACTTCCCAAACATAAGCATAATTTTCCAATTGTAATTACGGTTTTCCTCTTGGAGGCATTTGCAGAGCAATGTGTGGTTTTATAGAAATCTGTAAGGGTGATGTTGTTCTGGAAATTTAGATGCTGCGAAGTCGGAGACGTTCGCAGAGCGTCAGACTTCGGAGAGCGGGAATAAATAATTTTGTCTAATTTTAACCCAAGAAATCATCATTAAAACCACTGTTCACTTTGGTCGGAATAGGGTGTTCACTTTCATCGGAATAGTCAGAATGCATGCAAGTACCTCCTGAGTATTCAATTCCTAATGGTTATGAAGTCCAAAATGTAAATTGTGTTCTAACTGGGATTTGTAATGATTGTTCGTAAGTTTTTAAACTGCCCATAAAAGGCAACTTATCTATATTCTTAATCCCAAATATTGTTGGATTCTGTTAATATAACAGGATGTTTATCAGTTACAAGTATAGTGTGTTCGTGTTGAGTTACATAGCCTCCTTTATTACCAACTAAAGTCCAACCATCATTTAATTCTACAGCAGCAGTTGATTTTGTTGCAATAAAAGTTTCTATTGCTACCGTTGTATTTTTCTTAAATCGTTCTGTGTTACTTTTAACTCTGTAGTTTAAAATATTTTCTGGCTCTTCGTGTAAACTTCTGCCGACTCCGTGACCCGCCAAGTTTTTAATGACTTTAAACCCTGATTTTTTTGCTTCAGTTTCTATTAAATATCCAATTTCTGAAATTTTCACTCCACCTTTGATATTATTTATTGCTTTGCGTAAAATATTTTTAGAAGCGTCTACAAGAGGTTGGTGATTATGAATATCTTTTCCAAGAACAAAAGAACCACCATTATCAGACCAAAAACCATTTAGCTCTGCTGATACATCAATATTAATTAAATCTCCTTCTTGTAGAATTTTTTTCTCTGATGGTATTCCGTGTGCAGCTTCTTCATTTACACTTATACAAGAGTAACCAGGGAAGGCATAAGTTTCATAAGGTGCAGATTTAGCTCCGTAACTTTTTAAAATTTCACCACCATATTCATCAAGCTCTTTAGTTGACATACCAACTTTAGCATATTCTCTCATTAATTTTAGTGTAGTTCCAACAACTTCACTAATTTTTTTCATTCCGATTAACTCAGATTCCTTTGTTATTGACATTTCGTATATAATATTGGATTCAACGTTGTTGTATAAACTTTATAGTGTGTTTTAACCGGTAAAGTTAACAAATATAAACTAAATAGAATATTCCGTAAGATTTTGGTAAACAGGCAAAAGATCAACAATAAATTATATATATTGTGACCCACAGTGTTTATTTTTCTAACTTCAACAATTCAGTATATGGATTACCCTCCAGTCCTAATAATCTTGCAAATGCAGGTTCCGTTTTTATTCCGTTAGATTTTAACTCTTTCACTTTTTGTTTAAATTCAAAACCTTTTTCTTTTAAAATTTTATTTTCAACAATCATATGTCGATAAGCGTTTTGTTTTTCCGTTGGAATATTTTGTCCAAAAACCTCAAACAAAAAATTATCCGTTTTAAATACCGCAATAGTTGATTCAATGCCATTTTGTTTTATTGAATAAACTTTAAAGTCCTTTTTGTCAGAAAATTGATTTAATAAATATGCTCTAAATTCAGAATGATTTTGACATTCACAAATAATGTCTAAATCACTTTCGGGTATATCTATTTCGATTGGAATAGTACCCGTCAAAATTGGATTATATTTTTCAAGTTTCTCTAAAATTTTATGTTTTTTAATTTCAGAATAAGCAAGTTTTTGTCTTTCGTTTCCATATTTTAAATATTCAATCTTTTTAAAATTTTCAATCAATTTTCGGTTTTTTTATATTGTTGCCAACTAGTAAATATACACAAGTTTATACACCTTTTTCAAATTAATATTTCCCACCTCCTATTCAGTCCCCCTTGCGTATATTAACCTTCCAAACATAAGCATAATTTTCCAATTGTAATTACGGTTTTCCTCTCGGAGGCATTTGCTGAGCGATGTGTGTTTTTATAGAAAATCTGTGAGAGTCATGTTGTTCTGGAAATTTAGAGGCTGCGAAGTCGGAGACGTTCGCAGAGCGTCAGACTTCGGAGAGCGGGCTTCCTGTAAAAACTAATTTAACGGGTAAGGGAAATTATGCCCAAAGGTGAAGGAAAACACGCAAAAATCACCTTGACTTTACCCCACAAAAAAAGAGGACACTTAATCCTCTTGAAATTCACTCAAACAACTTATCGATAACTCCATAAGTATTGATGATATATAATCGGTTCTCCCGATAAAAGACGGGACAGGCAGTTCAACACAGGATTCATTGTTCGGCATACAGCCGCAACGAAAACCTAGCTGTTACCTGCAGGCTTTTCCGTACTAATATTCAGTTTCATTATTCATTCTTTTGATTTATGGTATTTTCGATAGCTTGATTTAGATAATCTTTTAAAATTGGAACTATTTTGTAATCGGATTCCTTTTCAATCGTTACCGCCCAATTTCTAACTGTCAATAATTCACTTAATTTGTTCTTATTACCCAAAGTGAAAATATGTGTGCTTTCAATAATATTATCTCTAATACCGAAACTATCCCTTATCGAAAATATTGAACATAAAATTGCGCTTCTTTCATCAATCAATTTTGATGTAGCTTTCAATTCAAAATCTCTATCGCCATAAAGAATACATTCTATAAAAACTTCCACAATCAATTCATCCCATTCGGCAATATCAATACGTAAATCTGTCCAGTCTTTTTCCGAAAATTGCAATAATTCTTTCCAAACTTCGTGACAACCAGCCCAATAAACATAGTCACTATCATTTTTCGAATATTCAATTAAAAATTCCACTATATTTTTAATGCGCCAATTATTTGTTTTAGAAACGACTTTCATTATTAATCAGTATTTTTTTTAGCTTGCAGGTAACGTGTTTGTATAAGATTAGTTGCGTGTTTCAAGCACTAAAGTTAGCAAATAAATCACAGATAGAAAGTCCGCGAGGACTTTCGTAAGTAGGCTAGAACTAGCAATTAATTTTATACGGTGTTGGCATACGTTTTTTATATTTTTCTGAATAACGGTTCTTTTAATTTCTTATCAAAATGTAATAAATCCGCTAATTTTATATTGTTAAGCATAAGTCCAGAAAAGCCTGAATATTTTAAAATTAATGAACAAACTAACAAATGAAGTTTATAAACGATGTGATGCAATTCATATGCTTTTGGGTCATTCTCAATATCAAAAGGAATTCTGCCGTGTAGAAAATCATTTCTCATATTTATGCACCTTTCATCATCTTCGCTCAATTTTATGTTTAATAGTTTGAAAGAAAGTAAAAAGCTGTCTCTGTTTCCGACTTGATTTAATTGTTCTAATTTATTCAAAACCATTTTTTTACTATTAAATTCAGATTCCGGAATAGCATCTACTATTTTTTTTAATTCTTTGATTGTATTACTAGCTTTCTTCTTTATTTTGAATGGATTTATCTTTTCTTCATTTTCTTCTATAATTATATTTTTTACAGTTTCTAAAGCAACTGAATATGTGGAAGCCTTTATTTCTATTGGATATTGACAGCTTTCCGACATTATTCTAATAGCTCTGAATAATCTTAAATCCGTAAGACTTTTATTTACTAAATTTTGAAAAACTTCTTTTTCCAAATATGGTCTAACTTTATTAGATTCAGATAATTCCCAATATAATTGAGGGTCTAATGCAGGAATTCCAGATATTGAATTTTCTAACTTTTTATAATTAAAAGAAGTTATTTTCTCAAATCTAGAATCATTATACTTTAAAATTATAATTTCATCTCTAAAAAGCTGTCCACTAACTAAACCAAAACAATAAGTAATTGCTGAAACATAATTTTCAAAATCATTGCTTTGTATTTTGTCATAGTTTTCAATTATCAAAGATTCAACTTCATTAACCTTATAGTCAAAAATTCCAATTTGCTTGTTATTGATTACAATATTAAAATAACCTGCAACCCTAATTGAAGAACCGACATTAAAACCTTCTGATTTTATATATCTAATTGGAAGTTTATGAAATTTTGGTTTAGGTATTATGGCTCTATGAATTCCAGCAGAGTTATTAAATGAATTTGACTTTAATTCTCTAATTTCTCCAGTTGATGTAAATCCTTTTCCAATTTTTAAGTTTATTAAACCTGCACCATTATAAGCACTAAAATGATAATCATCATTAATTAGCTCAAATGGGTCTTGATAACCATAACTTTTATGTTGATATTTCACAGGTGGACCTTCAGGTAATATTTCTCCTGCGGAATACTCAAAGCACCTTTTCCCTTTTTGTAGAGAACATTGTATGGTGTTTATAGTTGGATATTTACTTTTAATAATGAACTCTTTCTTGGAAAATAAGTTCGTCAAGAAATCATTAGTATGAACTAAATTTATTTTTACTCCTTCAAGTTTAATTTTATCTAATCTGTTCAATTTTTCTCAAATGTATGCCAACTAGTAAATATACGCAAGTTTATACACTTTTTTCAAATTAAACTTTCCCACCACCTATTTAGTACCCCTTGCGCATTAACCTTCCAAACATAAGCATAATTT
The DNA here is from genome assembly GCF_050908145.1 of Flavobacterium sp. SM2513. GTDB lineage: Bacteria > Bacteroidota > Bacteroidia > Flavobacteriales > Flavobacteriaceae > Flavobacterium. The sequence continues at coordinate 2,672,724 of NZ_CP194228.1, read as the reverse complement.
TCCAATTCTTATTACAGTTTTCCCGTCGGAGACGTTCGCAGAGCGATGTGTGTTTTTGATAGAAAATCTGTGAGGGTCATGTTGTTTTGGAAATTTAGATGCTGAGAAGTCGGAGACGTTCGCAGAGCGACAGACTTCGGAGATCGGAAGTTGTGAAGTTTCGTAAATAATTCAGGACTCGCTGGATATGATAATCGGCATATCAACGTCATTTTAAATTTATTCTCGATTAGTTCAAATAAAACATCGTTATAACTAATAAAAGGAGAGCATATTAATACCTCGTCAGACTTTTCAACCCATTCTTTTAAAACTTCTTTCAGTTTTATAACTTTATTGTCTATAATCATATGTATTTTTTTTTAGCTTACTGTTAACTAGTTCAAAGTATTTTCGTTTTCAGCGCTATCACACAAAAAAAGCATACAGTACTATCCATTGCCACAAAACCAATGAATACATAATTGAAGCTAACACTCATTTTATATTCCTATGTAATTTGTTTTTAATTTCCGTTTTATCAATGTTTGTCAGACTCAAATTATTTAAAGTAAATGATTTAGAGTAAGGCAAACTTTTATAAACGCTATGTTTTTTTTGCTTATAAATTCCTAAATAACCAATTGTTATAAATAGTTGTTTTTTTCTATATCGACTAGTTTCTTTGCTAATTAAAAATCTCTTTTTTATAATCTCTGCTAAAATGGGTAAAGTTTTTTTTTCGTCAATTTCACTTTTTAGCATTTTTGTATCTTGTGACGTCTTAACTTGAAAAAGTCCAAAATGCCAATATTCTTTATGCTTTAACAAACAAACAATATCTGCGGGTGATTTACTTCCATCAGTTAATACAAATTCGTATTCAGAATTTAGTTTTTTTAATTTTTTTAAAGCATATTTTTCTCCTGATACTCCATTCTCAAAACTCAAAACACCCCGTAAGGCTTCAATTACTTCTTCCTTTTCTTTTTTAGGAATGGCAGCCCAATCTTTTACAATTTCAGTTAAAAATTTTTTAAGTTCCATATTAATCTATATATCCAATTTTTAATATTCTCAATCCATTCAACCACTTTAATAATAACTCCATAATTTTAAACTCACACAGCTCCCAAGTTCTTTAATATTCTCAATCCATTCTGAATATATTTCTTTTTCCAATGTTTTTTATATTCTGCTTCAATACTTTCATAGGTCGCTCCATTTTGTAACTTATGGTATAGTTCAGAAGTATATAAAATACTGTAGGCTATATTTGACTTGATATAATTGTTATTGTTTGGTAAAGCTTTTAATTTTTCACTAATATGTAAAGTATAAGCATACAATCGCTCACCGTTAGTCTTTGCATCAGTATTTATATTTAATGCATCAGATACTTTTTTTAAATGGTCTAGCTTAAATATCGGAAGGAAGTAATCAGGATAAAAATAAGATGCTAACCTGATAGGGAGAGCTTCAGAATATTGGGGAATTTTGAAATCAAAAATCCCTTGACAAAATAAAAGTAATTCTTTATCATCCTTAAGATTCCATGCCTTCATACCTTCCATCTCTGGAAAAATATATTGAATTACTTTCTTAAATTCTGGATGTTCAAAAACTGCTTTAAACTGCTTTTCTCTTAATCCAGTACCCGCCAATTTCACTTCATGTCCGTACGTAAAATCATAGAATAAATTATTTTGCCTTTTTGTATGATTTGCAGGAGTATAAAATAGCTCTGTCGAAAAGGAGGTTCTAAGTTGACTTTTTAAGATTTCTCTTAATTTATTAGCCTCATGAACTAAATACATAGTTTTAGTGTAATCTTTATTCAACTTAATAATTTCATCAATTATTTCCGCAATATCTAATTTTGTTCTAACAACACTGGTACTAACGACAACATCTTTGTCTTTAAATTGGTCTCGCTTCTTCAAAATCTCATATTTTGGAAGGCAGGCTTTTAGAAAATCCGCATTCACCTCGTTTTCTTTTGAATTCTCCCAAAGCTGATTGAATATTTCAGAACATAGTTTAGAGTTTTCAGAATCAACTTTAATGGTAAGTTCAATATTACTTTCAAATCCACCTTTTGTTAGGTTTGACGAAGTAACATAAGTATCATAATCAGTTATGTAAAGCTTCAAGTGTATTTTATTATCAAATCGAATTATAAATCCTAAATCACATAGGATTTGCAAAGTTGGTATTTCAAATGTAATAAGATTACTATCGTCAAGTCTTGTTAACAGTCGTTTGTCTGCTATTTGACTGGTTGTAGTTTCATTTAAAAGGACATTTGCAAATGAGTTTAAAAAAGGAACTGCAAAATTAATTTTTTTAGAACTTGCATATACGGAATTCAGAATGCTACTTGTAATTGGGTTTGTTAATATAATTTCATTCATTATTTCGTAAGTTTATAAGCATTTTACATTTATTTAACATTTTAGAAAATCTAAAAAGTATTATACTAACCGCTATAGAGTTATCGCTATCCATACTCTATTATTATAGTAATTTTATAATTATCATAATATAGTTTCAAACTAAGGCTTTGTAAAAAGAGGTCTTTAGCTTGTGCTAAACACTTTATGCAAAATCTTATAAATTGGATTTAATTTCAATTTTTTTTAAGACTTATCTTATCTATAATTAATAATTTTGGACGGAATTATTTGTAGATGAGACAAATTTTTCTTCCTTGCTAAAAGACCAAACTGTTTTAAATTAATCGCCAATTCAGGACATTTTGAACCAAGTATTACTTTAGTTAGCTTACATCTTAATCTTGGGTCATCGATTTTTAATACTATAAAAGGTGCCAATATGTTGTGAGAATTGGTTAAATTCCATTTGATATCAATTCGTGAACCTGTACCAGTTAAAAATTCTTCACCTTTAATTTCATCCGTTTGATTGCCGATTAAAAGCAACCTAACTTCTTTTTCAGGCTCGTATTCATAAGATTTAAAGAAATGTTTCCATAAGGAAAGTGTTTTGAAATGAAAATCTACTTTTACCTTATTTCGTGTTCTTTCTTTTATTCTTTTTATAAATTCTAATTCAGGGTGAAAATTTTCCCCATCCAGTTTTATTCCATAATTTATTTTTCTAAGTAATAGACCTGGTATTTCAACACCTTTATTAATTTGAAAAACTAAACAAGCACCTTTGCAATCATCACCATAAAGACGCCATTGCATTAATTCGTCTTCAAGTGTTGAACTACACATTAAATACTTTTTATTGACTGAATTAACTAGTTCATCAGTAGCCATTGGAACATATTTTTTATCTAAATATCCATCCACATATCCTACCTCTGAAATATCATTCATCCCAACTATACCACTTAATCGTAATGTTTTGCCTTCGATAGTTCTAAAAACACTATCTAAAGTTGTGTAACGGTAAATCTCTGTATTATTAGGAATTTCCTCTATTACTGTTTTAAAAAATTGATTTTCTAAATTCTTTAAATCCCTTAAATCTTCTGTAATATAAAAAGAACGCATATTCTTGTCGTATCTAAGATTTTCTTCAAGACCATCTTTGAACAATTGAATAGCTTTTTCTAAATTTGATAACTTTGTTATTACAGCTATATCTTTTGAAGTTTTATATAGAAAATTAAGATTTTTTTTAAACGTAGTTATCTCCTTATTTACTTCATCAATCAACTTTTGTTTGAACTTATCTATATCCTCTTTATTATATTCTATAAATAAAATTGACCACAATTTCTCAATGCCTTTTGACGTATCAATACTACCATAATAGGTATCATATACTCTTGAATTTACACCATCTGAAAGAACAAAAAATCTACATTCGAAATTTGTTAGTTCATAGATATTTACAACTTCTTGTTTAGTAAGAGAAAGAACAGTGTTTTTAAATTCAAAAACAGTAAAAACGGCCTCATTAACTATTAATGCTGCATCTATAATGAATTTTCTGTTTTCACGAAATACCACACCTTGTTCTACAACTTTTACCTCAGGTTTAGTTGAAGAAAATTGTTTTAGTCTGTCTATATATATTTTAACATTTTCAAAAAGTTCACTCATTTTTTTTTTTTATTCCTTATCAATTAAAATTAATTTTCATTCATCTCTTTAGTATTTTCAAAAGTTAAACTTTAAAACATAAATTTTAACATTATTTTGATTCATGATTTCTTGTGACTTGATTATTTTTTAACTTATATGTACAAGACGAAACTTTACATATATATAAATCGTCAACAGATAAATATAATAACCATTGTTCTTTTTTAGTTTAGTACATAAATAAAACTTTCATACTTGTTTACTTAACTTCTCATACTGTAATGCTTCAAACCTATTAAAACATTTTCATGTCTAATTACGGTTTCCCGCATTCTCCAAAAATATATCAAATAAACAAACCCCATACCCGTATAAATACCTGTTTTAATTTTAGAACATAAAAAAATTCACAAGCATCTATTGTATTCTAAAATAAACCCTTACCAATAACTACTATTTCTTCTTAGAAACAGGCGGTTTCAGTGAAGGTATATTTCCCGGAGTATCTTTATTATCACGTTGACGTCTGTCAGGTTTTCCTGTTGAGTCAGCTATTCTTTTTGGTCCTGGTTTAAGTGCCATAATTTTTAGTTTTTTATATGTTAATTAATTTCTACATCATACATCTTCCCTTACTTCCCGTCAATAAACCATCGCAGTGAGAAATCTTTTAAATAAAAGAATCAATACACTTTCAAATACTACATAAGATACCCCCTTCACAGTTATGAGAAATAAGACTTATCCAAAAATAACTCTTTTAAACCACACAGTATCGTAGAATTTTAACTACAATGATATAATTACAATAAAAATTACTATTAATTATTAAAATTAAATTTTACATTTAGCTACAGATAATCTTTTAAAATTTAAACCATATCATTAATTATGGAAAATATAAATAATTTACCAAAACTGAAAATAGGTTTTGAACAAGAAATGAACTTAAAAGCTGATACTCATCTAGAGCTTTTTTTACAATATTATTTAGCAAAAATGCTTGATGGTATTTTTAATGAACTAAGTAGAATTGAATCGGTAAGTCAGAAGCTTAATTGGATTAATGATTCTATTAAAAAAATAAATAAAAAGGACGATGGAAAAGAAAGTATTTAAAATATTATCAATTGATGGTGGCGGTATAAAAGGGCTATATGGTGCTTCTTTGCTGGCTAGAATTGAAGAAAAAACCGGAAAGAGAATTACAGATCATTTCGATATGATATGTGGCACTTCTACTGGTGGTCTTATTGCTTTAGGATTAAGCAACGGTATTTCAGCTCAAAAATTATCAGACTTGTATTTTGAAAGAGGAAATGAAATATTTCCAATATCAAATAATAGTTTTTTTAGATGGTTCCAAAGAAAATGGCAGTTCCTAAAGCAACTTCTACTTTGGGGTAAATTTTCAAATGAACCTTTAAAAGATATTTTAGAAGAAACTTTTGGAGATGTAACAATGGGAGAAGCAAATAATCTATTGTGCATTCCAAGTTTTAATTTAATCAAAGGTGAACCACGTGTATTTAAATATCCACATAAAGAAGGAGATTTTTTTATGGATAAAGATATTAAAATGGTAGATGTAGCTTTAGCTACTGCTGCTGCACCTACCTATTTACCTATACATGAACATAATAACATACTATATGCTGATGGTGGCTTGTGGGCAAATAATCCAACACTATGCGGCTTATTAGAAGCATTACAATTCTTTGTAGGAGAAGGAAAAGAGTTTGACACATTTAAAATTCTATCTATTTCAAGTGTTCCACAACCAAGTGGCTGGGCATCTACAAAAAATATTTCTAAATCATTTAGACACTGGGGCAATAAATTGTTTCAAGCATCAATGGATGGTCAAGCCTATTTCAGTGATTTTTTTCTAAAAAAAATTATTGATAATATTCACCCTAAAGGAACTTATTACAGAATACCATCTCCAAAATTATCTAAAGAACATATAGGTGTAATCGATATGGATATTACTCACGATGAGGCTTTAAAGACATTAAAAGCAATGGGAGACCATGATGGTTATCACTATGCAATTCAACCTGAAGTTCTTGAATTTTTTAATCAACAAAAACACTATATAACTTAATAATATGGCAAACTGTAATAAATTATTTTTAGATTTTGATATAAATCTAAATATCCCGAAGGCAAAAAAAGATAAATTAAAAATATCTAAAAATGAAGTTAGAACAAAAATTAGAAATTATTTCAAAGCAAATCATCCAGATTATAAACCTGAATTTTATATACAAGGTTCTTACAAAGTAGGTACAATAATCTTAACAAAAGATAATGAGTGCGATTTAGATGATGGTGTATATTTTAGAAGAGAGCAAGGCGTTTCAGGTACAACGTTACAAACTTGGGTTAAAAATGCCGTTGATGGCCATACAACTACACCACCTGAACATAGGAAAAAATGTATTAGAGTAATCTTTAAAGCAGAATATCATATTGACATTCCTGTTTATTATTTTCCTGATGGAAGCGACCATCCATTATTAACTATAAAAAATGAAAATTGTTCAGAAAGCGACCCAAAAGATTTTGTCGAGTGGTATATAAATGAAATCAAAAATACACCTCAAGTTTTAAGAATATCTAGACATTTAAAAGCATGGTGTGATTTTAAAAGAGACAAAATGCCCAGTGGACTCGCTATGAGTATTCTAGCTGCAAATAATATCCAAAAAAATGACAGAGAAGATATTGCTTTAAGAGATACTTTAGAAAAAATAAAAGAAGTTTTAGATAATTCGTTTAAATGTATTGTTCCAGCAACTCCAAATGATGATTTATTTGCAGAGTATGACAAAACAAGAAAAGACAAATTCATGAACAATTTAAAGTCTTTTATTGAGGAGGCAAATAAGGCACTTGATGAAAAAAACCAATTAAAAGCTAGCAAACTTTGGAAAAATCATTTGGGAGATAAATTTCCTGAGGGAGCTGATGAAGATACCGATGCTAAAGAACAATCGTTAAATACTTTAAAACAAATTATATTAACAGGTAGTGCTTATACTCAAAAAAGTGGAAATATTGCGGAGGATAATACAGGTGTAAAACATAAAGAACATAAAAACTTTGGCAGGAACTAGATTTAATAGAAGGAAACCAAAAGCAAGGCAACAAAAATTGCTTAGTAAGTACATTTTAATTAGAGAGAAAAAATTAATTGAAAATAATTTTGACTTTCTAAAATGCACTATTAAGAATGATAACCTTTTATGTGAAGGAATTTGCAAACCAACTCAACTTTCTGTTGAATATAAATTTCAAATTAATTATGATGGTAAAAAGTCTCCACAAGTAAATATTATTGATCCAGTCATAAGTTATAATGATGACATTCACATGTTTCCATCTGACAATAGTTTATGTCTTTATCATTCATCTGATATGGTTTGGGACTATAAAAAACACAATCTTTTCGACACTATTATTCCATGGTCAATAGAATGGTTTGTATTTTATGAAATTTATTTGATTTCAGGAAAATGGGAACATCCATTCGTGCCACATAAGTCAACAAAGGAGTATGAATAATTTTAATTATATCTCTAATAAATTGTACTAGAACCAAAGAAACATTATTATAAATGAAACAATTATTAAATATTTTGGGGTTTGTTGCTGGTGGGGTGATACTCAATAAAATTTTAAGTGAAGACGAAGAAAAATATAACAATATGGCAAACTCGCATAACCATTTTTTAAAGTTTGAGCAAAATATTTCTTTGACACCATCCAAGAAAGCTAAGCTTATCACTTCTCGTAAAGCATTACAAGAAAGAATACTTAGACATTTTCGAATTTATACAGATTTACCAACACCAAAATTCTACATACAAGGTTCTTATAAAATGAAAACCATGGTTGTAGACAAAGAAGGTACATATGATGTTGATTTAGGGGTTTATTTTTTAAAAAATTTTCCTTTAAATTACGTTGCTTATACCGTTCAAAATCATATTGCAAATGCGGTAAGAATGCATACAACCGAAGGTATTGAACATCGCGATAAATGTATTAGAGTTATATACAGAGGTAATTTTGATATTGATTTACCAGTATACTATAAAACACCATATGACAATCCTCATTTAGCAACCAAAACCACATGGCAAAAAAGTGACCCAAAGGAACTATGTGATTGGTTTGACAAACAACGCAAATTAAAAGATGTTAAAGGCCAAATGCTAAGGTTAATCAAATACTTCAAAGTTTGGGCAAACAATAAAACTCGTAAAATGCCAAGTGGCATAGCTTTTACAGTTTGGGTAACTGAACATTTTAAATCAAACACTAGAGATGATATAGCCTTTTACGAAACAGCAAGAGCCATTAAAAGTTCATTAAGCTGGGGTGTTTCATGCAGAAATCCCGCTACACCATTTGATGATCTAACATCAAAATTAGATAGTATTCAAAAAAGAAATTTCATAGAAGCATTAGATAATTTAATTACCGAAGCTGAAATAGCTTTAAAACAAGATAACCAGGAAAAAGCTTTCGCTATCTGGTACAAACATTTAGGAAATAAGTTTCCTTTAATTTAAATAAATAACATGGGATATATTAATAATTCACTTCAAAAGTTTAAATCAGATGCTTTATCAAAAGCAGTTTATGATGCAATTAGATATTTGTTGATTCTACTTATAGGGCTTGTTATAGCATTAGTTATTCCTGATAAATTCTCTTTAAGGGCTTTTTTGAAAACTGAGTTTAAAGTTTATTTGTATGGAATTTTTATTTATAGTATAATTTTAATTATTACAGCTTTCTTACTGATTAGATTAGTTTATCTCAAAAAATATAAAGCTCTTGAAAAAGATAATTTTACGGATGAAATAACGGGTCTAAAAAATCATAAAGCACTAAAAGCACATCTAAGCAAAACTATTGATGAATTACTGTATACTTCTAAAATTGAAACTCTTTCAATTATTATCTTTGATATTGATAATTTTAAAGAATACAATACAAAATACGGACATACAAAAGCTGACAAAATTCTGAAAAGTTTAGGACACTTACTTCATAATGACAAAAGAGGTACTGATGAAACTTTCAGACTATTTAAAGGAGATGAATACATTGTTATTGCAAAAAACACATGTCTATCAGATGCAGTTACAGCTGCAAATAGAAAAAGAGAATCAATTGCAGATAATACTTTCATAATTGATGAAATAAGTATTTATCTATCTGTCTCCTGTGGTGTAACTGAGTTCAAAAAGGAGGATGACACAATAGATACATTCCTTAATAGAGCAAGTCTTGCATTAATGTCAGCAAAAGAAATAAAAGGGAAAAACAGCACAAAAAGCAATTATTAATGGAAATACAAATTCAACAATTATTTGGTATTTGGAGAAATGAAAATGGAAATGTAATAACCGATTTCAATATTCACCAATTTGATAACAATCATAATATGGCTAGAGCAATGTTTACAATTTATAATCCTGAAAAAGACAATAAAATTATCTATGAATGGCATGGAAAGTTTGGTATTATCAATTATCAAAATGAACTATCTAAAATAGAGTTTAATGAAATTTTTAAATCAGAAGATTTACCACAATATGAAAACATAAGAATATGGACTCTAGATAATTCTCAATTGATAATTGCCTTAGGAAATGGCGAAAGAATAATATTTAATAAACTGTGAAAAGAATGAACACTAAAATTTATTTATCTCAATTGAAAATAAATAATATTATAATTGCAGTACTAAATTATTCATAGCAAAATGACTGTTCTTGAAAACCAGCATTTATTTGCCTATAAAATTAGAATCAATAAAACTATCCAAAACATTGTCTTTTATACCAAGAAAAATATTTGAATAAGGTCTATAATCTAATAGAAAACATTGGTCTATATTGGTAATGTAGAACGTTAAAATCAAAGAATGTAAATTATGAAAAAAATCAATGCAACTCCTTCTGATTTAGCAATAGTTGTTTTTAATAAATTTAAAAATTTAAAAAATCAATCACATAAACCAAGTGAAAAAATATTGGTTAATTTATTTGAAAATCTTTTTTATGCAAGTTTAAAAACGGAAGAAAATGATTTTATTAAAGTAACCATAACTCTAATAAATTCTGAAAATCCAGATCCAAGACCACCTAAAAGAATTGTAAAAGACAGATGGAATATCATTAATTTAGAGGAGACTATTGAATTCAATGTTAAAAATATTGTTAAACTTTCAAAAGCAGCCGATCCTTGGAGCTCATCATTAGCTGTTGATTTTGATAAAAATGGTAACCTTTTTATTTGGGGTTTAATTGACCAATCTATACATTATCAAAATTATTTGCATCACGAATCCGAAACTGGTCCAGAACAGCCTGGATTATTTCAAACATCAATAACTAATATAGGTACTCTTCTTGTAATTATCGACTATGAATTAATTGCAACTCTAAAACAAAACATATTAATCAGTAAATATATTGATGTTTTCAAATTTGGTAAAGTATCAGATATAGTAAAATCACATTCAAAAAAACTAATTGATGAAGTTGTAGAATATTTAAGTAATTTATCTGATTTTGAAAAAGAAACATGGAATAATCAGGTTAATATTCTATGGACGCAAACAATTTCAAGAATACTAATTAGAATTCAAAATTATCATCATGGAGGTTCATTTATTATAAGCAAATCTAAAAATAATGATTTAGACATTAAACATAAAATCCAATATGGAAGGTTATACAATGCATTAAAAAACAAGATTGCTTTTTCAATTGAAAATAGTACAATATCTGATTTAATTTATGAACATTATTTAGATGATGAGAGTGAAAGAGATATTCCAGTGGAATTATATTTAGACGAATCAATATCTAATAACAACAAAAACGAAAGCAGTAGTGAATTAAAAGGAGCTATAAGATTTGTTGCTTCTTTAAGTTGCATCGATGGTTTGGTTGTTTTAGATGACCAGCTTAAAGTTAAAGGTTTTGGTGCAGTAGTTAAAAATTTTAATTTACCAGAAGAGGTTTATATATCAAAAACAGCAAGGTTTAGTGTTAGAAATTTAGAACCTATAAAACCTAATCATTTTGGAACTAGGCATCGAGCAATTTTCTCTCATTGCTGGGGAAATGTTGGGAGTTTAGGTTTTGTAATTTCTCAAGATGGTGACATAAGAGCAATAACCAGAATTGAAAATAAATTAATAATGTGGGAAAACATAAGAGTCCATCATATGAATAAAAGCCAAAAACTAAAAAGGATACTTTTAAATAAAAGAAAATAAAAAGTGCTTTTTTGCTAAAATCATACATGTTATGAACTTCTCTTAGGTAACAAAAAAAATAATTAAAAAAATATGGATCAAAACTCAGAAAAAATAAAAATTCTAATTGACTATTTTTTCCAAAACGATAAGGATAATTATAATTTAATCAATTTAACCAACTTTGATTATTATTTAGAGACTGGGTTAATAAAACAAATTGAAAGCGATTCTCAAAAATTCATTTTAAATTTTGAATCTAACTTTTTAAATGAGGAATTTTTAAAAAATATAGAGTTAGAACTTAATAAAAAATTACCGTCTCACGTAGAATTAGTTTTAAGTTATCTTGATGAATTTGAAAAACAATTATCAGAAAACTACAAAGCCATCGATACAAATATAAATCTTACTAATTATAAGAGCCTATTCAAACCTTTTGTAATTAACAAGTTTCAATACGATTCTATTGAAAAATACTATTCTTCTTTGTTGAAAAACAAGAAAATTGATAGAAAAATCAAGAATGATTTTATTGAAGTATTTTTTAAATATTTAGAAGTTTATAACCTTGATGAAGAAATAGTATTAAGTTCTTGTTTAAAATACTATAAAAGTGAAAAATACCCATCAAATTACATATTCAATATTCTAGGTAATATAGCAAAAACCAATCATTTTTTTGCAAAAAAATTAGTGGATTATATACTCAATAAAAAATTAAATGATTATCAAGATTTTTTACCAGCTTTATTAATAAATCTTTTTAATACTCATTATACAGAATCATTTGATATTGCTATTAGCAAAATTAAAAGTAATCCAATTATAGCTCTTAAAGCACTATGTGGTTTTAACTATACAGATGCAAGCCAAATAAATCAAGTATTTATTGATTTGCAACAACTTGAAGTTAATAGTGTTGATTATGCAAATTTAAAAAGTAAACTACTCTGTAATATTATAACTAACGTAAATACTGATGTAGCTTTAAAGGAAAAATCATTTAAAGAAATAGTTGGACTTCTTAAATCTGAAAATCATGATTTATCACATAGTACTTTTACTAATATACAATATGGCTTAAAGGATTTTGAATCTGAAAAATATAATCTATTAACTATATACTTAAATAATACTAAAAATTTTCAAGCATTAAGAGATTTTTTTTATGATTTTAAAAATCCGATATTTTTATTTCGTCTATTAACGACTAATTACAATATTGCTGGCTTTCGTGGTTCAATTGATATTTTCGAAAATGCAATTAGCCATTTTTATGATGTTAGTACAGAACAATTTGAAGATGAATTATTAAACTTATTTAGCTATAGGCAATATTCACTTTTAGCTTTGAAAATTATATTATCACATCGTTCCATCACATTTAATATTGATCTAAACAAACTAGGCAAAGAAGCACAAATCAATGCAATAGATAGTATTTGTATTTTTCCTCATTCAATTGATGAATTGATACCTATGTTATTAAAAATCAGAAATTCAAAGATTGAAGAAAGTAAAGAACATTTAAATAGAAAATTATCAGAACTAATTTTTGAAGTATATCATGAATCTCTTTTAGAATTAATTAAAAATAACATTACTAAAAGTGAAAGTGACAAGATGTTTTTAGAACCATTGCAAAAAACACTTGATTATTATAATAACATTAAAACTCTTAAAAAAAGTATAAAGGATTTAGACCCTACAGAAAACGAAAGAAATCTAATGGAACTATACTATCGACTAGAGCATGAAAATCAAGCACAAATGATGAAGAATGTAAATAATGATAGTAATTCTTTTCTAAGCATGGCTAAAACAATGGTAATTGTTAGAGGAAGAGCATTTAAATCAGAGGATTCAGAAGCGGTTACCCCACTTGGTTTGTTTGAATCAAGCATAATGATTGATAACCGTGCATACAAGAACCCAAATAACTTTGAACAAAACCTAGAAAACTTCTAAATAATGGACCTAAAATATATTACAGTAAAAGGGTATTTAGAATCACTTACAGAGAAAAATGAGCTTAATAGGATTTTTCCAATTCTTTTAGAATCAATGGGTTTTGTTATATTGTCAAAACCTACAGAGTACCTAGGATTACCCGAATATGGCAAGGACATTGTTGCGGTAGGGGTTGATGATGATGGTACTAAAAAGCGTTTTTATTTTGAATTAAAAGGAGGAAGCGATAAAAACATAACGGATAGTAATTTTTATGGAAAAGACGGGATTCAAGATTCAATAACACAAGCTAGTTACAACAAATACGTATCAGCATTTCCAGAATTTGAAAAATTACCTTTAAAAATAATTATTGTTCACAATGGAATTATAAGCGGAAGTGTTCAGGCAACTTACGAATCTTTTATAGTTGCAACTCAAAAAAATCTTAAAAAAATTACTTTTGATAGATGGGATATTTCAAGGTTAACAATATTGTTTTCTGAAAAATTGTTTGGTCAATACTTATTGGTAGACCCAAATACAACTAAACTATTTAATAGAGTATTAGTTAATTTAAATACTACAGATGGTGTTTCAAATGATTACTATGAACTATTGGATACTATTATTTTTAAAGAAAATTGGATACAAACAAAAAAGTTACCTCGAAAATGGCAGCTTATTTTTGAAACATTTAAGCTTATTGGATTCGTTATATATACAGAATCAAAAGGGTATAATAATTTAGAAATAGCAAAAAGATATTTAACACATTTAGTATTAAAGTTTTGGTTTTGGATTCTCAAAAATAAATTAGAGAACGATAAAAAAATCACAGTTTATTTTGACCAAATATTTAATTTCTATTACAAAGTTTTACTAGAATATTACGAGAGAACAATTCCAATAGCAAATTATAAAGATGGTATTTATTGTGAACATGGTGGTAGATATGAACAAATTGGATATACTAAAAGAACTTTTGAATACTTTGAATATTTATGCTTTTTGTTAAATGTGGAAAGACATTACAATCATAAAAAAAATGATAGTAATATTAACAAACAGCTAGTACACTTAATTAATAACAACAATGTTTGTAGCAGACCATTAATTGACTTACATTCAATTGCAATCACGAGTATTCTAAATTTATTTATAGAATTCGGTGAAATACAAAATGCAAAAAACTATTTGAATTTAGTTCTTAATCAAATACAATTTACAAAACATAAATTTGATTATCTACCTGATGCAAATAATAGTATTCAAAATGTAATTAAATTAATAGTTACTTCTGTAAAACCTGTTTATTATTCAGATACAACTTCACCGCTTCTAGCTGTATTATTAGAATATTTAGTAATTCTTGATATGGAAGAAGAATATAAGATTATTTCAGAGTTTGTAAAAGAAAAGAAAATAGATCTAGGAATCTTTGTGCCACATCATAGTAAAAATTCGACTTCATTACATTTAATAAAAGATAAAGACAATGATTTAGAAGAACAACTATTCTCAAAATCAGTTGATGATGGATATCAATCTGAAACTCGATTGACAAAATTATTTGATGATGAATTGAATTTTTTAGAATTCAAAGAGAGACTAAATAATAAGAAAACAGAATTTGAATATGAATATAGAACAGATAAAGCAGGATATTTTTTTCTACGTGATTTAGCTCATATTTATTTTCAAACACCTTTTTTTCCAGACAAATGGAGAAATAATATTGAACAATAATGATTTAAGGTATCATTTTAAATTGTTTTAGGGGTTTTAAACTCAAAATAATTAATTTCCATTAAAGCATTCTTTTGTATGAAAATAATAAGAAATATGCTTATTATATATAAGTTACCGTTTCCTACAAATATATCTCAAAAAAACAAATCCCCTACCCGTATAAATACATGTTTTAATCAAAGAGCATAAAAAAAAGATGCTGAGGCATCTTTTTCTTTCTAGTTCCTTTTTTTATCTGCAATCTTCATTGCAAATTCTGAATAAGTTTCTGAGGCTTCATCTTTCCAGTTAGTAGGTTCTATTAAAACATGAATGTTTACACGTAAAAGTTTTGCAATTTGATAAAACTCTTCTAGCGAGGGCTGTCTTTTATTGTTACGCCATAACGATATCGTAGACTCTGACTTTCCTACATATTTAGCTATTACTCTATTTTTGACTTTGTGATTATCAAAGACCTTTTTTAAATTATTTAATTTCATTTTTAAAAAACTTTATAAAAGTTTTGCGTTTAACGTAAAACTTATTTATATTTGTACATATATTTTTGCGACATAAAATTTTAATTAAGTACTATATGACTTAATTGATGATGTCTCTCATGAAAGAAAACCGCTAAAATTCCACATGAGAAGATTTGAGTTCGCCACTATCTATTAGATTTTACTATTTTTGTAATATATCTAATAGGGCGGACTTCATGTAAATCTTTGTGGACTACAATTTCAATTGTAGGGTTCTTAGCGGTACCACTTTTCAAAGTTTTGAAGTTCGCCTTATCTTTTCTTCAAGACTTTAGTGAAATACATCGTTCAATAGTCATAGAATCTATAACCTATGAGAACGAATTACTTACACCCCATTATCGTCCGTCCCCCTTAATCAAGGCACCCCTTTCATTTGCCGTTTACAGTCAATAGTGCGTTTAGCTGTAACGTATTATGCCTTTCTATAAAGGCACAAATACCAAGCACCACAGCCATTAATCGTTTTGAAAACAAAACAATTACGCATACTAACGCAACACATTGTAGCCCTAGAAATAAGGACAAAAACTATTTTAAACTCGCGTTTTAAAAGTAGTTGCTTTATTTGGATTGCACAAGGAAAAAAAATGGAAAGTTTGAACCCACAAGTCTTAAAAGAGGATGGGCATGGTAGGGTGGCTACAGGACATGTTCTATCAATTGAAAGTCAATGAAAATATATAAGATTGGTTTAGTTTGGTTTAGTTAGCGGAAAGGATACTGCCCGAGTTGGGCTGCAATCTGCAACGGCAGTTCCCCTTTCTTTTTAAACAAGTAAACAAAGCATCATATAAAGCCCATTAAGCATAACCTCATAACCCATAACCGTATAACCTTTTAACCTTTTAACCTTTAACCCTGAATTCAATAACCCACTCCTATTCCCCCTTTGGGGGCTAGGGGGCCAAAACAACCGCCTATGACATAAACCCAACCAAAAAACCCTTTGAGCCTTTCGTACAAATTGCTCAAAAAAACTTAGTGCCTTGGTGCCTTAGTGGCAAAAGAAAAAAAACTTAGTCCCTTAGCGCCTTTGTGGCAAAAAAAAAAGATCCTCTGAACCGTCGGCAAACAAGACAGAGGACCAAGACCAACAAAACCGAAGTTTCATTTAAACCTTTTCAAAAGTATGGAAAAAAATCTACTTTTCAGGGCATGGACACGCTGTATGCGGTCTTCCCTACCCTATTTATTGGTACTATTCTGTGTACCAATTATTTCAGCCCAAAACGCTCCCATTACAGGAAACGTAGCCGACGCACTAGGTGTGTTGCCAGGTGTGACCATTCAAGTCAAAAACAAGTCCACCACCACCACCACTGATGCCAAAGGTGCGTTTCAAATTACAGCTGCACCTGAAGACACACTGGTATTTTCGTACATAGGCTACTTAAAGGTGGAAGTGCTGGTAGGCACACAAACCCACCTCAACATCCTGCTCAAAGAAGACGCAACAGCACTAGAAGAAGTGCTCGTAAATGCAGGTTACTACAAAGTGAAAGACAAAGAACGCACGGGTAGCATTGCCAAAATTACCGCCAAAGACATCGAAACCCAACCCGTCACCAATGTACTCGCTACCATGCAAGGGCGTATGGCGGGGGTCGAAATCATACAAGATGGTGGAACCCCAGGAGGTGGATTTCAAATCAAAATCCGAGGCATAAATAGTTTAAGAGCAGACGGCAACGAACCCTTGTACATCATTGACGGGGTGCCCTACGCAAACGAGTCCATCGGTTCCAGCAGTACAAACATGGGTTTAGCCTCGCTCAGCAGTCCGCTAAACAGCATCAACCCCAATACCATTGAAAGTATTGAAGTCTTAAAAGACGCCGATGCGACAGCCATTTATGGAAGTCGTGGTGCAAACGGAGTGGTACTGATTACGACCAAAAAGGGAGCAGCAGGTGCGACTAAAGTAACCGTGCAAGCTACCTCAGGAATCGGAACGGCTACCCAATTCATCCAGTTAATGAACACAGAACAATACCTGGCCATGAGGAGAAAAGGGTTTGAAAACGACGGCATCACCACCTATCCCGCGACAGCTTACGATGTGAATGGTACTTGGGACCCCAACCGCTATACCGATTGGCAGAAAGAACTTTTGGGAGGTACGGCCGAACAATCCAACTTGCAACTAAGCATATCCGGTGGCTCTGCGCTAACCCAATACCTGTTGAGCGGAAGCACCTATAAAGAAACCACCGTATTGCCGGGTGACTTCAGATACGCCAAATCGGCGGGGCAGTTCAACATGAACCACCGCAGCGGAGACGAGAAATTCAAACTGAGTTTTTCCACAGTGTACACGCTGCAGGACAACAAACAGTCGTCGACAGATTTTTCCCGAATCGCACGAAACCTAGCACCCAACGCGCCGGCCCTATACACCGAAGACGGAGCACTCAACTGGGAAGACAATACCTTTTCAAACCCATTGGCCTTATTAAAAGGCTACAATACAGCAGCCACAAACGACCTACTAACCAATGTCGTCATGAGCTATACGCTGCTGCCCGGTCTGGAACTAAAAGCCAATATGGGCTACACCAGCCTCAACAACCACGAACAGCGTGTGCAACCCAACACCATGAGCAACCCTGCATTCAATACCACAAGTGCCACCTCTGTTTTGTACGACAATGCAACAGCACGAACGTCGCACCTCTTTGAACCTCAAATTAGAGGATGGCATACCTTCGGAAAAGGGGTTATTGACGTTCTAGTAGGTGCCACCGCACAGACACAAGAAACAGAAAGAAAATACAGCGCAGGGCAAGGATTCGCAAGCAACAGCCTGATCACCAATATGGCGTTTGCAACAAACAAAATTGTTTCGGTAAACGACCTTACCACCTACAAATACCAGGCTTTTTTCGGGCGCTTAAATTACAACTATGATGAAAAATACATCGCAAACCTAACCCTTAGAAGAGACGGCTCCAGCCGCTTCGGTCCGGGGAAAAAGTTTGCCACCTTCGGCGCGGTAGGTGCCGCATGGATCATAAGCAAGGAGGCATTCCTGAAAGAAAATAAAGCGCTGTCCTTTGCCAAACTACGGGCCAGTTTTGGAACTACAGGAAACGACCAAATTGGAGACTACCAGTTTCTAAACACCTATGCGAGTTCAGGACTCAATTACCAAGGCGCGGTAGGCTTAGAGCCGACACGGCTCTACAATCCTGATTTCGGTTGGGAGAAAAATACGAAGTTCGAAGTGGCTTTGGAAACAGGTTTCCTGAACGACCGCGTCTTTACCTCTTTCTCGTTCTACAGAAACCGCTCTTCCAACCAGCTTGTGGGCATCCCTTTGCCAGGCACAACGGGTTTTACTTCTATAAATGCAAATCTAGATGCCACCGTTCAGAACCAAGGTTTTGAAGCGACTTTGCGAACGGAAAACTTTACATCCAAGGCGTTTAAATGGTCCACCAACTTCAATATTGCCGTTGCCAAGAACAAGCTGATTGCTTTTCCGGATTTGGAAGCCTCCACCTACGCCAATCGATTGGTTTTAAATGAATCCATCCACAGTGTAAAAGTATACCAATACACGGGAGTCAATCCAGAAACAGGCTATTATGAGGTAGCCGACATGAACCAAGACGGCAAAATAACCGCTGTGGAAGACAAGCAAGTACTGGTCGATTTAACTCCCCAATATTTCGGGGGGATACAAAACCAAATCCAATACAAGAATTGGCAACTCGATTTCTTGTTCCAATTTGTCAAACAACAGGTGTACAACTATACTCCTAATGAAGCCAATGGGACAATGGTCAATCAGCATACGGATTTTACCAATACATGGCAACAACCCGGCGATAACGCAAACCACCAAATGCCTACTGCGGGAACAAACAGCGAAGCCACTACCGCCTTTTCTAGATACGCAGCGAGTGATGCAATGATCGTTGATGGCTCTTCCATCCGATTAAAAAACATAGCCTTGACCTACACCCTGCCACTCCCGCAAAAGGGTGTTGATTGTAAAATACTGCTAACAGGGCAAAACGTGCTGACCTTTTCGCCCTATAAAGGAGGCGACCCTGAATTTAGATTTACAGGCTACTTACCTCCTTTGCGGGTGCTGACAGCAGGAATTCAACTAAGTTTTTAACGCTTAATTTATTTATTATGAAAACAGACAACCACTTCAATGCTACTACAAAAAGATACCTACAGCTACTGTTCTTTTTTGTACTAGGAATTTTCCACTCCTGCGACGACTACGTGGAAGTGGACCCACCCAACGCGCAATTAACGGGAACAACGGTCTTTGCAGACATGACTACAGCAACCGCTGCAATTGCAAGTTTGTATGCAAAAATGCGAACAAACGGCATCTTGGCAGGAAACAGTACAGGCTTATCCGTTTATTTAGGCTTGTATGCCGATGAATTTGATTATTTCCAATTAGCAACAACCAGTAACTTTTATAACAACACACTAGTACCCACAGATTCGGGTATCAGTACGCTTTGGAATCATTCCTACCGGCAAATCTACGACGCCAATGCGATAATTACAGGCGTGGCCAATTCAAATACGTTACCGCAAGCGGGAAAGGAACAGTTAACAGGCGAAGCCTTGTTTGTGAGAGCCCTTCTACACTGCTACCTTGTCAATACGTATGGGGCAGTTCCTTACATAAAAACAACAGATCACGTGCAAAACAGCAAGGTAAAACGATTGCCTGTAGACCAAGTGTACGAGGCGATAGCAACTGATTTAGAAGAAGCCATCCACCTTTTACCCGAAACCTACGTGACTAGTGAACGCGTTCGTCCCAATAAGTTCGCTGCCTATGCCGTACTGGCAAGAGTACATTTATACAGGGAAAAATACGCCGAGGCTTCAAATGCCGCTTCAGCGGTTCTCAACAGTGAGCTCTATGTATGGCAAACCAATTTGGACGCGGAATTTCTCAAAACAAGCACTGCTACGATCTGGCAATTTATGCCCAACAACAGCACCTCGAATACCAACGAAGGCAGTCTCTACATTTTTACCGCAGGACCCCCATCAGTTGTTGGACTAAAACCCGAGTTTGTAAACGCTTTTAACCCTACCGATTTGCGTAAAGAAAAATGGATTAAGAAAGTAACCAACGGCGCAAACACGTGGTACCATGCCTACAAATACAAGCAACAGTCCTTAACGCCTACTTCACAAGAATATTCAATTGTGTTAAGAATGGCCGAACAATACCTAATACGGGCAGAAGCGAGAGCGAAAGAAGGAAATCTAACCTCCGCCATAGAGGACCTAAATGTAATTAGAGTTAGAGCAGGGCTAACACCCACAACAGCAACTACCGGACAAGCTATTATTGCCGATATTAGGGAACAAAGGCGCTTCGAATTGTTTACAGAATTTGGAAACCGCTTTTTTGACCTGAAACGATCAGGAACACTAGATGCCATTTTACCGCAATACAAACCCGGTTGGAACAGCACCGACCAACTGTGGCCCCTTCCTGCGTTGGAACTGATTGCCAACCCAAATCTCAACCCTCAAAATCCGGGTTACTAAAAACTGCACTATGAAACTAACGAATAGATACGGTTGCATACGGTATTCGCTGACTTTCCTTTTAATGTTGGGTTCCTGTCTGATCTACGGACAGGAACACCAACAAAAGGAAGCGAACGAAAAAGACGCTCTGAAATGGGGTACATTGGAAATAGAGGCTTTGTCACCACACGGCAATTGGCTAAGCTATACCATGAAATACGAGGACTTCCAAGATACCTTGTTTTTGCAACACACGAAAACCAAAGCACTACGTAAATTTTACCAAGGAACACAACCTCGTTTTGGGGACGAACAGTGCTTTACTTATAGGATTAAAGATACATTGGTAGTTGAAAATTTGAAAATAAAAACAACGCTGAAGTTTCCTAATGTGCTTAAACATGACGTATTACAGCAGGGGCAAAAAATCCTCACTCTTGGAAAAGACCATACGTTACAGCTTTGGAACACCGAAAAAGTCCTTTTAAAGGAACTAAGCAAGGTGCAAAATTATGTACTGAACGACGCGGAATCAATAGTAATGTATGTAAAAAAAGACAGTGAAAAATATGAAATAGGCATCCTGCACACCAAAGACAATACATCCACGAGGATAGACCAAGCGGAGGTACCTATTAGCAAAATGATTTGGCAAAAAAAGGGACAAGCACTTATTTATTTAAAAGGCACCGATCTGGTACATTACGACACGGCCACCCATAAAAGAAGCGTGTTGAGCGCTTCCTTTTTGGCGACCAAGGCCCTAAAGATTGCGGATAATTTTCAAAGTCCACTAGTCGTTTCTTATGATGGGGAAAAGGTTTTTTTAAGTCTATCACCGCTAAACGGTACCGCCCCTTCAACGGAGACCACCGTGGAAGTATGGAAGGGAAACGACCGCTGTTTGTATCCCTCGCAAGACTTCTACAACAAAACAGGACCGCCGCTACTCTATGCTTGGTTTCCCAAAACAGATAAGCTAACAAAGTTGGGAGACGAACAGCTATTTACAGCCCGCTTAAATGGGCTACAGGAATACGTACTCCTCTCCAATCCATTTCAATACGGCCTCGAGCCGAACTACTATGAAAAAGTAGATTACTATATAAAAGAAATCCAAACCGGACAGCAGCACTTGTTGTTGTCCTACCAATCGCACGACCCCAACCAATTGTGCTTTTCTCCGTTATCGAACGACTTAGTGTACTATAGGGAGGGGAATTGGTGGTTATATAAACCGGGCGATGCTTCTCTAATAAACCTAACGAAATCCATACCAACCGCTTGGGACAACCACAGTACCGATGTACCGCATCAATTTAGAGTGCATGGTATTGCAGGGTGGACCGAAGATGGCAAATACCTACTGCTCTACGATACAAATGATATTTGGAAAGTAAGTCTAGAGGGAAAATCGAGCAAAAGGATTACAAAGGGAAAAGAGCAGCAGCACATCATCCGCTTCAGTAAAAATCCCCAAGAAAGCCTTATGTACAGAGGCTACCAGAACGATACCCGAACCGTTATCAATTTGGAGGAAGAGCAGGTGCTACAAATAGTCAATCAAGAAAACCATGCAACGGGCTATGCGCTTTACAATCAGAAAAAGGGCTATCGGATCGTGGACTATAGTCCAAATTATTTAACCAACTTAAAAAAAACCGCTTTTGGACAGTACGTGTACACGAGTGAAAATTTTGGGCAAGCGCCCGTAATTCAATTTGTAAAATCAAATAAAGTAAAACCCACCGTCTTATTTGAATCAAATGCACACCTGACTAAGCATGTAAAGAGTACGGCAACGTTGCTACAGTATAAAAAGGAAGATGGGCAGCAGTTAAAAAGTGCGCTATTCTATCCAGAACACTACGATCCTACGAAACAGTATCCCATGATTGTAAACCTATACGATAAAAAATCATTTCAAGTCAATAGACATGTAAACCCCACTTTACAAAATGAAACCGGCTACTCCATTAAAAATTTTACTTCCAGAGGCTATTTCGTATTACACCCCGATATTGTTTATGAACTAGGTAATCCAGGAGGTTCTGCCTATGATTGTGTCCTGCCAGCGGTACAATACATGATCAATTCAGGAAAAATCGACAAGAATAGAATAGGAATAATGGGCCACTCTTTTGGGGGCTTTGAAACCGACTACATCATCACCCAAACCAACTTATTTGCCGCTGCCGTAAGTGGTGCCGGAGTAGCAGACCCCATAAGCCGCTATTTTGGTCTAGGTAGGTCTATCATTCAAAAAGATGAAATGTGGAGGTATGAAAGTCAGCAATTTCGTATGGGAACGGATTTTTTCTCGAACAAAGAAGGCTATTTAAAAAATACGCCCTTACAGTTTGCCGACGCCATCAGTACACCCCTATTGCAATGGTCGGGAAAAGAAGATTCTGTAGTCCCCTATACGCAAAGTATAGCATTTTACATGGCTTTAAGAAGGCTGGGTAAAAAAACAATCCTACTGCTCTACCCCGAGGAGAACCACTCACTAGCCCTTCCGAAAAATAAAGAAGATTTGTCCCGTCGTATCATCGATTGGTTCGATTACTACCTTAAAAATAAAAAGGACATAGAGTGGATAAGTACGGGTACACAATAAAAAAATAATGCAGTTTCATAATCTGAAACTGCATTACCTTCTACATGAAAAAAGCAAAACGATTATTGCACTCGTTTCAATTGCAAATTACAACCAAAACCATCCGGACCATAAGCAGTCCAACTGCCTATCAGACAAGATTCGCCAACACCCGGTTCACACTCCACTTGCACTTCATAACAATCATTAATTGTGGGATTGTGAATGTACGCCGTCATACGGGCTGCTGCCGTTTTACTTTTATGCGAAACGTCAGTACTTACCGCCGCCGCACTTGCTAATGTAAATGCTGCCAAAGGCAACATAAACAACTTTAAAAAATTAATTTTCATAATAATAAAGTATTACTTAATAAATAGTGATCTACTCTTTTTTACAGGTTTTCGATCTTCACTCCTGCTACCGGCCGGTATCATTGCATTTTAATTATAGAAGTTATTTGTGCTCCAAATCCATACTGGAGCAAGTAAGGCCCAGATAGCACATAAAGCGCGTTGGAAGTAGCATGCATTGCTTTCATACGGTACCCTTTTTCGTCGTGTACATAAAAACTCAATAAGTACTTTTTCGCCGTAAAATCGTAAACGTCAACTACAGTGCTGTTTTTCCATACGGCTGCATTTTCATACCTGCCCCTTAATGCCGAATTGACAAACAATAAATTCCCATATACACTCGTGTTTTTGTTGACCATATAAGCCTGAGCAGCCAATTTCCGATCGCCTGTTTTTTGTAAGGTGACCACCTTTAGCTTTGCTTTAGTGGTAGTGTCAATCGTGTGCCCTCGATGTACCAACTGTAAAGCGGTGTCTGCAACTATATATTCATTGCGATAATAGTAAGTGTAAATCATTTTCTTTTCCTGAGGACTGTACTGTAACGTGCCGTCTGTATCGAAAAATCCATCCCCTTGTCTTTGAAGTAGTGTCTCATTGATTTCGAATTGAGGCAAATCAGTGGCCCGAACCAACGCAAAGACATTCGTGTCGTCTTTTGATTTTTGCCCCCGAATAATGTTCGTCTGATCATTTATAAACAGAATCGCACTAAAAGAATAATCCTTTTCACTAACCACACGCGCTTTCCAGTCGGAAATGAGCCCTTTAAAAATGACCCCAGCCGCACCATCGTAAACGTAGAAATAGGGAAACTGAATGGCGACTGTGAGGCTCCTAAAAGCAAAGTCTTCCCGTTCGAGTTGTAGCGTGTACTGCTTTTTGTTTTTGAGTAGGGAATCATAAACCACTATTTGAAGGGGGGCTTTGCGATTACCTAAATAGACTTTATTACTGGCAACACCTGCAATATAAAAATCCGTGTTTCTTAAATCAGTTGCTCGTATTTGGGCAGCCGACCCTTGAGGAAACCGCCGTATAAATGGATTTTCATTTTGCATCGCATCTTCTGAAGTCACAAACACTAAAACCAGCAGTCCACAACTCATTAGACCTCCAATCAAAAGTTGCAGCAGCCGTTTTCGAATTGGACCGTCTAGTGAAAAGGCCACGACTCCTAATACTACAAAAACACTATTAAAAACTAGATGGGCAGTCCATCCCATTTCTTCCAATACACCACCACACGAACAAGGAATAAAGCTACTAAAATTAAGAATCAGGATAATGTACACCGTAAACAGCACCATCAATAAAAAGGAAAGGTAGATTCCCAAATTTCTAAAACGTGGAACGGCCAATAAAACGGAAATACCAAGTTCCACCAGCAGGACACCATAAGACACGTAAGTGGCATAAACACTTAGGAGTGGTGACAAACCGAGTTGCACTTGAAAATTTTCAAAGTCCAACCATTTACTCACAGCCGCATATACAAATAACAAAATGTACAAATAGCTTATAAGAGCTATGACAATACGGTTTATTTTGGCTGTTGTTTTCATGTTTTTAAATTTTCTAATGTAAAATTGCAAAAAATAGATTTATAAGAGTATGCCAATCAGGCATTTCGTTATGCCTGTCTATAAATGGGTTGCTTTTCTTCCTTTTGTACTCCTTTTTTGTACTAGGGAACTACTCGTTACAAACCACTTATTTTTAACTACTGTAAAGCTCTTACAATCAAATAAATAATACATGTTCATTTGGGAGTATTTGCTATGCCAATCGGGAGTTTCTTATTTTAGAGGCATTTCACGTTTAATTTCAGTGGGACTACACCGGTATTTCTTCCGAAAAGCCTTATAAAAAGAGAGGTAAGTGGGAAATCCGCTTTCAAAAGCAATGTCTTTCAGCGGTAAAGAGGTAGAAGTAATCAATAAATAAGCCCGCTTAAGCCGCTCCTCCGTATACAGTTGGTACATACTCGTTTTAAAATATGCTCGAAATTCCTGTTTGAGTTGAAATGTATTCATCCCAAAATGTTGGGCAATAGCGGGTGTCGACGGCAGCGGCACTTCCAAATGTCCCATGATAAAATCGTAAACGGCTTGCATACGGGCTGCACCCGTCAACTTCTTTGCGAGTAGCGGATGAACCGAGCGATAGGATACGGCTACAGCCCTACTACTGATGTGCACTTCCTGTGTAGGAGCAACACGGGTAACCGAGCAATAGTACAATACGGTTTCGTTAGCAGCTGTTACAAACACCAACCCCATAGTAAAGACTGCGTAAGCTGCCACGTCTTGCTGTACTGCGGTAAACAGTTTTATAGATTCAGGTGTAAGCAGTTGGTCAAGTGAGCAATGGCATAAGGTCGCTCCTTCGTACCCGAGGAGTTTAGCGAAATTCGGATGAAAAGTGCGAACCCTATTGCCATCCGATTCGAGTACCAGTAAAGGTTGCGTTTCGTTCAGATACACCAACGGCAATTCCGCTTCCGGCAGAGCGTCCACTACTTGTTGGATCCGTCCGATCATGATATTTAACTCTGAAAACAGACTGGACATTACGGTACCCCTTGGCAAAGTGGGCAGCTGCCACGCAAAGTTCCCCCTTGCCATTTCACGCAGCATTTCATAGAGTAAGTGTACCTGATGTCGGATCGGGAGTTTCATTGCGGTATATTGGGAGTGGATGATCAAGAGAAGTGTGATAAACTTACAAACATCCCCACATATAAAGCAAGTGTTTACACAGTCAATTCGCGAATTGATAGTATTAGATTCCGGAATCTACTACTATCAATTTTAACAGTTCCAACTCATCAAGAATACAAGCCTTACCTTCCTAAGTATTGTATTTACTAGGCTTACACTATAAAAGGAAGTTAAAAACACTACAACACCTCGCCTTTTCTACCTATTTTTTCGACTCCAAAAAAAATAGTTATAAATTTTAAAATTTATAACTATTCTCTCACTCCTCCCCATCCTTTTTCCCATTATAGACTATGCCATTCGGGAGGATACTATTCCTTTTGGTAGGAAAAACATTTAATACGGTATACAATTTACATTTTACAATACTTCCATCGTTTCATCCTTTCAGAAACTAACCCAATATTTTAGGTCATCCGTCATTGCGAGGTACGAAGCAACCCCATAAACGAGCTCTGCCAACATTTATTCCAACAACTTTAAACTTTAAACATTTCCCACGTAACACGTATCGATTACATAGGATTGCTTCGTTCCTCGCAAGGACGCCGTAAATAATAAGTAGTCACGAGGTCATTTCGAGGTACGAAGCAATCTATTATTCCATTCTTTTTTCTATATTCTTTACTCTATATTCTTCCTCACCACCACATCACCCAACCACACCACTCTACAAAATACAATATACTATATTCAATTTACATGCTACAATCCTTCCATCTTTCCAAAAAGCCATAACTAGTTGCGAGGTACGAAGCAATCAATTATCAATCTTTTTTCTATGCTCTATATGCTATACGCTATATTCCTCACTCCTCACTCCTCCTTCTCATACGAATTTGTACTAATAAACATTTCGTTACGTTCTTCAGAAACAATGTCCAAGAACCGATCGTAGTGCTTCAATACATCTGATATCAGTTCGTTTTTAGTAAAATACTGGATATCGTAGCTTTCCCGTGTATCGCCAAAATACGCTTTAGGAAAATAGGTCCCTTCTTCAATAACTTCAGGTAAATTGCTTTCATCAATCAAATAGGCCGCCACTTTTTTAGAAGCCGGAACCACTCCGTATACAAAGTTGTTAATAAGGTCGTGTTTAATTTCCAATTCAAGGGTACTAGATGCTTCGTCGAAATGAAGATGGGCAATAACACCACTTTTCGCAAATTCCAGTTGTAAATCTAAAAAGGCTTCCTGCACCACGGTTTTGATAAAAACCTGAACAGAGGCCCTGTTTTTCGTAGCAACAATCTGCTTTAAACGTTGTTTCCATAGTTTTCCCGACCAAGGTGTCGTAGATTTCGAAAACTTTCGATCATAATACGATTGGTCGATGCTTAACCCTTTAAGCAAGCTCACCATAAACAGGATCATGATGACCGAAAAAGGCAACGCAGTAATGAGCGTCATGCTTTGCAGTGCTTTCAACCCACCCGCATTAAGCAATAATAAAGACAAAATGGCCAGCAAAGCTCCCCACAAAACCGTCTGCCACTTAGGAGAATGAAGCGCATTTTTGGTAGCAATATTGTTCATCACATAAATGCCAGAATCCGCTGAAGTCACAAAAAATATAATTACAATCAAAATAGTCGTGAAGCTGGCAATTTGCGTAAAAGGTAAATATTCGAAAAAGCGAAACATCAACGCATCGGGATTACCTGCCAAAGCACTCAATGCACCCCCGCTCACATGGGTATCAAACCAAATGGCACTGTTTCCAAAAACAGTCATCCAAATAAAATTAAACAAAGTAGGAATCACAAGAACGGCTACTACAAATTCACGTATGGTTCTTCCCTTTGAAATTTTAGCAATAAATAAACCTACATAAGGCGACCAGGAAATCCACCAAGCCCAGTAAAGGATCGTCCAATCGTAAAACCAAGGCAGTGTTTCCGCATCATAAACATGGGTGTTAAAGGTCAAGTTGAAAAAATTATTGATGTAATTGCCCAGTCCTTCAGTGAAACTCCCTATTAAATAGACCGTGGGACCCAGTGTTAATACAAATAAAAGCAAGCAAACAACCAAGATAACATTAAGATTACTTAGGAATTTAATCCCTTTATCCACACCTGTTAATGCAGATAAAATAGCCAACCCTACCAAGACCGTTACGATAAGCACTTGATAAACAAATGTAGTATCAGGCACTATGGCTAATATTTTAAGTCCGGAGTTGATTTGCACTACACCAAAACCCAAGGTAGTAGTTATTCCGAAAAAGGTGCTGCACAGCGCAAAAACGTCAATAACATTGCCCCACCTTCCTTCCGTTTTATTTTTGAGTAAAGGGTAAAAACAACTCCGAAGCGACAATGGCAGTTTAAAGCGATACGCAAAATAGGAAAGCGACAAGCCTACTAGACCATAGACAGCCCAAGCATGGACACCCCAATGGAAGAACGTATACAATTGGGCATTTTTCGCTTTATTGACATATTGCGTAAGTCCAAAAACTTCTGAAGCGTAATGCTGCATGGGTTCGGCAACGCCAAAATACATCAGTCCAATTCCCATTCCAGCTGAAAATAACATCGCAATCCATGAGAAAAAACTGTGTTCGGGTCGGCTGTCATTATCCCCCAACCGTATTTTTCCATATTTACTAAACATCAAATAAACCAAGAAAAAAACAAATAAGGTTACCGCCCAGACGTACACCCAATTCAGGTTTACAAATATGAAATTTTTAACCGTATTCAAGACGGCGTCGGCCACTTGTGGGTAAGCAACGGAAATAAACGACACGAGGAAAATAAAAAGGATACTCGGTACAAAGATTCCCTTGTTCAAGGTAGTTTTAAACATAAAGGCGGTGT
The DNA here is from genome assembly GCF_050908145.1 of Flavobacterium sp. SM2513. Taxonomy (GTDB): domain Bacteria; phylum Bacteroidota; class Bacteroidia; order Flavobacteriales; family Flavobacteriaceae; genus Flavobacterium. Next base: position 2,643,135 of record NZ_CP194228.1, on the reverse strand, counting down.
GATTTTGATTCTGAAATCGGTAGGCAGCCTACTTTACGTTATAACTCTTGTGAGACCATGCTAGTAATAAACACAGACCACTGAAACGCAACGTGGTAAACATACACTCCGAATTTTGCAAGCTACAAAATAAATTAAGAAATTAAGATTAACCAAGAAAAACAAGCCTTCAAAGAATTTAAATCCTTTAAAATACTCGTTTTTATGCTATAAGGGGCCTCTTTTAAAACACAATCAAATAAAATTCTTTTGGTGTAAAACAGTTCAGCACATCACCCACATGGAACTGCAGCGAGCGAAAATTACAGCACGATCAATTTTAATGTGCTGTGTACACTTCCTACATCTAACACAATAAAATAGACGCCTGACGTCAATTCACCAACTGCAATAGGTTGGTTTTGATAGTTCAAAATGGAATTTAATACCCTTCCGTTACCATCAACCAGGGTCAAGTGAGCGTCATTGGCATTCGAAACGTAGAAAAAAGCTGCTGTGGGATTGGGATATAAAAAGACCTTGCTTTTCAAATCAAAAGCACCTGTACCTAAGTTCGTATCGAGTACCCCTACCCCTTGCAAATCAAAACCGCAGGAATTAAAAGGCGTGGGAAAAGAATCGTTTACGGCATTGCCAAAACTGTCGTAAGAAGCATAGGCGGAATCAATAGAGCCTACTACATCTATAATTTTCACATAGTGAATAGCGGACTTGTCTAGCAAATCAGTATCAGGTAATTCGCTAATATCAAAGGGAGTTCCGTAATTGGAACTATATTTTCCAGCCAAATTATGGAGGTAATTTGCGGCAGGACTTTGGAAGGTTCCTAGTTGTGTACTAGTTTGTGTTTGGCTGTGATTGGCAAATCTAAAATAGGTAATGCCATCTGAACTGACTTCTACAAAAGCAAGTTCTAAATAGGTGGAACTTCCATTTTCAAAAACGGCAAAATCAAATCCGGGTCGATCTGCAATAGGATTGGCAAAAGTTAAAATCGCCGTTCCGCCATCGCCTAAACTGACTACTCCACCTGAGGGAAATCCTAATGCATTAGTAGGCGAACCAAAAGTGGCAAAGCTACTTCCTGATGCCGTAGCATTGGGATTGGATTTGTTGATGTAGCCCCGCTCTACGGTAATTCCGTTAGCCCATTCTATAAAAAGTGGACTGTTAAAATGAATTGCCGTTGAACCAGGCATGCCTGCTTCGGGAGGATAATTTTGAGCCACACCACTAAGGGGTAACAGTAACAAAAGCAGGAAGCAGTTTCTCAATGTCATTAGTTTACTATCAAACGTTGTACAGAACGACCTGTAGTGGTAGTCATTTCTACAATATAAATCCCCGCCGTTAAACCAGACACCGTAACACCCGTATTAGAATAAGTAGTTTTTTTTACCACTCTTCCAGCCGTATCATACAACTTTACTTCCGTAGGTGCAGCTGTATTCAAGTAAAACACATTGGTAGCCGGGTTGGGATACATTCTAACCGCCAATTTTGTACCAATTGGCGTTCTAGAAAGCGTTCCCTCTGCTTTGTAAAAACTGTTTGGAATGACACCTACCGTATAATTTTGTACCAATGTACCTGAAGTAGTATAAATGTAAACCGTACCGGGACTAACATAGTTTCCTGCATCGGCTACAAACAGTTGGTCGTCAATTAATTCCATGCCGTAAATGCCGTAAACACCTTGTGCTCCAAGCGAAAATAAGGCAGTTGTAGGAATCGTTGTGCTCGCTAAAGTAGAAGTATATACATTTGCGTCTATTGTAAAATAAAAATCCGTACCTGTTGCCGTTCCTTTTAAATTTGAGGGATGCAGGGACGGAAAATTTAATGTGCTTTCTACTGTATTTGTTGTCAAATTTATTTTTATCAATTTACCATCGGTTTCTGCAGCGGACCAGGAGGGACTACCGCCACAAAGGACATAAAGGAATCCATTGTTGACCAACATTGAATTAGGTACATCGCCTACTGAAATACTTGCTTCAACAGTTAAACTTATGGGATTGACCACAGAAAGGGTGTTTCCTACTCCAAAACCACCTTGATGCGCTACATAAAGTTTGTCATTTATAGTACTGATTTTTTCTACACCGCCGTCTAAAGCAATTGTGTTTTCGACGCTATGGGTAGCTAAATTAATGACCGCTAGATAATCATCGGTTGTGCTACCTTGACCCCAATTGGTCACATACCCTTTTCCATTAGCAAAGGCCATGTACCTGGGGTTGTCTAATCCAGTAGAAATGGTAGCTACATAAGCAAATGTGTTCCTGTTGATTACTTTAATGGTATTGGAAATATTTAAAACAATATAGGCATAATCACCATTAAAAGCGATGCTTTGTCCTGTGTCTCCCAAGGCACTTTCGTTCGGATTTGCGGTGGCATAAATACTATTTGTAAGTACATTGTTGCTGAAAAATGAAACCGATGCATTACCGCTTCCTGCACCACCTTCATTAAGAATAAATACGCCATCCGCGAATTGAGCAAAGGAAGTTGTGGCTTGAAGCAGCAACATGAGCAGGGTCATAAAAGTAAAACGAGTAGTGTTTTTTTTCATTAGAAAAGAAATTAATTATTAAATGTAAATTAGAATTCGGGTGTTTGTGGGAAAGTTTAGAACGCTATAGGGCATAGCAATTGTGAAGGCTGACTTGGCCTTAAGTTGGAGGAAGGAGGTTGTATTTTGTAAATATAAAATCATAACGTCCGAATCTTTTTTCCCGAAGATTCCACAATTTGTTTGTAAAAGAAGGCAGGTCTCCTGGCTTGCGTCTTGTTGTTGACCTTCCCATTCCGAGAATCGGGACAGTGGTTTTGTAGATAACAACAAGCTTGATAGCTTACAGTTGCGGGAACAGCTTTGGTTTTGAACCAAATTCCCTTTTAATGCATTATCGTAAAATAGATAACACAACCTTATTTTGGGCAAATATACGGATATAGATGGAGTGGAAAACCGTTTTAGACCGAATAGTAGTAAAAGATAAAGAAAAATAGCGAGGTACCACTTGTGTTTCAACAAGCAGCACTTTATTTTGCGGTCCGAGACCTACGCTATCTAGTTATTTACTAGAAGATTGTATGCTTTTCCACTTTAAACGGCTTAAGGTTTCTTGCGAAATAGTGATATAGGAAACCACTATTTTATTTGGAATTCTTTTTACGAGGGCTGGATTTATTTTCAGCAATGGAGCATACCGCTCAGTCGCATCCGTCGTTGTAAAAGACATCAACCTGTTGTTGGTATTCACATAGGCTTTTTCCAAGTAAAGTTGATAGAAGACTTGCCACTGGGGAACGGTCTGCATCAAATGATTAAAAGCGTCGTGACTGATGTATAAGAGTTCCGCCTTTTCAATAACCTCAATGTATTCCGCAGAAGGTAATTTACTTATAAAACTACTCAATCCCGTGGCCAGTTGGTTTTCAAAAGCAATATACCGGGTAACATCTTTTCCCTCTTTGTTAATGAAAAAAATACGAAGACATCCTTTACCCACAAAGAAACTAAACGGACTGGTTTGTCCTTCCGAGAGTAGAACAGTATATTTAGCCTTTTCTGTTTTCTTGAAATAAGAATGCACAATGCTTAAATCATGCGCACTTATTTCTATATTTTTCTTAATATACGCACCAAGTTGTTCGTAAATCATACGCTAGTTGTAGTCTCTGACAAAGGTACGGTAATGCAAAATAGCTGCAATTGCTACTACTACCAAATCGTGTCCGACTGCAAAAATAATGATTTCATCAATGTTGGACAGGGTACCATCAGCATTCATCAGTGCACACAAAACCGCTTCCGGTTGCAAATAAGCCAATTTCATCAAATCAACGCTTCCTTCAGTATGTCCTTTTCGCTCTAAAATTCCATTATTTTTCGCCCGTAACGGAAAAATAGGTCCCGGTTGGGACAAGTCAGTAGGTGGCGCATTTTCAGCACAAGCAGCACGTAGGGTAGTCATGCTATCGACTGCCGAAACCCCTGTGGTAACACTTTTTTTAGCTTCGATAGAAACGGTAAAAGGAGTTTGGTACCGACTTGATTTTCTTTTATCATATAGGGCAAATCCAGTTGATCGGCTTTTTCATTGGTAAGACAAAGACAAACAATACCGTTACACGCTCTAATCATTAAAGCCATATCCTGCACATTCATTTGATGCGCGGAAAATATAAGATTCCCTTCATTTTCCCAATCTTCATCAGCAATCAGTACAATGCCTTTTCCATTTTGAAGATGCTGTAATGCCTTCTCAACACGTTCCTGACTTGTTAACCCCAATTTTTCTAGAGAACTGCTTACTGTACTTATCATTTTTTTTTTATGGTTAATAATCAACAAATCCAACAGCCTTTCAAACAGAAAAAATTGATGTAAGTCTAATTATGAAAATAACATAAAATAAATCGGTAGAACCCGACGGTTCAAAAAGAGCTGTAATTTTATTCTTCAATCCCTCTGTCCCTCTATCCTTCTATCTTTGTACCGCTCTATCCTACCCCAACCAATCCACTCTAATTTCATTATTCATTACCCAAAAAAGATAATTTTTTCACAAACTCAACATCCAAAATTTTTATTAAACCTTCTATTTTAGTACCTTTAAGCCAATCCCTCTCAATTTCAAACGGGAGTAAAAAGCAATCAATTGAAGAAGAGTAAGCGACTTATAAATTTTATAAAATAAAAAAACGATGAACACTACACAAGTAAAAGCTTTTGGAACAGCATCAGCAGATGCAGATTTAAAAGAATTAAACATCCAAAGAAGAGAAGTAACAGCTAAAGATATTGAAATTGAAATTCTATACTGTGGCGTTTGCCACTCTGATTTACACACCGCTCGAAACGATTGGGGTGGAACCCTATATCCTGCCGTCCCTGGTCATGAAATTGTGGGTAAAATTACCAAAATCGGTAGCGAAGTAACCAAGTTTAAAGTAGGTGATTTAGCCGGTGTAGGATGCTTAGTTGGTTCTTGCCAAACGTGCGACAGTTGCAAAAAGGACTTAGAACAATACTGTTCAAGCGGCTGGGTAGGAACCTATAACAGTGACGACAAGCATTTAGGGGGACACACTTTTGGTGGTTATTCTGAAAAAGTAGTAGTCGAAGAACATTTTGTTTTAAAAGTGCCTACCAATTTAGATTTAGCTGCGGTTGCCCCACTACTTTGTGCAGGAATTACAACGTGGTCGCCCTTAAGACATTGGAAAGTGAGCAAAGGCAGCAAAGTAGCCGTTGTAGGTTTAGGGGGATTAGGACACATGGCGCTGAAACTGGCCAATGCGCTAGGTGCTGAAGTAACATTATTTTCTAGGACTCCTGATAAAATACAAGACGCTAAAGAATTAGGAGCACACAACGTTGTAATCTCTACCGATGAAGCACAAATGAAAGCGGTAATGGGCACCTTTGATGTAATCATTGATACCGTCCCTACCCTTCACGACATAAATCCCTATGTTGCCACATTAAACACCAGCGGAACCTTAGTACTAGTCGGATATCTAGGACCTTTAGATCCCTTTTTGAATACAGTTCCAATGATTATGGGAAGAAAATCAGTAGCGGGTTCCCTGATTGGAGGTATTGCAGAAACACAGGAAATGCTAGATTTCTGTGGGGAACACAACATTGTTTCAGAGATTGAAATTATCAAAATGCAAGAAATCAACCAAGCCTATGAAAGAATGCTAAAAAGCGATGTGAAATACCGTTTCGTGATTGACATGGCTTCTTTATAATACCAAACAGAGTAAGAAGCAGCATAAAATCCCAAACCCCATATTCAGTAGGGTTTGGGATTTTTTATGGACAACAAGTCTTTTATTACAGGAGTTACTTACAAACGAAGAAGGACGAATGAAATTCAGCAGTACGACATAGAAAAAGCACCAGCAATGTCCGTACAAATTCCTTATAAACACAAACAGGAAATAAGAACCCATAGCCTTGGATTCTAATTCGGAATACGCTTTGGTTTGACTTCTGAGTACTTTCAAAAGGCTTCTTTGGAGTAATTATCAAACAAATCGGTTGCGTTTTTCGTACTGCAAAAGTACAAAACCACCCGTAAATATATAATGTTATAAAGGAGTTTAGGAGTGATTTGGTACTATTTTGTAGCTCTTTTTTTCTTAAAAATCTTTCAATTTAAGACCGCCCGAAACCAGCAGCATTTCTTCTCTTTTCAATTCCCTTGAAACCGAATCGCTTGTCAAAAAATCAAATCTTCCTTGTTCGAGCGGTTTGTAAAAAATCGCAAATCCGTCGCCATCCCAATACAGTAATTTGATGGGGGTTTTGGATTTGTTCAGGAAAACAAAAACGTGACCCGTTTACAGATTTTGGTCGAGATAATTTCAAACCAAGCCCGCCAGTCCATCAAAACCTTTTCACATATCCACCAAAGTGCAGCACATGTAATAGCGAACCTGCGAGCTCAAGCCAAGCATCAGTAAATCGTAAGGCTAATTCCTCTAGGCAGCTCGATTTGCGTTGTTTTGCGATTTGCGAATGTATGAGCGGACTATTTTTTATCTTTTTTCTGATTTTCCGAAGCGAAAAAAAAGAAAAATCCGGTTTTGACCGTTCTGTATTAGTATCCTTATGGAACTTTTTTAGCCAATGATTGAATAGACGGAAAGAAATCTGCTGCTCTTTACAAAATATACTTTTTGCTAATCCTGACTCCCACCATCGCACAACCAATGTGTAAAGCTGTTCTTGTTGATTCATATCCTATACTGTTGAATCACCACATTTAAAGCATCAAATTTAAGAATGAATTGGGGGGTTCTTGGGGCAGATACCTTCTAACTAGCAAGTTCTTCTTGGTTTTTACTGTGAATTAAAATGCTTAGTTAACTAACTTACCTTGCCACAAGTGAATATTAGTTTAACTTTTATTTGAAGCTATTACATATTTTGCCCTTAATTAAATGGAACACACAATTCACCTGTTACAACTACTTACAAATCATCAGAAAACAGACAAAAAAACTAAATAATCAAATTAAAACAATCAAAAAAACTAAATCAAGGCAATAATTAAACTTTATACAGAAAAAATTTCTGTTTTAAATTTTAGTTTCTATATTTGCAAAACGAAAATCAAGAAAAAATGAAATTAACAATGTGCAAAATGGATATGATGATGTGGAAAATTCCGCAGAGCACTTCTATTGCATAATTTTAAATTTATAAAATAGAGAAACCTCTGCAGAAATGCAGAGGTTTTTTTTTGCCTTAATCCGAAAAGTAAATTTAAATAATTTTTTTTAAGAAATATATGAGTCAAGTAACAAACAATATGATGCCATCTTGTATGATGATGTGGACAATGCGTCACATCGCAAACGCCTATTACCAAACTTGGAACATTTAACCGTAGTTCAATCTATTTTTAAAATCCCTTTGGTAAGTCGTCCAAAGGGATTTTTTTATACAACGACTCTAAATAAACACAAATAATTAATTAAATACTAAAATCATGAGTACACAAAAATTTTCAACAAATGCTTTACATGCGGGACACGACGTTACTAAAAATGCAGGAACCCGTGCCATTCCCATTTATCAAACTTCATCGTATGTGTTTAATAATTCTGAACAAGCGGCTAATTTATTTGGTTTAGCCGAACCCGGATTCATCTACACCCGATTAAACAATCCAACCAACGATATTCTTGAACAACGTTTAGCAAAACTCGAAGGAGGAATCGGTGCTGTGGTTACAGCTTCTGGAGCTTCCGCAATTGCAACGGCACTACTAACAGTATTAAAAGCGGGAGACCACATTGTGTCATCCAACAGTTTATACGGCGGAACTTACAATTTACTAAAAGTAACGTTGCCCCGTTTCGGCATTACGACCACATTCGTAGATCCATCAAATCCAGAAAACTTTACCAAAGCATCCCAAGAAAACACGAGAGTTTATTTTGCCGAAAGTTTAGGAAATCCAAAGCTAGATGTACTGGATTTAGAAGCCATTTCTAAAGAAGCAAAAGCATTCAAAGTACCCTTCATTGTAGATAATACTGTGGCAACACCTTACTTGTTAAAGCCAATCCAGTACGGAGCGGACATCGTGATTCATTCGCTGACAAAATACATCACAGGAAACGGGACTTCGCTTGGAGGTGTCATTATTGATGCAGGAAATTTTGATTGGAGTAACGGAAAATTCCCTGAATTCACCGAACCTTCTGCAGGTTATCACGGTTTGAAATATTACGAAGCTTTAGGTGCGTCTTCTTTTATTGCTAAAGTCAGAATCGAAGGTTTGCGTGATTTTGGAGCAGCCTTAAGTCCGTTTAATGCTTTTCAAATCTTGCAAGGTTTAGAAACTTTGTCGATTAGAATCAAAAAACATTCAGAAAACGCTTTGGCTTTAGCCGAATGGTTGGAGTCGCAAAGTGAAGTAGCTTGGGTAAACTATCCGGGATTAGCATCTTCCAAATATAAAACGTTAGCTGATAAATATCTTCCTGAAGGAAAAAGTGGCGTGCTTACTTTTGGATTAAAAAGCGGATTTGAAGCCGCAAAAAAAGTGGCTGATGGAACAAAACTGTTTTCGCTTTTAGCAAATATTGGCGACACCAAATCACTAATTATTCATCCCGCAAGTACTACACACCAACAACTTTCAGACAAAGAACAAATTTCTACAGGCGTGACCAAAGATCTTATTCGTCTTTCCGTGGGATTGGAAGATCTTGAGGATTTGAAAGCAGATTTAAAAGCCGTATTTACAAACATTAAAATTTCAGAAACAGCATGAGCACAAAAACAATAAACGTATTGGGGTATGCCAATGGCGAAGACCAATTTGTAGTAAAAGCAAATAATTTAAACGTCAGAATTAGCAAAAACAACAACGACAAAACACTTGAAGGACCAAGTCCGCTAGAATATGTATTAGCAGGATATGCAGGTTGCATCAATGCCGTTGGGAAATTAGTGGCTAAAGAACAAGGAATTAATCTAAAATCGGTGCAAGTTGAAATTTCTGCAAACTTAAGTTTAGACAAATACCAAGGCGTAGATAGTAATGAAAGAGCAGGATTTCAGAAGATTAATGCAGTCGTAAAGCCTACATCGGAAGCTGCTATCGAAGTTTTAGAAGAATGGATCAAAGAAGTGGAAAAACGCTGCCCCATTCACGACAACCTCATCAATCCTACGCCATTAACGTTACAACTTTTACCGCAATACGAAACGGCAGAACTTGCATAAACACGGACGACTTTTAAATAAAAATAAAAATGCCAGAAAAGATAACCATTTCAGATTTTCACCTTGAAAAGGGGACTGAAAAAAATAATATGCAGCTCACGTATCAAATTTTTGGTCCGCCACTACATTCAGCTCCCGTAATTTTAGTCAATCACGCTTTAACGGGAAATTCAAATGTAACGGGCGAGAACGGATGGTGGAACCAAATTATTGGAAAAAACAAAGCAATAGATACTTCCGTTTTTACGGTAATTGCCTTTAATATTCCTGGAAATGGTTATGATGAAAATCCAGATAACTTTCAGCATGATTATAAAAATGGCACGGCAAAAGATATTGCAAAATTATTCTGGAGCGGACTTTCGTTTTTAAAAGTGAACCAACTATTTGCCGTAATCGGCGGAAGTCTCGGAGGCGGAATTGCTTGGGAAATGGCTGCAGTACAACCCCATCGCGTTCAAAATTTAATTCCAATTGCAACCCATTGGAAAGCGACAGATTGGGTAATTGGAAACGTACTCATTCAAGATCAAATTTTAAATAATTCAAGTAATCCCATTCATGATGCACGCTTGCATGCCATGTTTCTCTACCGAACGCCGGAATCCATTAATCAAAAATTTGAAAAGAAAACAGACAAATCTGCTGTAGATTTTCAAGTCGAAAATTGGCTTTTGCATCACGGTACAAAACTCAAAAAAAGGTTTTCTCTTCCTCCTTATAAATTGATGAACCATTTGCTTAAAACAATTGACATTACGAAAAATTCAAATATCGAAACGGAGATCCAGAACATTACGGCAAATATGCACATTATTGCAGTGGATAGTGATCTTTTTTTTACAGCAAGAGAAAACCAACTTACGCATGAAAAACTGCATGCTATTAAGTCCAATTTATTCTATCATGAAATCAAATCTATTCACGGTCACGATGCTTTTTTAATCGAATTCCAACAATTAACTGAGATTTTAAAACCCATTTTTCACACTCATAAAAATTAAATTATGTCAACAATTAAAATAAATATGGTCCTTTTCGGTATCGGAAACGTCGGAAGTACACTAATTAACCAAGCAATAGCTAGTCAAGAATTTTTCAAAGAAACAAGAAATATTGAACTACGTTTTCCTGTAATTGCAAATTCCACACTTGCTTTTTTCGAAAAACAAGGCGTTAAAAATCAATGGGAAGCTAATTTTACTCAATCAGCAATTCCCTATCAAGTCGCTGATATTATCGAATATGTGCACCAGCATAAATTGGAAAATTTGATTTTTGTAGATGCTACAGCCAGCAGTCAACTAATAAAATATTACACTCATTTTATCGAAAATGGATTCAATATTGTCACTGCCAATAAAAAAGCCAATACCCTCGACTTTAATTTCTATCAAGAAATCAGAACTTTTTTAAAAGTGTACGACAAAACTTTTCTTTATGAAACCAATGTTGGAGCCGGATTGCCCGTGGTGCAAACGGTGAACGATTTGTACAGTTCAGGCGAAGAAATTACTAAAATCAGAGGCGTTTTCTCCGGTTCATTAAGTTATATTTTTAACCAATTTTCAGAACAAGACCGCTCCTTTTCAGAAATTGTTACCGATGCCGAGAATAATGGCTATACCGAACCAGATTCTAGAGAAGATTTATCAGGAAATGATGTGGCTCGAAAACTGTTGATTTTAGCCCGAGAAGTAGGTGAAACTTTTGAATTTACCGACATCAAAATCACGTCCTTACTGGTACCTGAACTAGGACCAGAAATCCCTAAAAGAGACTATCTTATTGGTAAAAAAGCATTTGATAAACCATTTGACAGTGCCAAAAAAGCCCAAAAACAAAATCATGTGCTTCGCTACATCGGCGAACTTGATTTAAAAAACAAAACGTTGGAAGTCAAACTCGTTTCCGTTCCTCAAAATACCGCGTTAGGTCAACTCAAAGGAGCCGATAACCTCATCGAAATTTACACCAAATCCTACGGCGAAATTCCAATTGTCATTCAAGGTGCCGGCGCCGGAAACAAAGTTACCGCACGAGGCGTATTAACCGATATCTTAAAAACAGCCGAAAAAATAAAAATCAAACAAGCCATTCTAGCTTAATAAAAACTAAAATAATAGTAAATTATAGTTTTAAAATCTATATACGGCTTATTTTTAATCTTACTTTAGAAAATAGTTCCGTTTTTCAAAAATACCACTATCTTTGCTATGTTCATAAATACATTGTTTGTTATCACGAAAGGCGGAGGGATTAGACCCAGCGAAGCCTTAGCAACCCTACTCCCGTAGAAGGTGCTACATTCTATTCCGATTTATCGGAAACAGATAACCCCTGAGAAATTTTCTCTCCCCCTTTTTTGATAACATAATTTATTTTTTTTGAAGCGAAAGGCTTGCGAATTGTAGCAATCCCTATTCCCGCTTTCGGCTATATCTTTTATTTTTTAAAGAAAAAAATAAAAGGATGCCGCCTTAATCGGGGTTATTCAGGTTTCCATTAGAGGAAAATGAATCGCTTGCGAAACTAAAGAACATCATTATTTCACAAAAAAACGAAACGTCTTCATGGCAATAAAACAAAATAAGTCAACAATAAAAGCAGCATTAATAGACAGAATACTCGTACTCGACGGAGCCATGGGAACTATGTTGCAACGCTATAATTTCTCCGAAGAAGATTTTAGAGGAACCCAATTCAAGGATTTCCCCCATTCTTTAAAAGGGAATAACGACTTGCTTTCCATCACTCAACCCGATGCGGTAAAGGAAGTCCACCGACTGTATTTTCAAGCAGGGGCTGATATTGTCGAAACCAACACCTTCTCGGGTACAACCATCGGAATGGCCGATTATCACCTGGAAGATTACGTCTACGAACTCAACTACCAATCGGCAAAAATAGCCCGAGAAGTGGCCGATGAGTTCACCGACAAACCGCGATTCGTAGCCGGTTCCATTGGTCCAACAAACCGTACGGCTTCGATGTCGCCCGATGTAAACGACCCGGGTTTTCGTGCCGTCACCTTTGACGATTTACGCATCGCTTATAAGCAACAAGTCGAAGCCTTGCTCGATGGGGGTTGCGATGTATTATTGGTCGAAACTATTTTTGATACCTTAAATGCTAAAGCGGCACTTTTTGCCATCGAGGAAGTAAAAGAAGAACGCAATTCGGATATTCCCGTGATGGTTTCAGGAACAATTACGGATGCTTCAGGACGTACGCTTTCTGGTCAAACGGTCGAAGCTTTTTTAATTTCCATCCAGCACATCAACTTGTTAAGCATCGGGTTCAATTGTGCTTTGGGTGCCGACCAACTAAAACCGTATTTAAAACGATTGGCACACAATACCCAACTCAATATTTCGGCACATCCCAATGCGGGTTTGCCAAACGCATTCGGGCAATACGACCAGACACCCGAAGAAATGCAAGTACTAATTAAGGAATATTTAGAAGATAATTTAATAAATATTATAGGTGGATGTTGCGGTACCACTCCGGAACACATAAAGTTAATCGCCGAAGTGGCGGCTCAATATAATCCACGAAAAAAGGAGACACAAATTTCTCCGATTTCGACGAATTAAAACCGAATCTAGAATTTTTGCTAATAATCCGTGTAAAAATATACTAAACCTATTATATAAATAAAACGTCGCGTCTTCCTGCCTTCGTGGCAAAAAAAAACAATCATGTCAAGAACCAATAAAATAAACCTCCAACTTTCAGGTCTAGAGCCACTTCTGGTTACCGAAGAATCCATCTTTGTAAATGTAGGCGAACGTACCAATGTAACAGGTTCAAGAAAATTTCTTCGGTTAATTAAAGAGGAAAAATACAGCGAAGCACTTTCAGTTGCTAGAGAACAAGTAGAAGGTGGTGCTCAAATCATCGACGTGAATATGGACGAAGGAATGCTCGACGGCGTTTATGCCATGACCAAATTCCTGAACCTGATCGCTGCCGAACCGGATATTGCCAGAGTACCCGTCATGATTGACAGTTCCAAGTGGGAAATCATCGAAGCAGGTTTAAAAGTAGTGCAAGGAAAAGGCGTGGTCAATTCGATTTCTTTAAAGGAAGGCGAAGCAACTTTTATACATCAAGCCAAATTAATCAAGCGCTACGGAGCGGCAGTAATCATTATGGCTTTTGATGAAAAGGGTCAAGCCGATACGTATGAACGACGCATCGAAATTTGCAAACGCAGTTATGAGATTCTGGTAGATGTAGTGAAATTTCCCGCACAAGACATCATTTTTGACCCCAATATTTTCCCAGTGGCCACAGGAATGGACGAGCACAAACTTAATGCAGTCGATTTTTTTAGAGCGACTAAGTGGATACGAGAAAACTTACCGTTTGCCAATATTTCAGGTGGCGTGAGTAACGTTTCGTTTTCGTTTCGCGGAAATGATAAAGTGCGAGAAGCGATGCATTCGGCATTTTTGTACCATGCGATTCAAAACGGAATGACGATGGGAATTGTCAATCCAGAGATGCTGGAAATTTACGACCAGATTGATAAAACATTACTCGAACACGTAGAAGATGTATTGCTTAACAGACGCGACGATGCTACGGAACGACTTCTGGATTTAGCAGAAAGTTTTAAAGGTATCGTTTCCCACCCTTCGGGGGGGATTAAGGGGGGGCTTGAGTGGAGAAGCGGTACAATTCAAGAACGAATCACGCATTCACTAGTCAAAGGAATTGATGAATTTATTGAAATAGATGTCGAAGAAGCACGCATATATTCTAAAAGAGCTATTGAAGTAATCGAAATTAACTTAATGGCAGGAATGAATGTTGTGGGTGACTTATTTGGAAGCGGAAAAATGTTTTTGCCACAAGTTGTAAAGTCGGCTCGGGTTATGAAAAAAGCGGTGGCTTATTTGCTTCCCTTCATTAGCCCCCCAGCTCCCGAAGGGGGAGTTAAAACCGGAAAACATTGGGCAACAGCAAATCCTTTTACCTATACTTTGCTAAAAAAATATGCTTTTGAAATGCGTAATAAACCTACTGATGCAGAAAAAGTTTTGTGGCAAGCTTTGAGTGGTAAAAAATTAGAGAACTTTAAATTTCGAAGACAACATATAATTGGAGATTACATAACCGATTTTATTTGTCTAAAACATAATTTAATTGTTGAGGTAGATGACTCTATTCATCAATTGCCAGAAAATCAAGTTAGCGATGCAGAAAGAACCAAATGGTTATTATCTGAAGGATATAAAGTAATTCGATTTACAAATAATGAAGTATTTACTAATTTGGAAAATGTTCTCAATGAAATTATAAACGTACTAACAGTTCCCCCTTCGGGGGTTAGGGGGCAAGGCAAGGTTTTGATGGCAACCGTGAAAGGCGATGTGCACGACATTGGCAAAAATATTGTTGCCGTTGTTTTGAGTTGTAATAATTTTGAAATCATCGATTTGGGCGTGATGGTTCCGCCGGAGAAAATCATAGAAGTGGCGGTTCGGGAAAATGTCGATATTATTGGGTTGAGTGGTTTGATTACGCCTTCGCTCGACGAAATGGTTTATTTGGCCAAGGAAATGGACAAATTGAAAATCCAGATTCCAATAATGATTGGGGGAGCCACGACTTCGAGAGCACATACGGCAGTAAAAATAGCACCTGAATATAAGGAGACGGTTGTTCATGTTAATGATGCTTCACGAGCGGTAACGGTGGCGAGTAACTTGTTGCAACGCCAAACCAAAGAAGGCTATGTCAAAGCCATTCGGGAGGAATACGATTTGCTTCGGGAAGGCTATTTGAATCGGGCACGCGACAAAAACTTCCTATCCATTGAGGCTGCAAGAAAGAACAAACTGCAGCTAGACTGGGAGAACTTCACACCGGTAAAACCAAATTTTATTGGCACAAAAACCTTTGAAATAGAATTAGAAGAGTTGATTCCGTTTATCGATTGGACGCCGTTCTTTCAGTCTTGGCAGTTGTTTGGAAAGTATCCCGCCTTGCTGACCGATGACATTGTAGGAACAGATGCAACCAATTTATTTGCAGATGCACAAAAAATGTTGACACAAATCGTCAGCGAAAAATGGCTGGATGCAAAAGGCGTGATTGGCATTTTTCCAGCGAATACCATCAACGACGACGACATTTTAGTGCAACCTACAACTCAAAACCCAGAACCTAGAACCTTCTTAACGCTGCGTCAACAATCCCAGAAAACGGCGGGAGCTCCTAACAAAGCCTTGTCGGATTATGTGGCTCCGTTGGATTCAGGAAAGCAAGATTACATAGGATGTTTTTGTGTGACCACGGGATTTGGCGTGGAGGAAAAAGCGGCAGAATTTGAGAAAAATCTAGACGATTACAACTCGATTATGATCAAAGCCTTGGCCGATAGATTGGCGGAAGCCTTGGCAGAATACCTGCATTTGAAAGTGCGAAAAGAAATTTGGGGTTATGAGGCGGATGAATCCTTAACCAATACCGATTTGATTTCGGAGAAATACAACGGAATTCGGCCGGCTCCCGGTTATCCCGCTTGTCCCGACCATTTGGAGAAACCTACGATTTTCAAACTTTTGGATGTCGAGAATCAAATTGGCGTCAAGCTAACTGAAAGCATGGCAATGTGGCCCGCTTCGTCCGTTTCGGGTTATTATTTTGGACATCCACAAAGCAAGTATTTCGGTTTGGGAAAAATCAAACACGATCAAGTAGTGGACTACGCCAAGCGAAGAGGTGTTGCTACAGAAGTGGCTACGAAATGGTTAGCTCCAAATATTTCAGAATAGAAAAGTTTTAGGTTCTAGGGTTTTCCTGTGTTACTTTCAATGTAAAACCTAAAACCTAAAACGTACAACTTATAACAAAAAAATAAAAGACATGAAAACGATTTACACACGTTACGAAACATCTAATTTATTAGAAGATTTAGGACAAGACGTAGTTCATTTTAAAATCTATTTTAGAACAGACGAACTGCCAGAAGTACGCTTTGGAATTCTATTTCCTTATCGCGAATTAGTATACTTTGTTAAAGAAACGAATCAGCCTGCTTATGAATATCTAACTGGGATACGTTCATCTATTGCAGGTTATGGACCAAAAGAGACCAAAGTTTTGGCGAAAATAGCAGAGGAAGGTTTTGATGTGGAACCTTTCATTATGGCTTATTTGGAAAGTAAAGACGCTGTTTTTATTTCGCAACATTTAGAGTGGATAGAACGACTGAATGCTCCAGAAGCACAACGTCAGGCAAGTAAAGCGCTAGAAAGTATTAGTAATGCAGTAGGAGAAAATTATGCGAGGGAACAAATAAAAGGGGATAAATACAGAGATGAATTAGATCAAACGATTCACGAGCTTACCTTTCGTTATTTTCCTGACTTATTTGAAATGGGAGAGGAAAAAATTAAGGCGTATCAAAACGCATTGATTGCAACAACGATTGACTTTACAGATAAATTGGATAGAATAATAAATACGGATTAAAAAGACATGAAAGTAACCGAACATATCATCCAAGCCAACGGAACGCCATTATTTTCGTTTGAAATTCTTCCACCGTTAAAGGGGCAAAACATCCAGTCCATTTTTGACAGCATCGACCCTTTGCTAGAATTCAAGCCGCCGTTTATTGACGTAACCTACCATCGGGAGGAATATGAATACAAGGAATTGCCAAGTGGACTGCTGCAAAAACGCGTGGTCAAGAAACGTCCCGGAACAGTGGGAATTTGTGCCGCAATACAAAATAAATACCAAGTGGATGCGATTCCGCATATATTATGTGGCGGATTTTCCAAAGAAGATACCGAGAATTTCTTAATCGATATGGACTTTCTAGGCATTCAAAACGTAGTGGCGCTGCGAGGGGATGCCGTAAAAAGCGAGACCTATTTCAAAGCTGAAAAAGAAGGCAACCAGTACGCGAGTGAGTTGGTAACGCAAATTTCCAATTTGAACAACGGAATTTACTTGGACGATGAATTGCTCAATACGTCTTGCACTAATTTCTGCATTGGCGTGGCGGGTTACCCCGAAAAACACATGGAGGCTCCAAGTTTGGACAGCGATATTCATTTCTTGAAACAAAAAATTAAAAATGGAGCGTCATATATCATTACCCAAATGTTTTTTGACAACCAAAAATTCTTTGAATTTGTGAACAAATGCAGAGCCGAAGGCATCACCGTTCCTATTATTCCGGGTTTGAAACCAATTGCCACCAAGAAACAACTTAACTTAATTCCGCACCGTTTTAAAGTAGATTTGCCGGATGCATTAATTATGGAAGTCGTTCGCGCGAGTACGCCCGAAGCCGTCAAACAAATAGGAATTGAATGGTGTACGGCACAAAGTAAAGAGCTATTGTCGGCAGGAATCCCGGTATTACATTACTACTCAATGGGGAAAGCAGCCAATATTAAGGCTATTGCAAAGGAAGTTTTTTAAAATATCGAATATCAAAAACAAAATCATGTTATAGAAATAATACCGTCCAATTCAATATTGTGCTCTTATTTGTTATTCAAACCATCTCACGTGCTATAACAATAAGTTGCTAAAACATTCCCTGAATTTGTAATATACTAGATGCAAGGCAATTGTATTGTTTCGATTGATTTAAAAAAAAAGAAGGAGAATCTTGTGCAATCCCTTGCAAGTAAAGACCAGGCAGATCTCGAACACATGTACTGGTACCCGTTCCGATTTTGAAGTTGTACTCCTACACTATTTAGTATGAAAGTTAACAGCGATTTATTCGGAGTTTCTCTTCAAAATTTCTATTTTAGCACACTAATTAAAACTTTAATCCCATGAATGACTTAATCGAAAAAATCAATGCAGAAATTGAAACATTTAAAACAGAATCTACTTCCTTAATTGAAAAAGGAATTAAAGCCGCTGGACCTAGAGCGCGTAAATCTACTTTGGAGTTGGAGAAACTACTAAAGGAGTTTAGAAAGGTTTCTGTAGAAGCTGCTAAAAAATAATTTTAAGTAGTACAAGCAAGCCCTTTGGTAATTCCAAAGGGCTTATCTTTTATAACGCAACGATTTTCTACATTCGCAAGTGCTACGTTGAACCATGTACGCATAATCTTTGATGATTGCTGCAAGGGCTTCTAACTCATTTTTTGATAGAGATTTGCAAGTAAAATCTGTTACCTCCATTTCGCTTCGAAGACATTCTATAATTAGCGGTACGTACTATTGCCCTTTTGTGCGGAATTGCTAGGTGTTCCTTAACACGCTTAATATTTCGATGCCAGTGCTTAATGACTCCATAAATAAAAGAACACAACTAGGCAAGCACGCTCCTCATCCAGCCAAAAAACCACAACCATCAGCGGATACATCCCAACCGAAAAATTTTCTAAATAGCAACTGTATAGCAAAGCCCTACTTCAAGTATAGATGAAGTATGGATAGTGTATGAAACACCTATTCCGCAAAAAAGAAAAAACATAGAAAATTTTTCTAAACATTTCAATTTAGACCGAAAAAAGAAAAATTGGAAAGGGTAAAAAAGCGCGATTTAAGAAGTAAAATCAGTCAAAGATAATAAATGTACATCAAAACGCAAAACGCAAACTAGTTGTTCCCGACAAATGTAACACCAATGGCTAAACAAAATGACTTAAATTAAAGCGGCCTTTTTGGGATAGTGTCTTTCATTTATATATCCACCCCTCAATCTTCTAATCCCATACCCGTTCATCTTTTAACCCCATAACCTATTAACCTTATAACTCCCTACACTTACAACCCTTTAACCATCTTCCCAACCTTCTAAAGTTTACAGCATACACCTTACAATTCTGCCCCAAATGTTAAATTCACTCACTTACTATGCATGCATACTATTTTTCACTATATTTGATTTCCAATTAAAAATATGAAGGATAAAACAATCGATTACGTACTTCGGGCAACATGGCAAGCCGTATCCAGAATGTACAACGAAGAAGCCGCCAAGTATGGAGCCACCATGGCAACCGGATTTGTCTTGTTGAGCATCGACAAAGAAAAAGGAACCCCATCAACAGCCTTAGGACCAAAAATGGGAATGGAAGCCACCAGCTTGACGCGAACACTCAAATCAATGGAAGAACGCGGACTCATCATCCGAAAGAAAAACCCAGACGACGGACGTGGCGTACTAATTTACCTCACCGACTTTGGCAAAGAAAAGAGAGAATTGTCCAAGAACACCGTACTGAAGTTCAACGAAACCATCAAGAATACGATTTCAGAAGAAAAGTTAAAGCACTTTATGGAAGTATCAGAAACCATCAACGATTTAATTGCCGACAAAAGCATCTTCACAGAAAACAATAAATAAACACACTCAAATAAAAAGTAATATAATGAAACGACTGATAAAAAAAGTGGCCGTCATTGGTTCAGGAATAATGGGTTCAGGTATCGCCTGCCACTTTGCCAACATTGGCGTGGAGGTGCTACTCTTGGACATCGCTCCCAGAGAATTAACCGATGCCGAACAGAAAAAGGGATTGACATTAGAAAACAAAGCCGTAAGAAACCGATTGGTCAACGACCATTTGGCTTTCGCCCTGAAATCAAAACCCTCTCCTATTTACCATCCGAGTTTTGCACAACGCATTACCACCGGAAACACCACAGACGATTTGGCTTTAATCGCCAATGCCGATTGGATTATAGAAGTAGTTGTAGAACGGCTTGACATCAAACAACAAGTATTTGAACAAATAGAAAAGTACCGCAAACCGGGCACTTTAATCACATCGAATACGTCGGGAATTCCAATTCACTTTATGAGCGAAGGACGTAGCGAAGACTTCCAGAAACACTTCTGCGGAACCCACTTTTTCAATCCAGCTCGTTATTTAAAACTATTTGAAATCATCCCAGGGCCACAAACTTCAACAGAAGTACTGGATTTCCTAAACGAATACGGCGAAAAGTTCCTTGGTAAAACTTCGGTTATAGCCAAAGATACCCCCGCTTTTATTGGAAACAGAATCGGAATCTTCGGAATCATGAGCATGTTTCACAATGTAAAAGAGATGGGTTTTACCGTGGAAGAAATTGACAAGTTAACCGGTCCCGTAATTGGCCGTCCTAAATCAGCAACGTTCAGAACTGTGGATGTGGTTGGTTTAGATACTTTGGTGCATGTAGCCAATGGTTTACACCAAGGCGTACCAAAAGACGAAGCACACGATTTGTTTGCTCTTCCAAATTTCATCACCATGATGATGGATAAAAAATGGTTAGGAAGTAAGACGGGTCAAGGTTTCTATAAAAAAGAAGGCAAGGACATCTTGTCACTTGATTTAGACACTTTAGAATACCGACCTCAAAAGAAAGCCTCTTTTGCTACTTTAGAATTGACCAAAACCATCGACAAACCCATCAATCGCTTCAAGGTTTTAATTAATGGAACTGACAAAGCGGGTGAGTTTTACCGCAAGGATTTCGGAGGAATGTTTGCTTATGTAGCCAACAGAATTCCAGAAATTACCGATGATCTATACAAAATTGACGATGCCATGAAAGCCGGTTTCGGTTGGGAAAATGGTCCGTTTGAAATATGGGATGCCGTAGGAGTCGAGAAGGGAATTGAACTTATCAAAGCCTTAGGTCAAGAACCCGCTCCATGGGTTAATGAAATGTTGGCTTCCGGTAATAAATCCTTTTATTCTGTCAAAGAAGGAGCGAGTTATTATTATGATATCGCTTCCAAATCACAAAAGAAAATCCCAGGTCAAGATGCATTTATCATTCTCAACAACATCCGCGAAAGCAAAAAAGTATGGAGCAACAGCGGAGTAGTTATTGAAGATTTAGGAGACGGTATCTTAAACCTAGAATTCCAGTCGAAAATGAACACCATTGGTGGCGACGTATTGCAGGGAATCAACAAAGCAATTGACCTCGCTGAGAAAGAATTTGGCGGATTAGTAATTGGAAACCAAGCTCCTAATTTTTCTGTGGGTGCCAATATCGGAATGATATTCATGATGGCTGTCGAACAAGAATACGACGAGTTAAACATGGCAATCAAGATGTTTCAAGACACCATGATGAGAGTACGTTACTCCGGAATTCCAGTAGTCGTAGCCCCACACGGAATGACATTAGGTGGTGGTTGCGAAATGAGCATGCATGCCGATAAAGTAGTCGCCGCTGCAGAAACGTACATCGGATTAGTAGAATTTGGCGTAGGTGTAATTCCTGGTGGTGGTGGTTCTAAAGAAATGGCGTTAAGAGCTTCTGATTTGTTCCGCAAAAATGATGTAGAATTAAATGTTTTGCAAGAATATTTTTTAACCGTTGCTATGGCAAAAGTATCCACTTCGGCTTACGAAGCCTTTGATTTAGGTGTGTTGCAACACGGTAAAGATATCGTAGTCGTGAATAAAGACCGACAATTGGCAGAAGCCAAACAACAAGCCTTGTTCATGGCAAATGCAGGTTACACCCAACCCGTAAAACGGAAAGATGTAAAAGTCCTTGGAAAACAAGCCCTCGGAATGTTCCTTGTAGGAACCGACCAAATGCAAGCCGGAAGCTACATCTCCGAACACGATCAGAAAATCGCCAATAAATTAGCGTACGTTATGGCAGGTGGTGATTTATCCGAAGCAACTTTAGTAACCGAACAATATTTATTGGATCTAGAAAGGGAAGCGTTCTTGTCTTTATGTACAGAGCGTAAAACTTTAGAGAGAATTCAGCACATGTTAACGAAGGGAAAACCTCTTAGAAATTAGAAAAACGGTAGAATGTAAATTGTAGGAAATGAATTATTTTAAGGAACTAAAGGTTTGGCAAAAAGCAATCGAACTTGTAACTAAAACCTATTTACATACGCAACATTTTCCAAAAGAAGAAATTTATGGTTTAACCGCTCAAATAAGACGTTGTGCAGTTTCTATTCCTTCTAATATTGCGGAAGGGTGTGGAAGAAAAACCAATAAAGACTTTAGTAACTTTCTTGGTATTGCTTTAGGTTCTTCCTTTGAGTTTGAAACACAACTTATTATTTGTAAAAATTTAGGTTTTATTCAAATAGAAGATTTTACTTTTTTAGAACTTGAAATACAGCACATTCAAAATATGATTATCAAGTTACAAAGTACAGTCGATAGCAAATAACTATCGCGTCAATATACAATTTACAGTATACAATATACTAATCAAAACAAAATTATGAAAACAGCATACATAGTAAAAGCTTATCGAACAGCCGTAGGAAAAGCACCAAAAGGAGTTTTTAGATTTAAACGCCCTGACGAATTAGCGGCCGAAACCATTCAATACATTATGAATGAAGTGCCCCAATTAGACAAAAAACGCATCGACGACGTAATGGTTGGAAACGCCATGCCGGAAGCCGAACAAGGCTTAAACATGGGGCGATTGATTTCCTTAATGGGATTGAAAATCGAAGATGTTCCGGGAGTTACCGTAAATCGGTATTGTGCATCGGGAATTGAAACTATTGCTATGGCTACAGCCAAAATACAGTCGGGAATGTCGGATTGTATTATTGCAGGTGGTGCTGAGAGTATGAGTTTTATTCCAATGGGTGGTTACAAACCCGTTCCTGATTATGCAGTCGCAAAAGAAGGAAACGAGGACTATTATTGGGGAATGGGTTTAACGGCCGAAGCAGTAGCCAAGAAATACAAAGTTTCCCGTGAAGACCAAGATTTATTCTCGTTCAACTCGCACCAAAAAGCATTAAAAGCACAAGCGGAAGGCAAATTCGACAAGCAAATTGTTCCGATTACGGTTGAACAAACGTACGTGGATGAAAAAGGTAAAAAAGCGACCAAATCCTATATCGTAAACAAAGACGAAGGTCCACGAGCGGATACTTCCTTAGAAGTTTTGGCAAAATTACGTCCTGTATTCGCAGCCGATGGAAGTGTAACCGCGGGTTCTTCTTCTCAAATGAGTGATGGAGCGGCTTTTGTTTTAATCATGTCGGAAGATATGGTAAAAGAATTAAACTTGGAACCTATCGCACGAATGGTGAGTTACGGTGTTTCTGGCGTTGAACCCCGTATTATGGGAATCGCACCTATAAAAGCAATTCCAAAAGCAATCGAAAAGGCAGGACTGAAATTAAACGACATTGAATTAATCGAATTAAACGAAGCTTTTGCCTCTCAGTCATTAGCGGTTATTCGAGAATTAGGTTTAAATCCAGATATTGTAAACGTAAACGGTGGAGCAATCGCAATGGGTCACCCACTAGGTTGTACAGGTGCCAAATTATCCGTGCAACTCTTCGACGAAATGAAACGACGCGGTAATAAATACGGAATCGTAACCATGTGTGTGGGAACCGGTCAAGGTGCTGCGGGAGTGTACGAGGTACTGTAATTAAAAGAAGCAACACAGATTGAATTAATTATTAAAATCTTTGAAATTTCTCTAATTTCTCTCATCTGTGTTCCAAAACATAAAAATTTAAACGTAAAAAAATGGCTGATATACAAGAAAAAAATGTGACACGAGGTGGTCAGTTTTTAGTAAAAGAAACAAAATGCGAAGATGTCTTTACACCAGAAGACTTCTCAGAAGAGCAATTAATGATGAAGTCAATGGTGCAGGAATTTGTAGACAAAGAAATTTGGCCCAACAAAGACCGTTTTGAAAATAAAGACTACGCTTTTACAGAACAATGCATGAAAAAAGCAGGTGAACTCGGTTTGCTTGGTGTTGCCGTTCCGGAAGCTTACGGCGGATTAGGGATGGGATTTGTTTCCACAATGTTGGTTTGCGACTACATTTCAGGTGCGACTGGTTCTTTTTCAACAGCATTTGGAGCTCATACCGGAATTGGAACAATGCCAATCACACTTTACGGAACCGAAGAACAAAAGCAAAAGTACGTTCCTAAATTAGCCTCAGGCGAATGGTTTGGAGCGTATTGCTTGACAGAACCTGGAGCAGGATCAGATGCGAATTCTGGAAAAACAAAAGCAGTTTTATCAGAAGATGGAAAACATTATTTTATTACAGGACAGAAAATGTGGATTTCAAATGCAGGTTTTTGTAGTGTATTCATAGTTTTTGCAAGAATTGGCGATGATAAAAACATCACGGGTTTCATCGTAGAAAATGATTCAGCTAATGGTATTTCGATGAATGAAGAAGAACACAAATTAGGAATTAGAGCTTCTTCTACCCGTCAAGTTTTCTTTACAGATACCAAAGTTCCTGTTGAAAATATGCTTTCTGAAAGAGGAAATGGTTTTAAAATTGCCATGAACTCACTGAATGTAGGACGAATTAAATTAGGTGCTGCTTGTCTAGACGCTCAAAGAAGAGTAACAACAGAAGGAGTGAAATATGCCAATGAACGCGTACAATTCAACACGCCAATTGCTCAATTTGGAGCGATTCGTGCCAAACTTGCCGAAATGGCAACCTCTTGTTATGCCGGAGAAAGTGCTTCCTACCGTGCGGCAAAAGCAGTTGAAGATCGAATTGCCGCTCGTCATGCGGAAGGGGCTTCACATCAAGAAGCCGAATTAAAAGGAGTGGAAGAATTTGCCATCGAATGTTCTATTTTAAAAGTAGCCATTTCTGAAGATATTCAAAATTGTGCCGATGAAGGAATTCAGATTTTCGGTGGAATGGGCTTTTCAGAAGACACACCGATGGAAAGTGCTTGGAGAGATGCCCGAATTGCTCGAATTTATGAAGGTACAAACGAAATCAACCGAATGCTTTCTGTAGGAATGTTGGTAAAAAAAGCCATGAAAGGCCACGTTGATTTACTTGGTCCCGCAACAAAAGTAGCCGAAGAATTGATGGGTATTCCTGATTTTGACATGCCGGATTATTCTGAATTATTTGCCGAAGAAAAAGCAATGGTAGCTAAATTAAAGAAAGTATTCTTAATGGTTGCAGGTGCGGCAGTTCAAAAATACGGTCCAGATTTAGACAACCACCAACAATTATTAATGGCGGCTGCTGATATTCTAATTGAAATTTACATGGCAGAATCTACGATTTTGAGAACAGAAAAGTTAGCAAAATCAAAAGGTCAAGAAAATGTAAAAGAACAAATAGCCATGGCGCAATTGTATTTATATGAAGCAGTGGATATCATTAACACAAAAGGAAAAGAAGGTATTGCTTCGTTTTCCGAAGGTGATGAACAACGCATGATGTTAATGGGTTTACGTCGTTTTACAAAGTATACCAACTTGCCAAACGTAGTTGCTTTACGCGAAACCATCGCTGCTAAAATTGTGGCAGAAAATGAATATTGTTTTTAGTTAAATAGTTTTTAGTTTGTTTGAAAAAGCCGTTGAGTTCTCAACGGCTTTTTTAGTCTAAAAATTTAGGCACAAAAAAACCGCCGAATGATCAGCGGTTTGCATTTTCATAGCAATACTGTATTTTACATCGGCCTTCTACCCGATATCAATCTTAGTAACACAATAATGATTGCAATTACCAATAAGATGTGAATTAAGCCTCCTGTAGCTATTCCAGTCCCTAAAATTCCAAAGAATCCTAAAGCCCAAATAATTACTAAAATAACTGCGATTGTGTAAAGTAAATTTCCCATAAGGTTTGTTTTTTATTGGTTAAATAATGATAATTTGTTCCTGTTTTTTATTAACACTAAATTACAAGATTTGATTCAAAGCAACTTACAATATATTAACTTTATGTTACACAATTAAAATCAACGCATTCAAATGTCTGTAAAAAAAAACGACCCTCAGATTAAGTATCTTAAGGGTCGCTTTCACCAAAAACAATTTAAAACAAAATCTTTAACTATTTTACAAAGGTTTTTTACCTTGAATCACTCTTAATATTACAGCGATAATTGCGATTACAAGTAGAATGTGGATGATTCCACTAGTAACAAATCCTCCTAAAAATCCGATTGCCCAAATGATAATCAGAATAACTGCGATTGTGTACAATAAATTTCCCATAGCTTATTTTTTTTTATTGGTTTAATTATAATTCAAATTTCAGATTTTTTGAGCTTATTTCATTTATAGAATATATCATAAATGTTATAAAATTATATTTATTCAATTTCATAAATCTCTTTTTGTATTTCCACAGCATAAGCACTTGGTATAATTTTACGTCCGTAACGCTGCGAATACACTTTGGTAAATTCCGCTCCAAAATAGAGAATGATAGCCGAATAGTAAACCCATACTAGAATAATAACAACGGAACCTGCCGCTCCATAAATACTTGCCACAGTAGAGTTTCCTAAGTAAAATCCAATGGCAAACTTACCCAACATAAAAAAGAAGGAAGTAAATGCCGCTCCTATAAAGGTGTCTTTCCATGTCATCGTTCCATCTGGTAAGGTTTTGAAAATTATTGAGAACAATAAAGTGGTGCTTGCAAATAAGATAATGACATTTAAAATGTAAAAAATATAAACCGTTAAATCAGGAAAGTAAATTACTAAGCGTTCATTGAGCACATCCATTACAGTATTTACGGTTAAACTTACTAGAAGCAAAAAGCCTACAGACGCAATCATCGAGAACGATAACAACCGGTTTCTGATAAACATTACTAAACCTTTATTTGGCTTAGCCTTCAATCCCCAAATATAATTGATGGAGCTTTGAATCTCAGCAAAGACCCCAGAAGCTCCAATAAGTAGCATAATTCCTCCAAAAATTGCAGCAAACATATTGCTATCTGAAAGTTCAATGTTTTTAATGGTATCTTGAATCTGAATAGCAGCATCATTTCCAACTAATCCATTTATTTGCCCAAAAAACTGTCCTCTCACCGCATCTTTCCCAAAAAACAATCCGGTCACAGACAAAATAATAATGGATAAGGGAGGTAAAGAAAAAATGGTATAATAGGAAAGTGATGCACTTAGCTTGATTGCGTTATCTTCCATAAAAGAATCAAAAGTATCTTTGAGAAGACCCCAAGAGTTTTTGAAAATTTGTCTCTTTTTCATATAAATTGTTTTGCAAACAAAGTTAATAGTCAAATAAGAAATGTCCTTATACTTTCTCCGATTATAGTTACAATATTATACCAAGCTGTACTTTAATTTGCGTGTAAATTTGATACGACACATCATCGCGAAATCGCATCATAATTGACAGAACTAAAGCTTAATCAATAAAAAAATTCTATTTTTGCAGGTTCAAAACAAAATGGTATGACCCTTATTTCCGCTACTGATTATTCGATTGTTTTTAATGAAGAAGCCTATTCTGAACTGAATGTGCTTCTTGAGAAAAAGAATTATTCCATGATTTTTATATTGGTAGACGAAAACAGTAATCAAAATTGCTTGCCTACTTTTCTTCCGAACTTGGCTACCGAAATTCCTTTTGAAATTATCGAATTGGAATCGGGTGAAATCAATAAAAACATTCAAACTTGTACTGAAGTTTGGAGTGTCCTGACTGAACTTGGAGCTGATCGAAAAAGTGTACTCTTGAATCTGGGTGGCGGTGTAATTACTGACTTGGGCGGTTTTGTAGCTTCAACATTTAAAAGAGGAATTGATTTTATCAATATTCCAACAACGCTTTTAGGAATGGTTGATGCCTCTGTTGGAGGGAAAAACGGAGTTGATTTAGGTACTTTAAAAAATCAAGTGGGAACCATTACTAATCCTGAAATGGTGGTTATTGACACCCGTTTTTTAGAAACGCTTCCGCAAAATCAAATGCGTTCTGGGCTTGCTGAAATGTTTAAACACGGACTAATTTTCGATAAAACGTATTGGAACCGACTGCAAGATTTGAGTCAACTCGATACGACGCATTTGGACGTTTTAATTCACGAAGCCATTGCTATAAAGAATACGATTGTACAGCAAGACCCTACTGAAAATGGCATTCGGAAAGCACTTAATTTTGGACATACACTTGGCCACGCCATAGAAAGTTACTTTCTGGAAAGTGAAGATAAAACTACTCTTTTGCATGGCGAGGCAATTGCTGTAGGGATGGTTTTAGAAAGTTATATTTCGCTAGAAAATAAATTGATTACTTCTGAAGAATATTTTCAAATCAAAAAAGCGTTACTTTCTATCTTTGGGACCATCGAAATTCACGAAAACGACCTCACTCCTATTTGTGATTTATTGATTCACGATAAAAAGAACGAGTATGGTAAGGTTCAATTTGCACTTTTGGACGGAATTGGTGCAATAAAAATCAATCAAGAAGTTAGTTCTGATAGTATTAGGAATGCATTTGCAGATTATAAATCTTAATGATTTTTTTGCACGAAAGTCTTGTATTAGGAATTAATATTTTTTTACATTTGTGCCAATGAATAAATCCAAAAATACATCGTCAAAACACTTTTATAAAAAGAGGTTAAATAAAGCTATGCACCAGTTGTGGCATCGTGTGACGGTATTGGAAACGTTTTGGAGTATCTCAATTGGCAGATATGAATTGATATTTAATGAGAAATTACCCATTATTTATGCAAATTTTAGGGTTTGAATTACGGTAAACTTCAACTTTTACTTTAATTTTAATTTTTCTAATCTTTTTACAGCTCATGAACACTAGATATTTCGACTTAATCAACCAAACGTATTACTTTCCTCAAACAGAATTTAACTTAAATAAGGACAACCACCTGCAGTTTCACAACATCGACTTAATGAAGTTGGTAGAGCAGTACGGAACGCCTTTAAAGTTTACTTATTTACCACAGATTTCTAATAATATCAATCGTGCTAAGAATTGGTTTAGAAAATCGATGGAGAAAAATAAGTATGACGCAAAATATTTTTATTGCTATTGCACGAAGAGTTCACACTTTGAATATATTATGAATGAAGCGTTTAAGAACAACATTCATATTGAAACTTCCTCTGCATTTGACGTAAATATTGTTGAAAAATTACTAGAAACGGGTAAAATTAACAAGAATACTCATGTACTTTGCAACGGTTTTAAACGCGACCAGTATATTGACAATATCGCTCGATTAATCAATAACGGACATAAAAACACTATTCCGATAATTGATAATTATGAAGAGTTGGATTTACTTCAGGGTCAAATTAAAGGAAAATTCAAAATTGGAATCCGAATTGCAGCCGAAGAAGAGCCTAAGTTTGAGTTTTATACCTCACGTTTAGGAATTGGATATAAGAACATCGTTTCGTTTTACAAAAAACAAATTCAAGAAAATGATAAGTTGGAGCTGAAAATGCTTCACTTCTTTATCAACACAGGAATTGCTGATACTTCCTATTACTGGAATGAATTGGTAAAATGTATCAAAGTTTTTGTTGCCTTGAAAAAGGAATGTCCAACATTAGATAGTTTGAATATTGGTGGCGGATTTCCTATCAAGAATTCATTGGCTTTTGAATACGATTACCAGTATATGATTGATGAAATTATCAATCAAATCAAGATAGCTTGTGATGAAGCGGAAGTAGATGTTCCTAATATTTATACTGAATTTGGTTCATTTACAGTTGGTGAAAGTGGTGGTGCGATTTACCAGGTTTTATATCAAAAACAGCAAAACGACCGTGAAAAGTGGAACATGATTGATTCTTCTTTCATCACAACTTTACCAGACACTTGGGCAATCAACAAACGATTTATCATGTTGGCTGTAAACCGCTGGAACGATACTTATGAACGTGTTCTTTTAGGAGGAATGACTTGTGATAGCGATGATTATTACAATTCTGAACAAAATATGAATGCGATTTATTTGCCAAAATACAATAAAGAAAAACCATTATACATTGGTTTTTTCAACACGGGAGCTTACCAAGAAACGATTGGTGGTTATGGCGGATTGCATCACTGTTTGATTCCACAGCCAAAACATATTTTGATTGACCGTGATGAAAATGGTATTGTGGCAACCGAAGTTTTTTCGGAACAACAAACATCGGAACAAGTATTAGAGATTTTAGGATACAATAGAAAATAGTTTTGAATTTTAAGTTTTGAATTTCGAAAAAAAACCTTTTTCTTTGAAAAATACTTAAGTGCAAGACCACAACAAATAAAACAAGAGAGAAAATGGGTAAAGGACCAATAAGTCAGTTTATTGAAAAGCATTATTTGCATTTCAATTCAGCGGCTTTAGTAGATGCTGCAAAAGGGTATGAACAACAATTAGCCAATGGAGCTAAAATGATGGTAACCCTTGCTGGAGCAATGAGTACAGCAGAAATCGGTAAGATATTTGCTGAAATGATTCGTCAAGACAAAGTACAAATTATTTCTTGTACTGGTGCTAATTTGGAAGAAGACATTATGAATTTAGTAGCTCATTCACACTATGAAAGAGTACCTAACTACCGTGATTTGACTCCAGAACAAGAGTGGGATTTATTAGAAAGAGGTTTAAATCGTGTTACTGATACTTGTATTCCAGAACATGAAGCCTTTCGTCGTTTGCAAAAGCACATTTACAAAATTTGGAAAGATGCGGATGATAAAGGCGAACGTTATTTACCGCATGAATTTATGTACAAAATGTTACTTTCTGGTGTTCTTGAAGAATACTACGAAATTGACTTGAAAGACAGTTGGATGTATGCTGCAGCAGAAAAAAACCTGCCAATCATTTGTCCAGGTTGGGAAGACAGTACGATGGGGAATATCTTCGCATCTTACGTTATCAAAGGAGATTTGAAAGCGACAACAATGAAATCAGGAATTGAATACATGACATTCTTAGCAGATTGGTATCCAAAAAACTCTGCAAACGGAGTTGGATTTTTCCAAATTGGTGGTGGAATCGCAGGAGATTTCCCAATATGTGTTGTTCCTATGTTGTACCAAGATATGGAAATGCCAGAAACACCTTTTTGGAGTTATTTCTGTCAAATTTCAGATTCAACAACTAGTTACGGTTCTTATTCTGGAGCAGTTCCAAACGAGAAAATCACATGGGGAAAATTAGATATTAAAACCCCTAAATTCATCATTGAATCGGATGCGACGATTGTAGCACCCTTAATTTTTGCTTATTTACTAGATTTATAATAGAATTGTATGAAGAGAGTTATTGTTGATTATGCCAAATTAACGAACGAAATCCTAAACCTTTTGGTAGACCGATTTCCTGATGGTTATGATGATTCACACATCATTCGCTTTAGAAATGCGAAGAACGAATTGATTGAAGCTGTTGAAGTGAGAACGGAAGACACCATTTACTTGGTTAAAGTCAGTACAAAATTAGCCACTAGCATGGAAAATTTTGACGAAGACGATGACATAGACGACGTTGTTGCACCATTAGAACCAATCAAAGGTATTGATATGGGTGACGACGAAATGAATGATGACGAAGAAGAAGAGGACGACATGGTTGACAAGCCTGAATTTGATGACGAAGACGACGAAGACCGTCGAGAACCTTCGACAGATGATGAGGAAGAAGACGATGAAGACTAAATAATAAAAAGGAACTGTAAAAGGTTCCTTTTTTTGTATATTTATTTTTATGATACAATCATTCACACCGATAATCCCTGACAAACCCACTGTTCTAATTTTAGGAACTATGCCTGGAGTTGCTTCTTTGCAACAGCAACAATACTATGGACATCCTAGAAATCACTTTTGGAAAATTATCGCTCATTTATATAATGCTGCTGAAATACCACAAGTTTATGAGGACAGAAAAAGTATTTTAACCCAAAATAATATCGCCCTTTGGGATGTTTTAGAGTTTTGCGAACGCGAAGGAAGTTTAGATATTGCTATTAAAAATCCAGTACCCAATCAAATTCTAAAACTTTTGGCAGAACAGCCCAACATTACTAAAATCCTATTCAATGGAAAGGAAAGTCATAAACTCTTTATTAAGTATTTTGGACTCTTAGACAAGATTAAGTACCACGTTGTTCCTTCTACAAGTCCAGCGAATACAATGAAATTTGAAACGAAATTAGAACATTGGCGTCAAGCCTTACTATAAATAACGTTCTTGAAAAATTTTATGGTGGTGGTTTTGATGTCCAATTATTATAAACCCTAAAGCTCGAACAGACATTTCTCTTTCTGACGCCATTCCTTTCAACTGCAAAGTTTCATCCGAAAAAGTTCGGAACAAACACAATGTAGATTCTCTAACAATAGCCATTTCAGTTAATAAATCACGTATACTTCGTGTAGAACCATCAGCTGTATTAGCGTAATCATTTTCTTCAAAACCGGGTAAAGGTGTCAAATCTTTTCGGGCAAATCGTAAAGCTCTGTAGGCGAAAACGCGTTCAGAATCAATCAAATGCTGCAAAATATCTTTGATGGTCCATTTACCTTCAGCATAACGATAATCGTATTTATCCATTGGGATTTCTTGCACAAAATTGCGCAACCGATGAACCGATACCTCAAGTTCCTCCAATAATGAAAATTCGTTTGAAACTTGAGAAATATAAGCGCTGTAAAATGGAGCATATTCATCTCCTTGTACTTGTGTTATGTTCATAATTAATATTTTAAGCGGAATTCCGACTAGCATTAGTATTACCAAAAAGAGAGCGAGTTACTATTTTTTCATAGGTAGCAATTAGCGCTTCGTCCGGTTTTTGAGATTTCTTTAATTCTTTAATTTTAAGTAAAGCATATTGCTGAATAACCAATAATGGCAACACAATTTGTTCCCTTGCGGCAATAGAAGCTTTACCGTCGGGATAATTTTCCATGAGTTCCTTATGTCCCGCAATTTTCAATAACAAGCGTTTCGTTTCATTAAATTCCTCTGAAATTAAACTCCAAAATGCACCAAATTCGGAATCCTCTTTCATATAAGCAGTTAATGGTAAAAAAGATTTTGCCAATGACATCATGCTGTTTTCTAACAATGTTCTAAAAAACAAAGAACTATGGTATAAAGTATGCACTTTCTCCCATTGACCGGTAACTTCATAATGCTTCAAAGCCGCCCCTACTCCATAAAAACCGGGAACGTTTTGCTTCAATTGACTCCATGAACCAACAAATGGAATCGCTCTTAAATCAGCAAAGTTGAGTTGGTCAGAATTATTTCTTTTGGAAGGCCTACTTCCAATATTTGCCATCGCATAATACTTAAGCGTACTCATTTCCTCCAAATAGGGAACAAATTTGGGATGTCTTTTAAATTCTAAATATTTCTCAAATCCTATTTCGGATAAGTTATCTAAGGTTTGAATGTCTTGTTCTGAAAGTTTGTTTTTATCCGCATTAAATAATTCACTTGATACTCCTGCAGTCAAAAGATTTTCAAGGTTGAAACGGCAAGAATCAAGTGTTCCAAAATTAGAACTAATAGTCTGACCTTGAATCGTCAGTTGAATTTCATTGTTTTCAATATCTGGACCTTGCGAAGCATAATATTTATGGGTTTTTCCTCCTCCACGAGCCGGTGGACCTCCTCTACCGTCAAAGAAAACTACCTTTATACCGTACTTTCTTGAAACGGCACTAATCATTTGTTTTGCTTTGTAAATACTCCAATTCGCCATCAAATAACCACCATCTTTCGTCCCGTCAGAAAAACCTAACATAATGGTTTGTTTATTATTTCTCTGGTGCAAATGTTTATCATAATTTTCATCCGTGTACAATTGTTCCATTACTTCATGGGCCTTTTTTAAATCGTCAATTATTTCAAAAAGAGGGACAATATCGACCGTTGGATTTTCCCATCCCGACAATTTAAACAATGCAAGTGCTTCCATAACATGCATTGCATTCTCATTATTACTGATGATGTAACGGTTGCAGCCGTATTCGCCGTTCTTTTCTTGAATCGTTCTGATGGCGTTAATAGAAGACAAAACATCATGTGTTGACGCGCTAAAATCAACTGGATTTAGGTCTGCTTTTACAGTTCCCAATACTTTCAACTTTTCACTCTCTGAAAGCATGTGATATAGTTCAGGAAAAATTGAAGTTTGCTTTTGGCTGTCATTTTCAATAATTTCAGCATATACCTTTTCATGAATTTTGCTGTTTTGACGAATATCCAAAGTAGCAAAATAGAAACCAAAAAGAGAAACCTTATTAATTAAAATTTCTAATTCATTCAAATAAAGCGACTGGTGCTCCTTGATAATGATTGTTTTAATTTCGTCTAATTTCGACTTCAATTCCTCCAAAGTGATATATAATTCACCCGTAGAATAAAATACCGAACGGTAAAGTTTAGCTTCAATTTCAGAAACCAAATGGTCTACATTGTAAAAGGTTAATTTTCGCTTAAGTATTCGAATATCGTTGTAATAGCATTTTAAAACAGAAGACCTTAATCGATTAGCAACTTTTAATGTGATTTCGTTAGTCACGAATGGATTTCCATCTCGGTCGCCTCCAGGCCAAAATCCTAAAGCAAGAATTGAATTATTAATCGTATCTCCTTTAAATATGGTACTCTGCAAATAATGCATAATGGTACCAGCTGTTTCAAAAAATACATTTTCGAGGTACCAAATTAAACTTACAGCTTCATCAAATGGTGTTGGTTTCTCTGTTTTTATGAAGCGCGTTTTGCCTAACTGCGAAAGTAATTGTTTAATAACTACTAAGTCATTTTGACGAATTGCATTGGTTAAATCAGTAATAATTCCCAACACAGCACCCGGATAGAATTGAGTTGGGTGAGCTGTCAAAACTGTTCTAACATTGAAGTTTTCCAGAAAATGCTTTAATTCACTTAAACTATTTTCAGAATCAGCCCTTTCATACGTATTTCGTAGTGAACCTTTTCCTTCGAGATTATTTACCTCCGGAAAAGCAGCATCTTCAATAGCGTCAAATAAAACAACTTGACGTTCTACATACTGGATAAAGCGAAACATAATCTCTATTTTATTTTCTTCAGATTGATTGTCGAGGTATTTTTCTGAAAAGTACCCAAATATTTGACTGGGGTTCCACCCTTTTTTAAATCCTGTATCACAAACTTCTGCAAATAAAGGTAGTAATACACCGGTGTTGTTAATATCGTCAAAAGGCAACGTCAAAAAAACACTGTTATAAATCTGGTATTTAGAAAGTACATTCTGATTAAATCGTTCAGTTTTAGGAAGTGTATACATTTTTTGAGAGTTGAATGCTGATTAAGAGTCAAAATGGACATTAGTTCGTCGAGAAATTAAAATTACTCCACTTGTTTTATTACGTTAAAGGTAAGTACAATTTGAAAATAAATAAAATTATTTAAGCTTACAGGTGAAATATTCTATAAACTTTAATTTTAATTCTATAATTATCAATAGAATAGAATTTTTAAAGTTGAAATACTTTAAAAACACGTCAGTACAAAAACTTGTTATCTAATATTAAGAAACTAGAAATCATTCTATTATGAAAGATAAAAAAACAGCATTAAACGACAATTCAGACGCCAAACTAAAAGATTTAGAAAAAAGTAAATCGCACAGCGAAGGATAATTTATGACTACCAATTAAGGCGTTAAAATAAATGACGACAACAATTCTTTGAAAGCGGGAAATAGAGGTTCTGCCTAACTAGAAGATTTTATTTTAAGAGAAAAAATTACCCGTTTTGACCACGAACGAATTACAGAACGAATTGTACATGCTCGAGGTTCTGGAGCTCACGGCTATTTCGAATTGTACAAACCTATGGGAGATTATACAAAAGCTAAATTTTGTACAACTCTACCTATTACTTTAAACCTTATCTTGCACGACTTAAATACATTCACGTAAAATATACCCGATATCAATTACCAATTAACTTCCATGAATCACCTTTTGAGAACAATAAAGATTACGTTCCAAGTCCTTGTTGTAATCTGTTTACTAACTTCATGGAACATCCAATCACAAGTAAAATTGCTTTCTTGGAACATTGAAAACTTAGGACAATCGAAATCAGCCTCGGAAATTCATTTTATGGCACAAACTATAAAAAGCTTTGATATAGTGGCCATTCAAGAAGTAGTTGCCGGTTATGGCGGAAGTCAAGCAGTGGCAAAATTAGCAGAAGAATTGAACCGAACGGGAAGTAAATGGGATTATGTTGTGAGTGATCCCACATCTAGCAGTGCCTACAAAACCGAACGCTATGCCTTTCTATGGAAATCTACTATTGTTAAGAAAATAGGAAAAGCATGGCTCGAGCAACGTTACCATTTGGAAATTGATTGTGAACCTTTTTATACCACGTTTGGCTATAAAGGAAAAGAGTTTACGTTGGTCAACTTTCACGCTATCACCAAAAGTAAACAGCCCGAAACGGAGATCAAGTACTTTAAATTCCTTCCTAATTTATACCCCAATTTAAACTTGGTTTTTCTTGGGGATTTCAATTCTCCTCAATCGCATACGGTTTTTAATCCTTTAAAAAAAATGGGCTATGTTCCTTTATTAATTGGTCAAAAAACAACTTTAAAACAAAAGCCAAAATACAACCAGTACCTTGCTTCGGAGTTTGATAATATTTTTTATTCGCCAAAAGTGATAAAAATAGATGGAGGCGTTATCTTGTTTTACAAAAGCTTCGCCTCTTTACCGGAAGCTAGAAAAATTTCAGACCATATTCCTGTCTGGATGGAATTTTCGTTGAATTAAAATCTTCGGTCAGAATTATAGGCGAACTTAAAAGCCTACTTAACAACTTGCGTAAAGCTTATAAAAAACAAAACAAATACAAAAACATATTGTTTGGGCCAACTTTCCATTGGAGCATAAATTAGAGCATAAATCACCAGTCCTAAAAGAATGGACCAAATTAGCAACGACGCTATAAAAACCACATTTTTCCTCGTTTCATTAGTACTATTTTTAAAATAATAGTTTGACAAAGCAATTTACAACATCCCAGTTGATTTTAATTTGAGTAATCATTTTTTTTAAGTCAAAATAAATTTGAGATCAAACTTATTAACAATTTTATATTTAATTTGTTGATTATTATATACTCAAACAAGACTCTAGAGTCTTTTAATTTGATAGATTTGTCTTGAATCCTTCAAAAAAATACAATATGAATCATTTTGTAATCAAAAGAAACGGCGAATATGTCCCGTTTGAAGCCTATAAAATTGAGGAAGCCATTCGAAAAGCCTTTGAAAGTGTTTCCGTTTTTTATGACGAAAAACTAACACCACTTGTTCTGGACCAGCTTACTTCGCAAACTAGTTTTGCAGTAGAAGAAATTCAGGATAAAATTGAAAAATTGTTGTTTGAACACAATTATTATGAGGTCATGCGGTCATTTATGTTGTACCGTCACACTCGCAAAATGCAACGGGAAAAAGACTTAACCGAGGCTACCACTTACGTTGACAGTACCCAAACTATTGAAGAATACATCCGGCAAACCGACTGGAGAATTAATGCCAATGCCAATACTTCCTACTCCAATGCAGGTTTGGTAAATAATGTAGCTGGAAAAATTATTGCCAATTATTGGTTGGACAAAGTGTATGCTCCAGAAGAAGGAGCTTCTCATAGAACGGGTGCATTGCACATTCACGATTTGGATTGCTTGACCGGATATTGTGCAGGTTGGAGTTTGCGAGTTTTACTGAACGACGGTTTTAACGGCGTTCGGGGTCGCGTTGAAAGTTGTCCACCGAATCATTTCCGTGAAGCTTTGGGCCAAATGGCCAATTTTTTAGGAATCTTGCAAAGTGAATGGGCTGGAGCACAAGCGTTCAGTTCGTTTGACACCTATTTGGCTCCTTATGTTTTCAAAGACAATTTGAGTTACGAAGATGTCTTGAAAGCTGTTCGAAGTTTTGTGTATAACTTGAATGTTCCCGCTCGTTGGGGTCAATCGCCGTTTACCAATATCACTTTGGATTGGGTCGTTCCAGACGATTTAAAAGTACAAGTACCCACACGAAGTGACAATCACCTTTTCAAAGACATTCTGAATGAATCGTTGCTTGAAAAAGCACAAGAACGCGGTGTTCAAGAGTTAACTGAATTGCGTTACGAACATTTTCAGACCGAAATGAATACTATCAATAAAGCTTATTATACGGTAATGACAGAAGGCGACGCTCATGGACAACCGTTTACCTTTCCGATTCCAACAGTGAATATTACTGAAGATTTCGATTGGTATGGAGAAAATACCGATATTTTATTTGAAAATACAGCCAAAATTGGTTCTTCTTATTTCCAAAATTTTATTGGAAGTCAATATTTATATGACGAAAACGGCAATAAAGTTGAAAACCCTAATGCCTATAAACCCAATGCCGTACGAAGTATGTGTTGCCGTTTGCAACTCGATTTACGTGAGTTATTAAAACGCGGAAACGGCTTGTTTGGCAGTGCCGAAATGACGGGAAGCATCGGTGTGGTAACGATTAACATGGCAAGATTGGGTTATTTACACAAAGGTAATTTTTCACAATTATACAGTCAATTGGAACATTTATTAGACTTGGCAAAATCTACTTTAGAAAAGAAACGCGTCTTTATTCAAGAAATGTACGACCGTGGCTTATTTCCCTATACAAAACGCTATTTACCGCATTTCAGAAACCATTTTTCAACAATTGGCGTGAACGGAATGAATGAAATGGTGCTGAATTTTACCGATGGAAAACAAGATATAGTTTCTGAATTTGGCATGGAAATGACCACTGAAATTTTGGAGTTCATCCGCACAAAAATGAAGCAGTACCAAGAGGAAACAGGAAATCTTTACAATCTTGAAGCCACTCCTGCCGAAGGAACCACCTATCGTTTTGCTAAAGAAGACAAAAAACGCTATCCGAACATTTTGCAAGCTGGCGAAGGTGAAAATATTTATTACACCAACAGTTCACAACTTCCTGTTGATTATACAAAAGACCCGTTTGAAGCATTAATGCTACAAGACCAATTGCAATGTAAATACACCGGCGGAACGGTTTTGCATCTTTATATGAACGAAAAATTAAGTTCCGTAGAAGCTTGTCGTAATTTCGTTAAAAAAGTGATAACTAACTTCAAACTGCCTTACATTACGGTAACACCTGTGTTTAGTGTTTGTCCCAAACACGGCTATTTGAATGGTGAACACGAATTTTGCCCTAAATGCGACACTGAATTAATAAACCAACTAAATAAAGAAAATCATGAAAACACAACTCACTAAAAATGCGGCATTGCCCACTGAAAAAAGAACCAGATGCTTGGTTTACACACGTGTAATGGGTTATCACAGACCCGTAGAAAGTTTTAACATTGGAAAAAAAGGCGAACATAGACAACGCACTCACTTTACAGAATCCAACTAGCGAATTTCTGCTCAAAAAAGCGATTCACAGTATTACACCTTTTACTTTATTGGATTATCCGGAAAAAACTGCTTGTATTTTATGGTTTTCGGGTTGCAATATGAAGTGTGGCTACTGTTACAATCCTGAAATAGTTTTCGGAAAAGGGCAATTGTCTTTTTCCGAACTCTTTTCTTTTTTGCAAAAAAGAACCGGACTTATTGATGCCGTTGTTTTTAGTGGAGGCGAATGTTTGCTGCATAAAGATATTATTGAGGTTGTACGGAGGGTGAAGCAAATGGGCTTTTTAGTAAAAATTGATACCAACGGAAGCAAACCTTTAGTGTTAGAAAAGTTACTGAATGAGCAGCTGATTGATTACGTGGCAATGGATTTCAAAGGAACAAAAGAAAAATTTCAACACATTGCAAAATTGGATAGTTACGAACGTTTTATGAATTGTTTACTTCAATTGAAAAAGGATGGTATTCTATTTGAAATTCGCACTACTTTTCATTCTAATTTGTTGAACAAAGATGATATTTTAGAGATGAAGGAAGTTTTAGAAAATGAGGGTTATTCAAATCCATTTTATGTTCAAAATTTTAGAAAGTATCAAAATACAATTGAACCACTCCCCGATTCTTTCCCTTTAAATGAAGTACATTTTTCTCCAAATATGACTGAAATCATATTCCGCTGAATTGAATTGCCTAACTTTGCAAAAATTTCGACTATGTTTTCAAAAACGTGTGAATACGCCATTCGAGCTACGATTTATATTGCATCAGAATCTTCTGACGGTAAACGCTGTGGCATTAAGGAAATTGCACGAAAAATTGAATCTCCCGAACCTTTTACCGCTAAAATTTTGCAACGATTGGTCAAAGCCAATATCATTCATTCCATCAAAGGAAATGGCGGTGGTTTTGAAATTGCCCAAGTAGAATTTGCGCAAATCAAAATGGAAAATATCGTTAAAGCAATTGATGGCGATGATTTGTTTATCCGATGCAGTTTAGGTTTACACGAATGTTCGGACAGCCAGCCATGCCCTTTTCATCACCAATACAAGCCGATTCGTGAGAGTTTAAAGAAAACATTACGGGAAACCTCGTTAGCCGATTTGATTTTGAAATTCAATTCGGGTGATACGTATTTGAAATTGTAAAAAAAATTACCAATTTAGAAGACTTAAAACTCCTTTATTATTATGACTGATTTGCAACAAAGCATTATCGCTTTAAAAAAGAAAAAAAACGCAGTTATACTTGCCCATTATTACCAAGACAAAGGCATTCAGGAAATCGCTGATTTTGTAGGCGATAGTTTGCAATTATCCCAAAAAGCTTCGACTGTTGACGCCGATATCATCGTTTTTGCTGGTGTTTACTTTATGGCAGAAACGGCAAAAATTGTCAATCCGTCCAAGAAAGTGTTAGTGCCGGATGTTACCGCAGGATGTTCGCTAGCTGATGGTTGTCCTCCTGATGAATTCAGCAATTTTATAGCAAAATATCCAAACCATAAAGTGGTAACGTACATTAATTGTACCGCTGAAATTAAGACAATGACGGATATTGTCTGTACCTCATCGAATGCTAAAAGAGTAATTGACACGATTCCACTTGACCAACCGATTATTTTTGCCCCAGATAAAAATTTAGGGAAATACTTAATTGCTGAAACGCGTCGCGATATGGTTTTATGGGAAGGTTCTTGCATTGTACACGAAGCTTTTTCGTTAGAGAAATTAGTTGAATTATATAAATCAAATCCTTCTGCCAAAATCGTCGCGCATCCCGAATCAGAGACGCATATTTTGCAAGTCGCGCATTATGTAGGTTCCACTTCGGGCATGTTGAATTACGTAAAAGCAAGTGCTGCACAAGAATTCATCGTAGCTACGGAAGCGGGAATCTTGCATCAAATGCAATTAGACAATCCTTCAAAAACATTAATCCCAGCTCCTTCAAAAGAAGACAATACGTGTGCTTGTAGTGAATGTTCTTTTATGAAAGTCAATAACTTACAAAAATTATATGATTGTTTACTTTCAGAACATCCTGAAGTACTTTTAAGCAAAGAAGTTATGGAAAAAGCACTAATTCCGATTGAACGAATGTTGGCTATAAATTAATTGTTATGCAAATTTCCACGGACGTTGTTATTGTAGGAACTGGGTTAGCAGGCTTGTCACTTGCGAAATATTTAAGCGAAATTAATCCTACGATTTCCATTCTTTTATTGAGTAAAACTAGTTTGGACGAATGCAACACGTATTATGCCCAAGGCGGAATTGCCGTCGTTCATGATTTTATAAGGGACAGTTACGACCAACATATTGCCGATACGCTTTCAGCTGGAAAAGGATTGTGCGACGAAGAAGTAGTCAAACACGTTATTACAAGCGCTCCTGCTCGATTACAAGAGTTACTAACTTGGGGAGTAGAATTAGATAAAAATCATTCTGGAGCCTTGGATTTAGGTTTAGAAGGCGGACATTCCCAGCATCGGATTGTACATCATAAAGACGAAACGGGATTGGAATTGGAAACCAAATTAATTCAAGTCGTCCAAAAGTTGTCAAATGTTTCTATTCAAACTTCGTTTTTTACAACCGATCTGATTGTAGAAAATGAAAAATGTGTTGGAATTATTGGTTTTAATGGAGAACAGGAATCGATTTGCATCAATTCGAAAACTACCATTTTGGCAACCGGAGGTTCGGGACAAGTTTTTTCTACGACTTCAAATCCTTCCGTAGCAACAGGTGACGGAATTGCCATGGCTCTTCGCGCAAATGTCGCAATTGAAAACATGCATTATGTGCAATTTCATCCAACAGCAGTTTACGAACCTGAAAACAATCAGGCTTTTTTAATTACAGAAGCAATTCGTGGTTTTGGTGCTCATATTCTGAACAGAAAAGGCGAACGTTTTTTGCAGAAAGTCCATCCTGATGCGGAATTAGCTACGAGAGATATTGTTTCGAAAGCTATTTGTGACGAAATGAATATAGAACAGTCGGAAAACGCATGGCTGGATTTACGTCGTTTGAATCCGAAAGAATTGCGAGCTAAATTTCCTAAAATAACAAAATATTGTAAAGAGAAAAACTGGGATTTCACAACCGATTTAATTCCAATTCGACCTGCAGCTCATTACCAATGTGGCGGAATTTCGGTTGACAACATAGGAACTACGTCGTTGCAACATTTGTACGCTATTGGCGAATGCAGTCACACCGGACTTCATGGCTCAAACAGATTGGCATCCAATTCGTTGTTAGAAGCTGTTGTTTATGCCCATAATTTAGCAGAACATCTTGGAAAAATACTTGACAAAATCGCAATACCAAATCCTAAATATGTCGAAGTTAAATATAAAGACATTAATTATGATGCCGTTTTACTGTTTAGAAATGAATTAAAAAGACAGATGAATTACGAGGCGATTTATGGTTCATTTGCCGCTATGATAAATGCACATTGGTCGGTTTTGGCTTTGCAAAATAAGTTTGAAAATAGATTTAAAGAGTACCGTACACATCCCTATTTGTGTGAAACGTATAATTTAATTCGGACCGCTTTACTTATTTTGAACGAAAATAAAATGAAACGAAGTATTGATTCTTTTTTGGCTGAGCGTACTTTACCTGCCCCATTTATTAACTAATAGTTTTGGTCTTCAATAAATTATATAAATTCTTATGCAAAAAATCCCCGCTATTACCACCCGAAATTTTTTCATTTTCTTAGTGTGCTGCTTCTTGGGCTACAGTGTTTGGATTTATACCGTACCCTATTTTAAACCCAACATGATACCGCCACAAGAACAAGCGTTAAGCAGTAATGGCCGATTGGTATTTCAAAAATACAATTGTCATACGTGTCATCAAATTTACGGTTTAGGCGGTTATTTAGGGCCTGATTTGACCAATGTGTATTCGCGTAGGCAACAAAATGAAGAATATCTCAAAGCTATAGTTCATTCCGGCGTTCGGCAAATGCCTGCTTTTGATTTGTCAGCGGTAGAAATCAAGGAATTGCTTGCATTTTTAAAAAATTTAGATGCCACAGGAAGTGCTGATATTCAGTCCTACCAACCCGAGGCAATAGGAACTTTTACGGTAAAGGAAAAATGAAAAACACAGGGCTTTGGTTCATTCGAATCGCATTTGTATTGTTGATTGCA
The DNA here is from genome assembly GCF_050908145.1 of Flavobacterium sp. SM2513. GTDB lineage: Bacteria > Bacteroidota > Bacteroidia > Flavobacteriales > Flavobacteriaceae > Flavobacterium. The sequence goes on along the minus strand of NZ_CP194228.1, from coordinate 2,599,460 downwards.
GGGTTGCTTTTTGGCCACTTGGCTTCTGAATCCTACAACCAAGCTACAGCTACCAACGGAATTTTGGGGTTTCTATCACTTCGACCGCTGCATGTCAGTTGTGCTTATTTGGGTATTATTTCTGCGGGAATTGGCTTCATCAGTATTGTTTTACAAAAAATAAAAACGACCAAGTTAGGTCAAACCTTGCAGTACATTCAATTGGCTTTATGGGTTTTGGCTTTAACAGGTATTTTTTACAGCTACTTTACAGGAAATTTTGGCGGTCGTGAGTATTGGGAATTTGACCCCGTTTGGGCGGTTCCGTTGTTTCTATCCTTCATTATTTTTCTGATTTATTTCCTGTATCAAGTAGAACGCAAGGAAAAATGGCCCGTCTATCAATGGATGTGGCTGACGGGAATCATCTTTTTTATATTCACTTTCGTGGAAAATTACTTGTGGGTATTTCCTTATTTTCGTTCGCAATTCATCACCGACATGACCATTCAGTGGAAAGTAAACGGTTCGTTAGTGGGTGCTGTCAACCAAATGATTTATGGGGTCGCTTTTTATTTGATGGAGAAAATAAGCGGTAACAACAAGAGTTCGTTTCAAAAACTGTCGTATGCTTTTTACTTTCTAGGCTTGTTTAATTTGATGTTCAATTGGGGACACCATATTTACTTGCTTCCCACCGAAAAATACATCCATTACATCGCTTATGCAGTTAGTATGACTGAATGGATTATCCTCTTGCGTATTTTTTACAAGTGGAGTGGACAAATCAAAGAAAATAAGCAGCATTATTTCTTTTTCCCTTATCGGTTTTTGATGGCGGCTGATTATTGGGTCATTATCAATCTCACCATGGGAATTTTCATGTCGATTCCTGCGTTCAATTTATACCTGCATGGAACGCATATTATTGTGGCTCACGCTATGGGAACTACGATTGGGATAAATGTTATGATTATTTTAGCAGCAGGTTTTTACTTTTTAAAACCTTCCTTTATCCGTTCGGCTGCTTTGAAATTTAATTCCATTCTCTTTTGGATTGTTCAAGGTACTTTATTTTTATTTCTATCCGTTTTGATTGGAATGGGTGTTCATCGTGGCATTTGGCAAGCGGGGTTGTCAACTGATTCATTCTCTGAAATGATGGACTGTTCCCTACCTTGGTTCCTTTCCTTTATTGCAATTGGATTAGTCTTAATGCTGTCGATGGGTTATTTCTTTGTGTATTTATTAATCAAAACTTGGCAGAAGAACCGCTGTCCTGCAGGTTAAAATTAGCATGAAATTACCATCTCTAGGCAAACCATTACTGATAATTACCTTATCTTTACAATCTTAAAAAGAACTACCTACTATGTTTTCAAAATCCTGTAATTACGCTATTAAAGCCAGTATCTTTATTGCAAAATATTCGTTAGAAAACGATAAAGTTGGGTTTGTTGATGTGGCTAAAGAAATCGATTCTCCTCAAGCTTTTACAGCAAAGATTTTGCAGACTTTAGTAAAAGCTGGAATTATTGATTCTGTGAAAGGAGTGAATGGTGGATTCTATATTCCGATGCGACGAATTGCTAGTACGTATTTGGTCCAAATCGTTCATGCCATTGACGGCGATAGTGTTTTCAGTGGTTGCGGTTTGGGATTGGTCCAATGTGATGAAAACCATCCGTGTCCGGTTCATGATAAATTTAAAAGCATTCGTGATGAACTTTCGGCGATGTTGCATACTACGAATTTAGAAGAACTGGCATTGGGGATTAAATCTGGGAATACATTTTTGAAATCTTAGGTTGTTATAGGAACGTGGATTTGAAAGATGTTTAAGGTTAATTTGTTGTTGGATATTTTGGAACATAGGTTGATAAAATTTGAGAAATTGACACGGATTTATTAAGTTGATGGATTACCAGATATACAGATTTCACAAATTTGCACAAATTATTAGGTATATTTATTATCTCGCAAAGGTGCTAAGTCGCTAAGTTTGGCAGTATCACTTTGCGTCTTTGCGAGATAAAATATTTATAAGTAAGTCGAATGTTTAAATGTCGTAAAGTCAAAAGAGTCAACAGTATAAATAGCGGCTTAAAATCAATTCATTGCGAAATCAGGGCTGATTTCAAAATGCGACATTCTGTAATGACTAGTACTTACATGTATGTAATTTAAATTCTTTTTAGAAATTATAGAGTCCCTTTTACCGAAAAGAAATATTCACAAAGAAATTCCGTCCCATTCGTGGTAGATTATTCCAATCCGTGAAGGTGCTATAATAGGCATCCAACAGATTTTCTACTCCTGCATTTACTTGAATTCTATTGGCGTTCCAGTTGAATTTACGTCCCACACTTGCGTCAAATATCGCGAACGAAGGCGTTCTATCTTCGCCATAACTCGGGTTGAAGTTGGTTTGTGTCGCATTTCCTTTTACAAAAAGTATTCCATTCCATTTGTTTTGACTGTAGCCGAGTGATGAAGCGTACGAAAGCGGACTCATGAACGGCAAATTTTCGTTATCATTGTCTTTTCCTAGATAATATTGCAGTTTTGAACTCCATAAAAAGTTTGCATTGAAAGCATACTTCAACGTCAAATCATTTGACCAAATAGTGGCATAATCCAAAGCGGAATAAATCTTAATTCCGTTTGCACCAATCGTCATTGGAGCGACATTGGCATCCGGAATTCCAATGATGTAGTTTTTGATGTGGAAATAAGAAGATGTTACTTTCGCAGTCCACTTTTTATAGGTCTTCCCTATGTAAATATTGGCCTCTAAGGACTGTTCATTTTCTAAATTAGGGTTTCCAATGTAATCAAAACTATCAAAACTGTTGTACAAGTAAAAGCCATAACCTTCCGAAACAGAAGGAGCTCTTTCGCCAAAAGCAATTCCGCCGCCACTAACAAAACCATTCTTTTCGTAGCTGTAATTGGTAGAGAAACTTTTGAGAAACCGCGATTTGGTGTCCGACATTTCAGGGTAGAATATTTGTAGACTTTGCAAACCAAATTCACTTGCCACTTCGTTTTGGTGGTAGCCTAAGGTAGTTGCGAAAGTCAAAGCTGAACTTGAATTGTATTGCCAATGGTCTTCCAAATGAATGCCGGAATACAGCGTTCGCACGTCGGGCCAAGTGTACATGAACATTAAGTTCTCATTAGGGTCGGACGGATACATGGTCATTTCTGCCACAGAACGGTTGTAGAATCCGTTTACATTTCCTGAAAGATGGTGGTTGCTACTATGCGCTTTCACATTACTGTAAAAACCGTACGTATCGCTCCAGCCCGGCATGTCCATGTGAATGGGAACGAAAGGTCTTTTCGTGTCGTCCATGGTATGCGTGATGGTGTTGAAGTAGATTTTAGACTCCCAGTTGACAATTTTACTGCCCAAAGGTTTCAATTCGTATTTCAACGAAGTAATTAAGGCTTCCGCCAACGAAACGTCCATCGGTAGCGAAGGATAACCTACGTCAGTCGCTCGGTCAAAAATCACGGAACCTTCAATCAACTTATTTTCAGTTAATTTATAACCACTTGTAGTAGATAGATTTAATTTGGTAAACTGCGAAAACAGCATTTCCTTATCGTTCCCTGCTCTGTAATTATCGGCATCCCGAAACATCACATCCGTATTAATGTAGAAGGAATCATTTTTATGGTTCACACCCGCTCCTGCGATTTTCTGATTGTTATTGGATTCATAACCCGTAAGTAAGGCAAGATCCCAGCCCGGTCGTTGTACGCTTCCGTCTTTCCGTTTTAAGTCAATGGAACCGCCAATGGTATTTCCATGAGTAGCGCCTTGTTGGCCTGAGGCAACAGTGGCTTCTGATAGATTGGACACTTCTACGTAAGAAGTAATTGGGTCCATTTTATCGGTACAAGCGCCAAAGATGCGCATTCCCTCGATAGTAATAACGGTTCTTTCAGTTGCCATGCCGTTTATCAGTGGTTCCCAAGCATAAGCTCCCCTTTTGATGAGGTCAATCTTGTTTGATTTTTGCAAAAACTCATCAACAGTAGCTAAGGTCTTGAATTGTTTTTCATGCAAAGGTGTTTTGGTTCCTACCACGATTACTTCGTTGAGTTCGTTGGCAGGTAACGTGTCTTTTTGGATTTCCTGACTGTAAGATACGGTCAAACAACCCAGTAATAGTAGGAAAAATAGAGTTTTCATGAGTACTATTTTTTTAAAAGATGGCTCGTTAAAGAACCATCTTTTATAAGACTTTAGGTTTTAGAATTCAATTTCAAAGTAAATACTACTGGCTTCGGTAGTTTCTGTAATTGCTTCTCCATTTAGTATATCACCTGCTGCATTGGCCAGTTGTAAGTTGATTTTCCAATAGCCGGTCATCGTAAGTGATAACTTTCCGTTGTATAATTCGCCTGGATTGGTTTGCGTTGCGTTTACGTTATTGGGTGAAGTATGATTTCCCATACTTGGCATTCTTGGGTCAATTTTAACCGTATAGCCATTCATCATTGGAAAACTCATCATGCTTTCCATTTTCCAAACACCGACTTTCAAATCATTAACAGCTACTTTAGGCTGATTGGGTTCAATGTAGGCTACTACGTATTTTGTTCCATCTGTTCCTGTAAACGTGTTTAGATTTCTTTTTGCGGAAGCGGGAACGTCAATTGGTGATGTTGCCGCATAGTTTGTACCGTCAATGGTATAATTGATTTCTAAATCCCAGTATTCAGTGTCGTTTTGGGCCATTGTGAATACGATATAGCCCTTGTATAAAGTTCCTTCGACTGCCGTTTTTGTTACTACAGAAAACGGACAAGAATGCGCCATCATCGTCATGTGCATCATTGGTTGCCAAGTTACGGTTGCATTTTTAATGTATTCGGCTGTTTGTTTGTCTTTGATTCTTACATCAATAGTATTAAATCCCTGTTGCAAAAATCCTGCTTTAGAGTACAATTCGATGGTGTGCGAATCGTTGTCGAACTGTTGGATTTTAACCAGTCCATTCAATTCGTTTGTAGGAGTCTTAGTATTGTCATCGTCGCTTGAACAAGACGCAAAAGTAAAGGCAATGGCAGTTAGTGCCACTATATATTTTAATGAAGTTTTCATCTGTAAATTATAAAAAAGGTTGAGTGGCGCACTTTAAATTATTTTATTCAAAATACTGTTTATAAGTCAATAAGAATGTTTTATCTTACTGAAAACTGTATGTAAACCTATTTTAAGTTGGGTGGATGAAAAGTACTATTCACCGAGAGGTGATAGTAATTATTAGTATAGGAGTTGTATACTTGCGGACTAAAATTAGAATCGTACATACTAAAAATAATCGCTTTTATTTCTTGGAAATAAACCAATTCATACTGTTGCGCAACTACTTTCTTTTCACTCGAATTTGAAGTATCATCAGTTGAGGCTTTCGCCAATTCTTTTGCTAAGTGACATTTTCCGTTGCAATGCAATTCTGGTTTTGCTATGTTTTCGCACAATTCATTAACAATATAATCATAATTGACGACGTATTCTAAGACGGGAAATACCGGTTTGAATAGTAATGTCATTAAAACTATAGTTAGTAAAATTTTCATAGGACAAAGATCGTAAAAAGTTTCGCTGCACAACATGATTAAAGTCATAATTGTAGAAATAATTATGACTTTAATTTATGTATTCTCATGTCGATTGCAATGGTAAAGCAAAAAGGATTAATACAGTTTGAGGGCTCTTTTAGTGGCATCAACCTTTATTTTAGAAAAGGTAAGGCGGAGGCTCGGGGCGAATGGTTAGACTGGTTCATATATTAAAGTACAAGATTTATTTTCTGAAAGTTCAATATTATGAAAATTGTAATGAAAATTTGCCTACTTTGAATAAATTTGTAATTAATAATTTGACAATGAAGTGTTTGAGATGTTTGAGGCGCGAATTATCACATAAATTACTGGACTGACTGTTTGGTATTTACGACCTAGGCTTTCCCAATCCCCTATCGTACAGGACAATACTTCCTGCCACCGATACATTTAAACTTTTCTCGGATTTGAACTTTACCAGAAAATGACATTTTTCAATGGCTCGATTGGTAAGTCCGTTGTCCTCGGCACCTAATAAATAGACGCAACGCCGTGGATGATGAAAAGTTTCTAAATCTTCGGCTCTTTCGTCCAGCTCCACTCCTACTAAGCGAGCGCCTTTGGGTAGATTTTTATAAAAATCATCAAAATTTTCATAGTGGAAATACGGCATGGATTTCACGGCATTGTGCGTGTCGCAGGCTTGTTTTGCATAGCGGTTTCCAATAGTAAAAATATAACTCGCACCCAGGTTTTGTGCAGAACGCCATAAAACGCCTAGGTTCTCTGGCGTTTTTCCGTTTAATATACCTATACCAAAAAATTCGGTGGTGAAATTGTCAATCATAGGACAAAAGTACGACGTGTGACGCGCATTCTCAAAATTTATGTTCATTTTAAAAATAAAGTGACGGATTTTGAGCGTGGGTTTGCAAGTAAAAGTGACGAATAAGCTCATGATTTTTTATTAATCAAATGGATTATCAAATTTATAAACGTTATTATTTGACCGCTAAAAATAAATTAGCATCCTTCAACTACTACATTCAAACTACCGTTTTTTTGTTGTTAGTCCAATAATATAAGCCTGAGAGATTTCAACAAAACCATTTGTAGTTTTATCTGCAACCTTGAAATTTTTTAAAAATAGTTTTGGGCCTGGTAAATTTTGAGACTGTGGGAAATTCTTATTTACTAATCTTTGAAATAACTATAGATGTACTAGCATTATCAAAACAGGTAGTTAGCATTTAATTCATAATACAAAAAAGCAATCATTTTATTTTTAAGCACTTATTGAAGTTCAAAAAATTATTATGAGAATGGAAGTACAGCTTTTGAAAGTGTTCAAATTGGATAAATTTCACAATCTCGAAAAACAATATCCTTACCGAAGCCACAAATTTTAAAAATGCGCCAAATCCGCATCGTCCGCGTTCCAAAAAAAATACCCACCATAAAACAACATCCACTATCAATTTATTATTGATAATCAACTCACTCTTTCACTTCCAAAATATACCCAACTCCATGCACATTTGTGATTTGGATAGAGCCATCGGCCCTCAGTTTTTTACGCAGCTTAGAAATGTACGTATCCAAACTTCGGCCCACAAAAACACCGTGGTCTTCCCAAACTCTTTTAGAGAGTTCCTCCCGTTTGATAACTTTATTTGGATGGGCGACAAAAACCGTTAGCAATTCTACTTCTTTTTTTGAAAGAGCAATTTCAATGGCTTCCAAACTCAGTTTATTTTCATCCGGATAAAAAGTAAATTTGCCCAGCGAAATCCCGCTTTCGTTTACAGAGTCCTCTTTTGGAATCTTTTTACGTTTGGGAAAAGAAACGACGGCTAAAACAATACCTCCGAATAAAAGGACATACCAAATAAGAGGACTATTATTAGCAACGGGTTCTTCTAAAAAGCAGACTTCAACAGTATAACACTTTTGAGACAAGATACGACCGCTACATGGAATGATGTCTTTTTGGGTACTGGAAAATTGGAGAAAACTATAGGCGACTTCAAAATCTTCGCAATGCTTCACCTCAATCTGATAGTGTGAAGGCAAGTTGGCTTTTTCAAAGCTTCGTTCTACAACAACCACTAAAGTATCGGGGTCAATGCGAAGTGCTTTTTCAAAAGATAGTCGATACGTCATTGTGTCTATTTTCTGCACAGGTAACACCAGCGATTTACGGTCTTGATTGGACAATAGGAGCTTGTTTCCTACATCTCGTAATGCAATTTTGACCAGCTCCGGAAAGTGCTCGTTTTTTTTATCAGGAACTAAAAGCCCGACAAGTGACAAAAAGATTAGACACAGACTGCTGTAAAATAAAATGTTTCGTAAATTCATAAGTGCTGCAAATAACCTACAATTATATCATTTTTTAAAACTATTGACACTTCTTTTGCACTTTTTTGACATTTTAAAGAATTGATTCGTCTAGTTTTACATTAAATTATTCTGCACAGTGTACCTTGTAATTTACAAGCAAATTTTTAGATAAAAAAAAAAACAATATAAATGAAAAACATCCAATCATTTTTTAAAAGAAGGAAATCAATTGGTTCAGCAATGCTTTTTTCTTTACTCTCTTTTTCGTGTGTGGGTCAAGTGGATAAAAATACGACCCCTTTAAAATTTAAAGTAGAACAGACTATACTACCGGAATACCTTATTAGCATCAGAGCGGAAATTATGCCTGAATTCAAATTAGATTCTCATGATAAAAAAGACCAAGGCAATCAAATTAGTGGTGTTGTTCGGACGGTTTTTCAAGATGCAAAAGGAAATATGTGGTTTGGTACACAAAATGGACTTTGTAGAAAAGACCAAAACGGACTGGCTTATTTCGATTTGAAAGATGCGGATGGGAAAAGCGTAACGGTTCATGTCATTCTTGAAGATAAAAAGGGTGCTATCTGGATTGGATTTGGCGGCGGAATTGCAAAATACGACGGAGGTAGTTTTACCGTTTTCCACGAAAAAAACGTATTAGCACCTTCAAGTCTTTGGAGCATGAAGATGGATATAAAAGGAATACTTTGGATTGGAACAACGCAAGGTATTTTTACTTTTGATGGAGATTATCTTACCGCTTTTGAAATCCCAGAAGGTAAAATCGACACCAGCAGAGGGGTTAGTACAACCAAAATAGTACACTCCATAATGGAAGACAGCAATGGTAAGATGTGGTTCGGTACCAATGGTGGAGCCTATGTTTATGATGGAAAAACGTTGAGGGCTATAAGTGAAAAAGACGGACTTCAATCTAATTTTGTCAACTCGATACTAGAAGATAAGCAAGGAAAAATTTGGATAGCCACGACGAGTGGTTTGTCTTCTTTTGATGGAGAAAAACTTACCAATGTTACAGCTGGTATTCTGGATAAAGGTGTGGGTACAAGTAGTCTTTTAGAAGATAAAAGCGGTGCCATTTGGTTCACTACCAATAATGGACGAGAAGTATACCGTTATGAGGATAATCAGTTTAAAAAGCACCAAATAGTGGAAGGAAAGTACGGACCTTCAACTTTTGAAATCTATGAAGATCAACAATATCGACTGTGGTTCGTGGGATTTAAAGGAGCTTACCGATACGACACCGGTACATTTGTGAATATTACAAGAAATGGCCCTTGGTAATCTTAAAAGTAATTTACATTTCAATTATAAACTATAAAACATTTCAAACATGAACAATTATTTAATTTACGGCGTACTGTGTTTTTTTATCGGTTTTACTGCAGAACACATACAGTCACATGAAGTTTCGGCTACTGATAAAACGCAAGTTACGCCATCAGAACCTACTTATTTTAGTGATGATTTGGTGTTCAACGATGAACTCTATACGGTTGTTCTTCGCGTCGATCAGCAGAAAAACTCCGACTATCTGATGACTGTTGAAATGCTATTAAAAAAGAATGCCTATTTTGTTTCACCCAATAGCAGGAGAGATTTTTCAGGTCGTTTTACGATTGTCTGGAAAGATGTAAACTATTTGAAACTTGATGAAGTACTTACTGAAACACCACTTTCTGTAGAAGAATTTGACCCACATCCTTTTGTAAAAGGTCCAGTCAATTGGGTTCGGGTGAATACCACTTACAAGCAATCGCTAAAAGTGTTTTCTGAGGAAAATTTTGAGGTTTCGGGGTATTTACAATTCACTATTGAGCCACGCTGTAGCTTGGAGAAATTACCTTTCAGGCTGTCCTATAAAAATGGTAGATTGAGTGCCGTAGTGGAAGGATGTTAATTTATTTTAAAAATCGATGTCAATTTTTAAAATATGTTTTCGTAAAACGCTGACAGAAAATTACATTGGAGGTTTGGCACAAAATACTGTTTATTTTATAATTATGAATAGGACTCATAACGACAAATTGGAAGATATATTGAAGAGAATTAATCGTTTCGGTCTTTAATTGGTTTTGATTGTCGTTATTTAAAATTGCAACGAGCCAAAGTTTTTGCAAAAATAATCATAGGTAGTAATGAAGATTGTATAAGTTCTACAAATTGGTTGTAAGAAATTGTATATGAAAACTATTCTTGCATGAGTTTTTTTTCGAAAAATAGGTACTAAAACAACAAAATCCTCCTAAATATATTCAATTTTAAGCAACAATTACACAAAGACGAAATCAGCGAATTGAAGTATCCCACAAATAAGATAGAAATCTTCGAGTATAAAAAAAACCTCCTCATTCAACAAACAAAAAGCCGAGAGCACTCAGCTTTCAGCTTTCTTCATTTTAGTACAATAATAAATTATGTTTTTGGAATGGTATCCTACTAAAATGTAAACTTCCAAAATTAGAAGGTTCAGGAATTTTACGTATAGTTTGCCTCGTTAAAGTAAAAGTACGACAATCAGTCCAAGGAGGAATCCAAAAGCAATAATCAATACTTTCCAGAAGATATTGCCCTTTTTTAATTCCATAAATTGGAAAACAACTAACCAGAATTTGAACAACGATGCCACCATAATCGCGGGAACCATGATAGAAGGTTTTGCAAAAGTTGCCAGTAAAGCCGTGACCATTATTAGAATTAATACTGATATATATGTGGTCGTGAGTGATAATTTCATATTAGAAAATTAAATAAATGTTGGGAAATAAAAGCAACCAAATGATGTCACATAAGTGCCAAAATGCCGCACCCGCTTCAACATCTTCCATCGCAACTTGGTCTTTTTTCTTGCGAACGGAAAGGCGAACAAAGAATAAAATCACAATTCCCACCAACACGTGAATCCAATGAAAAGCGGTTAAAAACCAGTAGAAATTGAAGAACAAGTTGTAGTCCATCGTGTAACCCAACTGGATTTTTTGATAATATTCCACCATTTTAAGGACTAGAAATCCCAATCCAAAAAGCATTGCAATTAAAAACTGCTGGTTGGTTTTGTCCCATTTTTTGTCTTTAAAAAAGTGAACACCTCGGGCTACAAAAAAGCCACTTGTGAGTAACAAAATTGTGTTTACAGTTGCAATTCCTTTATTCAAATGCTGACTGCTTTCATGGAACATTTCGCGTTCAATAGAACCGTAATACGCCATCGCTAAAAGTGCCATTCCGAAAGTAAATAATTCCAAGTAAATGACAATCCACATCAGGATTCCTCCTGGAGGATAATAGATTGATTTATAATTTATTTCCATTCTAGTAGTCTTTTTTGTCCGTCAATTTTTTTAATTTCTGTGATATCTTGTGACATTTCAATCACACCTTTATACCCTTTTTGTGCATCTCTTACGGCAAAATACCGAATGTATATCAGTCGTTCTCTGAAGTTAATCCAGAACGAAGCTTCATTCTGTTTCCCCGAACGAAAAGCCTCTAATATCAGTAAAACCGTATCCACACTTTTCGGCGGATGACAAAAACGTACCTCGCGACCAATGACTCCGGGACTTCTAGGAAATACGCGTTCCTCTCCCCGATTGTAGAAAATCACCTTGTCGTTTTCGTCCACATAAGTAATGTCAATCGGCAAGGTTTTGAACAGTAAATTAACTTGTTCAATCGTCATCATTCCTTCGTCAAAATGGGAAGCGGTTTCTGAAAATACCACATCAGTTCTTCGCGTTGTATCTTCAGACGGATGAACGTAAGCTTGTTCTTCAGGATAATTTTTAGGTGTTTCTTTTAACATCCAGCCAATCTCGTCTTCACCTTTTCGCATGGTTTGCCAATCTTCATCCGCTAATAAATCCATTGAGTTCGGAAACAATTTGCTTTCTTCAATGGCTAATAAGCGTTCCAAGTTCTGCACTAACATGCCCGTATTGTGTTGAACGGAAGTAAAATCCTTGTCGTCCAAGTTCTTCCTGATAATTCGGAATATCTCCCGAATGGTATTATGAAAAGACCACATGCCTTGTGACGGACCGGTCCAGCCTTTTTTCTCTAAATACGGAAACAGTTGATTCTCTTTGCGTTCAAAACGCTTTTCGACTGTTGCCAAATGATTGAATACGTTGTAGAATTTCTGAAACTCTTGGCGTACGTCAATTGCATTTAATTCGGCTATTAATTGATTAATTAAATCGGCTTCCAAATAGTACGTGTGTACAGGGTGTCCTTCTTCTATTTTTGGAGTTGTTATAGTTGTGTCCATTTTACTGGTGTTTGATTTTCTCGTACAGCTTGACCATTGATTTCAGCAAAGCTTGTGGCGAGGTTAATATTTGGTAATGGTTGTGGCCAAACATTTGGGGTAAGTAATATTTGGCTTGATTTTCAATCGCAAGTGCATACGTATTGATGTTTTTCTCGTTGAGTTCCCGCAACGCTTGCTTTATATCTTGAATGCCGTACTGGCCTTCGTATTTGTCGTAATCATTGGGCTTTCCGTCCGAAAGTAAAATAATCCACTTGTTCTTTGCGTCCACTTTTTCGATTCTAGCGGCTGCATGTCGCAAGGCAGGACCAATTCGAGTGTAGCCATTGGGTTGAACGGAACCTATTTTATCTTTGGCGTGCTGCCATTTTTCATTGAAATCTTTGAGCGTTAAATAGGTCGTGAAATTCCTAGTTTTGGAATAAAATCCATCGATTGCAAAGGAAATATCAAACTCTTGCAGAATTTCTCCAAACAAAATTGACACTTCTTTTTCGACATCAATCACACGGTTTCCTGCCGCATAACCATCGCTTGACAAACTCAAATCGAGCAATACCAAAATAGCTATTTCTTTGTCTTTCTTTCTGTTGGCCAAATAAATCCGTTCGTCTGGCGATTTCCCCGAATGCAAATCCGAATACAAATCGGTTAACGCGTCCAAATCAAATTCTTCGCCTTGCAATTGACGGCGTTGTTGTTGCATTTTATTGTTGACACTCGTCAGCATTTTACGCAAACCATTGAGCGTCGTTTTGTATTTATTAATCGTATTTTTATAATACGTATCGTGCGTTTTTAATTGTGTTTTAGGATATACTTTGCAATAGTTATCCAAATAGCTCCGTTTTTTATAATTCCATTCGTTGTATTTGAGGTGAAAACCAGTCGTGTCAATTTCGGCACTTTCTGCAATCGAAGTATTCTCAATAAAATCTGCTTGATACACCGAATGCACCGTGTCATCCACTCTTACGGTGAATTTCATTTTCATGTCTTCCAAGGCTTCTTGGTGGCTTTTCAATTCGTCTTTGCCGTCAAAGTCCCGCCAGTTTCCGTTGAATTCTTCTGCGGTATCTATTTTTTCAAAACTATGCATCAATACATAATCTTCTTGTTGCTTTTTGTCAATCGCTAGTGAATTGATTTCTTCCACCGCTTTTGCCTGTAAAGTAGTTTTGGCAACTACATTATTTGCTTTTTTGATTTGGTCGTCAAAGTTATGCAGCGAATCTTTTACATCAATTTCCACGGTATTCAACATCCATTTGCCATACAGCCATGAAACATCAGGCGTTTTGGTTTTGGGATGCAAAAGAATTTGTGGAACGGCATTTTCATAAAAAAGATGCAATGAAGGATAATCGGTAAAAAGTTTAGCCAACACTTGTGGAGCCGTTTCAATCGCTTTTTCTGAAGATAAAACGTCGGGTTGACTGCTTTCTGTCCAATTGAGTTCCAATTGTCTTTGGACGCATAAGTATACTACTCGATAAAAATAATACTGTAGGTTTTCGTCTTTAGTGGCAAATAAAGCGCAACTTATCGGCAGAAAGAAGTTTTTGTTTTTATAACCGCCTTCTCGTTCCGCAGGGAAAATTTCAATAGCACGTCCTGTTAAAGCACGAGCAAAGAGCGTCAATCGTTGTTTGATGTCTACCAAATTTACTTGCCGACTTAATACTTCAACATTGTTGTATTTTCGGTTTTTAAAATATTTAGTGGCTTTTTCAAAAATATATTCGTCTAATTCAAATCCCATGATAAAACGTTTAAATCATTAAGTCACACAAATCTTTAAGCGCCTGAATTGTTTCTAATTCGTCCGTTAAAGGCTCTACAATTGCCACGTGAACCGATAAGCGTTTCGGCAAACCGTTGTTAATGAGTTTCGCAGCATCCACTAACAATCGAGTTGAAACGGTTTCAGTTAATCCCAGCTCCGTCAAGTTTCTGATTTTCGAAGCAATATTGACTAATTTCTGTGCAATATCTGTTGCAATCCCAGTTTCATTAATTAGAATTTCAGCTTCTATTTTAGGTTGTGGATAATCAAACGACAGTGCTACAAAACGTTGTCTTGTAGAAGGTTTCAACTCTTTAAATCCCTTTTGATAACCCGGATTGAACGAAGCCACTAATAAGAAATTTTCGTGTGCTTTGATGGTTTCTCCTAATTTATCAATAAACAATTCGCGTCTGTGGTCCGTTAACGAGTGAATCGCAACGATGACATCCGGTCTTGCTTCGGCAATTTCATCTAAATATAAGATGTAGCCTTTTTTGACTGCTATCGAAAGTGGGCCGTCAATCCAGATGGTTTCTGCTCCTTTGATGATGAATCTTCCAATTAAATCCGTTGCAGAAGTTTCCTCGTGACAACTTACTGTGATTAGTTTTTTGCCTACTTCTTGCGCCATGAATTCAACAAATCGAGATTTCCCCGTTCCTGTAGGTCCTTTGATGAGCAAAGGCATTTTGAGTGCGTTAATTTGTTGGAACACGCTTATTTCCGAGCCAATGGCTTTGTAAAAAACAGTGGATTCTTGTACTAACATAATTTCTTTGTTTTAAAAAACCGAAACCAAAAGGTACAGCGACAACTCTGTTCAATTGGTCTCGGCTACCGTCAAAAACTAATTTGACCCCTAATATTTTATACTTCTTTTTCTAACGCCTCATCCGTTGGACGGCCGTATTTGATGAATTCAATGATGAACATGATGATACCTGTGGTAAATAGTGACGCACATAATAACAAGACGATAAAGTGTACACTGATTTCATTTTGCACTTCCATAAACTCCATTTTCTGTTTACGTTCCAAATACACTTGAGCAACTCCGGCAACTCCAAACGCAACTGTCATTCCAAGCATGCCGACATTGGATAACCAAAAAGCCATGTGACCTTGTGTGGAATTATAACGTTTTCGACCGGTCATATTTGGCAACGCATAACTAATAATTGCCAAGACAATCATTGCATAAGCACCCCAGAAGGCATAGTGACCGTGCATTGCTGTAACTAAAGTTCCGTGTGTGTAAATATTAGTTTGCGGTAATGTATGTGCAAATCCCAATAACCCAGCTCCTACGAAGGATACGATTGACGCACCTATTGTCCAGAATAAAGCAATTTTGTTCGGGTGTGATTTCTCCCCTTTTCGATACATATTGACAGCAAATAATGCCATTGCCAAGAATGCTAACGGTTCCAATGCAGAGAATACACCACCTACGATTAACCAGATTTTATTTACTCCGATGTAGTAATAGTGGTGACCTGTTCCTAATAAACCTGATAAGAACGTCAAACCTACAATTACATACAACCATTTTTCGATAACTTCTCTGTCGACACCTGTTAATTTAATCAATAGGTACGATAAAATACCACCCATAATCAATTCCCAAACCCCTTCAACCCATAGGTGAACTACCCACCAACGGAAGAAAGAATCCGTTACTTGACTGTCAAACCAAATCATTCCAGGTAAATAAAGTAAGGCTGCAAATACCAATCCCATGGTTAAAACTAGGGCTGTTGTAGTTCTACGTTCGGCTTTCCAGAGTGTGGTAAGTATGATTCCTAAGAATAACAAGACATTCACCACGACTAAATAATCGAGTTCTCGTGGAATTTCTAAGAATTTTCTACCTTCCCAAATGTTGAAGTGAAAACCTACAATTGCCAAAACACCTACAACTGCAAGTGAAATTAATTGTACGTACGCCAATTTCACACTCGCCAGTTCGCGTTGTGCTTCCTCGGGAATAATGTAATAAGCCGCACCCATGAATCCAGTTAATAACCAAACTACCAATAAATTGGTATGAACTGCTCTAGCAGTATTAAATGGAATCCAGTCGTGTAAACCGTCCATTCCTATTCGGGCAAAGCCCATGATAAAACCGTAGATAATTTGCAGTGCAAACAATAACATGCAGAGTGCAAAGAACCAATACGCTACTTTTTGTGATTTATATTTCATTTATATAAAATTTAATTTGTTAGAAGTCCGCTTTGGATTATTCTGTTACTTCTTCATCGTCTTGTGACAATGGCGAAACGACGCGTTCAAAACCGTTTAAATCCAACTGACCAATCCAGTTAAAATACGCAATCATCGCCTCGGTATCGGCATCGTTCATTTCGTATTTAACCATTTTACGTCCCCTTGGTCCCCAAGGAATAGGCGATTGAAGTACTGCTTTGATGTAGCCTTCGCCTCTTCGTTCTACCACTTTGGTCAATTCGGGAGCATAGTAGCCTCCTTCTCCCATAATCGTGTGGCAACCCATACAGTTGTTGGACTCCCAGATTTCCTTACCCCGGATTACTTGTGCATCAATCTTCTCATGATGCGTCTGGTCGATACTAGGCATGAAGGAATACACCGTCAGGCCTATAAAGACCAGAAAGGTTACCACCGTGCCGCCTAGAAAAAACGTTCTTGCTTGTGATTTTGATAACATACTTTTATAGATTAGTTAGACAATAAAAGACATTTTTGTCTTTTATAATAGTGCAAATTAAATAAGAAAATAATAGCCTCGATATGATTTAAATCATATTTACCCAACTAATAAAGGATATATTCATCCTTTTATGTTTTTTAATCGTTGTTATCTTGGTTCTTTTATTGAAAAGCAACACTTTCGGTACAATGCACAAAAAAGCCGCTTCAATAGTTTATTAAAACGGCTTTCTATTTGTAAAGATTTTGCAGATTCTTAATCCACTTTCAACAAAGTTATCAATTCCTTCCCTTTCTCATCGTATATTTTTAAATGTAATTTTTCATATTTATAACTAGCTGCTTGCTGCAACGCTTTGTCAAACTTGGCGGGAAGTTCCATATCCCGACACATTTTTCGTGTAGTTGCTACAGGGCCAAATGTTATTTTCTTCTCCGTTGCCAAAGTGATTTTCCCTGCATATTCATTACATCCATTGTTTCCAAAAAGTTGCATCGTGTTTAAATTCAACTCCATTCGCGGCATTTCTTCCCGTTTTGGCACCTCTTTCCCATTAATTTTTATCGCTACCCAAATGTCGTGTATACGTGTATCGGCTGTTGAAAGTAAAGTCTTCGAAAAAGTAAAAACCATGTTCCCTCTAGCATCAAAGAACTGCAATTGGTTATCAGCAATTTTGTACGATCTGATTTTGTCAAAAGCCACATCAAACTGGTCGGCTAATGGCATGTCTATGCAAGCGCGTAAAGTTCCTAATGTACGTTCCAACTTAATTGTACTACTTGCCACATCATGTATAATTCCGCCAAAATTATTACATCCATTGTTTCCCGAAACGCGGTTTTTAGTCAAGTCAAACGAAATACGAGGCGTCTCTTTATTTTGCTCCACATCCACGTCGCTTATGCTGGTCAATGTCCAATCACCCTGCAGATTCCATCGAACATCTTTACTTCTCTTCAACACTTTGACCACGGTGTAAGTGGGCGAAAAGCGCTCTTCTACAGGCGTTCCTCTTGGTATTATTGGTGTTTTTACTTTAATTTTTTGCAGTATTCCCGGTTCAAAAGCAAAGTTTTCAAATGTGCCGTGAAAATATTCCCATTTGGCTTCAGCCAAATCCGTCTCGTAACTCACCATCAAACATTCTCTTTTATCTCTACCTGTCTCACACTCCGTTTTATAACCACCGACTAAAATTGTTTTGTTTTCAAAAGTTGTCGTATTAGTCGTAGCACAAGACTGCATAAGCACAGTCGTAAGGAGTATTGCAATCGTCTTTAACTTCATTTTTTTAAAATTGTAATTTCTAATTTTATTTATTGAGTAAGTTAAAAATCTGGGGAGTGCTAAAATATCAAAAAAAAAGCCGAAAACCAATCGAAAACGCTCCTACTTTTACTTTTTTACCGATAACAAGACCTTATTCATTCTTAATTAATAGCTTTGTATCGAAGACCTAATTCGTATTTTTGCACGCTATGGATTCATTCACACAAGTACTTTTAGGCATCGCTACCGCAGAAGTGATTGCCGGTCGCCAACTCAAAAACAAAACATTTCTGTATGGAGCTGTATTGGGTACAATTCCCGACCTAGATGTCGTGGTAGGCATGTTTATGGACCCCGTATCTGGAGTCGCCATACATCGCGGCTTGAGTCATTCGCTCTTCTTTTTTGTTTGCCTCTCGCCTGTTTTAGGTTGGCTTATCGCCAAATTAGAACGCGGTAAAATCACGTTGCAACGTTCTATAATTCTTGCTTTTTTCGGATTGTTTACGCACGTGATTTTGGATGCGTTCACTTCTTGGGGTACGCAAATTTTGTGGCCACTACCCGACCGATTTGCCTTAAAAACCATTTTTGTCATCGACCCGCTTTATAGCATTCCGCTGTTGATATCCCTTATTTATGTGTACCGAACAAGACTGGATTTGCTACGAAAAAAGTATGTCTTTCGCGGACTTATTATTAGTTCGTGTTACCTGATTCTTGCCAGTGGAATTAAATTATTTGCATTAAATAAATTTGAAAATGCATTGAAAAATCAAGGCATTAATTACACCGAAATCATCGTAAAACCCACCGCTTTCAACACCATTTTATGGAATGCTAACATCAAAACAAAGGAAGGCTATTTACTTGCCGACTACTCGTTATTGGATTCTAAGCCTATAAGCTTTACTTTATATAAAAATAATGAAGAAGCTGGTAAACAGATTAATAAATCCGAAAACTTTAAAAAGTTAGTTGCAATATCAGAAGGCTGGCATATTGTCAGTCGGCATAAAAACAGCATTTATTTTAACGATTTGCGTTTCGGTTTATTAAACGACAATCCGGATCAACCACAATTTGCATTTAGTTACGAATTTATCGAAAAGTCAGATGGTTCATTTGAAGTAATTGAAGTGCCAAAAGCAAAAAGAGACGGCAAGCTTTTACTGCAAAAACTGTGGAAACGTCTACAAGGAAATTAGCTTTTTTTGGCACAAAAAAAAGGATGTGAAAATAATTTCCCACACCCTTTCTCACCTATTAAAAATAACTTTACAAAGACTCTTCCCGAGGTAAAGTTCCCTCTTGCGAAGCACTTGCTAAATCTTTATCCATGTCGTATAAGTTATGATTCTGACTTGTTGCTGTTGACGCCAAATTGTATTTATCAATCACATCTTTAATCAAGCTTTCCTCCTCTATCTGCTCCTTCACAAACCATTGACCGAAACTAAAAGTAGCCCAATCCTTTTCTTCGTGTGCCAGATTTACAATTTTATCAATTTCTTTTGAATTATCTATTTCATGTTGCAAAATAGCATTCAGGCATTCGCCTATATTCTTTGGATTTACGGGAGCTGCTGCAATGGCTTCAATTGTAGCACTTCCTCCTCTATCGTTGATGTATTTCAGGAATTTGAACATGTGTTCGCGTTCCTCATTCGAGTGTTTGTATAAAAAAGTCGCAATTCCACCAAAACTGTTGACCTCAGCCCACGAACCATAAGACAAATACACTTGAGCCTGGTAAGCCTCACGGGTCATTTGTTTATTAAGCAACTGTTCCATATTATCGGAGATTCTTCTGTCATTCATAGCATTGAATTTTTAATTAATGATTTGTATTTACTGGTTTCTATTTATGCTCTAAATTACGATTTACTTAGGATATTTATATTTTTTTAAAGAAACATTAAGAATTAAACGCCCTAAATTCAATAATTTAAACTGTTTTTAAATAATTCACCATGTGAAAAGCACTTTTCTTTAAAAAATGCACTTTTCTCAATTTCATTTTTAAAAATTTTGTACTTTTAAAATAAATTTAAAGCTTTTATGAAACGATTTTTACAAATTTCCAATGGTATCGCCTTGGTTTCCACAATATTTATCAACTATTTGTCTAATACAGGAGCCATAAACGGCATGACTATCGGAGGTGTTTCTGATAAGTTAATCACTCATTTTACACCTGCAGGCTACGCTTTTTCAATATGGGGATTTATTTATTTACTACTGATAGGATTTATTTTTTACCAAGGACGAAGTTTATTCACGGCAAACACTAAATCAGATGATGTCGTACTACGCATCGGTTGGTGGTTTGTTATTTCTTGCTTAGCCAATAGTGCTTGGGTATTTTTGTGGCTCTACGGATATACGGGAATATCGTGCATATTTATACTTCTATTGCTCTTTTCGCTGATGCAAATAGTTTATAAATGCCGTCTGGAGCTTGATTACGAGCCTTTTTCCCGAATTTTATTTGTAGCCTGGCCCTTTGTTTTTTATGCCGGATGGGTAACCGTGGCAAGCATTGCTAATATTTCAGCCTACTTGAATAAACTGGATTGGGACGGGTTTGGCATTAGTGACGACAACTGGACTATTGTAATGATTATTGTAGCGGTCATTGTGAACCTCAAAGCAATTTACGACCGGAACCTGCGTGAGTTTGCAGTCGTAGGTGCTTGGGCATTGATAGCGATTGGTATTCGCAACCAAGAAATGTACCATAATATACGCGACATCGCCTATCTGGGTGCCGCTACCTTGCTGATTAATTGTGGTATACACGTTTATAAACAATACCGAAATAGCGGCAACAAAATGGACTTTGCTTTTAAAGCAAAAAAATAATCAAATACCTAAACTATAATTAATAAGCTCTGTTTTGGAGCTTATTTCCTTTTGTAAAAGAGCGAATGCACATTCTTTAAGCAAATCTGCTATTTTCTAGCTGGATTTTTACGTTTAAAAATCCAAATTTGTAACCAAAATCGATTTTATTTTGTCCCTATTATTGTTAAATATGATATTGTTTTGGCTTAAGGTTTGTAGGGAGTTTGTTCGGTACTTATTCGGTACTTGTTCGCTAAAACATCCCTTTTTCCCAATAAAAACCGAACATACACCGAAGAATGACCGAAGAAACTTAAACTAAAAATACAATTTACAGGCTTTATACTGTGATTCAAACAGATATAAAAATGCCTTAAAACAGAAAGGCTTGTAAAACGAATGACTTTTTTTTATAAATTCGTTATACTTTTTTCTGTATATAAAATATAAAAAACCTTAAATCAATATATTATGGCAATTTATACCAATGGAATCTTAGGTACCTTCTCAGGCAAAGTAGGCCCTGTGGTGGGTGTCAATTACAAAGGGACATCGGTGATGCGAGCTGCACCTAAAAAAAGCACTAAACCAGCTACACCTTTGCAATTGATTCAGCAAGCTAAGATGAGTAGCGTGATGCAATTACTGAGTCCGATTAAGGAATTGCTTGCTCTTTATTTTGGAACTTCTGTAGATACCCGCTCGCGAAATAATCTTGCTGTGTCTTACTTTTTGACGGAAGTCATCAAATATGAAGCAGAGAATTTTGTAATTTTATATGAGAAAATGATGTTTGCACAAGGGGTCTTATTATTCTTAGCCAACTTAGAATGCGAGAAAAACACAGACAATACCTTACAATTTACTTGGAATAATAATTCAAATCAAGGCGGTACTAAGCCTACAGATGAGCTAATTATAGTTGTATTTAATTCTGAAAAAGAAGAATACGTGTATTACTCCCCGGCGGGAACTCGAGCAGATGAAACAGCTATCGTGGCTTTACCTGATAATTATGTAGGTGACGAAGTGTATGTGTATGCATTTATGGCTGCCGTGAATAGGAAGAGTAATAGTAGTAGTTGGTGTTGTGGAAAGTTTTTAGTGGGGTGATGGATGGATTGCTTTTAATAAATATATCATTAAAGAAAATGCGAAGCGTTATTTAATACATTTTTAAACCAACCTTTTTATAAATTTCAAAGCAAATGAAGAATTGGCAGTTATTGACATTTATGTGCATTTTCTCTATATTATTGGCTTCTTGCCATAAAAAGAAAGACATCATTGAAATTTACTTGACAAAAAACAAAATTGAAAGTTATGATGGTGTTCCTTTACGTGTTGGCATAAAAAACAGTATCATTATCAAACAAGTGGTAGATATATATGGTGAAGGCGTTAGAGTTGACACCCTCGCTGAAAAGCTAATTTATATGGGCCATTTTAACGTTAAAAGGGAAGATTTAGAGGAAAAACCTTTTATCAACAATGCAGAAATATTGGGTTTTGACTTTGAAAAGTCGGAAATTCACTTTAGTGAGAGCGTTACAGAGAAAATCTATAATGCACTACCTATTTGGCATAAAGAAAATTACTTTGGAAAGCAGTTTGCATTATGTCATAACGGAACATTGGTTTTAACGGGATATATGTATGGTTCAATGAGTAAATTTCATTCCACTACCTATCAAATTGTTTATCATCATTCTTCCGCAGTTCAAAGAAAAAACGAAATAAAAAGTGTTGCTTTTTCGGTGTACGACAGTTTAAATGTCGAAGAAAACCATTTATTAAAGGACAACGTTTTTTATAATACGTTTAAAAATAGATTGATTAGTAAGTAATATTAAATGAATTGATAGTGTAATTCCGCATTGTGAAATTATATTTTTAATTTCCTCCAGTGACTTCAGGCTGTGGTAGTACCCTCATACAAATTTATATTTCCACCAGTTATTAGAGTTTTTCTACAATTAAAGTCTCACTATAATTATTCAGATTAAAATTATTATAATTTGGTTGAAAATTAATTAGTTTTAGTAAAAATTAAATCCAATACATTAAGCAACTATGAAAAAACTCCCTTTAGTAGGACTACTTATATTAACAGTAGCCTGTTCATCGACCTCCTCTGTTATCAAGAATCACAAACAGACACTGGTAAATCACAATACCTTTGTCATTACTGAAATGGCTTCCGACCGTACTTATGGACTCTCTGACCAAAACCCCGTGGAAGTTGGCGGAGTGAGTGAATCAAGTGGACCACTAAATGAACGCCGGTTTTTGAATGCATTGACGGGACCAAATGGCGAAAAGATTTCTTATTTCAGGTCAGGAAGTTGTTGTCCTGTGAAAAGTAACAATGGGATGAGCGGTATGGCAATGCTAGACAATTACCGTGTTACTTATGAAGGTTCGAAAGATACGGTGTCCATTTACATCAACATGTATGACTCTTCACCATTAAAAGCGCCGTATGGATTTGGTATAAAAAAATAATAAAGTTAATTGCGTCATTATTTTATTACATTTGGATTCCTGCAATAAAAGAAGTCGATAAATTCCTAATTTTGCAAACCCCTAATCTATTTTACTTACAATGACTGAAGCACAAATTGAAGATTGCGACCAATGTTTAAACCGAAGAAGAGGTACTGATGATTTGGAACGAATTTGTACAATTAAAGGAAAAAATACCGACTTTGACGATAAATGTACCGACTTTGACCAAGATTCGAGTGTAGTAGTGGGTGTTCAAGATAAGGTAAATGCCATTCGACCGAATAAAAAAAGAGCAGAAATAGCGCAGTTGTTTATTTGGGCGGTGATGGTTATTCAAATAATTTCTACTGCGTCGTCGTACTTTCAATTGCAATTATTGAACGCCATAAATACAAACGAAGAAGTTACTGACGTCATGATTGCTTCAAACGACGATAGAGAACAACTTGTGGCAATCACCTACTTGGCTGTACTGTTTATTTCTATGTTTGCCTTTATTTTATGGTTTAGACGGGCATATTATAACTTAAGCATGCGAACGCGTTGTGTTTATGGCGAAGGTTGGGCAGCGGGAGGCTGGTTTGTTCCCATAATGAACTTAGTGCGTCCTTATAGAATCATGATGGAACTTTCTACAAAAACAACCCACTTAATAAATATAAAAACCTCCAATGTAGCAGAAAACAATACATTTCTAATTGGGCTGTGGTGGACGTTATGGATTATTGGTAATGTAGTTGGTAAGGTTTTAACAAGAGCCAACCCTAATTCTGAAACAATTGAAGGATTGTTGCAGAGTACAAGAATTGACATTGGCTTATCTGCTTTTTTTATTCCTTTATCAATCGTCACTGTTTTAATGATACAGTCGTATGCAAAGAAAGAGGAAATGCTTTGTGAACTAGAAACCGTTCATTAAAACCCTAATTGAATGGTAAATAATGAAGGAAAGTGTATATCTCCACTACTAATTTATAAGGTAGATTAAACAATCTTCATTATATCTTCTCAACTTTTAAGCAGAAAATAAATATTGCTAATTCCATCAAAATTAATTAGATTTAATAAAAATTTCAACTTTAAAAAAGCAGAACTATGAAAAACGCAGCAGGAATTATCATTTTAGTCGTGGGAATTGCATTAGCAGGATACGGAATCAACCACATGAATTCGGCAGGTTCGGAAATCAAAGAGTTCTTCGGAATGGAGGACAAAACCGGTTTAACCTTTTTAATAGTAGGTGCTGTCGTAGCAATTGCGGGATTATTTGCAATGGTTAAGAAAAAATAAAGGTTACTTTTGTTCCAGTCACCGTTACTATTTTTCTAAGTAACGGTAACTTAAATTATAATGAATAATGAAATTACGAACGGTAAACGTTACGCGATACATTCAAGCACTTCGTGAAGGCGGTTCCTTGCCTGCTTTGACGGATGCTGATGACGATTTTAAATATGTGCTTAAGTTTAGAGGTGCAGGTCACGGAACGAAAGCATTAATCGCCGAATATTTAGGCGGTGAAATTGCTCGTGCTTTGGGTTTGCCGGTTCCTGAACTTGTATTTATTGAACTGGACGAAGCCTTTGGACGCACTGAAGCCGACGAGGAAATTCAGGAACTACTGCAAAAAAGTAGAGGACTCAATTTGGGTTTGCATTTTCTATCCGGTGCTTTAAACTTTGACCCTAATACACAAGAAGTAGCTGCAAAATTAGCTTCACAAACGGTTTGGCTCGATGCTTATATTACCAATGTGGATAGAACTTTCCGAAATACCAACTTATTACTTTGGCATAAAGAATTGTGGCTCATTGACCATGGAGCTGCATTCTACTTTCACCATTCATGGGATACTTGGGAAAAACATGCCATGAGTCCGTTTGCATTAATCAAAGACCATGTTTTGCTTCCGCAAGCGATTTTGTTAGATGAAGTAAATGCAGAATTCCAAACACTTTTGACCAACGAGAAACTACAAGAAATTGTAAATCTCCTACCCGATGATTGGTTAATCTGGGAAGGTAACGACCAATCACCAGACGAAATTAGAGCCATTTATTATCAATTTTTAGTATTGCGAAAAGAACACGCAAATACTTTTGTAAATCAAGCACAACATGCAAGAACCGCACTTATATGAGTATGCCGTTATTCGCGTGGTGCCAAAAGTAGAACGCGAAGAGTTTATCAATGTAGGCTTGATTCTGTTTTGCAAAAGACAGCGTTACATTCGCATGGAGTACCAAGTAAATGCAGCGAAATTCAACCTTTTCAATACCGAAATCGAACTCTGTGACTTGCATACGTACCTTGAGTCATTTCAAAATACGGCCAAAGGAAACAAATTGGGTGGCAGAATTGGGCAATTGGAAACGCCAGAACGCTTTCGATGGTTGACAGCCGTGCGAAGTTCGGTTTTACAAACTTCCAGACCTCATGCGGGTTTAAGTGAGAGTTTAGATAGCACTTTTGAAAAATTGTTTAATGAACTCGTACTTTGATAAAATATAAGTAGTTGTCGAAGGTTGTAATAGGACCATCATTGCTAGATAAAGCGGACGATTATTAAATAATAAATTCATTGATTTTCTTGTACTAAGAATCACTTGTCCGTTGATTTTTGTAAGATTCGATGATATTTATGTACTTATTTCCCTATTATGATTCAAAAAAAGAGTTTTGAATAATTTATGATTTAAAGAGCAATACAATACGTTTTGAAAGAGTCCACTCTACCCATAAAACAATTCTACCTTGAGTTCTAATTATGAAAATCAATCAATAGCAGCCTATCCCTTTATCTGTTTTACAGGAATAAAAATAGTAAACCCAGCTCCTTTTCCGCCAATTGATTTTGCAAGGATTGAACCTTCATGCATTTCAATAATTCTTCTACAATATGCCAATCCTGGACTTATACGGTCAAATTCATCACCGCGTTGAAAGATTTTAAATACGAGTGAGGAATCAGTATCAAAACCAATTCCATCATCAGAAAAAGTCAGTTTTACAAAGTCTTCATATAAATACCGCTCTGCCGATTCTACATAGATGTTTCGTTGTACCAAAACTGATGAAATTTCAATAGAGGTCAGGATTTTTTCTGGGTTTCTAAATCGTATAGAATTTAAAAATAATTCGACAAACAAGTTTTTCAACAATTCTAAATCACCCTGTAAATGCTTATGAATAAGTTGGTAATTGATTTTAATACTATCGCTTTCAAAACCAAAACCTGACACAACATCATCAAATAATGATTGAAGCTCAATGCTTTGAAAACATAATTGTCGGTTTTCAAGTTCTTCAAGACGCTGTAAACTGATTACCATGTGACGCATGTGTTCATTAAAAACGATGATTCTGTCTAATTTATCAGTGACATCCTTATGCAAATCATGGTTTTGATTTTTAATCATATCAGCATAAAAAACGGACTTTCGCAAAGGCTCTTGTAAATCATGGGCAATTACTTTCAAAATGTCTTGGTGCTGTCGGTTTAATACCGATAATTTCCTAAGTTGCATTTCCAACTCCCGCTGATGCAATTCAAGTTCTGCACGAATTTTCAACAACTCTACATTCTGGGAGAGCGCTTCCTCAGCAGCGTTTTTTGCAAGTAACAGTTCTTTTTCAAAACGATTTCTATTGGAAATTATCATACCTCCACAGTGTATTTCGCCCAACTCTCTGTTGGTTCCCATAGTAACATTTAACAGTACAGGAACATCTGTACCATTTGGCGATTTGAAATTCAGATAGATTTCACGGGCAAATCCTTGCATTTTTATCAATGGAACGAAATGCGTTTGAAAAAAAATTTTACTACCCACATTCAAGAAATCTTCTAATTTATGCTTGCCTTTCTCCATCGAATCCAATCCGAGTTCCGTTAGCATCGTTTGATTCATTCTGGTAATAAAACCATCTGAACTGAACGAAAACAGCAAGTTTGGCGCGACATTATAAACATCATGCCAATCCCCATTATATTTTTCTTGATTGTTAATAAACGGTCTGATTTAGAAATTTCTGAATTAAGTCAATTGTTTCTTCGGGGTGGCTCATATGGGGACAATGGCCCGTAGCTTTCATCTTTTCAAAAGTACTTCCTTTAATCATTTGGTGGGTATATTCACCCACCTCGTCTGGTGCAATCGCATCATCAGCACATTGAAGAATGAGGCAAGGCATTGTAAGTTTAGACAAATCATCACGATTATCTGAAAAAAAAGTTACCTCTGCAAACCTTCTTGTTATTACAGGGTCAGTGGAACAAAAGCTCTCTTCCAGTTCCTTAGTAAGTTCCGGTTGATTCTCATTTTTCATAATTACTGGAGCTAAAAAGTTAGCCCAACCAATGAAATTGTTATCCATAACATCAAGAAGACCATCAAGATCTTCTTTAGAGAATCCACCTACATACCCCAAGTCGTTTAAATATCGAGGTGACGGACCAATAAAAATCATCGACGAAAAAATATCGGGTCGTTCTATCGCTGCAAGTAATCCAGTCATCGAACTTACCGAATGTCCCACAAAAATAATATCTTCTAAATTAAGTGCATCACAAACGTCTAATATGTCTTGTGAATAACCATGTAAAGTGGAATATCGTTCTGCATTATAAGCACTTAATTCTGATTTTCCACAACCTACATAATCAAACAGCACTATCTTATAATCCTCTTTAAATGCAGGAGTCACAAAGCGCCACATGTTTTGGTCACAACCAAAACCATGTGCAAAAAGAATTACTTGTTTGCCATTTCCAAACGTAATAACATTGTTTCGAGCAAGAACATCTTTTCCCATATAGTTAAATTAGTTTATAAAAATACAAAAATTACATCATCCACTACAAAGTGAATGTGAGATTTTTACATGAAATGAAATGTTTTTTTGTGGTAAATAATACAGTATTATAATTCAATAAGTTCACACACCTCGTTACTTGACATCTGTTATTATACTTTAGAAAAATAGTTGTGAATGAAATAAAAATCTACAACACATTGCGACTTTTGGTTATCATGCCGACTATCTTATAAAAATACTTAAGCTTTTTTAAACTACTTTTAATTTCAAAATTTTGTAACAACCCACATCCAATACCTTAATTATCGTAGCCCTCAACTGAAATATTTTTTTATATTTGTACCGCTTTACGACAATAATTTTACTTTTGAAGCATTTATAAATACAATAGAATTTTAAATAAAAATATGGAAAGTACAAAAATTATCGAATTATTAAGTTACACTTTACCAGCAGTCATTACCGGTGGCGTTGCCTATTTATTATTTAATTCGTATTTTAAAGACCAACAACATACCCGAAGATGGTTGAGCCAAAAAGAAACGCAAAAGCAAGCCTTACCTTTACGATTACAGGCTTATGAGCGACTTTCCTTATTTTTGGAACGCATCAATCCTTCAAAATTATTGATTCGGGTAACACCTATTTCAGAAGATAAAAATGATTATGCCGACTATATCATCGCCTCCATCGAACAAGAATTTGAACACAACTTGACGCAACAAATCTATGTTTCAAGCAGTTGTTGGGGTTATGTAGTTACCGCCAAAAATGCTACAATTCAGATGATTCGGAAAGCAACGGCTACCGCTGAAATCACCTCTGCGAATGAATTACGTGAACTAATTTTGAAAGAATTATTTGATAGAGATTCGCCTAGCAATGCTGCCTTGGCATTTATAAAAGAAGAAGTGAGTGATATGTGGTAAAAGATATAACTTGTAAAAAAAAGCTGTGTTCAATCAAGTGACTACAGCTTTCTTACTTTTTATTTGAAAATAATTTCTTTTTTACTGTGAATTTCGGCAATCACAAAGGGGTTTGTAAGTGCCATTGTTACCATTGCACCTGGAGCCGGTTTTTCTATTTTCTTAAAAATAACCAACTTTCCGTCTTGTTCCTCTACTCTATCGATAGAAATGCTGTAACCTCCCGTATTTCTTGCCCCTAAAAAAAGTGCTACGACTTGACTTTTAGAAAAGTCAATAGTTGGCATATCATCACGTCCTACTGATTTATATAAGGAATTCAAATCGCTCTGGTTTGAGATTACTACATTACTTTCCGCCTCTTCTCCATTGTATTGAGCACTAAATAAATTAGTACATAAATCAGATTTGTCCTGGGAGGCTTTCGTTGAATTTTTCATAGAATTACAGGAAAGAAAGAGTAAAATGACTGGAATTAAAAAAATACTTCTCATAGTTTCTGATTTTTTATAGCCTTTTCATAAAGCGACTCATATAAAGGCAAAATATTTTTAATATCGAATTTTTTAGCAACTTCTAAAGCATTCTTCTTAAAGGTACACAAAGTATCATCATCTTCCAAAATCGATATTGCTTTTTTAGCCATTTCCTCTGTATCTCCCACATCACTTAAGTAACCTGAAACACCTTCAAAATTAACTTCAGGTAATCCACCGGAATTACTAGAAATTACAGGAACTCCCCAAGCCATAGCTTCTAAAGCTGCTAAACCAAAACTTTCTGTCTCTGAAGGCAATAAAAATAAATCTGTATAGCTTAAAATACGGTCCACTTCATTACTGTTTCCAAAGAAGATTACTTTACTACTAATTCCTAGTTTTTCACAAAGCAATTCTGCTTTTTCCTTCTCTGGGCCATCACCCACCATCATTAACTTAACATCTAATTTTTGTTGAATTTTATAGAAAACATCAATCACATCGGGGATGCGCTTCACCTTTCGGAAATTACTTATATGCGTCAGTATCTTTTGATTTTCAGTAGCCATTACAGAACGACTACAAGGAATACTTTGATCTTCAGTATTTTTTTCTAATTCAATGAAATTAGGAATCACTTCAATTTCTTTTATGATGTCAAAAAGTTTCAATGTGTCTTGCTTCAAACTTTCTGAAACAGATGTCACATAATCCGAATGGTTGATACTAAAAGTAACAGCAGATTTATAAAAAGGATGACTTCCAACTAATGTAATATCGGTTCCGTGGAGCGTTGTAATCATCGGAATTTCAATACCTTCACCTTTCAACATTTGTTTCGCCATGTAACCTGCATAAGCGTGTGGAATGGCATAATGAACGTGCATTAATTCGATGCCATACAGTTTCACCATATCAACAAGTTTGCTAGATAACGCTAATTCATAAGGTTGGTAATGAAATAACGCATATTCGGGAACATTAACTTCGTGGTAAAAAACATTGGGATTTAACAACGCCAATCTGACCGGTTGCCGATAGGTTATAAAGTGTATTTCGTGGCCTCTTCGTGCTAATTCTAAACCCAGTTCGGTAGCTACAACGCCACTTCCTCCAAAAGTTGGATAACATACAATTGCAATTTTCATTCGAATATTTTAATCTTACGAATGTACAAAATTAGAGCTTGTGCTTTTTTTTATTTAAATAACTTTAACGTGTGTAGTAGCTATTTGACTATGGATTCGTAAATAACTTTTTGAATGTCTTCCCGAATGTTTGCTCTTGAAAGTTCGTTAGGTAAATTAGAATCCGGAAAAGTTCTGTTGGACAAGAAAATATAAACTAAGTTATATTCTGGATCCACCCATGCCATTGTTCCTGTAAAGCCGGTGTGTCCAAAACTACTTTCTGATGCACAAGCACATGTTGGTCCTGAAATTCCTGGTAGTTGCTGCTTGTCAAAACCCAAACCACGGCGGCTTCCTGTAGATTCAAAGTAGCGGTTATTGAAAATATTAAATGTAGATTTAGAAAAATAAATGTTGCCTCCGTAATTTCCTTTTTGCAAATACATCTGCATCATTTTGGCTACATCTAAACTATTTGAAAAAATACCCGCATGACCTGCAACTCCACCTTCCATCGCGGCTTCCATGTCATGAACATAGCCTTGTAATTTTTGGTAACGAAAATAAGTATCCATTTCAGTTGGAATAACCTTGTTGAGTGGAAATTTCAATAAAGGATTATACATCGTCGAAGTCATTCCCAAAGGTTGAAAAAAGTGGTCAAATGCCAAAACATTTAACTTCCGATTTTCTTTTTGTTCCAAATATTCTTTTAGTAAAATAAACGTAAAATCGCTGTATCTATATTCTTTTTTAGGCAATAATTCACTGTGTTTGATAAAGTCTACGATGGTATCTTGATAATCATTTCGGATGAATAAACTATCAGCCACCTGTTTTGAAAACTGAACGTCAAAAGCTTTGCGGTAGTACTTTTCGCTTGGTTTTCCTTCAGCATTTAAAGTTGCCTTGTAGAACGGTTCCCAAGGTTTTAATCGAGCTTGATGCGACAATAATTCTGTAAAAGTAATGTTGCTTTTATTTGAATATTTGAAATCAGGTAGCATTTCTGCTAAAGTGGTTTGTAAATTCACTTCACCTTTATCAAATTCTTGCATGATATTCGGTAAGGTTGCCATAATTTTGGTCAATGAAGCTACATCGTATAAGTCAGTATTTTTAACTTTAACATTATTGCTATAAGTAGGTGAACCATATGCTTTCTGATAAATAATTTTGCCGTCTTTTGCAACTAAAACTTGAGCTCCAGGTGTCATTTTGGCTTTAATTGCTTTTTGAACAATAGCATCTATTTGCACCAATATAAGAGAATTCATCCCAACATTTTCTGGGGCAGAAAAACCCAAAACATTCAACGGGTTTGTTTCCCAGCCATGATTTACAGGAAAATAATCATTTATAGAAACAGGTAATTTTCCTTTTGAACCAACTGCTCCAAAAATAATTTCAGCAGAAACAATTTGTGACACATCGGTATTTTGGTATGAAACAATTAAAGCATCGTAATTTTCAAAATCAGCAATGGAAAGTAACGAATATGGTTTTGCGAAAACGTCTAAAATAATGTGTTTGTACTTGGCAATTGAATCTATTTTTGCCAGTTCACTCGTTTTGAATTCATGATTTTTCCATGCACCATCTGCTTTGTGAAAACCTACAATCACTTTTGTAAAAGGTTGTAATTTCAGCATCAACGAATCGATGTTTTCTTCCTTGATTTCTGTAATTTCAGTGTAATTTTGTAACGTCGATAAAAAAGTAGAATGATTGTCGTCACCCATTTTTACATAAGCAATTTTCTCTTTTTCGTAGTTTTTTATAGGTAAAATTTCATCCCGATTGCGGACAACAGTAATTGCATTTTCGTACAATTTGTATTGCAATGCTTTATCGGTTGCTGGATTTAAATCGTCATATAGATTAAGCGTATCAATAGGTTTATAATTGTTTAAACCTGATTTGTATTTAAAATTTAAAATCTTTTTTACCGAATGTTGCATTCGTTCTTCGGATATTAAAGAATCTTGATAGGCAACACATATTTTTTCTAAAGCTAACGGTACATTCTCTGCGAAAAGCAAAATATCATTTCCAGCGATAAACGCAGCTAAATCTATTTCGCCGGGTTTCTTGAAATCACTGGCTCCTTTCATATTCAAAGCGTCTGTAAAAATCAAGCCTTCAAAACCAAGTTGTTTTTGAAGAACATTCGTAACAATATTATAGGATAATGAGGAAGGAAAGTTTTCTCTTGGTTCTAAACTTGGCACATTCAAATGAGCTACCATAACAGATGCAAGTCCTTCGGCAAAAAGTTTTTTGTACGGATAAAGTTCAACTTCGTCAATGTGCTCTTTTGAAAAATCAACTGTTGGAAGTGAATAATGCGAATCGGTTGAAGTAGCGCCATGACCTGGAAAATGTTTTCCTGTTGCAAAAACACCATTATTCTGAATTCCTTTCATCAAGGCCAATGCGCTTCGGGTTACATTCTCTTTGTCTTCGCCAAAGGAGCGGTTTCCGATAATTGGATTTTTGGGATTGGTATTGATGTCTAAAACAGGTGCAAAATTGAACTGAATTCCCATTCGAGTACTTTGTTTGGCGTAAGCCTCTCCTACTTTTTCAATCAACTTCATGTCTTGAATGGCTCCTAAGGTCATGTTCCAAGGAAAACGCGCTACAGAATCGAGTCGCATTGCTAGACCCCATTCCGCGTCAATACCTATAAATAAAGGAAGTTTTGCTTTTTTTTGATAGCGATTGGTCAATTTTGCTTGGCGCTTTGGTCCACCTTGAAAGAAAATCAAACCTCCCACTTTATACTGGGAAACTAATTTTTCAATCGCATTATTATGGACTGAATCTTTATTTGAATAAGCAGCTACCATAAATAGCTGTCCAATTCGTTCGTTTAGCGACATTTGATTGTACACGCTATCAACCCATTTCGTTTGTGAGAAATCGGTATGATCTGGAAAAGATTTGTTTTGCGCGAAAGCAAACTGACTTAGAAAAATCAGCGACAAGAGGAATTTATTCATATTTATATTAAAAGAATCGGCTGTGCCAACTGTCTAATGCAGGAGTCTCCCACGATTCATTGAATTCAGCAATATTATTAACCAAATTATTAAAGACAATTGTCTCACCTGTAACCGCTTTGTCTTTTGCCATTCTCTTGAAATCAATCAACGTTTTATGAGCAACATGTTCGCCCACTTTAAACGTAACGTTCATTTTATCAAGTAAATCGACTTTGTATTTTTGCTCTAAACTTTGAATAAAACCTACAGAGGAATCTATGGAACAACCGGTAGCCATTTGTTCTTCTTGATTGACCGCCAAAATAATGAAGCGATTGTATTTAAGTAAATACGAAGCGGTTAAACCCGTACCATGAGCTGCCCAATTTTCTATAAATTGTTCTAAATCTATTTGGATCTCAGCTATTTCATCATCCGAAAATTTTCGATTGGATTGGTAAATCCATATTTTGGATTCTTCAGGAAGCGTATCAAAGGGAACGTACATTGTTATTTGTTTTTTATTAAAAAGAATAGCAATCTATTCTTATAAATCATCTGCATTGGCAATCATTTCAGCAATATCCATTACTTTAACATCACCTTCTTTTTCTTTATTTTTAATTCCATCGGTCATCATTGTGTTACAAAATGGACAACCAGTGGCAATAAAATCAGGTTTAGTCTCTAAAGCGTCTTCTGTTCGTTCGATATTTATTTCTTTATCTCCTGGTTCCGCATCTTTAAACATTTGAGCTCCACCAGCTCCACAACACAGTCCGTTAGCTTTAGAACGTTTCATTTCAACCAATTCGGCATCCAATTTAGTTAACAAATCGCGAGGGGCTTCATAAACATTATTGGCACGACCTAAATAACAAGGGTCATGAAAGGTAATACGTTTTCCTTTAAATTGACCGCCTTCAATCGCTAAACGACCGTCGTCTAACAACGATTTTAGAAATTGGGTGTGGTGCACTACTTCGTAAGTTCCACCTAATTCTGGATATTCATTTTTTATAGTATTGAAACAATGTGGACAAGCGGTAACAATTTTTTTAGCTTCATAAGCATTCAAAACTTCAATATTCATCATGGCTTGCATTTGAAATAGAAATTCATTTCCCGCTCGTTTTGCTGGGTCACCCGTACAACTTTCTTCCGTTCCTAAAACTGCAAACGAAACATTTGCACGATTCAAGATTTTGACAAACGCTTTGGTAATTTTCTTGGCTCTGTCGTCGAAACTACCGGCACAACCCACCCAAAAAAGAACTTCAGGTTGTTTGCCTTGTGCCAACATTTCTGCCATTGTAGGTACCACTATATTTTCTGCCATTGTAAACTTTATTTATATTATAATTGGATGATTTTGAAAAATCATTTAATCTTCGTCTTGAAAAACTTCGATGTTCACTTTTTTACTTACTAAATCAGTAAACTTCCCTTTATACTGTGTTGCACGAACAATATGGTTGTCAATCCAGTGGTAATTTCCTCCACGAGGCTTTCCCATTAACATTGCATGATAGTTAAAACCGTGTTTTTTCAACCAAATTTCGGTATACTCTCGATGTGCTTCTGTTCTTGAAGTGAAAAAAGTAATGATATGACCTTCTTCAAACCATTTATTCAAAATTTTAAGCGCTTCAGGATAAACTTGTGCAGTTAACATTCGCTCAGGTTCTTCGTTTGGGATGTCGTCACAAATCGTTCCGTCAATATCAATAAGGTAATTTTTAATTCCTTCGGGTAAAATTGGACTTATTAATGCTCCGTTTTCAACAGTTTCTACTAATTTTTGAGCTTCATTTGGTGCTTTCATATTTCTTGTTTTTATAATTTTACAATAATAAAAAACACTCTTAACCTCACCTATAAGAGAATTTTTAATTTTAACTACTTCTTTATTCTATCATCTATATTCGTTCTTCTTCTAATTCTCATTTTTCCAGTTCAATCGGTCTTGTTGATTGTATTGCCAAGGAGCTCCATTATTTTCAATATTGGTCATCATCGCATTCAGTGGCATTGGAGCCGCGCTTTGTTCCATTACTAAATATTGACGCATGTCCATAATGATAGAAAGTGGACTGATATTTACAGGACATTCCTCTACACAAGCGTTGCAAGTGGTGCAAGCCCAAAGTTCTTCTGCTGTAATATAATCGTTCAGTAAAAACTTATTATCAGGTACAAAAACCCCCTTATTTGCATCGATATTTTTACCTACTTCTTCCAGACGATCTCGCGTATCCATCATTATTTTTCGCGGCGACAATTTCTTTCCGGTTTGATTTGCTGGACAAACACTTGTACAACGACCACATTCGGTACAGGTATAAGCGTTTAACAACTGATCCCAGTTTAAATCTTGTACATCAGATGCACCAAATTTTGAAGGAACAGCATCTGCTGGAGCTGCTGCATAAGGATCGGCATTAGGATCCATCATCAATTTCACTTCAGTCGTAACAGCTTCTAAATTTTCAAATTTTCCTTGTGGATTTAGATTTGCAAAATAGGTGTTTGGAAATGCCAGTAAAATATGCAGGTGCTTTGAAAAATAAAGGTAATTCAAGAATATCAAGATACCCGTAATGTGCAACCACCAAGCTGCACGTTCGATAACATAAACAGTTGCATTTGGAACACCTTCAAAAAGAACAGCAATATATTGACTAATAGGAAATGAACCTGCAGGATGAAAATGCATAAAGGCACCGCTTACATTTTGTAAGTGAAAATCAGCTGCATTCATTACTAAAAACAAAGTCATTAGAACGACTTCAAAGTATAAAATAATATTACCATCTGATTTTGGCCATCCTTTCAAATCCGAATGAATGAAACGTTTTAATTTAATAATATTTCTTCTAATGAAAAATATGATTACAGCTATTAAAACTAAAAATGCTAATATTTCAAAAGAACCAATCAAAACATTATAGAACGAACCCATAAATGAGAAAATACGATGTGTTCCAAAAAGTCCATCGATAATAATTTCTAAAACTTCGATATTGATGACCACAAAACCCACATAAACAACAATATGCAAGAATCCCGCAACCGGACGTTTTACCATTTTAGATTGACCTAATGCAATCATAAACATATTATTCCATCGTTCGCCTTTTCGATCCGATCGATTTACATCTTTACCCAATTTTATATTTCGAAGTAGTTTTTTACAATTTAAAGTAAAATACCCTATTCCGAGAATAAGTAAAATTGCAAATAAAATATTGTCTAAGTATTGCATAGTTTTTCAGCAGTTAATTTGAAATTGTATCGTTAGTTTTGGGTGCTACGTAAGGTTTATTCTTTTTTCCAAATAAGGATACATTAATATATCGTGTAGGATTCAAGCGTAAATCTTGCAACAACAATTCTAATTCAGCAGAAGTAGTATTTAGGTTGTTGTACAATTGATCGTCCGTCAGTAGTTTTCCCATTGTTCCTTTTCCTTGCTGTAAATCAGTAGAAATCTTATCAAAATTGGTAACGATTTTATCCACACCTTTCATAGAATTTTCAAAATTCCGGAGCGCTTGACCAATTTTAGCTTTCGCCAAAGTATCTGATAGTTTAGAAAAATTAGATGTGGCTTTATTTAAATTTGCTAATGATCCGTCAATATTTGATTGGTTTTTGTCGATAATTTGGTTGACGTTACTTCCCACTTTAGAAAACTCATCCATTAAAACATTTAATTTAGAAATACTTTCACGTAAGTTTGCTTTCGATTTTTCATCTAAAATATCATTCAAATTTTTCAATAATATATCTGCATCTTCAGCTACTTTTTCAATTTTTTCTTGCAAAGGAGTTAGTTTTTCCCCAACTAATGAAGTTAATCCGGGAACGTTTCTACCTTTAAAAAAATCTCCCGATTCTGCCATTATGGGGTCTTGAAAATTGGGAACAATCTGAATTTGCTTTCCGCCAATAAGTCCTGGTTCGTAAATATCAATTGTACTTGATTTTGATATAGGAAAATCACTACTAACCTGAATTTCTACTTGCAATTTTCCTGTAGCTGGAATTAAAGTAATTTTCATAATTCGACCAACCACTAATCCGTTAATCGTTACCGGTGCCGAAGTGGAAAGACCTTCAACGTTCTCATATTGAACATAAAACATACGGTATGAGTTAAGTAAATCACGTCCTTGTAGAAAACTGTAACCCCAAATAAATAATAATATCGAAGCAATAACGAGAATTGCTGTTTTAATCTCTCTTGTAATTTTCAAAATATAGCGTTTTTATAAACAAATTTATAATAAATAAATGAAAGTTCGGTTTATTTAATCGCTTCCTGTAAATTTATTTTCTTTCCATCTTTGAACGCTACCACGTAAGCACCTTCAAATCCTTTGGCTCTAGCTTCCGCTAAATTTTGTTTAGCATCATTATATGTTGCCGCATTTCCATACATATACTTGTATAAATTTCCGCTATCGTTAATAACAGAAAGGTTGTTCAATCCCTTAAAATTTCCTGGTGTCAATTCTAAATTTTTACCACTTGCCGCAATTTGAACTTTAAAAACAATACCTTCATTTGAAGTACTAGTTTCTATTTTACTTGGTGCAACTTCCTTCACTGTTTCTTTTTCAGCAATTGGTTCTTTTACATCTGCAGTTTTAGGAACATATTTTTCAATTTGTGCTTCAGTCTTTCCTGAACCGTAAAATTCATTTTTATAGCTGATAACTGCATTGGCAATTCCTGTGGCAATTTCGTCTTGCCCTTCCTCTGAATTAAGATAGCCACCTTCTCTTTTATTAGAAACAAAACCAATTTCAACTAAAACTCTAGGCATGGAAATCTGTCTCAACACTAGAAATCCTGCTTGTTTAACACGTCTGTCTTTTCTACCAAAATTGGTAGCCATTCCGTTTTGAATTCTACTTGCTAACAAAATACTGTTACTTAAATATTCTTCCTGTAGCAAAGAAATCCCAAGGGCACTTTCAGGTGAATTTGGATCGTACCCGTTGTATTTAATTTTATAGTCCTTTTCTAAAGTTACTACCTCATTTTCCTTTTTTGCCACCTCTAAATTTGAGGCATTTCGGTGCATACCCATTACATACGTTTCATACCCTTCGGCAGAAGTATTCTCATTAGCATTACAATGTATCGATACAAAAATGGAAGCATTATTTTTACTAGCAATATTAGCTCTTTCATTTAACTCCACAAAAACATCGGTATCTCGAGTATAAATAACATCGATGCCTGAATTTTTTTCAAGAATTTTACCTACTTTTAAAGTAACGCTTAAAGCAATTTTTTTCTCAGCAAAACCGTGGTAACTCGCACCTATATCTTTTCCGCCATGTCCCGCATCTAGCACAACTTTAAACTTAGTGGATTGGGCAAAACCGCTTATAGAAAAAGCAGATAATAAGATTAGGATTAGGTAGTTATACTTGTTGAATATTCGCATAGGAATTAGAAAAGTTAATTTAATTAAAAACAGTATTGTTATAATTTACAAAAACACTTATTTTGATGAAAAAATTATAGTAAGTTTGACACATCAAATAGTAAGCCATATTTTTACAAAAATAGCATTTAAACTCTTGCGGACAAACTTATTTCATATCGTTTTATTAGCAATTTTCTTAACAATAGGAACTTCAAAATTACATTCGCAAGAAATTCCAAAAGAAATTACGGTTTCTATCCCTGAAAAGAAAGAAGAAACACTTGATACCCTTGCTATTAAACCACTACAGATTCCTAAGAAGGAAGTTGACAGTTTAAAAACGGACACATTACCTAAGAAAAAATCAGTTCTGGAAGGCATCGTCAAGCGAACTGCTGTTGATTATGAACGAATCGACCAAAAGAAGAAACTGATTACTTTATATAACGAAGCGGAACTGCATTACCTCGATGTGGAACTTAAAGCAGGTATAATCGTAATGGATTATGCCAAGAACGAAGTTTATGCAGGAAGAATTAAAGATACCGCAGGAAATTACACACAGCGTCCTGTATTTACGCAAGGTTCTAATGTCATAGAACCTGATTCTATCCGTTTTAATTTTAAAACTAAAAAAGTCCTTATCTGGAATTCTCGAAGCGCTCAAAGCGGTCTTAATTTCATAGCTCGAAAAGCAAAGAAAGAAAACGACTCGGTTTATTTTATGGAAAATGTGAAATTTACTACAGCGGAAGATATTGATGATCCCGAATACTATTTTTTAGCGAGAAAAGCCAAGTTTGTTCCCAATAAAAAAGTCGTTGTAGGTATAACTAACATGTACATTGCAGAAGTTCCTACCCCAATTGGCTTACCCTTTGCTTTCTTTCCAATGACCGAAACCAGTCAATCTGGCGTTATATTACCTACATTTAGTGACACCCGCCAACAAGGGTATTCGCTACAAAACGGGGGTTACTATTTTGCATTAAGCGATAATTACGACCTTACTCTTTTAGGTGATTATTATACAAACGGTAGTTATGCCTTACGTTTCGAATCGAGTTATGCCAAAAGATATAGTTTCCGCGGAAATGTGAATCTTCGTTTTGAAAATCAAATTACTAGTGAACGTGGATTTCCTGATTATGCTAAAAATACGATTTACAATATTCAGTGGTCCCATGCTCAAGACTCTAAATCCAATCCTAGTTCACGGTTTTCAGCATCACTAAACTTAGGAAGTAGCAGTTACTTTCAAAACTCGTTGAATCAAGTCAATGTAGGTTCGCGCTTAAATAATACGTTAAGTTCCTCTGTTTCTTATTCCAAAACTTTTAATTCGGTTCCCTCCGTGAACTTATCGGTGACGGCAACTCATTCTCAAAATACGCAAACGGAACAAATTAGTATGACATTGCCTACTTTACAATTAAGTGTTGACCGTATTTTCCCATTTGCATCAGAAGACCAACCCAAAAAAGGTTTTATCAAGAACATTAATTTTCAATATAATTTAAGAGGTGAAAACCAAATTAGAACTACCGATTCGCTTTTTTTTAAATCTGAAATGTTTAAAGATGCTAAAGTAGGCTTTCAACATTCGATTCCCTTAACCACTAATTTCAAAGTATTCAAACATTTTAGCGTTTCAACAGGAGCTAATTATAATGAAGTGTGGTATTTAAAAACCATTCGCAGAAATTTTGACGAAGATCAAGGTCAGGTGGTACAGAGCGAAGTCAATAAATTTGATGCATTCCGAACTTATTCTTTTTCAAGCAGTGTTGGAACTACAATTTATGGTACTTTTAATTTTAGCGAAACCAATAAAATTCAAGCCATCCGTCATGTGATGCGACCCTCTGTTTCTTATAGTTATACGCCAAGTTTTGAAAAATATTACGACACTTATGCAACTGATGCAAGTGGCACTATGCAAAAAGACTATACTCGTTTTGAAAGTGGGATTTTTGGAGCTCCCGGAAAATCGTATGCGAATAGTTTAGGCTTGAGTTTGAACAATACGTTTGAAGCTAAAGTAGCAAGCAAAGATTCAACATCAACTGAACCAAAGAAAGTGATGTTATTAAATAACTTAAACTTCTCTACAACTTATAATATTGCAGCAGATTCATTGCCATGGTCGCCTGTTCGAGTAAGTGGAGGAACTTTATTGTTTAAGGACAAAATGAACATTAATTTTGGCGCCACTTTAGATCCTTATGCAATTAATAATGCAGGAACTAGAATTGAAAAATACAATATTGACAATGGGGGGAGTTTATTCCGAATGACGAGTGCCAATATGACTATAAATTATTCACTGGATAGTACGGGAGACGAAAAGAAAGACAACGACAACAAGCAAGGAGCTCGAAATGGTGGTCGTGAAGATGATTTATTTGGTTCCAATGAAGATTTTGGAACAAGAAAAGGTACCGAGGATAAAGATGAAAATAAAAATAAAGAATCTTCAGAGTTTTTTACCGCAAAACTGCCCTGGGATTTAACCTTTGCCTATTCCTTAACCTATGGAAATTTGAACCG
The DNA here is from genome assembly GCF_050908145.1 of Flavobacterium sp. SM2513. Taxonomy (GTDB): domain Bacteria; phylum Bacteroidota; class Bacteroidia; order Flavobacteriales; family Flavobacteriaceae; genus Flavobacterium. The sequence continues at coordinate 2,557,811 of NZ_CP194228.1, read as the reverse complement.
TCATAAGAAATTAACGGGTAATTCGATTATGATTTCAGGAAACATTGACATCAGTCCAAAATGGAAATTAGGCGTTTCTACAGGTTATGATTTTGTGCAAAACGGCGTCACCTTTACACAACTACGGTTTCAGCGTGATTTGCTCAGTTGGCGAATGGATTTTAACTGGACACCATTTGGTGATTATGCCAATTGGGGGTTCTTTATCGGTATTAAATCCGGTATTTTGAGTGATATTAAGTGGGACAAACGAAATCAAGCAGACAAAGTTATTCGATAATTAAAGAAAAAACACCCATGAAAAAAATAATTTATACAGACAAAGCACCTGCACCAATCGGGCCATACAACCAAGCTGTTTTAGCGGGAAATACACTATATACTTCAGGACAAATTGCTCTGAATCCTGTAACAATGGAACTCGTGACCGAAACCATTGAAATCGAAACCAAGCAAGTCATGGAAAATATGAAAGCCGTTCTTGAAGCAGCCGGTATGACCTTTGAAAATGTAATAAAAAGCACCATCTTCATCATGAACATGGGCGATTTCAGCAGAATAAATGGTGTTTATGAAACTTATTTCGACGAAAAAACCGCTCCTGCAAGAGAAACCGTACAAGTAGCGTGTTTGCCTAAAAATGTAAATATCGAGATTTCGATGATTGCCGTTTTGTAGAAAATAATTTGAATCGGTGTCCTTGTCCATCTGAATTTGTTTCAGATTCCACTCCCCACTCGTCGAGGAATCCAGACTTCGAAAGATTTTAAATTCTAAATAAAAACCTAAACCAATAAAAAAGCCGCCAACTACTAGTTGACGGCTCTTCTTTATTATAAGACAGCTGGATTAAAAATCTAAAGTCAAATTAATCACACCACTTGTTAAATCAAGGTCTGCACCTGTTGTTGGCGAAGTCACATAACCATTAAATGTTCCCGTAATTTTCGTATCCGAATTCACCGTGATATTCGAAGTCCAATTTCCACCTTCTGAAACTGCTAACGGATTATAGTCCGATGACAATATGTGTATATTGAAATTTTGAATCGCCATAGTACCTGTTGCATTAACTGCAAGGTCAAATTCAATATAATATCCAGCTGTATCTTCTGCATAAATATGTTGCGTTATACCAACTGGAGTTATTGAAATATTCTTATTAAACGTTCTCGGAGCCGACCCAACAGTTACCGTGATTGAACCCGTTACTGCCTCATCTGAACAATCTCCAAGACTGTTAATAATCAGACTCAACGCACCCGAAGTATCGCCACAAACTGCAATCTGAGCTTCTAAAGCTGCTTTATAAGCTACACATTTTGCTGCACTTTCTGCATCAGTTGCATTATTGTAGGCAATTGCAGCACTTAAAGTAGCTGATGCCGCGTCATCACAACTCGTATCTACACTGCCGCCGTTGCTATCAGAAGAACAAGAAAGTAATCCCAAACCAACTAGAAGAGTAGCAATAATCATTTTTAATTTCATCATTTTCATTTTATTTTTTTAAATTAGAAGTTGCAAAAATAACACGATTATTCAGTTTGTAAATTTTTTAATGTTAAAATTTTGAAATACAATCTATTTGCATCAGACAGTTAACAAACCATTAAAAATTATTTTATATTTTATATTTAAAATCATTAATGTCCGATAAAATAAAGACGATGTGTATTAAATTAAAATTACTATTTTTAAAAAAGTTATTTTACATAAATTACAAGTCATAATTATCAATAAATAAGAAGAGTAGCGTTTTTAATTTTTACATGGTTCATCATTAATCCAATCTTCGGACAGGTAAATTTTAATGAATCAGTAAACATTTATAACATTGATTCGTTGAGTACCAATATTATTTATGATGATTTTGATAATGATAATGATATTGACTTCATAAAATACGTGTCGAATAACCAAATTAATGTATTACTTCATAAAAATGAAAACGGAAATTTAAATTTAAAATCACCAAAGCTTATAGCTAATAACGTAAATCCGATTCTCTCTCTAGATATTAATAACGACAATTATCCTGATATCATTACTTATAGTTCAAATTCCACAATTGGTGTACTGTACAATTTACAAAACGACACATTTAGTGCTGAACAAACATTAGTAAATTTTTCTGGGTCGAATACTATATCACCCTTTAAATGTGACTACAATAACGACGGATTTATTGATTTAATCTTAAAAAATAATCAAAATATGTTATTTGTGTTGCTAAACAACGGTAATGGTGGTTTGTCAACTCCACAACTTTTATTAGCAATGGAGAGTTTTACCTCATTATACCAAATTGATGATTTTGATAATGATGGAGATCTTGATTTATATATACTAGGTTCTACTTTAAAAATTTATTTAAATAATGACGGAGAGTTCGAAACTTCATTTACACTTGAAATTGACTACACACCTTTTGAAGAATTCGGAATCCTTGACTTAGATTCAAATGGATATAAAGATATTTTATACTGGAAAAACGGTGCAATTCGGGCTAAATATTTTGGTTTTAATACAAATAGTAATCAAGTTGTTGCACTAAATGAGCTCGCTGTTGTTCAAAACATTCCATTTTTCGCTAATAGTAATAATGATATTTCTATATATGTGAAAGATAATAACCTTGGTAATTATGATGTTTATGTTGCTTTAGAATCTACGCCAAATCAATCAAATATTCATAAATTCAACGTCTATAATGGAGTTTTTGGAAGTCAGGAAGTTGTCTTGTCTAATTTTGATATAAACTCATTTTCCTTAAGAAATTTTAAATTTTTAGACCTTAATAATAATGGAAATGTTGATTTTACATTTTCTTCAAATTATAACGGACAAAATATGCTCCTTATAAATTATGATATTGATAATCTATCAGATAAAACAATATGCGTTCAACAAACAATTAACGCTTATATGTTTAGCGTTATTGATATGAATGGAGATGGAATTGAGGATGTTTGTGTTGGACAACAAAACGGATTAGGTTATTTCGAAAAAATGATTAATAACGAGCATCTTGCCTTAAAAAATTTAATAGGTGTCATGTCAAATCCAAACGCATCTAATTATACTTTGAATAATATCATGGATTTTGATAACGATGGCTTAGGTGATGTAATAGATTATAGTTCATCAGGTATGTATGCCAAAGTTTTTAAGAATCTCGGAAACGATAATTTTTCATTCGTACAAAATGTTTCACTCCCTATTTTTACAACAGGAATTTTTTTTGTAGATATTGATAACGATGGATTTAAAGATATGCTTTTTAAAAAAAGTAATTTTACTACAGGTGAGGTGCTGAGGTGGGCGAAAAACAACAATGGAGTTGACTTTGGAACTGTTCAACCCTTATCTTTTACTTATCCTAATACTATTGAAATTATTTCATTAGGTATTGATGATTTTAATAATAATGATACTAATGATATTCTTTTACTTAGCCAATATTATGCTATTGATAATTATAATTATGAAGTAATTTTACTTGAAAATCAAGATGGTGTTTTTTCAGCTACAACTGTAGCAAGTTTAACAGACACTTATAGTAATGGAAATATTAAAATAAAAGATATCGATCAAGATGGCGATTTAGATTTTTTTGTATACAGCAGAGATACAAAGCCTTTTTTATTCTATAGAAATGATGGCCAAAATAATTTTTTCAAAATTGTAATTGAGAACATTAACATTGATGATATAGAATTTGATGATAATGATGGAGATGAAAAATATGAAATTTATGCCGTGAATTATAACTCAAATTTATACTCAGGCAGTATTTTTTATTACAAATCTTTAAATTTTTTAAGTTTTCCAAAATTTGAAATTGACTCTTTTCAGAAAAGTAGTGATTCAGCGATAGATTTGTTATTATTCGATTACAGTGGTAATAATAAGAAAGATTTATTTATTAATTCTGATTCTTTTTTTGGCTCAATCTCAGTTTATTTTAATTCTTCCAATACCCTTTCAATAGAAGAAACTACTGCAATTAACAATTTAAAAATATTTCCAAATCCTTTTACGAACGCTATAAATTGGGATGGTGATAATAATAAAAATTACGAATTACAATTATTCACATTAAGTGGCACATTGATTCATCAAGAAAAAACTTCAACTAATAGTCTGGATTTATCGTTCTTAAACGGAGGAATTTATTTATTAGTTATTGAAGATTTAGATTTGAATTCTAAAAGTACTTATAAAATAATTAAAAAATAAAGCAAATCCTCACTACCAAATACCTTCGTGTAGCATACTCTAACTATTTTCTTCAAAGCCTCCTAACTTCGAAGGAACACTACTTAACACCAATAAATAAGCCCGGTAAAACCGGGCTTATTTATTATATAAAGTACATTATCTATCTATTCATTATGCAAAAACGCTTGTCTGTTCAACAACGTCTCCTCGCTTTCCACATGTTCATCATCTAGAATACAACAATCTACAGGGCACACTGCCGCACATTGTGGTTCATCATGAAAGCCTTTACATTCTGTACATTTGCTAGGAACAATATAGTAGTAATCATCAGAAACCGGTGTTTGTACCGCATCCGCATCTACTTCCGTTCCATCGGGTAAAACCACTTTACCAGTTAGTTTCGTTCCGTCTTTATACCGCCAGTCGTCTGCACCTTCGTAAATTGCGGTGTTTGGACATTCGGGTTCACATGCACCACAATTGATGCATTCATCAGTTATTATGATTGCCATTTTATTTATTTTTAAAAAGACTTTATGTACTAAATTCGGTACGTATTGTCTATTGGGTAGAAAAGCTTTATTTTTGTGCAAAATTACACCCAAAACATTTCATAAGCAAATCAATATGACCTTAGCACATAAAAAAAACACTTTAATCGAATTAGGTAAATTTCTCTCCCAATTTCACTTGGAAAAAAGCATCCCTAATCCCGAAGTTTTAAAAAATGATTTGTTTTATACTGCTTTTTTAGACCTCATTGAATTGTCGCAATCACACAACGGCTGGTACACGCCCGAAAACGTATATTTTGCAATAAACTCTTGGGCAAAAGCGTTGACAAAAGAAAACTTAGAACAGTTTTTGTCGTCTTATACTTTTGAAAATAATACTCCTAAAACAGTCGGTTTAGTATTGGCCGGAAATATACCGCTTGTGGGTTTTCATGATTTTATTTGTGTGTTACTTTCAGGTCATAAAGTACAGGTAAAAACATCGTCAAACGACCAAATGCTATTGCCGTTCCTTGCTAATTACCTTACATCTGTTGAACCCGCTTTATTGAACTACATTCAATTTTCTGAAGGAAAACTAACTGATTTTGATGCCGTCATTGCTACTGGAAGTAATAATACCGCACGTTATTTTGAATATTATTTTAAAGACAAACCTTCCATCATTCGAAAAAACAGAAACTCGGTTGCTGTATTAAACGGAACCGAAACTCCCGCAGACTTTGACGCTTTGGGCGAAGATATCTTCCGCTACTTTGGTTTAGGTTGCCGAAATGTTTCCAAACTTTTTGTACCAAAAGGTTATGTCTTTGATGCTTTTTTCGAAGGCATTTTCAAACACCAAGACGTCATTCACTACGAAAAGTACGCTAACAATTACGATTACAATAAAGCTGTGTTTCTAATGAGTAATTTCAAACTTTTAGACAATGGTTTTCTCACCATCAAAGAAGACGCGAGTTACTCCTCCCCGATTTCAAGTGTTTTCTATGAATTCTACGATGATTTGGAAGACTTGAAAACAAAACTTGCCAACGAACACGAACAAATTCAATGCATTGTTTCCAACGACTTAATTCCTAACAGCATTCCTTTTGGAAAAACACAGCAACCTGAACTTTGGGATTTTGCAGATAATGTGGATACAATGGAATTTTTAAAATCTTTATAATAATTGTAAAATTTGCTATATTTGAATAAAAGAAATCCAAATGAAAAATTTTACATTAACTCTATTATTCTTTATTAGTGCTAATTTAGTTGCACAAGTTCCTCAAACGATATTTCCTACATCAGGGTATAATGGAACCTATTTCGGACGCGATGTGAAAATTTCTAATAATGAAATTTTAATATCGAGTGCTAACGCTCCTACAGAAATTGGTGGCTCAGGAAAAGTATTTCTTTTTAACTTGGCAAATAACCTATTAAATCAAACTGCTTTTTTTTATCCAACAGATGCTTTAGTTACTGATAATTTCGGTTCTTCAATTGCAATCGAAAATAATCTCATTGCTATAGGTTCCCCTTACCACGACTCAAATTTTCAAAATTCTGGAGCCGTATATGTTTATAAAAAAACAAATGGAATATGGGAATTACTTCAGAAAATTACAGCAAATGATGCAGCTTTAGATGACCATTTTGGAAGTTTTGTAAGTATCCACAATAATCAAATATTAATTTCTGCAACAAATGATGGCAATGGGTCCGTTTACGTTTACGATTTTAATGAAAGTGCCTATTCATTCTCAGAAAAAATTACAATTGCAAATTCGTTGAAATTCGGTTCAAAAATCGAAATCGAGAATAACAAAATGATAATTTTAAGCAACATACTTGATTCAAATGCTGTTTTTTTTGCAACTTATACCTTCAATGGAACAAATTGGATAATACAAAATGCAACTCTTCCTTTAGGATCTTTAGAAGAAAATATAAAAGACTTTAGTTTATCTAACAATCGCCTTTATTTGATTTCTTCTTCTATATTTAATAATGGAAAAATTAATATTTATGATGATATTGATAATATATGGTCATTCACAAGTGCAACAGATGTAAACATTTTTCCTGATCAGGTATTCACTAAAATTGAAGTTGTTGCTAATACGATGCTTTTAGGAAGTACAGAATATATTTTACAAACTGAAAGAAAATTTCCAGTGCTAATTTATAAAAACATCAATAATAATTGGACATATCAAAATTATGTATATGGTTTTGGAGAACCAAATAATGACGATCACTTTGGAGCGTGTTTAGCGTTATCTGAAAATCTAGCAGTTGTTGGAGCTCCACAAGAAGGCGTGGCCTATAATGCTGGTCAAGCCTACTATTTTGATACTTTTTTAAACAGAAAAAGTTTTGAAAAAAGTAGCCTTTATTTATATCCAAATCCTATTTCAGACATTCTGAATATCAAGAACGACTCTCAATTAACAATTGATGGGGTCAACTTGTATTCTGTTAACGGAAACTTGCTGTTATCTAAGAAATCAAGTTTAGAGCAACTATCATTAACAAATTTCCCTACAGGAATGTACTTTTTAAAAGTTCATTTTTCTAATAATACAGAAACTACTTACAAAGTTTTGAAAAAATAAACCTGAAATACTATTTACGAAAACGTTTTTGTTAATAGTATTTTGAAATAGTTACCAAATTGTTACCGCTACTTAAATTGCTTTTATTGAAATTTGTAGTTACAATCTTTAAAACCACGATTCAATGAAAGTACACAACTTTAGTGCAGGACCTTGTATTTTACCTCAAGAAGTTTTTGAAAAAGCCGCACAAGCCGTTTTAAATCTCGATAACTCTGGTTTATCCATTTTAGAAATCTCACACCGAAGTGAAGCTTTTTTAGCGATTATGGACGAAGCGCGGGCACTCGTTTTAGAGCTTATGGAATTAGATACTAAGGAATATGAAGTACTATTCCTTCAAGGAGGAGCAAGTATGGAATTTTTACGCGTTCCCTATAATTTATTGGCAGAACATCAAACCGCTACTTATTTAGATACTGGAAATTGGGCGTCCCTTGCAATTGCTGAAGCTCGTGCTTTTGGGACCGTTGCAATTGTAGGTTCTTCTAAAAACAAAAACTACAATTACATTCCCAAGGATTATGCTATTCCTGAAGATGCTACATATTTTCATTGTACATCTAACAATACCATTTACGGAACGCAAATACACGATTTCCCTGAAACAAAAGTACCCGTGATTTGTGACATGAGTTCTGATATTTTTTCAAGAAAATTAGATTTCACCACTTTTGATTTGATTTATGCGGGAGCTCAAAAAAACACGGGACCGGCAGGTGTAACGCTTGTAGTGGTTAAGAAAGAAATATTAGGAAAGTCGGGAAGGAACATTCCCAATATTTTAGATTATCAAAAACACATCGCGGCAAAAAGTATGTACAATACACCGCCTGTTTTTGCAATTTATACTTCCTTGTTGAATTTGCAATGGCTTAAAAACAAAGGTGGAATTCTTGCAATTGAAGCACTAAATAAAGAAAAAGCCGCTTTACTTTATGCAGAAATTGATAGAAACCCACTCTTTAAAGGAACGGCTAATAATGCAGACCGCTCGTTAATGAATGTTACATTTGTACTAAATGACGCGGGTCAAACCGAAAAATTTGCGGAAATTTGCGAAGACAAAGGCATTTCTGGAATTGTAGGTCACAGAAGTGTGGGAGGTTATCGCGCTTCCCTTTACAATGCATTACCAAAAGAAAGCGTACAAGCTTTAGTAAATGCGATGCAAGAATTAGAAAAGTAGTAGTAAAAATTGAACAGCACAAAATAAGCAGCATGATAGTATTAGCAAATGATGGAATTTCAAAAAAGGGAATTAAACTTTTAGAAAAAAACGGATTTGAAGTCCTTACAACCAAAGTAGCTCAAGAACAATTGGCCAATTACATCAACGCGAATGACGTAAGCGTCTTATTAGTTCGCAGTGCCACAAAGGTCACTAAAGATATTATCGACGATTGTCCTTCTCTAAAAGTTATTGGTCGTGGTGGCGTAGGAATGGATAATATTGAAGTGGATTATGCCCGTTCTCAAGGAAAAAATGTTATAAGTACACCCGCATCTTCAGCAGAATCAGTAGCAGAATTGGTTTTCGCACATTTATTTTCTGGAGCACGTTTCTTGCACGATTCCAATAGAAATATGCCTTTAGAAGGCGATAGTAATTTCAATGGATTGAAAAAAGCCTATGCAAATGGCGTTGAATTAAGAGGAAAAACCCTAGGAATTATTGGTTTTGGAAGAATTGGTAAAGAAGTGGCGCGAATAGGTTTAGGCTTAGGAATGAAAGTAATTGCTTCGGATAAATTTGTTGGTGATGCTGAAATCAAAGTAGATTTCTACAACGGTCAATTCATTAATGTGAAAATTAAAACCGAGCCTTTAGAAGATATTTTAAAGCATGCAGATTTTCTTACTTTGCACGTTCCTGCTCAAGAAAACGGTTACATTATTGACGAAGCAGAATTTGAACTGATGAAAGAAAATGTTGGAATCATCAACGCATCACGAGGCGGAATTATCAATGAAGTAGCTTTACTTAAAGCTTTAGACAATGAAAAAGTACTGTTTGCTGGATTAGATGTTTTTGAAGAAGAACCAACTCCTGCCGTACAAGTTTTGATGCATCCTAAAATTTCACTGACGCCACATATTGGTGCAGCAACTCAGGAAGCTCAAGAACGCATCAGTATCGAACTTGCGCAACAAATCATCGGACTTTTACCCGCATAATATAAGAATAGATTACAACTGAAGCCAGACTTAGCGTTTGGCTTTTTTTGTTAAATCAAATAAAAATCAGTTTGATTACCATCAAAAAAGCGTATTTTTAAGCAAAATATGAATTATGAAAAAATATTATCTTGTAGCAGTAATCTTATTTTTTGCAGTGGCTTGTGGCACAACAAAAACGGCAAGCTTTGACAAAAGTACTTCCAAAAGCGATACCATACGAATTGCAAACGACGAGTTAGAGTATGAAGTAATCATTATCGATGCTGGATTCAACACTTGGTTAGCCACTTACGGAAAACCACGCAATTACAACAGTCAGCATTATATGGAACAACGGAATCAAACATGGGTAATGCAGTGGAACCAAAATGTGATTTCAGGACAACGCCGGGATTTGTTTGAAATGACTATTAATTATGATTCCAATACCGATTATGGATATGAGGTAAATTATTTACTTTATAACTATTTAACTTATGTTCAATTAACAAATAATATTCAACTGGGAGGTTATAGTGCTCGATTATAAATCTTACTTTTGTATTTATTTAGTTCCAAATGAATAAGCTTAAAACCCGTTGGGGAATCACCTCAAACTATCAACTTATTGTCATTTTTATTGTTTTTGCAATAAACGGTTCGTTATCTGCAAAAATTTCTTCGTTTCTTTTAGGAGAATTTGGGATGACGAAAGACAACACGAATATTGTTCTTTATTATATCATACTATTAGTACTCGTACTTCCACTCTATCCGTTTATGCTGATGTTTTTTGGATGGCTTTTCGGGCAATCAAAGTTCTTTACTCCTTTTGCTAAACGAATGATTCGAAGTATGAAAATGGGATTTCTATTACCAAACGAAAAAAGCTAGAATTTTTAAGTTCTAGCTTTTTTTTATGAGGTATGTGTAAAACCACATTAACGTAAAGGAAGGAATAATATCAGTCGCAGGAAGTATTTCTTCTAAAAAGGAAACGACTCCTGCTACTTTTCCCATTGTGCCTTTATACATCCAGACCATTAGTAAACCGGATATTGGAGCCCAAACTACATCTGGAAATTCACCTAAAAAAGGAATCGAAAAAGACATCATACCAATGGCGTCAAACAATAAGCTTAAGACTAAATCTCTAGTTTTGTTTTTCTTGTCAGAAAGTTGTTCCATTTGTTTCATAGTACATTATAAAACAAAAAACATGCCTAAATTTTTCTCGTTATTTTTTCAATTTATCTTGAAAATTCTTTTTCAATTTGTCAATTTTGGGAGTAATTACATAAGTACAATACGACTGGCTTGAATTTCGACTGTAGTAATTTTTATGGTAATCTTCTGCCACATAAAATTTAGGTGCTTTTGAAACTGCAGTCACCAAGGTCTTTCCAAAAGTATTTTCGAAGTTCATTAAAGAAATGTAGTCTTCCGTGATTTTCTTTTGAACTTCACTGTGATAAAAAACTTCGCTTCTGTATTGTGTTCCTACATCTGCACCTTGTCGGTTTAATGAAGTTGGGTCGTGTGTTGCGAAAAACATTTCTAACAACGCTCCAAAACTCACTACTTTACGGTCAAATACAATTTCGATTGCTTCTGCATGTCCTGTTGTTCCAGTTGTTATTTGATTATAGGTTGGATTTTCAATTTTTCCGCCAATATATCCAGGAAGAACGACTTTTACACCTTCGATTTCTAAAAAAACAGCTTCTGTACACCAAAAACATCCTCCAGCGAAAGTAGCGACTTCTAATTTTTCTTGAACTAAGTTTTCATTGTCTGCATTTGATTGCGTCATCTTTTTAATTTCTTTTGATTGACATACCACTGTTGAAAATGCCAATGCGATTGCTATTAATTTTTTCATTTCAAAATAGGTTTTTTAAAATTAAACTGCTGATGAGAATTTCGACTTTACAGTCACTACCTCCTCATTGATTCGTTCCTATTGCCTTTTTTGTTCATCAAAATTAACCATTTAATTAAACAGAACTACAACCTCTTAACGCAACTTTATAACTTATGTGCGAAAGAAAGCAAGGCGGTAGATTTAGATTTCCGAAAAACTTTGTTACTTTGTAAAAAAATTAATTATGATTGAGGCACTTAATATTCAAAAGTATTACGACGATTTGCAGGTCTTAAAAGGGGTGGATTTACATATTACGAAAGGTGAAATTGTCTCTATTGTTGGTGCATCAGGTGCTGGAAAAACAACATTGCTTCAGATTTTAGGTACATTGGATGTTCCCTCGCCAACCACTTCTACTTCTTTGAAAATTAATGGAGAAGATGTCTTGAAAATAAACGACAAAAATCTTTCAAAATTTAGAAACCTGAATTTGGGTTTTATATTTCAATTTCATCAATTGCTTCCTGAATTTACAGCTTTAGAAAACGTTTGCATTCCTGCATTCATCGCAAAAAGAGACAAGAGAGAATCCGAGAAAGAAGCCATTCGACTTTTAGAATACTTAGGACTGGGTCATCGAATTCACCACAAACCCAATGAACTTTCGGGTGGAGAACAACAACGCGTTGCTGTTGCACGAGCATTAATTAACAAACCTGCAATTATTTTTGCCGATGAACCTTCGGGAAATTTAGATACAGTTTCGGCTGAAAATTTACATCAATTGTTTTTTGATTTGCGAGACGAATTTGGGCAAACTTTTGTCATTGTAACTCATAATGAAGACTTTGCCAACATGGCAGACAGAAAACTAGTAATGGTTGATGGCTTAATTTCAAATTAACATTAATGAATCAGTCCGAATTAAAATCATTTTTAGACGAAAAAGTAGCCCTTTATAACCGACCCGATTTTATCGAAAGTGACCCAATTCAAATTCCGCATCGTTTTTCTTTGAAGGAAGATATTGAAATAGCAGGTTTTTTGAGTGCCACAATCGCATGGGGTAATCGAAAGATGATTATCAATAATGCGTCAAAAATGATGGATTTGATGGGGAGTTCTCCTTATGATTTTGTAATGTCGCATTCAACGGAACAACTGCAAGGTTTTGATAATTTTGTACATCGAACTTTTAACGCTACTGATTTCAGAACATTTATGGCTGGACTCCGTCATATTTATACCAACCATAACGGATTAGAATCGCTTTTCATTAATGTTGAAAACAATTCGGTTCAAAAAAACATCAGTGACTTCAAGAAGGTTTTTTTTGAAATTGAACACGAACAACGAACCCAAAAACACATTTCCGACCCTTTAAATAATTCAGCTGCCAAACGCATCAATATGTTCTTGAGATGGATGGTTCGCAAAGACATAACTGGCGTCGATTTTGGCATTTGGAAACAAGTTTCTCAGGCTTATTTATCTTGTCCACTTGATGTTCACTCTGGAAACGTGGCGCGAAAACTACGCTTATTGAATCGAAAACAAAACGATGCCAAAGCGGTCTTAGAACTCGATACCAACTTACGGATTTTAGACCCAAATGACCCTACAAAATATGATTTTGCCTTGTTTGGACTGGGTGTTTTTGAAGGGTTTTAATCACTTTATTCTATCAACGACTTTTAAATTAATGTTAAACAGTTGTCGTTTATAATTTAAAAGTAGAAATTAGTAATACAAAATAGATTTTGTAACGTAAATTAATTTGACGTCAAGCAAATGATAAAAAAAAACTATGTCTTATCTCAACAATGACACTTGTCCTAAATATAGAATTTCTAAATTTCAAGATAATTTATTAGAAAGGTTTCAAACCATTAGGTCACGCACTGAAACGGTTTGTAAACCACTTCCTATTGAAGATTATGTAGTGCAACCCCAAGACTTTGTAAGTCCGCCAAAATGGCATTTAGGTCACACCACTTGGTTTTTTGAAACCATGATTCTCCTACCCTATTTTAAAGGTTATAAAGTTTTTAATGCCAATTACAATTATATTTTCAACAGTTACTATGAAACGGTTGGAGTTCGTGTAATTCGCACCGATAGAGGAAATTTAAGCCGGCCATCCGTCGAAGATATTTACCTATATCGCAAATATATTAATGAGGCAATGCTTCAGTTTTTTCAAAAGGAAATGTCTAAAGACGTGTCCGTTTTGTTTGAATTAGGGTTGCAACACGAACAACAACATCAGGAATTATTAATGACGGATATCAAATATATTTTAGGAAACAATCCGCTTTTTCCTCCTTATATTGAAAATAAAAATTCTGAAATAGCACCAGCCAAAACTTCCAAGTGGATTTCTGTCAAAGAAGGTGTTTATGAAATTGGTTTTAAAGGAGATGGCTTTTGTTTTGACAATGAATTGAACCGTCACAAAGTATATTTAAGCGCATATCAAATTGCTTCAGAACTGGTGACCAATCAAGAGTATTTGGCATTTATCAATGATGGTGGTTATGAAAAGTTTCGAAATTGGCATGCTGAAGGTTGGGATTGGATTCAAAACCAAAAGGCCAAGGCACCGATGTACTGGTATTTCATAGAAAAGGAATGGCACAATTATACACTAAACGGCTTACAACCTATAGATTGGAACGCACCGGTAACACATATAAATTTTTATGAAGCATTTGCATTTGCTTCTTGGGCAAAAAAACGATTACCTACAGAAGCGGAATGGGAAGTGGCAAACGACCAATTCAATTGGGGAAAACGCTGGGAATGGACCCAAAGTGCTTATTTACCTTATCCGGGTTTTACAACCGCTGACGACGCTACGGGAGAATACAATGGTAAATTTATGGTAAACCAAATGGTGCTTCGAGGTGCTTCAGTTGTAACAGCAGAACATCACAGCCGTCCTACGTACCGCAATTTTTTTCAAACTAACCTACAATGGCAATTTACGGGAATCCGACTTGCTCAATAATACATTTATGACTCAAAATACTTTCAAAAAAGACGTTTATAGCGGTTTAAAAAGCAAACCGAAGTCCCTTTCCTCAAAATACTTTTACGATGAAACTGGTGATGCACTTTTTCAAAAAATTATGGCATCTGACGATTATTATTTGACCAATGCTGATAATGAGATATTTTCAAAACAAACAAGCGAATTATCAAAAGCTTTAACTAGTAAAAATGAGCCGTTTGATGTACTAGAATTAGGAGCTGGTGATGCTACCAAATCTACTTATTTATTAAAAGAATGGCAAAATTCAGGAGCTGATTTTACTTATTTTCCAATTGATATATCGTCTAGCATGATTGCTTATTTAGAAGGCGAGATGCCACAACGAATTCCGAATCTGAAAGTGCACGGTTTTGCAGGGGAATATTTAGAACAAGTTCGCGAAGCCAATCGGTATTCAAAACGTCGAAAAGTGGTGTTGTTTTTAGGTTCAAGTATCGGAAATTTTGAATTGCACGAAGCACATAATTTTTTGCGAAATTTATACGACGAATTGCATCCAGGTGACATGGTTTTAGTGGGTTTTGATTTAAAGAAAAATCCACATCAAATTTTGAAAGCTTATAATGACTCCGAAGGAATTACAAGGGATTTTAATTTGAACTTATTGACCCGAATTAATCGGGAGTTGGGAGCTAATTTTGATGTGAATCAATTTGAACATTTTCCCATTTACAATCCATTAACGGGAGCTTGCAGAAGTTTTTTAATCAGTCAAAAGCAACAAAATGTAACATTTATCGATGGAACTGAAATTGAATTTCAACCGTTTGAAGCAATTGACATGGAGCTTTCACAAAAATTTTCGATTGAAGATATTGATACCATCGCCATGCGAATTGGCTTTGAAAAACAACCCTACTTTTTTGACTCCAACCGGTATTATTGCAATGCAATTTGGAAAAAATAAAAATAGGTTGAAATGTTGCAAGATATAGGTTTCAAAGCATAAAAGGTTGTTGAATAGGTAGTCTATTTTTGTATAGACAGATTGGTTCAAAAAAAATTGCTATGAAAATTTCAACCTCCACAAAAATACCGACTAAATCGCAACCTAAAGCAGATGAAACTTCTAAAAAGGAAGTTTCTGATGAAAAAGATAATCGTGATTTAGAAAATAGTTTAACGGATTGGAATGCTGAACACAATCAGAGTGGTCGACATAAATAAAACGTAAACTATGAAAAAAAATGTACCTCACAATTTATCGGATAAAAATTCGAAAGTGAAAGAAATATCAGATGGGGTTTATATCAATTTAAACCGAATTACATCTGACGAACAAGATTTTGAGCAAGCAATTGAAGAGAGTTTCAAAAAATCGGAAGAAAAACAATCGATTGAAAACTTGAAAGATAATTCTGAAAAAACCAAATCTCCGAATTAAAACATATCTAAATATATGGATTGGCATGAACTCTTATGGGGTGATTTAGATGCTTCTTTTCTAATCCAAATTGGGATTCGAACAGTTATCATGTTTTTCATCATTCTATTTTCACTGAAAGTTTTAGGGAAAAGAGGTGTAAAACAACTTTCTGTTTTTGAATTGGTTATCATTATTAGTCTGGGTTCCGCAGCAGGTGACCCTATGTTTTATAAAGAAGTAGGGCTACTTTCCGCTTTGGCAGTTTTTATGGTTGTGATTCTTTGTTATAAAATCACGACTCATTTGGTATTTAAGTATAAAGCCATCGAAAAAGTTTTAGAAGGCGAACCAATTTACTTAATTGATGATGGTGTTTTCTCTCTTCACAATTTCAACAAAGAAGATTTAGGTTACGATGAGTTTTTTGCAGAAATGCGTCAGCAAAGTGTTTCACACCTGGGCCAAATTGATATTGCAATCATTGAAATTTCTGGCGAAGTGAGTCTTTATTTCTATAAAGATGAAGAAGTTTTATATGGTTTGCCCATTTTACCTGCGTTGTACAATAATCAAATTATTGAAATAATAGAAGAAGGTCATTATTCCTGTTATTTCTGTGGTTACACCGAAATTATTGTTTCAAAATCAGTACATATTTGTCCAAATTGCCAACACAATCGTTGGGTGAAATCGATAAATTGCGTCCGAATTACTTAAAATTACGAATGTTGAAATGCCTTTCGATTCTTGAATTGTTGTTTACAATCATCCGCTCCTATTCCTTTCCTCAACTATATTCTTTTGACATTTTAGAAACTAAATCAAGATTGTTTTAAAAATAAAATCTTATATTGAGCACTTTACCTTTTTTAAGGTGCGATTATTTAGTAATTTTATTGACCTCATTGCATGCCAACCAGCTTGGAATGTTGAATAAAAATCTCCGTTTTTATTGCATTAGGTTAATGATAAAAATAAGTTTATATGCAGGAAGAAAAAAAATCTTCATCATTACTCCAATCTTTTGGTCTTAAAATGGCTATTATTATTGTAATGAGTTCAATAATTGGTTCCGGTGTTTTCAAGAAAGTGGCACCAATGGCGGAACTTCTACATACACCTTGGCTGATTATTTTGGCTTGGTTATTAGCGGGAATCGTGATTCTATTTGGCGTTTTAAGCATCGCTGAATTGGCAGTTCTCTATCCACAATCTGGTGGACCTTTTCATTGGCTGGAAAAAATATACGGAAAAACTATCTCATTTCTTTACGGCTGGTCTTGTTTTACAGTCATTCAAACGGCCGCTATATCGTCCATCGCTTTTGTTTTTGCAGGAGCGTTAAATACATTTGTTACTTTGCCTCAGCTGCCCTTGGACTGGCAATCTATTAGTTTTCTGGGCTTACATCCCTTTTCAAATTTTGGAGCAAAAATAGTCGCTTGTCTCCTCATTATTTTCCTGACACAAGTAAATATTAAAGGAGCTAAAAAGGGCGGAAATCTTAGCTTGGTTTTTACTTTTTTAATAATTGGTTCTATTTTAATTATTTCTATAGCTGCATTCAGCGGAAATCAAGGAAGTATTGCAACTTTTCAAACACCTTCTTCTAATTATCCTGTGGCAGGTTTTGGCGCTTTAGGACTTTTTAGTGCAATGGTTTTAGCGATGCGAAATGCATTTTGGGGTTATGAAGGATGGATTGCTTTGGGTTTCATAGGAGAAGAAATTAAAAATCCGACCAAAAACTTACCTAAAGCTTTGACAATTGGAATTGCATTAATCATATTGCTCTACTTAATCATCAATACGGCCTATCTCTACATCATGCCTATTGACGAAATGCTTGCTGCACTTCGCTTAAATGAAAACAATATTGCCGCAGTAGTGGTCACCGATAAAATTTTAGGAACTGGTGGTGCTTACATCATTAGTGGTATGATTTTGATTTCAACATTGGGTTGCACCAATGCGACCATACTGGTTTCCTCTCGTATTTATTATGCTATGGCAAAAAAAGGTTTGTTCTTCGAAAAAGCCGCCAAAATACATCCTAAAAATAAGACACCTCATTTTTCGCTAAATTACCAGTGTTTTTGGGCCTGTATTTTGATTTTTTCAGGGTCTTTCGACACACTAACCGATCTGCTAATAATTACCGCATTCATTTTCTTTGGAATTATTGTTTTTGGCGTAATTTACCTCAGAATCAAAGACAAAAATGCACCTAGACTTTATAAAACGCCTGGTTATCCCTTTGTACCACTAATTTTTGTAATATTCTGTATCATTTTATTAGTAGTTTCGTTTATTGAATCTCCAGTGAAATCAATTATAGGAATCGGTTTCATCTTCTCGGGATTGCCTTTTTATTATTATTGGAAAAAGAAGTTGCCTCATAACAACATGGATGAGGAATAATTAGAAAATTATTTTCTGTAAATCAATTGTAACCCGTGTTGTTTTGTAGCGGAACTGTAAGAAATATTTTCTAAACTTTGACTAAACATTCTTTTGTTTTACCTTTGATTCATGAATAATTCTCCGAAACTTTTTATGGTGCTTTTAGGCTGTACGCCAAAAGGACGCGTGATAGAACAACACGATATGTTTTTTGGTATTGCAGAAAATATGAGTGAACTAGCTCCCAAGATGAAAGCATTTTGGCCTGAAGCCAAAGGAAAAATACACATTGATGCTTGGCGCGAAATTACTATTGTAGATAATCATGCTGTAAAAGTTGTAGCTCTGGAAGAAACTGTTTCTGTTGAAAACCAGTTGTATTTCTTGAACTTAGGAGGTTACAGACCTGGTGAATTTGAAGAACACCATTATAAAATGCTTGCTGTAGGCCCTAAAATGGCTGTAGCAATTAAAAAAGCAAAGAAATCTGTTTTTTATAAACACTTCGGATTTGAGGGAAAAGGAGCCGAATCACATATCGATGATAAGTACGGAATTGACGTAGATGATAAACATAAAGTAATTGATTTATTAGATGTGGAAGCCAAATCAAAATATCAGATTAAAATAACTGCCTTAACTGAGCCAAAAGCAGAAGATAAATTACACATTGGTTATTTGAAAATTAAAAAATTATGAGTCGAAATACTGAAAAAAACATTAAAAAACACAACGACAAGTTGCATAAAGAACAAGCAAAAGCGAAACAAGCTGTGCTTTCCCGCAAAGAAAAATTGAAGGAAATTACTAGAAAGTTCAACGAGCAAAATAAAGAGGAAAATGGAGAATAATTGTTACTGCGGTAATTTATTAGCTTTTGAAAATTGTTGTCAACCCATTATAAGTGGTATTAAAAAAGCAAATTCTGCTGAAGAATTAATGCGTTCGCGTTATTCAGCTTATTGCACTCAAGAGGCAGATTATTTAGTAATTACTACACATTTATCCACACGAAAATTCCATAAAAAAGCGACTATTTTAGATTGGTCGAAAAGCAATGACTGGCTGAAATTAGAAGTTATTGCTGCAACTGGAACAACTGTGGAGTTCAAAGCTTTTTATTTAGACGAAAGTCGGAAAGCAACAATACATCATGAGAAATCTACTTTTGTTTTCGAAGATGGTAGCTGGTTTTATGTAGATGGAATTTTCTTTTAAAAGAAAAAACCTTCCATTGCTGAAAGGTCTTTACTCTGTATTCTATGCTCTTTCCTCTGAGATACTTCGCAAAAGCTCAGCATAAGCGATTCACACATTTTCTTTTTCAAAGAAAATGGTTCTCTGCTTACATATTTCTACGGTACTGTCCTCCTACTTCAAACAAAGAAGCGGTAATTTCTCCTAATGAACAAATTTTAGTCGCATTCATCAACTGCTCAAACATGTTCTGGTTTTTAATTGCAGCATCTTGGATAACCGCCAATTGTTCTGCCGTTTCATCCTTGTGAAATTCATGTAGATTATTCAAAGTAGTAATTTGAAATTGCTTTTCCTCTTCACTGGCACGAATTACTTCCGCAGGAATAACCGTTGGCGAACCTTTAGAACTCAAGAATGTGTTTACTCCAATAATTGGGAATTCACCGGTATGTTTCAGCATTTCGTAGTACATACTTTCTTCTTGAATTTTAGAACGTTGGTACATCGTTTCCATCGCTCCCAAAACGCCACCTCTTTCAGTTATTCTGTCGAATTCCATCAATACGGCAGCTTCCACTAAATCCGTTAATTCTTCAATAATGAATGAACCTTGAATTGGATTTTCATTCTTCGCTAAACCTAATTCTTTATTGATAATCAACTGAATCGCCATTGCTCTACGAACCGATTCTTCTGTTGGTGTCGTAATCGCTTCATCATAAGCATTGGTATGCAATGAATTACAGTTGTCATAAATAGCATATAAAGCTTGCAAAGTGGTACGAATATCGTTAAAGTCAATTTCTTGAGCATGTAACGAACGTCCTGATGTTTGAATATGGTATTTCAACATTTGAGCTCTTTCGTTAGCTCCGTACTTATTCTTCAAGGCTTTCGACCAAATTTTACGAGCCACACGACCAATTACCGCATATTCTGGGTCAATTCCATTCGAGAAGAAGAACGATAAATTAGGTCCAAAATCGTTAATATCCATTCCACGACTCAAATAATATTCCACATACGTGAATCCGTTAGACAACGTAAAGGCCAACTGCGTAATAGGATTGGCACCTGCTTCTGCAATATGGTAACCAGAAATCGAAACCGAATAAAAGTTTCTGATATTATTGGTAATGAAATATTCTTGAACGTCACCCATCAATCGCAATGCAAATTCCGTAGAGAAAATACACGTATTTTGAGCTTGGTCTTCTTTCAAAATATCCGCTTGAACGGTTCCACGAACTTGTGAAAGTGTTCTTACTTTTATGTCTTGGTACACATCATTTGGCAAAACCAAATCACCCGTAACGCCTAAAAGCATTAATCCCAATCCGTCATTTCCAACAGGCAATGCGCCATTATATCGAGGTCTTGGTAAACCTTTCTTCTTATAAATGGCGTTGATTTTAGCTTCAACTTCTTTTTCTAAACCATTTTCTTTAATGTACAATTCACATTGTTGGTCAATTGCAGCATTCATGAAAAACCCTAACAACATAGGTGCCGGACCGTTAATCGTCATACTCACTGACGTCAATGGGTGTGCCAAATTAAATCCAGAATACAACTTTTTCGCATCATCTAAACAACAAATAGAAACTCCTGCATTTCCAATTTTCCCATAAATATCAGGTCGTAAATGCGGGTCATTTCCGTATAAAGTCACACTGTCAAAAGCCGTGGACAGACGTTTTGCAGGTAATCCAGCACTTACATAGTGAAAACGACGGTTCGTTCGCTCTGGTCCACCTTCACCAGCAAACATTCTCGATGGATCTTCTCCTTCTCTTTTAAAAGGATACAAACCTGATGTAAAAGGAAATTCTCCAGGTACATTTTCTTGTAAATTCCATTTCAAAATATCGCCCCAAGCTTCGTACTTTGGTAAAGCAATTTTTGGAATTTGTGAGTGTGAAAGAGATTCGGTATGTGTGGCAATTTTAATTTCTTTATCGCGCACTTTAAACGAATAAACCGGATTCTTGTATTTATTTACTTTTTCATCCCAAGTCAAGATAATTTCCCAGTTGTAAGGGTCCAAATCCATTTTGACTTTGTCAAATTGATTCAGTAATAAGTTCAAGAAAATACGGTCTTGATTGTCTTCTTCTTTCGCACTCGGATAAACCGAACTGTCGTCAATACCTACTTTATTGATTTCAGGCTTCTTACCAGAAACCGTTTCAATGGTTTTGAAAATACCATACAACTTTTGAGCAACTTGTCGTTGTCCTTCTGCCGTTTCATCGTATTTTCTATTGTTTTCGGCAATTTCCGAAAGGTAACGTGTTCTATGTGGTGGAATTACAAAAATTTTCTCGCTCATTTCACGGGTAATTTCAAAAGTAGAAACCAAATCCGATTCGGTTTTTTCTACAATTTTATCCATGATGGCTTTGTACAACGTGTTCATTCCCGGATCGTTGAACTGCGAGGCAATGGTTCCAAAAACAGGTAAATCAGCTGGATTAGCGTCCCATAAGTTGTGGTTGCGTTGGTATTGTTTTTTCACATCACGCAATGCATCTAGCGAACCGCGCTTGTCAAATTTATTTATGGCTACCAAATCAGCAAAATCAAGCATGTCAATTTTTTCCAACTGTGTTGCTGCACCAAATTCAGGCGTCATCACATAAAGTGAAACATCAGAATGGTCCATAATTTCGGTATCACTTTGTCCGATTCCCGAAGTTTCAAGGATGATGATGTCGTATTTAGCTGCTTTTAAAACTTGAATGGCTTCGGCAACATATTTCGACAAAGCTAAATTCGATTGACGAGTAGCCAACGAACGCATGTAAACGCGAGGATTATTTATGGCATTCATTCGGATTCTATCGCCTAATAAAGCACCGCCTGTTTTTCTCTTCGAAGGGTCAACGGAAATTAATCCAATGGTTTTTTCTGGAAAATCAATTAAAAATCTGCGAACCAATTCATCCACTAAGGACGATTTTCCTGAGCCACCTGTTCCTGTAATTCCCAAAACTGGAATCTTAGAAGATTCATTTAGGGTGTGAATTTTGTCCATCGTAGCTTTCGCTATTTCTGGAAAATTCTCCGCTGCAGAAATTACACGAGCAATTGCTGTAGGTACTTTAGCCTCTAAATGGTCGGCTTCGTCCGTTAATTTATCACCAATTGGAAAATCTGATTTTTGAACCAAGTCATTGATCATTCCTTGCAATCCCAATTCACGTCCGTCGTCTGGAGCATAAATTCGAGTGATGCCGTAATCCTGCAAATCTTTGATTTCAACAGGAAGAATTACACCACCTCCACCACCGAAAATCTTAATATGTCCCGCTCCTTTTTCTTTCAAAAGGTCGAACATATACTTAAAATATTCGTTGTGTCCTCCTTGATAGGAAGTAATTGCAATGGCATTTGCATCTTCCTGAATGGCGGTATTTACCACTTCTTCTACACTTCGGTCGTGTCCTAAATGAATCACTTCCACGCCAGTAGATTGGATAATACGACGCATAATGTTTATAGCTGCATCGTGACCGTCAAAAAGAGCAGCTGCTGTTACAATTCTGACTTTATTTTGAGGTATATAAGGTGTTGCTTGTTCCATATTGATTTAAAAGTAATTTTAAGCCCGCAATTTACGAATTATAAAAATTTTAAACCAACGCTAAGAATATTAATTTAGTAATGAGTGAGTTTACTTACCTTTGTTTTCCTAAACAAAAAAGATGGCGCGACATTCTAAAGAAAACGACTTACCTAAAGCAAAATTAACCACCAGTTCGCTAACGAAAGCCTTACGTATTTTCAAATACGGCAAAGGCCACAAATGGAAATTTTATATCGGTTTGATTTTTTTACTGCTTACCAGTGCCACAGCATTAGCGTTTCCAAAATTAATGGGAATGTTGGTGGATTGTGTCACCAACAAAGATTTAGATCAAGCCAATTATGTAGCACTTTTATTAATGGGTGTTTTGGTATTACAAGCGGTTTTCTCCTTCTTTCGGATTTCACTTTTTGTCAATTTTACTGAAAATTCGCTATCCAATATCCGTTTTGCCTTGTATGAAAACTTGGTCAAATTACCGATGACCTTTTTCTCTCAAAAGCGTGTGGGCGAATTGAACAGTCGCATTAGTGCTGATATATCACAATTACAAGACACATTTACCACCACTATTGCCGAATTTTTACGTCAATTTATTTTGATTATTGGGGGGTTTATCATTTTAGGAAGCATCAGTCCAAAGTTGACTTTGATGATGTTGGCTATCGTTCCCTTGGTTGCAGTGGGTGCCGTAATATTTGGTCGGTTTATTCGTAAGTACGGCAAGAAAACACAAGATAAAGTGGCCGAAAGCCAAGTTATTGTAGAGGAAACCTTGCAGGGAATTACCAATGTCAAGGCTTTCGCCAATGAATGGTACGAGATTCAGCGGTACAAAAACAAAATCAAGGAAATTGTTCAAATTGCCATCAAGGGCGGAATTTACCGCGGTTACTTTGCCTCGTTTATTATTTTGTGTCTTTTTGGGTGTGTCGTGGTGGTAGTTTGGTACGGAATTACCTTAACCATTAAAGGCGAAGTCGAAGGCGTTGGAGATTTGATTTCGTTCATTTTATACACCACATTTATCGGAGCTTCTTTTGGTGGAATCGCCGAAATGTATGCTCAAATTCAGAAAGCCGTGGGTGCTACCGAACGTGTTTTTGAATTATTAGACGAGGTTCCTGAAGCAATCAACTCCACCGAAAATCCCGTTACCGAAAAAATTACCGGAAATGTATCTTTCCAAAATGTTTCCTTCAGCTATCCGTCTCGTCCTGAAATTGAAGTCCTGAAAGACGTAAATTTCGAGGTGAATTTCGGTCAAAAAATTGCCATTGTTGGACCAAGTGGTGCCGGAAAATCGACTATCGCTTCACTCCTATTGCGTTTTTACAACATTGATAAAGGTGAAATTTTAATTGACGGAAAAAACATCAATTCATTCCAACTCGAACAACTTCGAGGCAATATGAGTATCGTTCCCCAAGACGTGATTCTTTTTGGCGGAACCATCAAAGAAAACATCGCCTACGGAAAACCAAATGCCACCGATGCCGAAATTATGGAAGCCGCACAACAAGCCAATGCCTTTAATTTCATCGAAGGTTTCCCAGAACAAATGGAAACATTGGTTGGCGAACGCGGCATCAAACTTTCAGGCGGACAACGCCAACGCATTGCGATTGCAAGAGCTTTACTTAAAAATCCAAGTATCTTGATTCTGGACGAAGCCACTTCTTCTTTAGACAGCGAAAGTGAAAAACTAGTCCAAGAAGCCTTAGAAATTTTAATGCAAGGCAGAACCAGTTTCATCATCGCACACCGCCTTTCCACCATCAGAAAAGCCGACCAAATCCTAGTCCTTGACGGCGGAACCATTACCGAAAAAGGAACCCACCAAGAACTTATTGCCTTAGAAAATGGAATGTATAAGAACTTGAGTTCGTTGCAGTTTAGTTAACAGTTGGGAGATGGGAGTTTTCGCGACGCTAGACGAGGCTGCGATTGGCTTTGCCATAGAATTCCCTACAATCTTATTTAGAGAATAATTTTTGATTACTAAACTTTTATTACTTTGAAAGAAGCGAATATAAGTACAATTTACTTTTTTTTCAAAGACATCTTAATTCTTATTTTATAAAAAAAGTTAAAGTGTTGCTTTTTTATATATATTTGACCATCAAAACATTTATATGAAAAAACTTTACACACTTTTGGTAGTAGTTCTTACTACACTAAGCAGCACGGCGCAGATAGTGAATATTCCAGATGCAAATTTTAAAAATAAGCTTTTGTCGGCAAGTCCGAGTAATTGGATTGCGTCAACACAAACGCCTGATGTTAATGGCAATGTCACAAGTTATAACAAAATTGATACAAATAATGACGGACAAATTCAAGTAAGCGAGGCATTAGCAATAAAATATTTAAAAATTTATGATACATCTGGTGGAACATTACTTATTTATACTGCCAATGGAATACAAAGCTTTACTAATTTAGAATATCTAATGTTTCAGATCAGCTCTTTTACGTTTTCAAATATTACTACTTTGACAAATTTAAGATTTTTAAATTGCGTTGGTGTAAATTTGACTACTTCAAATTTAACCAATTTGGTAAATTTAACTTATTTAAATCTTAGTTTCAATTCACCAACTTTAGATGTTAGTCATATGACAAAACTAAAAAAGTTATATTGCAGTAGTATTTCAATGACAAGATTAAATATAAAAAATGGTAGTAATGAAATAGACTTGAGTTTTCAAGGATGCTATAACCTTCGTTTTATTTGTGCTGATGAAGATGATATAACTCTTGTTCAGAATAAGATTGATAATTATGGTTATACTTTCACTTGCCAAGCAAACACTTATTGTAATTTTGTAATGGGTGGAGAATATCATACTATTCAAGGTAATAGTTTATTGGATATTGATAATAATGGTTGTGATAATAATGATATATATTATCCAAATATGAAAGTTAATATTTCAAATGAAGTGCATTCAGCAGCTTTTATTGGTAATAATTTAGGTATTTATTCTATACCAGTTTTTGCCGACACATATACTATTCTTCCACAAATAGAGAACCCAAGTTATTTCAACATTTCACCAACTTCAGCTTCTGTTTCATTTCCATCTACTGCAAGTCCTTATACTCAAGATTTCTGTATTACCGCAAATGGTATTCACAATGATGTGGAGGTTTCAATTCTTCCAATTGTTCCAGCACGTCCAGGTTTTGATGCTAAATATAAAATCATATATAAAAACAAAGGTAATCAAGTTTCTAACGGTTCGTTAAGTTTTACTTTTGATGATGCAGTTATGGATTTGATTTCGACAACTCCACTTAATTCTAGTTCTGCTACCAATAGTTTAAGTTGGACATACAGCAATTTAAATCCTTTTGAAACTAGAGAAATTAATTTAACTTTTAATATCAATTCTCCAATGGAAAATCCAGCGGTTAATGCTGGTACTATTTTAAATTATACAGCAACTATTGTTGGTGCTACGGATGAAATGCCAAATGACAATACCTTTACTTTAAATCAAACGGTGGTAAATTCTTTTGATCCAAATGATAAAACCTGTTTAGAAGGTACAACCATTACACCCAGTATGATTGGCGAATATGTTCATTATGTAATCCGTTTTGAAAACACAGGAACATTTGCAGCACAAAATATAGTGGTTTCAGATGTTATTGATACTACTAAGTTTGAAATATCTAGTTTAGTAGCACAAAGTAGCAGTCATTCATATATCACGAGAATAAACAGTACTACTGGAAAAGTAGAGTTCATCTTTGAAAACATCAACCTTCCTTTTGATGATGCCAACAATGATGGCTATGTAGCGTTTAAAATTAAAACCAAATCAACGCTTGTGCTTGGAAACACGTTCAGCAATACGGCAAGCATCTATTTTGATTATAATTTTCCAATTATAACCAATACCGCTATTACAACAATTGCTACTTTAAGTAATCAAGATTTTGATTTCGGAAGTTATTTTACGGTGTATCCAATACCTGCGAAAGACGTATTGCATTTCAATACTAAAAACGAAATAGTACTGAAGTCAATTAGTATCTACAATACTTTGGGTCAAATGGTAATGGCTGTTACCAATCCAGAAAATAATACTACAATTGATGTCGCCAACTTAAAAACAGGCACGTATTTTATAAAAGTAATGACTAATAAAGGAACAGCGAATACGAAGTTTATAAAAGAGTAACAATATCAAAATCTATATTTTAAAAAGTCTCAAGTAATTGGGACTTTTTTATTTACTTACAGTTTCATAGATTTCACAGATTTCCCCGCTTCTGTAAGAATCCCTTAGTGTGGCTCCTACAAAAGTAACTTCCATAACTGAAAACCACCCTTCAAAATGAAAAACCACTATTCTAAAATAAAAAACGCCATCCAAAACTAAAAAAAGTACTTTCAAAACCAAAAACGACCTTTAAAAAACGAAAAACACCTTTTCAAAAACGAAAAAGTACTTTTAAAACCAAAAATAACCTTTCAAGAACGAAAAACAAGCTTTCACAAATGAAAAAAGACTTTTTATGAATGACAAAACACTTTTCTTGCATAGTAAAAGTTTTTTATAGTATGACGAAACTCTTTTCTTGAATAGCAAAACTCTTTTCTCTTATAACAAAACTCCTTTCTTAAATAGCAAAACACTTTTCTCTTATAACAAAACTCTTTTCTTGCATAATCAAAGTCTTTTCTTCAATAGCAAAACACTTTTCTTGCATGGGAAAACTCTATCCCACTGGTGCTCGTTTGCAACGAGTACCTAATTACCTTTTGAAAACGATACTAAGCGTTTGCAACGCAACACAGCTCCCGAAACCCTTCGTGTGGCATTTAGTTAGAAACAATTGTTGAAGTTCGAACTAGTCTACCCCGCGTCCGTACGAACAATGTCATTAAACTAAGGAATAGACTGACCTCAAAGTGGTCAGATGTTTATCGAAAAAATGCTCCGCTCTTCGATGGTCTCTGGCCTCCAAGCCCGATAAATGCAAACTTTAAAACAATATCATTAATACTAACTTACCAATTTACTAACTATCGCTGCATGGCTATAAATACACATTTTCCTATTTTTATGCATATAATTTTCTATATTTGGAAGTAATAAAACAGAGTTTTTTTTACAAAATGAAATTGTAAATTAGTTGGAAAAAATGAAAATTAAAGCAATAATATTGATCCCGCTCCCACACGAATCCCTTCTTCTTGTGGGATAATTCAGAAAGTGTTATTTTAGCTCGCTCTTCGATGGTCTCTGACCTCGAAGCCACTTCATTCTTTAAACAAACATAAAATATCAAAAATCAACATACCGCCTGTTCGTCGTGAATCACGCCAAAGCTCGCTCACCGCCTCTCCACCATCCGAAAAGCCGACCAAATCCTAGTCCTAGACGGCGGAACCATCACCGAAAAAGGAACCCACCAAGAATTGATTGCATTAGAAATTGGAATGTACAAGAACTTGAGTTCGTTGCAGTTTAGTTATGAGTAGCGTATTAAGATTGGAGTATACAGAAGTAAGATGGGGAGTATTAAGAGTTGAGTATTAAGAATTAAGACAAGGTGTAGTTCGTTTGTTTTAGATTTTGAATTCGTTCGATTGTAACGGCAGGTGTCTTTTTTTTGTAATCAGAGGTTGGTTGACAATCTGCTGATTGTTCTCATTGTTGAGGCTTGATTGAGGTAAAATATTTTTTATTACCTCTTAATATTGCTCTAAAGTAGCATTAGATATAATATATATATGCTTTAAATACGCTACATATACGCTATATATACGCTATAAATACGCTATATATACGCTATATATACGCTATAAATACGCTATAAATACGCTATAAATACGTTATAAATACGTTATAAATACTCTATAAATGTATACAATGTATAAATTTAATTTATATCTTTGTACTCTAAAAAGTATTTGTTATGGCAAAGCAAGGAGGCATGTTTCCGTTAGATGGTACTCTAGGAGGTATCAATTTTTATAAAAGAAAAGGCAAGTGGGTTGCTCGAAAAAGTGGTGGTGGTTTCACTGGCGAAGCTATTAAGACAAAGGATTCTATGGCTCGTGTTCGGGAGAATGGTAGTGAGTTTGGGATTACTTCTCGAGCTAAGAAATTGCTTCGGATGGCTACGGACTTGGCGTTATTTCATATTAAAGATGTGAGTTTGCACAGCAGAACGATGTCGATGTTACAGCAGGTTAAGGTTGAAGACTTGCATTCGGAACGTGGGAAGCGTTCGGTATGGGAAGCTTTCAAAACTGTAGGTGGTAAGAAATTGTTGACCGATTTTTTGTTTGCCCCCAAACAGGACGTTTTGTCTTTGTTTACTGCACGTCCTGTTGTTGGTTTAGCTGGACAAACTTGTGTGGTTCCACCGGTAGTTGGTCCTGCATTGCTGTTTAAAAATAGTACCACTGACTTGCATTTTCATTATTACGTAGTGGATTACGATTTAGCAGAAGGAAGTTTCTTGACGTATTCGGCTGAGACTGTATTTTTGTCTAAAGAGCAAGTGGTTTCGTTGCCTCCCTCGTTTGAAATTTCGGACTTGCCTGAGATTAATGGCCCTCGTATGGCTTTTTTAGCGGTACAGTATTACCAAAGCCAAAATGAGAAGTTGTATGAACTGAAGGAACAAGGCATGGCTGGCGTGCGGTGTTTGGGGGTTTTTAATGCATAAAGGATTGAGAACGTGAGGACTTTTGCCGCTAAGGCACTAAGGTTCTAAGTTCTTTAAAATAGAGGGTGTTTTTCTTTGGATAAAATGAACCAAAGTATTTCAATTTAAGTTTTTAAAAAAAAGGAACACGGATTGGAGTAATTTGATTAATTGGGAGAAATTTTTTGTGATGGTAATTGTAATAATTGAAAGCCGATTTGGTGTGATTTGTACTAGCCTTCTCATTGAAAACTGTTGGTAAAAAAAAGGAACACGGATTGGAGTAATTCGATTAATTGGGAGAAATTTTTTGTGATGGTAATTGTAAAAATTGAAAGCCGATTTGGTGTGATTTGTACTAGTCTTCTGATTGAAAAGTGTTGGTAAAAAAAAAAAAGAACACGGATTGGAGTAATTTGATAAATTGGAAGAAATTTGTAAGGATTGAAGAATGGAGGGATTTTGCCACGAAGCCACGAAGGTTCGAAGTTTTATTTTAAGTTTTTAAGACGGTTTACTTAGGGAAGAAAAAAGGGAACACGGATTGGAGTAATTCGATTAATTGGGAGAAATTTTTTGTAGTGGTAATTGTAATAATTGAAAGCCGATTTGGTGTGATTTGTACTAGCCTTCTCATTGAAAAGTGTTAGTAAAAAAAAGGAACACGGATTCGAGTAATTCGATTAATTGGGAGAAATTTTTTGTGATGGTAATTGTAATAATTGAAAGCCGATTTGGTGTGATTTGTACTAGTCTTCTGATTGAAAAGTGTTGGTAAAAAAAAAAGAACACGGATGGGAGTAATTTGATAAATCACTCGAACTGACGAGGACACGAGAAGCTTTGCGTGAGGGTTCTCGATACAATTTTGTTTCATTGCATTGCACAAAAGCACTTGAACTGACGAGGAGGACGGTTCTCGATACAATTTTGTTCCATTACATTGTACAAAATCACTTGAACTGACGAGGACGGTTCTCGATACATTTTTTGTTCCGTTTTACTTCACAAAAAACACTCGAACTGACGAAAATAATCCTATTTTAATTCCACTGCGATGCCTTAAAATCACTGGAACTGACGAGGACGGTTCTCGATACAATTTTGTTCCATTACATTGCACAAAATCACTCGAACTGACGAGGACGGTTCTCGATACATTTTTTGTTCCGTTTTACTTCACAAAAAACACTCGAACTGACGATGAGTAATTACAGATCGTTATTATTAAAACCCAATATCTTATTTTATATCTCTTCGAGTGATTTTTAAAACTAAAAACGCTAGTTTTTGTTTCTAAAAATAGTATCGAGAAGCTTTGCGTGAGGGTTCTAGATACAATTTTGTTCCATTACATTGCACAAAATCACTTGAACTGACGATAGATTAGCTTCGTTCTATTCAGTGACTTGGGGTGATTTTTTTTTATTTCCACTGCACAAAAAACGAACTGGCGATTCACAGTAACTGAAATTCCTTTGTAATTTATTTTACTTAAGCAGTTCGAGGTCTTGGAATTTCTTCCTAGTTGATTGGCTGCAGCTAGTTTTAAGAAGCCGTTTTGTAGTCCCACAATGTGAAGCAGATTGAAGTAAGCACCAATAGCTGCACTCGGATTTCCTTTTTCTATTTGGTATAAAGTAGTACGTCCGCTATCCGCTCTTTCTGCTACTTGTATAGCCGTTAGCTTTCTTCTTTTCCTAGCCAGCTTTAAGTTTTCGTCCCTCTATTTTAATTGTATTTGGTACTTAGGTAAAACGGTTTGTTTTTTACTACTCATTTTTATAAATGTTCATTATTGTAAACTAAAACAGTCTTTATGTTCGTAATAACGCATGTTTGTCACTTTTTTTATTTTTCAAGAGTTACTGATTTATAAAGTACATTGATTTATAAATTCCTGCCCTACAATAAAACAGCATCCTATCCCAATTTGTATAAGGACTTAAAATCTATTCAAACACCTTAATCCGATAACTCCATAAATGTTGACGGTATATAATGGGTCCGCGTGTCCGCCGTGGAGGATTCAGCAAAAGGCGCACTGATTGTTAGCCGTGGCGAACCCAAGGAGGACCTATCTGTTAGCTATTCGTTGTTTTTTTATTTTTTGAGATGTGGCAAGATATAATTTTCAAAAATCATTTCTGGCTGCTGTGTTTTTCCGTTTCTGAAATTTCCAGATGTAATCACTGCAACGGTTTTTAAACTGGGAATAACAAAAATATATTGACCACCCGCTCCTCTAGCTTCAATAGATTCAAAACTTTTTCCATTAACTTGATAGGTATGGTGCCACCATAAATATCCGTATCCATTTTTGTCTTTGGTGTTTTCTAAAACACGGTAATTTTTAAAAGAATGTTTTATCCATTTACTAGATATGATGCGCTTTGAGTTCCATTTTCCATCATTCAGATACAGTTCTCCAAATTTCAGCATATCGGTAGAAGTAAGATACATTCCACCTCCAAAATACGGATTTCCATTCAAATCAGCTTGTATGATATAGTTTGAAATAGCTAGTTTTTGAAATAGATTTCTATCCATAAATAGTTCTACTGGTTCTGTAATCATTGAATCCATAGCAATTCCAAGTAAATAAGGATTTGCAGAACCATAATTGGCTTTTGTATTTGGGGTATTTATCATAGGTACAGCTAATATTGTTCCTATCCAATCCTTTGCTCTTTGAAAATTATCTTCAGTGGCAGGCGATTTTAAATTTGCATTTATTCCATAATCAATGGCGTCTAATCCTGAACTCATTGTTAAAAGGCTCTGGATATTTATTTTCGCTTTTAAAGGGTCTTTTTGAGCTTGATATTTTGTGGGTAAAAAATCAAAAATAGATTGATTCACACTTTTGAATAATGATTTATCTAAAGCAATGCCCACTATGGCTGATGAAATACTTTTTGCTGATGATCGCATATCGTGTGGTATATTTGCGGTATAACCCTCAAAATAATTTTCATAAATAAGTTTGCCCTTTCTCGAAATTAAAACCGAATGCGTATTGGGTAATGAATCCTTTAAAATAAGATGTTCCATTTCGGTAAGTTTTAGAATAGAAGTTTTATGATTTGTTTCAAAACCACCAATTTTCCAATCGCTTTTGGATTTTTTTAATTCTATTTCTGTGATTAAATGGGTTCCTAAATAGATACCTAGTTGAATTGTATTAGGTGCTAATTTTCCTTTAAATTGCAATCCTGTTTTAAAATCAGAAAAGGATATGATATTATTTTCTTTTTGGAAATTATCGCACCAAGTTCCAGTAAAACGATTGTCGCCTAAAATGGGATACGCTTGATATTCATTTTTAGAACCATTTTCTACACTTAAATAAAAATCTTGTGATTTTAGTTCGGTTACCATCAAGATATTCCAATCTCCTGTATAAGAATTGTGGTTTGATTTTGTTAGTTTTAAATGATAAAGTAACAAACCCGATTTAATAAAGCCATTAATTTCTTTATTATCCTTAGACAGAATACCCTCAAAAAATAAATTTTCAGCAAATGGTATTTTTATTTTATTAACACTAGTCGCATCAAATGGAAAATCAATACTATTTTTATTGTTATAAATTTTGAAAACAGCTTTTTCAAATCCTAAATCAGTAATTTCAACTTTTAAGTTGAACGTTTTGGGATTTTCTATTTTTCCTTCCCAATTATCGGTGTAGTCTGCCATATCTTGTGCATTGACAGCAAACGAAAAAAGAATGAATAAAAAGAGCAAGGTGTTTTGAAATTTCATAATGTGATTGATTAATGATGTTTTGCAAAGATTACTTTTTAACTTAAATCACCATTGTATAAAATTAACATTATCACATTTTTTTAAATAATTTTGTTGGAGTGGTATTGTAGATTCGTTTGAAACTTGAAATAAAATGACTTTGGTCGTAAAATCCGCATTGATAGCAGATGTCTGTCATTGAAATTTTATTGGAAGCAATTAAATTAAATGCTTTATTGACTTTTAATAGCCTAATATAATCGCCTAGACTTGTCCCAAAATAGCGGTGAAACGCTCTGGATAAGTGAATGGGATGAATGCCTACTGCTGAACTTAAATTGTTTAAAGAGTAATCCATTTGTTCCTCCAATAACAGTTCGTGAAGTTTATTTGCCCAATCCGGTTTTTTAACACTTATTTTTTGGTCTGCTTTTAGGTTACTAAAAACTTCAATAAGTAATGTTTCAATACCTAAATTTGAATATTGGTCTTTTATTTTGGATTCAACATATACTTTATTCATCAAATTTTTAGTCAACGGACTTTTTATATTTATGCTTCCTTCAAAGTCAGTTAATTGAATATCATAATTTAAAAACCAATTTTCATTCAATTCAATATGAAATCCTCTGGTATATTCGGGTGGTTTTATGTTGTAATGTGCGTCTTGCCAATTGTGAAATAACAAACTTCCAGGTGCTAGATAATAGGATTCTTTTTTATTAGATTCAAAAAGTTTACCTTGAAGTAAATAGGTGAAATAGGGATTTTCGTGATAATGCCAATCCACTTTACGATGGGTATATTCCGTATCCGTTATAATTATATTTTCAAACGCCGCCTTTTGGTAATGTGTTCCGAAAAATTCTCCCGTCTTTAGTAGATTCATCTGTTTTTTTTTGGTTGCTGAGCTAAAATTAAAACTAGCGTCACTTCATAATAAAACCGCCACCTTATTACTTCCAAATATATAAAACTTTCACACTTACCATCACAAAGTCCCACATAATAAAATTCCAAACCTATTAAAACCTTCTCTCAACTAATTACGCTGTCCCATACCCATAAAACTACCCGATGGCGCGGATTTGCAATCCGTTCTCGCACTCAAATCCCCCCTTTGGGGTCTAGGGGGTCTTTCAACCACCTTAACGGTATGCAATCGGTTCTGCCGATAATAATCGGGACAGGCAATTCAACACAGGATTACCTCATTGATTTCTATTTATTCTAGTATTCGGTGATTTGCAATTCATTACTTCGTCGGTTCGCTGTCGCTAGGGTATTGGCTTTTCAAGCTTAACGAACCACTAGCTGTTGGCATGAGGTTTTTATTTTGAATTTAAGACTTCTTCAATGCTATTATATGCGGTGAGAACGTACTCAATATTTGGATTGTCGTTATGATACAATAAAGAAGTATAAAGTAAGAATGTTGCTCCATTTGCTTCACAATTAATAACGTTATCAATTTTCGTTACAAATGCATTGAAAGTACTATTTAAATACCATCTATCAAATACATTAAATCTAATTTCTGCTTTTTCTTCATCTTCTGAACAAATATAAATTAAAGAATTTTGAGCATTTTCAAAGAAAGATTTTATGATATCGTCCATTTTTCTCGCAACAGCACTATCAAAAGGTTCAATAGCGTCAGTAACTTTTTCAATAATAACTTGATATACATTTTCAATAGTATCTTCAGATACAGAATCAAGAGTTTCATCAATTATA
The DNA here is from genome assembly GCF_050908145.1 of Flavobacterium sp. SM2513. Taxonomy (GTDB): domain Bacteria; phylum Bacteroidota; class Bacteroidia; order Flavobacteriales; family Flavobacteriaceae; genus Flavobacterium. The sequence goes on along the minus strand of NZ_CP194228.1, from coordinate 2,522,664 downwards.
AATACAACTTTATATTCGATGTCGTTTTTCGTAGTAAAATTATAAGTACTTGTAACTTCGTTAAAAGTCCAGTTATAAAGGCTTGGCAAACTTAATACCTTTTTGAGTTACTGTTTCAATAGAAGTGTTTCCTTTCAAAAAAGAACGAACAGTAGCTTTATCTGCAACCATTTTGGTTATAGATTTCAATATTGATTCTTTTGTGATGATTTTTTTCATACTGCAAATATATAACTTTCTCTAAACTAAGCAATTGCGCATTCAATTATTTTAACATTTGCAGCTACGCTGTCAAGGATGATTTTTTTCCTATTTACGATTATCTTCAAGAAAACAAATAGTTTTAATTAAATCATTTTTTATCAAATACATACTGTTTATCTTAACTTTAACCCCACAAAAAAGGAGGACACTTAATCCTCTTCATATTTTTCACATCACCTTAACAATAACTCCATACTTGTTAACGGCATGCAATCGGTTCTGCCGATAATAATCGGGACAGGCAGTTCAACACAAGATTACCTCATTTATTTCTATTTAATCTAGTATTCGGTGATTTACAATTCATTACTTCGTCAGTTCGCTGTCGCTCGTGTGTTCGGCTTCCAGCCGCAACGAAATCCTAGCTGTTAGCTGTAGTTAATAATTTTCAAGATTTTTTATTTCAGGATATTTGTTTTCGTCCATATTCTGTGGTGGATAAAAAAGAGTAAGATTTGTTAGTGTTTTAAAGAAATCAGGAGGTAAATTTTTAATATATACTGTTTCATTAAAACTTGAAATATCTAATATTTTAAGTTTTTTTAAATTCAAGGACTCTTTAGGTAAAGATGTTAATAAATTATCTGCCATTCTAAGTTCTCTAATATTTGAAAGTTTGAATAATTTTAAAGGTAATTTTTTCACATTATTATGGTCGATTTCAATAACTTCGATATTTTTTAAACAAAATATTGAATTTGGAATTTTTGATAAATTACAATTGTTTAATCGAATTGTTTTAAGTTTATTAAATTCACATAAAATGTTTAAGTCTACATTTTTCAAATCATTTTCACTTAGGTCTAATATTTCTAAATTTCTAAATTTTTTTATTTCTTTTGGTAATAAATTTATTTTCCAATTAGATAAATTTAATTCTTTAATTTTTTCAGGTTGTAGGCTATTTAAAATTGATAATCTTCGTTCCTTTTCTAAACTGTCAAAATCAAAATCTTTATTTCTGATTTTTAATTTGAATTTTCCTGAAATTGTTGTTGTGTCAACAATATTTTTAGTTGAATCCAAAACAAATATTCCTTGATAAAATAATTTTCCAGTTAATGTGTCATCAATTTTATAATTTGATTTATTTAACACCAAACTTTGTTTAATAACCTTGTATTTATTTCTATACGTACAGTCATGTTCAAATAATTTGACTTCAAATTTGCCGTTCGAAATCAAAATAAAAAGTGTATGACTTGGTCCAAGTCCTTGATGGGTCTGGATAAAAATAGTATCGTTTGATAGATTGCAAATTCCGACATTATCGGAAAAATAATTAAATGAATATTTTATTCGTGATTTCCGAGTCCAATTTATTTCAAGTGTATCAGTAATTGATTTCTTTAAATCAAGATTTACTGTAATATTGTTACTTAAAATTTCTTGATTAGATTTTTTGTTAATACAAGAAAAAATAGAAAATAAAAGAAATGTAATTGGTATAATGTTTTTTTTCATTTTGATTCCATAGCTAAACTTTTGTTAATCGGGCTTAAAATTAGTTAGATTTTTGATTTTGAGAGTAATTGCAGTTAACTAGTAAATATACGCAAGTTTATACACCTTTTTCAAATTAAACTTTCCCACCTCCTATTTAGTACCCCTTGCGCATTAACCTTCCAAACATAAGCATAATTTTCCAATTGTAATTACGGTTTGCATGTCGGAAGCATTCGCAGAACAAGGTGTATTTTTATAGAAAAGCTGTGCGGGTGATGTTGTTCTGGAAATTTAGATGCTGCGAAGTCGGAGACGTTTGTAGAGCGTCAGACTTCGGAGAGCGGGTATTTATTTATTTCTATTTTCTAAATCTTTAGTCAAACTTTTAACCACTAATTCGTTAAATTTTTTTGAATCTGAAATAGTGTCAATTTTATTAATTGTTTTAATATCTTCGATAGCCTTTTTTAATTCACCATTTCGTTTATACAAAAAAGCTCTAATCCTATATGGATATTCTGATTTCGGATTTAGTTTTATAGATTTATTTATTAATTCTAATGATTTAATAAAGTCATTTTCTTTAATTGCAATTTCAGATAATTTTCCAATATTTTTTGCCGTTTCAATATTTCTTAGAACCAACATTTCTATTGAATCTTTATCTTTTATGTTTGCAATATTATTATAAAGGAACTTATTTTCAAGTATTTTTCCAAATTCCTTCTGATAAGTCGGACATTCTTCAATTAATTCTCCAATTAATTTACTCAACTCATTTTTGGTAAAGTTTTCTAAATCTGTATTTTTTTCTATTGCATTTTCAATTGTCAAATTTTTATTAAAATCTGTCAAACAACTATTTAATTTAGTATCTAAATTAGTTTCTGCACTTTTTTCAAAACAGTTACAAATATCATTAACCGAATAGATTTTATTCTCTTGGGTTTTACAACTCAATAAGATTAGTGAAATTAATACAAAATATAAATTCTTCATTTTTATTTTCTGATTTTCCGTTACTAATTTTGCTAGAAACCTGACGCACAACGTTGATGTGTAAGATTAGTTGCGTGTTTTAAGCACTAAAGTTAGCAAATGAGTCACAAATAGAAAGTCCGCGAGGACTTTCGTAAATCGGCTAGAACCAGCAATTAATTTTACACGGTGTTGTAAAACGTTTTATTTATTCATTTGATTTTCAAATTCATTCAATATGTAATCAGTATCATTTTCTGACAGTACTTTAATTTCCATATTGTCTTTTACCTCATTTTTCGGCATCATCGTATTCATCAGAATGATTTTAAAAACTTCTTTCCTTTCTTCAACTTTTTCATATTTTTTTTCATTCAAAACGCTAATGAATGCCTCTTTCATTTTCAGCCAAAGATTAATTTCTTTGTCAATATTAAGGTCACGTTTAAAATTCGTAATTGATTCTTCGAGAGTTATTGGATAAACTTCCTCAAAAGTTTTATGAATTGATTTGATTTTTTCGGTTTGACTTTCAGACAATTCATTGTGTTGAATTGGTCCAGGCGTTAATTCACTTGGGTCAATCATTATAGTCTTGCTATCTTCTTTTTTTTTCTTATTCGAGCAAGAGACTAGTAGTCCAATTCCAATTAGAGCAAGTAATATTAATGTTATTTTCATTTCGTTTGTTAATGTTTTACAACTAGTAAATATACGCAAGTTTATACACTTTTTTCAAATTAATATTTCTCACGTCCTATTCAGTACCCCTTGCATATTGACTTTCCAAACATAAGCATAATTTTCCAATTGTAATTACGGTTTTCCTCTCGGAGGCATTTGCTGAGCGATGTGTGTTTTTATAGAAAATCTGTGAGGATGATTTTATTCTGGAAATTTAGATGCTGCGAAGTCGGAGACGCTCGCAGAGCGGTCTCATTTTTATGGAAAATCTTTGAGGGTGATGTTCTTCTGAAAATTTAGAGGCTGCGAAGTCGGAGACGTTCGCAGAGCGTCAGACTTTGGAGAGCGGGGGATTCTTAACTCGTATAATATGGTAAAACAAATTTCATAAACCAATTGGGTAATTGACCTGTTTTCAGCTCCATATTGCCTTTGTAAACTTCCGCCAATAAAACTTGTTCTTTACCCGAATTATCAAATAAATAAGCACGATGGCAATGTGGTAGAGCCAAATGAAGATTCTCTAATGTTCGGAAGTATCGTTTAACAATTTTATCCGTCGGTACCTCATGACCTCCTTTTTCAACCCTATTATGTACACGAGATACGTTTACTTCGGGACTATCAATGCAAACAAAATAGAGATAGGCTGCATATCCCAAATCAACCACTGTAGTAATTTCGTCAATTTTGGAAGTATGACTCATGACCGTTTCAAAACTGAAAGATTTGTTTTGAGCCATAAGTAAGTGTCTTATAAAAGACGCTATAAATGCACCTTCGTAACTATGGGTTTCTTTGGAAGTATCAACAATAAAATTTTCTTTAACAATGACATCTATGATATGTCCCTCATCATTTGCTTTTTGAAAAAGAGTTTGAGATGCAGGAAGTGCTATAAAATTATCTAAGTCTTTTTGAGTTGCAGTAATACCTATTTCTTGTAAATCGATTAGACCCGAAAAAGTCAACTTCTTTTCAATTTCATCCGCATTGATAAAATAGCCTGTATTGTAATTTTTGGAAAATTCACTAAACAAAGTGCTTTTCCCAGAACCATTCGGACCTGCAAAAATTCTTATCTTTTTACTTGGCACGTAGAACTAATCCTTTTTTAATTTCGAAAGGAGCGACAATATTTTCCTCGATTTTTCTTATTACATGAACCGTGCCTTCTGCACTTTCTTCATAAACTGTTCCATCTTTAATGTAAGTAACCGTTAAACCTAATGCTCTGGAAGCTCGATTAGCTGTCGCAGAAGCATCCTTACTAGCTCTCAATAAAGCATTGGTTTGCGGGGTATCTTTTCTAAATACAACTTTGCTTTCCATAATCTATTCTTTTGATGTATTCTTTAGTACTACAAAGATACTTAATTAAATCAATAATATAAAGTAGGACAGCAACATCTATGCTTAACTTTACCAATTGCTATTCATACCTCCTCAATTTCTTTACTATATAAGTCAGTAGAAATATTATGCTGTTTCCCAAAAAACGCACAACTTTTAGTTTAGATTTAAGACAGGAATAAAAAGCCTAAATTAGAAGAATTATGTCAACAACAAGAAGAGCATTTTGAAATCCGAGACGTTCGCAGAGCGGGGTATCAGACTTAGGAGAGCGGGTTTTCGTAAACAAGCAGGAACTAGCCATTAATTATAAACGTTGTTAGCAATAGTACTTTTTAATGATTTATTTAATTTCTCAATATATTCTTTTCGTTCAAGTAATTGACTCATATCAGCGTCAAATGTTTTGGTTTTGTTTAATTTCGGAAATGATAATTTATTTTTTGCTATTGAATTTGAAATCAAAATATTGAAGTAGTTATAAATTAGGATTATTTTTTGCAAAATGTCAGTTTCAACAATTTCAAAGCCAATTTTTTCTGCTGTTCTTTGATTTATTATGTAGCTCGTCCCTCTAATTTTGATTTTCTTATCATTCTCATACTTTTCGATTAGGTGCAAAAGTCCATCCAAATACTGTTGGATTATAAAATTGGTTCTTTGTTTTCCATTCATTTTTTTGTCAATTACGAAATAGTAATCAAATAAAGTTCCACCGTGAATTTTGATTAGTCCGTTTTTCGGTTTTTCGGTTATAAACAAAGGTGAATAATAAATCATTCTTCCCTTCTTTTTTAAGGAAGGCATATCGATGAATGGTGCGATTATAGTTAAGTTTATTGCAAATGTCAAAATTCCAATCAGGTATATCCCTGAATAGATTGATATACTAACTGACAATAAAATAATTATAATAGAACAAATCGCTATCACAATTAAGATTCTATTTTGCTCTTTTTTATTCTTATTATAAAATCTATGGTTCAATTTTTATGAATTTGTTTTTTTTATTATTGCTAACGTTATGCCACTTTGAGATGGCTGGAAGTTCGTAACCTATCAGTTTTCGGCTTAACGAAAACTTGATGCGAAACGATAATTCCACTAAATTCCAGCTATATCAAAACAGCTGTTGTGCGATCGCTTTTTTACGTTTCATTATTCTCCCCATAAATTGTAAACACTCATTTGGGTTTCATTTTCGTTTATCAATATAAAACCATTTTCTTCTGTAGAATTGTCAGTTCCAGGTTCAATTGTTATAAAGTTAGTTTTAAATTTATAAAGTGTAATGTTGGAATTGATCCATCTTGGGAAATTTTGATAAGTTTCATCATTTTCTAATTTTGGTTGAAATCCTGAATATGACAAAGGAAAAATTAATTTGTTTCCAATTTTCCAATTTCTAATAATTTCAGATTTAAATTTTTCTTTTCCAGTTAATTCCCATCCATTTTCTTCTGCAAATTCAATTACTTTCTTTGAATCAAAAGTATTTACTGCTTTGGTTTTCCAATAGATTGCTCGATTTCCGCCGTATGGACCTTGGTCATTTACATTTTCAATTATAAGTTCTGTTTTATAATTTTTCCAAAATTCGGCTGGAATTAGTTTACTACAAGAACTCAATAAAAATATCAAGGACAAGACAAATAAAAAGTATAATTTTTCTTTTTTCAATTCTTAATTTTCTTTATTTCGTTCAGTTTTTCTAAAGTGTCGCACAACTAGTAAATATACGCAAGTTTATACACCTTTTTCAAATTAATATTTCCCACCCCCTATTTAGTACCCCTTGCGCATTAACCTTCCAAACATAAGCATAATTTTCCAATTGTAATTACGGTTTTCTTGTGGAGACGTTTGCATATCAATGTGTGTTTTTATAGAAATCTGTGAGGGTGCTGTTGTTCTGGAAATTTAAATGCTGCGAAGTCGGAGACGTTCGCAGAGCATCAAATTTCAGAGAGCAGGGCGACAGACTTCGGAGAGCGGCCTTATTTGATTTTTATTCCTTTTGTTACAGGGAAATTTTTGCCTAAATGACTGTAAAGACGTCTTACTTTTGAACGCCAACTTATTTTTGCTTCAATCCAAGTTTTGCTTCCCTCGATGATTTGTATGGTATCGTTTGTGTGTGACGGAAATTTTGAATAATCGGAATTATCACCAAATTTTAATAATAATTCTGGATTGTCAATAGGGGTTTTGTTTTTACTTAAATCAAATATTGTTTTATCTACTTCTTTGTTGAATTTAAGTATTTTGACTTTTAAGTCTTCATATAAATCGATTAATGAAATTGTATCAGTTATGAAGTCTAAATCGTAAATATCTCTTTTGGTAGAACGATTTGAGGTGCTGATTAATTTGAATAAACCAGTGTCTCTTTTTGAAAGTAAACGTATTCCTTGATTTACTTCTACCTCAAACAAATTCTTCCTATTTTGAAGTATCTCCACTTTAATGGTTACACCATCTTCTAAATCAAGAAAGAAACGCAGAAAGCAATATTGGTCGTTTATATCACAAGGATCATCAAAGCTTTTTGCTTTTGTACCAAAGTAGCTTTTGACTTCATTTTCGATATTTTTAAAACCCTCTTTACCAATTATTCCATCGTAAAAGAAATCAATATCATCAGAAACTCTATGATTGAATTGTAGTGCCAGATTTGTACCACCACCTAAAGTAAATTTTGATACTGTTGGTAATGTTTGTAATTCTATAATGGCTTTAATTATTGCTGGAGTAACTGCCTTCATAGATTAAAGCGAAAAACGAAGAAATGGCTTTACATTGTATCTTTTTGAAACACTTATACAAACTTTGTTACTGATATTCTCTGTCGTTAATTTTAAGTATTTAACAATATCATTAGCAGAATACAGTGTTTCTAATTTTAGAATATCTGTTTCAAATGTATCTGGAGTTGTTGCATACAAAGCCCTTGGTATAATAATAGACTTGTCTTTAGAAAGATTAAGTTTATTAGGATCCATATCCCAAAATAAGTGTTTGGGAAAAATTGTTGCTATGTTTACAGACTGTTTCAAGTGTTGTTTATTTATTTTTCTTTATTGGTCACTTGTAATGCCTACTTTAATTTTTTAATTTAATTTTCTTTTTGTTAGGCATTTCACTATGCAAAAATACTGAATTTAGTGCTATATAGAGCATTACGATAAAAAAGTTTAACTTATTTTATTTCAACGACTTAATAAAAATAAAAAATTAATAGATTTAAAAAAACAATTTTTAATCAATAATGCTTTCTTAAAATGAAATTAGTGAAATGAACCAGATGGCGCGGATTTGCAATCCATACTCACCCCCTATAACTCAATAACCTTTTAAACTCAAAGCTTGTGCTCGTTTGTAACGAGTACCTACTTACTTATAAATACTGGTCTAAGCGTTTGCAACGCGATTCGTAAAAATCCTCTTCTTTTATAAAAACACATCACAACACCACCCCCTATAAACCTATAACCTTTTAAACTTTTAACCCTTTTTTCCTCCTTCCTACCCCACAAAAAAATAGGACAAATAATCCCTTCATATTTTTTCCAACACGTTAACAATAACTCCTCAAGTAATGACGGAATATAATCATTTCCAGCCTGGATACCGTGAAGCCTTCAACCCCTATAACCCATAACCTTTTAAACTTTTAACCCTTTTTTCCTCCTTCCTATCCCACAAAAAAAGAGAACCCTAAACCCTCTTGATATTCATTCAAACCACTTAACGATAACTCCATAGTGTTGACGGCATGTAATCGGCGAACCCAACAAAGTCTTAACTGTTTGCTACTGGTTTGTTTTTATATATTCATGATTTTGTCGATTTTATTTTGTGTATTGTCAACCGACTTCAAGAATGGAACTAAATCAGGATTTATCCATTCCACTAAACTGTAAAGTTTTCTCCTAATAGCAATTGCCTCGGTACAATCTATACTATTCCCATGGAAACAAATCGGCTCACAATGATTTACACGATTTCGAAAACTCCTTAAATCATCAAGCTTTGAATATAAACTTGCTCGATCTTCTACACTTGGCTTGTTTGGGAAAATATGTATGGGCTGTCCACCAATTAAAGCATAATGATGAGGTAGAAAAAAAGCAATCCAAAATCCAAAATTTTGATCTGAAATTATTTTTCCATTAGTAATTGGGATAGCCCGCCTTGTTAAATTGCTTTCTGTTTTGCGAACGGAAGACCTTAAAAAATAGTGAGAACTATTCAAAGAAGGGTGGCTCATAAACCCTGTTTTTTGATTTATTATCCAATCGGGATCTGCAAAATGAGTTGCCATTTTTAGGCAAAGACTATTTCTTAGAATAACTTCGAATTGACTCAAAATTGGATGGAAAGCCTGAGCCAATCTTATGTTCGCATTGTATAGCCTTTTAGCTTTATCATTGTTATTTGCTGTTGCAGCTAAATATCTATTATATCTAGGTCGAGATAAATATCTATAACGTAATTCCTTTTTCATAAATTTTGCAAGTTCGATATTTATTTGTACATTTGCAATGTATAGACTTGGTCAAGCCTCTTTCTTTCGTAGAAATGTAACCAAGTAAAAGATTAAAGATGCTCTAAATTTTATTTAGAGCATTTTTTATACTTATAGTTTTCAACTTGCTGCTAAAATAAGTCCATAAGAAACATCCGTCTTATTACCTCCAAATATAAAAAACTTTCTATATAAAAACGGAATATCCCTTTTTTTAAACACCGTCCTATCAACTGCTGTCTGCTTTCGCTGACGGACTGGGTAATCCAACAAAATGCTTTAGCCAAATTCCAATCCCACAAAAAAAGGAGAACCCTATCCCAATAATTACCGGAACTTCATATCCATTCCAAAACCTTAACGATAACTCCATAAGTGTTAACGGCATGTAATCGGTTCTCCCGATAAAAATCGGGACAGGCAGTTCAACACAGGATTACCTCATTGATTTCTATTTATTCTAGTATTCGGTGATTTACAATTCATTACTTCGTCAGTTCGCTGTCGCTCGTGTGTTCGGCTTCCAGCCGCAACGAAATCCTAGCTGTTGTGTATAGTTTTTTATTTAATAATTTCAGGAAGAATTTTTAAAAACTCTTTTTTCCATAATTTTCTGTCGTGACCACCATTATATATGTTTAATGAATGTTTAAATTTTTTTTGAGTTAAGAACTCATCAAATTCTTTTATTGCAATGATTAATGGAAAAGGTTCTTCGCTACCATATGATAAGTAATAATAAGGAAAATTAGATTCTGTCCACTTTAAATTTCCATAATTTCCACCTGCCATTGAAAAGCATAAATAATTTGAAAACAAATCAGGATTTTCAGACCCAAGTGTAACTCCAAAACCAGCACCATTTGATGTTCCATAGAAGTGTCTGCCATTTTTACTTTTAGCTACAGAATATTTTTTCTCTATCAAGTTAATTGCTTCTTCAGAGAAAAATTTGAAGTGATTTGAAAAACGGGAATTTAATAAGGTGTCATTTTCATCAGCCCAATCTTTTATGTATTCAAAATTTCTATATTCAAATTCAGAGTTTGGTACTATTGTTTCATTAGAATAAACACCTACAAGAATAAATTCAGGTATAACTTTAGTGGCGATAATTGAATCTAAAGATTTGGCGTATGAATCAATTATAATTTGACCATCTGTGGCATAAATAACTGGATAAGTATTCTCATTTGTGTAACCTTTTGGAAGATAAGTTGAAATAATTCTATGTTCATTCAAGTATGTGCTAAAAATTGTGTCTATTACAATTTTAGACTCACTATTTGGTTTCTCAATTGCTTTTTCTATGCTAACACATGATGTTACACACAATATAAATAATATTGCTGTTGTTGGTAAAATAAATATTCTTTTCATTCAGTTTTAATAAAATTATACACAACTAGTAAATATACGCAAGTTTATACACTTTTTTCAAATTAAAACTTTCCCACCTCCAATTCAGTACCCCTTGCGTATTAACCTTCCAAACATAAGCATAATCTTCCAATTGTAATTACGGTTTTCCTGTCGCAGGAATTCGCAGAGCGATGTGTGGTTTTATAGAAATCTGTGCGGGTGCTGTTGTTCTGGAAATTTAGATGCTGCGAATTCGGAGACGTTCGCAGAGCGACAGACTTCGGAGAGCGGGGGGACTCTAAATCCTCTTAAAACTCACTCAAACAACTTATCGATAACTCCATAAGTCTTTAAGACAAGTAATACGTTCCTCAACACAGGATTACCTCATTTATTTCTATTTATACTAGTATTCGGTGATTTACAATTCATTACTTCGTCCGTTCGCTGTCGCTCGGGTGTTCGGCTTGTAGCCGCCACTAAATCCTAGCTGTTGTGCGTTCGGCTTTATTATTTTGTCTGTTCTATTAGTTCAAGTCGTTTAACAATACTAAATTTTTTTAAAATTGTTCCTGGTGATAATACTGCATTTGCTCCGATTTTAGAATTGTCACCAACTAACGAACCAAATTTTTCTGTCTTTGTATCGATAAGATTTCCATTTTGTGTTACAAAGATATTTTTATCTCGTCTTTCGTTATAATGATTTGCACAAATAGAACCTGCTTCAAAATTTATGTTTTGCCCAATAATGCTATTTCCAATATAATTAAAATGTGCTATTGCAGAGTTGTCAAAAATTATTGATTGTTTAATTTCCGAACTTGGTCCTACCTTTACAAATTTATTTAAAAATATTGGTCCTCGTAAATATGCATTTGCTCCTACAAAACAGTATTCAGAAATGATAATTGTACCCTTCAATATTACACCTTGTTCGATTATTGCAGTCTTGTGGATAGCAATGTTATTTTCAATATTATAATTATGGTCTAACGTTTCTATGATTTGCAATAATAGGGATTCTAAATTATCAATGATTTCCCAAGGTTGAGAGTTGCCGATTTTTGGAAATTTAGCTCTTATATTTTCAATGTAATCTTCAATATTTATCATAATTCGTAAAGCTCAATTGGTAAATTATCAGGGTCGTTAAAAAATGTAAATCTTCTACCCGTGAATTCGTCTATACGTAATTTTTCGGTAGGTATATTTTCAGATTTTAAAAATTCAATTTCGTTCTCAATATCTCGTACACCAAAAGAAATATGTCTTAATCCTGTGGATTCTGGTCTTGTTGTTCTTTTTGGTGGGTTTGGAAAAGAAAAAAGTTCAATTAAATATTGTCCATTAAGTGAAAGGTCAAGTTTAAATGAATTTCTGTCTGATCTATAAATTTCTTTATCAATTCTAAATCCTAAAATTTCCGTATAGAATTGTTTCGATTTTTCATAGTCTGAACAAATTATAGCAATATGGTGTAATCTTTCAATTTTCATTTTAGTCTATGTTTCGTTTTTCTAAGCTGACGCACAACGTCAGTCTGTGAAAAAACCTCCGTTTTATTACTTCCAAATATATAAAACTATTTGCATAAAAAGACAGGATTTCGTATTTTTAAACATGCAGCACATCACCGGAATTTCCCGTAACCAAATGACCATAGCGTCTTTAGAATCTAGTATTTCTACCGATAATCCCATTCGATTTATAGATGCCTTTGTAGAGAATATCGACTTGAAAGCCTTAGATTTTACAGTACAAACCCTAAAATCAGAAGGTAGACCAAGTTTTGATACCAAAATCTTCCTCAAACTCTATTTGTACGGCTACCTTAACGGACTTCGTAGCTCCCGCAAACTCGAAAAAGAATGCATTCGAAATACCGAAATGCAATGGCTTTTGTGTGGCTTAGTTCCCAATTACCATAGCATATCGGACTTTAGAAAACACAATTCAAAAGGACTGAAAAAGCTCTTCAAACTTTTTGTGTCCTTCCTTAAAGATGCCGATTTAATCGCAGGAGAAACCATCGCCATTGACGGCACCAAAAGCAGAGCACATAACAGTAAGAAAGCCAACTTTAGCCAAAAGAAAATAGAGAGACACTTGGCTTATATTGAAGAAAAAACACAAGAGTATTTGACTGACTTGGAGCAAAACGACAACCAAGAAAACAGCACCAAAATCACAAATATTCAAGCCAAAATAGAGCGGTTGAAAACCAATAAAATCAACTACGAACTTTTGGCTGAAAAACTAAAAGAAAGCGGAGAACCCCAGATTAGTACAACCGACGAAGATGCACGAGCCCTTTTGGTACAAGGAGTTGTGGTAGAAGTGAGTTACAACATTCAAGCAGCGGTGGACAATAAACACAATTTAGTTGTAGCTACTCACACTATAAATAGGAACGATTTAAATGCTTTAGGAGCGATTGCTTTGGAAGCCAAAGAAAATTTGCAAGTCGAGACCATGACCGTTTTAGTTGATAAAGGCTACCACAACGGGCGAGAAATCGCCCAATGCAAAGAACATAATATTACCACCATTGTCGCACATCCTACTCCAGGAAGAAGCAAAGAAAGCGTGACCCAACCCGAATATTTGGTAGCTCAATTTAAATACAATAAATCAGACGACACCTATACATGTCCCCAAGGAGAAACCTTAAAAACCACAGGAAGATGGCATAAAAAAAGCGGTAGAACCGAGCAAAGTGGTTATCAGTTTAAGAAATACCGAACTCCAGCCTGTAAGGAATGTCCCGTAAAACATTCATGCACCAGCAGAACAGGCGGAAGAGAAATAGACCGAAGCGAATATGCCGATGCCGTGGAAGAAAACAACAAACGCTACCAAGAAAACCCGCAATTGTATCGTAAACGGCAGGAGATAAACGAACACATTTTTGGCACCATTAAACGCCAATGGGGTTACAACCACACCAACTTAATAGGACTCGAAAAAGTAAACGGCGAACACAGTTTAATCATGCTGGTTTACAACATCAAACGCACGATAAATATCTTGGGAGTTCCTGATTTAATTGCCAAACTTAGGAACTGGAAGTCGCCTTACAAGACCAAAGTCTTGCTTTTGCTGAAAACGGACTATTTAAAGCTTAAATTAAGCCTTGTTTTCTGCCCACTTAAATTTGCAGCCTAAAAAAAAGGCCTTCTTAAAAGGCCTGATTTGGGTTGTGGTAAAAGAAAAATGTGGGAATTTTAAAGAAAAAAGAGGTTATTTCACAGCCTGACGTTTTGCAGATTTGCGATGGGCGGGCTTTTCAGCACAAATGATTATTCGGAGAACTGAACTTTGTGTAACCACAAAACTGTCTGCGGAGCACGAAACCCCGCCGATTGCAAATGTGCTGTTATGCGTTGCCATTTTCTCCATTTAGATATTTATCAAAGTCAAACAGTCCGCCATTAACATCGTCAACAAATTGTCTGACTGATTTATTTATGAGTTCAATTTTATACGGGTCGTGAATTATTCCGAATACTTGTCCTTTGCTGTCAATTGCTATGTAGTTGCCGTCTTCAAGGTCTTTAATTTGGAAGTATGTCTTGCCGTCAATATCAAATTCACCAAGGTCTGTCAGGCCAAGTTGCTCACAAATTAAACCGCTAACGAGTTTTTCAATTTTTGTGTCTGCGGCAAACTTGCTTTTGCTTTTCCTAAATGATGACAAGTCAATTCGGAAGTTATTGAAGTCCAAAATATTTTTTTCAATTTCAAAACCTATCCAAAGTCCTTCGTGAATTGTAATGTTTAATTGGTATTCTTGTCCGTCTTGTTTAATAATGATGTTTTCTAATTCAAACTGTTTCCCTTTGGTCATTGACTTATCGGATTGCGATGGGTCAAAACCTATTGAATAGAAGTGTCCTTTCATTGCGTGATTTACGGAAAACCTTCTATAAAGTCCTTTGTCAAGTCCGTCTGCTAAAAATTTAAAGTCAGCCGGTAATTGCAAAAAGACTTGGCGGAAAAAGTCGAGTGCCTTTCCGTCAATTTTCCAACTTGTCTTTTTAAATAGTCCAAACATTGTTGTCTGTCGTTTTATGGTTACGCACAACTAGTAAATATACGCAAGTTTAAACACCTTTTTCAAATTAAAATTTCCCACCTCCTATTCAGTACCCCTTGCATATTGACTTCCCAAACATAAGCATAATTTTCCAATTGTAATTACGGTTTCCCCTACATCCCAAAGATGTTCGATATTTCAACTCCCATACCTCCACAACTACCTCATTTTACCCCACAAAAAAAGAGAACCCTAAATCCTCTTCAAATCCAAATCCATTCAAACACCTTAACGATAACTCCATAAGTGTTAACGGCATGTAATCGGTTCTCCCGATAAAAGACAAGACAGGCAGTTCAACACAGGATTACCTCATTTATTTCTATTTATACTAGTATTCGGTGACTTGCAATTCATTACTTCGTCAGTTCGCTGTCGCTCGTGTGTTCGGCTTCCAGCCGCAACGAAATCCTAGCTGTTGTAAGTAGTTTTATTCCTTTGATTTATTCGTGTCCAACATTTTGATTATTGTATTTTGAAACTTTTCTGGCTCATCTTGATGTATTTGATGCCCAGAATTTTTAAATAAAAATAAATCTTTCTTTGGTGCTTTCAATTCTTCAAAATATTCTTCTGTAATTTTTGTCGATGTTTGAATATCGTTTTTGCCTACGAAAAAATAAACTGGACAGTCCACTTTCTTTAAAGTCTTTGGTAAATCAATATTCATTACTTCGTTCCACACAGGCGACCAAGTTTTTGACCATTGAAGAAAACCGTTTTTGAAATCATTACTTGTTGCAAATTCTTTACCCTCTTTATAAAAAAGCCATTTTCTTAAATAAAACAGGTCTTCGTCAGTTGTAAAAGGAATTTTTACGCTCGCTAATTCTTTAAGAGCAAGAACATTTTCTTTAAAATGAATTTTCAAAGTTTTGAGTAAATCTTTCTCACTGGGTAATTGACTTATAACTGGATTTACTGCAAAATAAGAATGTAGTAGTTCAGGATGATTTTTAACGATCTGAAAGCCTAAAACATTTCCCCATGAACTGCCTAATAAATATATTTTTTCTTGGTTTAACTCCTTTCTCAGAAAACTTATAACTTGATAAGTGTCCTCTTCCATTTGTTCAACTGACGGTTGTGTCGGTGAAGGATTTAATTTCAATGTTTTTCCTGCATCTCTTTGGTCCCATTGAACAATGGTAAATTTATTTTTCAAAATGTTTGTATAAGAGTCCGCATTCTTCATCATTGAACTTCCTGGACCACCTGATAAAAAGAGTAGTATTGGATTGTTAGAATCATCTGTTTTAATTTCTATGACTTGTTTTATTCCGCCGATTTCAGTTGTCAGAAGCGTGTCAATCTTGACTGAAATATTTTCAGCCTTGAGTTCTTTTTTATTTTGCGAATTACATTCGTAAGATTGAAATAAGATTGCTAATAGGAGTAATATGAAATTTTTTCTCATTTGCTATATTTAGATTTTGGATTCTTCGATTTTTGTTAAAATTTCTTACAACTAGTAAATATACGCAAGTTTATACACTTTTTTCAAATTAAACTTTCCCACCTCCTGTTCAGTACCCCTTGCATATTGACTTCCCAAACATAAGCATAATTTTCCAGTTCTTATTACGGTTTTCCTCTCGGAGGCATTTGAAGAGCAATGTGTGGTTTTATAGAAAATCTGTGAGGGTCATGTTGTTCTGGAAATTTAGATGCTGCGAAGTCGGAGACGTTCGCAGAGCGGGAGACTTCGGAGAGCGGGCAAGTTAAGATATAATGCTTTATGGCACTACAAAATAATGGATTAAGTTATTTCAATAAAATTAAAAAATATAAAATGGCGGAATATAGAATTTCAGGAATTTGGAAAGATAATGAAGGAGTGATAACACATTACGCAATTCACAGTAGAACAGGTAGTCAACTTTATGGATTTTCTATCGGAAAAGGTATTAAAACGACCAAGGCTGATGCAGTCACACTAATAGCACAACCATTCAATACGGCTAAAACTTATTTGTGAAACTACTTAACTTCACAATGGACAGCGGGTGAAGATATTCATGTAGTTAATGCTAATCCATCGTTTTTAAGAACAAACCAGGATGGAACGCTACAGGACAACTTACTTCCCTTGATAAATTATGAATATGTATATTAAATCCCAATCACAAACGTATTAAGAGATTTAAAAAATATTTAATAGGCATAAATTTCATCAAGGTCACTGATAACAAATTCGGGTTTATGCACTTTATTTATGGGATTATTAAAAAGTAAAAAAGCAGGAATATTTAAGGATTGTACTGTTTCTGTATCAAAAGAATTTTTTAAATACAATTCCCTTAATTCCATAAGTAACCTTCCTAAAGCATTTTTACCTTTAAGTGTGTCCTTTCCATCGGGAACGGCTCCCCAAACGGCATCTTTCATCGAAAACTCTACAATTGGACTGTTTTGCGTACGCACTAACAATGCCGAAAAATGCTCCAAATTTTGAAGTAATTTTACATGCAGGCACCATCGCATTACATCAAACTTTACCTCTTCCCAGTCTTGTCTGGTATATTGCGCATACTTCCGACTGATTGCTTTCGCTTCCATAGGATTGGATTGCAAAATAAGCTCTTCTTGAATTTTGGGAAACAAAGGAAACCTACAAGCCTGATACAGAATTTCTGTATTTGCTATATTTATTTCATTTACGAACAACGAGTAACCAGCAGCCATATTGGATAAGCCACCAAATTCACCTGTAGTTTTACTAAAAGCAATAACTTCTTTTTTTAAATATGTGCGCTCGCTAATTTTCATTTAATACAAAGTAAAACAATTTTATAATACTAACCTCTATTTGCAACCGGAAATAAGGGTTGCCAGTTATGACCTTGCACCTGCCACCAGAATACTAACGGACTATTGTTCGGAATATTTCGCCAAGTAAAAAAATGAGTTCCTAAACCAAATGTTTTGTAACTAGGGTTTATTAATCCTAACGGCCTCAAGTTGGGCTTTATCTCTCCTTGAATCATTTCAATAATTGCTAAACCTTTCTGAAGTACTATATTCTCATAAATAGTTCTATTTTCTGCGGAAGTAAAAAATTCCTCTTTATTAGGTTTCCCTATCTTCCTATAAGCATACTCTTCATATTTTTCTGCCGCCAATGCTGCTAAATACGTTTTTACATTCTGAGGTTGCACATCCGTAGGAAATGCTATATTGAAGGATTGATTACTCCATTTTGCATGATTTTGTATTTCATAAAACCAAAACCAACTAATTTTTTTATCAATTTTATCTTCAAAAGTTTTCATCAATCTAAATTTTTGAAATGCATGACCCCAGGTGTGTGCGCAAAACAAATTGACAGACAATCTATAATTATCGTTCAAAACATTGACACTATTTTTTACACCTTCTTGATTCTCTAAATTTAACCAAGTAACTAAATGATTACCAATCGTGCTTCCCGACGCGAGAATGTCATCAAAATACACAAAGTTAGTTTTGGGGTAAGTGCTGTACTTTAAATAGGATTCACCATACTTTTCATTTAAATAATTTTCGAGAATAACTAGTACAGCAGGCTGGCTTTTATGAGACTCCTGCATATTTAAAAACTCCGTATTAATTAAAAAATCGGTAACAGTACTATAGTTAAATTTCTTAAGTAATTCGTTAATATGCGCTTCTAAAAGAGTTTTGGCTTTTTCTTTTGAAATGTAAACTTGCGGAATTATATGACTCACCTCATTCAAAATAAACGCTGCATCCCCACCAAATTGATTTGCCCATGAAAGAATATGGTCTGCATCTAAAGAAATACCATCATCTTTTCTATAATCCTTTATAGTCTCTAATAACTGGTTTGCAATATCTTTCATTAAGGTGTAGGCAGTTTATATCGTTCAAAAATTAATTCAAATATAAGAAAATTATAGTAGAATTGATTTTCGCTTTTATACTTCAATTGTTTCGCTAAAGACTTACATTTAGGATAGCATATCAACCTTCCAAACATAAGCATAATTTTCCATACGCAATTACGTTTCCCATAACCCATCAAAATTATCCAATATCAATTAATCATCTACCCACACAACTACCTGCGTTTACTCCATAAAAAAAGAGAACCCTGAATCCTCTTCATATTCTTCCCAACACCTAAACCATAACTCCACAAGTGTTAACGGCATCTAATCGGTTCTCCCGATAATAATCGGGACAGGCAGTTCAACACAGGGTTCATTGTTCGGCTTACAGCCGCAACGAAACCCTAGCTGTTACCTGCCGTTTTTCTTTATTAATAAAAATCACAATAATACCTCCATTCACCTGTTTTTCTGTTTTTAGCAAAAAAAAGTGTTCCACTATCAACAAAATTTAAGTTAGCCTCATCGTCAGATGCGATTTGAAAAACAAATTCAAAATCTTCACCAAAATCGATACCTGGTTGACAAAAGCTAGGATAACCTCCAAGTTTATGTCCATAATGATTTTCAGTTACATCGTGATAATCTTCAATTATACCAGATTCTTCAAGTTCTACTATTTTTTCTTCTAATTCACTTGTTAATCCACCACCATCCCACACTGGATAATCTTCTTCTACATCTTGGGTTTTTAAAGGAAACGATTTTATAATTGTTTCTGGATGTATTAATTCTTTGATCTTTATGTTATCAGACTTTTTATATTCTCTTAAAAACCAGTTTTGACCATTTTCAGCTAAGTCCATAGGTAATTCTTCTGATATAAAAACGGTTATAACTTTTGTGTCGGAAATAATTCTAGGAAGTTCTAAATTTTCTAAGTTTAGTTGTATTAGCGGAATCATTAAAACACCATTACTATCTTTTGGTATTTCTTCATCGTCCTTGTATAGATATACTTTTCCAATCCAACTCTCCGAATTCGAATTTGTAGATTTAAAACCACCTGAAATAAATTCGGTAGCTTTTCTTACAATTTGCCTTTTTATATTTTCAATTTCATTCATATGTTTTTAAGTTGCAGTTTTTCAAATTGTTGGCAACTAGTAAATATACGCAAGTTTATACACTTTTTTCAAATTTATATTTCTCACCTCCTATTTAGTAGGCCTTGCGTATTGACCTTCCAAACATAAGCATAATTTTCCAATTGTAATTACGGTTTTCCTCTCGGAGGCATTTGCAGAGCGATGTGTGTTTTTATAGAAATCTATAAGGGTGATGTTGTTCCGGAAATTTAGATGCTGCGAAGTCAGAGACGTTCGCAGAGCGTCAGACTTCGGAGAGCGGGTTTACAATTCATTATTCATTTGCCGCGGCGAACGCAACGAAATCCTAGCTGTTGAACTAAACCTTCGGTAGCGTGTCACCTGAAAATGTTAGTCCTTTTTAAAACTAATTAAAAATTATTTACAATGACAAAAAAAAGGAGATGAGTTAGGTGGATCACTAACAATCATCAATCGAGCGATTGCCCAAGTTCCTGGTTTTGAAGAATTTCTTTACTGATTTAAGCGATCCATGTCTATTTTATAAAATCATTTTCTAAAGTTAGTTGACCAGTTCTTGCAAAAAGCTTTTCGGTTGGAATCTCTTCTTTTTTGCAGCTTCTTTCCCTTGATTGAAAACTGCTGAAATATTCTTAACTGGTTCCGCTTTCCACATTGAAATCTGGGTAGGTAATAGCTCCAATGTTTCTTTTTCTTTTAAGGCTTTTAAAACAACTTTTGCTTTAAAATCTTTTCCAAATACTCTACTTGTTCTTGACATAATTCTGTTAATATAGAGTTTTTAATCCTATCTTAAATCTAAACTAAAAGTTGTACGTTTTTTGGGGAGCAGCATACTGCAACTGCAATTTTTTTTAGATATTCCATTTTTATAAATATGCTTTTGCTATTCGAACGCAACTTACTTGTTTACATATTCAACATCTGACAGCGATTCCATGAAAGCGATAATATCCTTGATTTCTTTTTGCGATAAATTTAAAGGTTCCGCGGATAAGGTTTGATTTGGCACCTCTAACCCCATACCAGCCCCACCACCATTATTGTAAAAATCCATTACTTCCTCTAGCGTATTAAAAGAACCGTTGTGCATGTAAGGAGCAGTTAATGCAACATTTCGAATTGATACTGTTTTGAAAGCATTTTTAAAATACGGTTGTTTATCGATATTTACACCATTTGCCACTCTACCCCTATCAGTATCTAGCTTAGGATTTTGTAAATTAAATCCTTGCGTGATGCCTAAAACTTCCGATTCTGTTTCAATATAAAAAGGAGGAACGGTACCGCTAAACATCGGGGCAAAATGACAACTGCCGCAAGCTGCTTTCCCCATGAACAAATTAAATCCTCGTTTAGCATCTTCGGGATAATCTGTTATTTCCTTTCTGACAAACTTATCAAAAGGACTGTTGAACGACTTTAAAGAGTTGACATACGCGGCAATAGCATTGCCGATTGAGCGTTCGTTAACTGCTTCTTTATCTATACCTTGGTATGCTTCTTCAAACATCTTATTATACTTCTCACTGGCCTTTAACTTACTTATTATGGTTGCAAAACTAGTATTAAACTCTAAATTATTATCAATTACATGGGTTACTTGTTTTTCTAAATTGTATTCCCGAAGATCCCAGAAGTACCTGGAAGCATATCCTGCATTTATAACCGTAGGTGCATTTCTAAGCGTAAAACTGCCATTAGCATTGGCCATGCTTTTCGGTAATCCGTCGGCAAAAGCTTTTTTAGGATCGTGGCAACTGGTGCAAGATAGTATACTGTTATTGGAAAGTTGGACCTCATCAAAAAGCAACTTTCCCAACTGTATTGTTTTTGGATTATCTAAAGGCATATACACCAATTCAGAATAAAAATTTGTGTCTAAAAAATCTGCAGCAAAGATATTCGTGGCATTGTAATTTTGGGCATGCTTTTTAAATGGTTCTTCAGTAATTTTATTTAGAATTTGAAAATCATATAACTCTTTATATAAAGGATTTATAACCTCTTTTAGAAAAGTCATTCGGTCAAAAGTATTAAAATCGGCACTTGATTTAAGTTGTTTTTTACCTTCTTTAAATAAGTTTTGGATGGTTTTAAATTTCTCTCTGGCTTCCCAATGTACCTCTTGTTCAAAAAGCAAGAAAGTGGTTTCTATACTTTGCAAACTTACATAACTTTCTTGTAATGCATTTAAAGAGCCTGGCGTATCAAAACCAGTTAATCCTAGACTAAAAATACGCACCACGCCAGAACGCATGCATTCGATAATTTGGCTAGATTTGACCCTCAGTGGTAAGTGATTTAGAGCTACAAAATCTACATGCTGCTTTAATTCTTGGGTCAATAGTTTTATATATGCTTTGTTACTTTCCGAATACTCCGTTTCCTGTACCACTTCATCTAAAGCTTGCAAGCCCGACGGCTCAATTACTCTTCCTTCTTCATAGTATTCGCTTACTTTTGGTAAAGGAGCTCCATTTATGAAAGTACCATTGTAGAACGTTTGGTAATAATCGAAAATAAATTCGATTTCTTTATATACCATCCTAGTTTTCTGCACCTCCAGCTGAACAGCTTTAAAATCTTTGGTGGATTGGGCTAATTGCGATAGACTATCTAGCTTATGTACCTGATTTTGAAAATATTTAAACTGTATACTGTAGTGTTTGGCTATTTTTTCTGTACTAGCAATTGCACTATAAGCTTCATTTGTGGATTTCTTTAGAGAAACCAGCACAAAGCAGCTAAAAATTACCACAATTAAGATACTTATTTTTTTCATTATACTACTTCTATTTATACGATCGTTTCTTTTAATTAATAAAAACCTCAATAACAGAAGGATTGGAAACCAACTGCATTGAGGCTTTCTATAAAAATTATAAATTACTTTAAGGTTATTTTATTATAATGGACTTGTAATAGGTTTGTTTGTTGGTTACAACTTCTACAATATAAGTTCCTGTTATCAGTTTGCTTACATTAATTGTTTCCTTTGTACTTTCCTCTACAAGTTTGCCAACATTGTTATAGAACTTCACCTTTTCTAACTTTTCGTTAGAATTGACCTTTATGTTTAATAAATCATCTGCTGGTACAGGGTAAATTTTGATACTTTTGTCTGTTTTTTCCCGATCCTCTACAGAAAGTGTCACCCCTGTTTTATGAATAGTAAAGTAATCATCAATAGCACCTGTGTCTCTGATAAACTTTATGGTAAGATTTTGTCCACCCAAACCATCGGAATCAATTTCCATAACACAGGATCCCAACTGGTTTAGCGATAAAAACATAGCTTCATGGTCTAAATCTCCACCTGAGATTTGTCCTGCAGAACCTGTAGTTATATACACCGCACCTTCCGAAGCCTCTAGTGTTTTATTATAAGCACCCGTACCGTCTACTCGACCGCTTCCACTGCCTGTAACTCCCACGGTATGACCTCCGTTTGTAATCTCATTGCTATTGAACGTATTGGATGCACCTTGATGTCCATTTATAAAATAAGAACGTTCATACGAGTGGCTGTGTCCATTTAATACTAGATCTACCCCATTTTGCTCTAATAGAGGCATAAAGTTTTCTCTCATATCAATTAGTCGACCTTCGTAATCGGAATCATGAGAACCTTTAGAGTAAGCTGGGTGGTGAAATAAAGCTACAATCCAGTCTTGGGTTGTATTTTGCATATCACTTTGAGCCCATAAATATTGGCTTCCACCCACTTCACGACCCGATTGGTGTGAGTCAAGGACGATAAAGTGAATATTTGCATAATCAAAGGAGTAGTATGCTTCTGTACCTGAGGCTACCCCACCTGCTTGTGCAGCCGTAGGAAATGTAAAAATATCGTAGTAAGGACCGGACTGTGTCGCTAAATCGGAAGTATAGCCATCGTGATTTCCTAGACAAGACCAGGCTACCGATTTTTGCAGCATTTGGTGGTATACATTAAAGAAATAACTTTGGTGTTCTGCATCCGTACCATTGCTATAGGCGTTATCTCCAAGAAACAACATCATGTCCGTTTGGTTTGCATAAGCTGTAGTAGTAGAAACATAGTTGTAGTAGGCATCTCTTACATTTCTTTGGTTGATACTTCCTGTTCCAGCATCTCCTAAAATCCATGCACGAACAAACTGATCCGTTCCATTAATTGGTGCTGTTTTGACAAACATGTCTCCCGTCGTACTTTCTTTAACCACTACCGATTGATTTGCAATATTGAAGTAATAGGTTGTGTTCGGGGATAAATCAGTTAAAGTTACTTCGTGTTCTGTTGTTATGTTTTCACTGAACACCTGCATACTTAGGGTAGCTAGTTCTGTACCATAGTTTACTACCGAAGCCGTTGGAATGTCTGTTCTCCACTTTACTACTACACTAGTTGCAGTACCACTCTGTAAGTAAGGTCCTCTTAGCACTTCCGTAGGAGGAGCTGCAACAGGCTGTGTACTTGGTGTTAATTTCAAATTAAAACTAATATCAGAACTTACCTCATCCTCTTGGTGGATTTCCACTGCAATACAGTTGACTCCATTTACCAATGCATCAGCGGGTATACTTGTATAATTCCAGGCACTTTCATTTGCACCCGTTATTCCTGAAAGTGCAGCCGTATCAAACAAAATATCTCCCGCAGGCATATTATTTCTCCAAACTTCTATATTATTTATATATACTACAATACCATCGTCCCGAATCGCTTCTAAATCGATACTGTTAAAGATGGATGCGTCAGCGATACTTAAATATTTTCTAAAATAGGTAGTTAGTGGTCTTGGCGTTGCAGGCTGACCAATATTTGTTGTCTCGTCCCCATCTCCATAACCAATTTCTGTAGCAGCCTCCGTCCAATCTCCTTGGTCAAATGAAGGAGATCTCCACTCAGTTCCTTGGTTACTCCCGTCGGCTAAGTAAAACCAATTGTCGCCTGCAGAAACAGCCATTGGGAATACCGGATCTGTTCCCTGTCCTTGTACTGTAAATGTAAAGGGATTATTAGTAATTGCATTACTATTTATTGTAATTGTAGAAGTAACTACCTCTAAACTTGTTGGCACAAGCGTGATTTCAAAAGAAACAGTTTCATTTACATTTACCGTAGTTTGCGGTAAGTTGATGGTAAAGTTTGCATTACTACTAGTTATAGAATTAATTGTAATTAAGCTATTTCCGGTGTTTTGTAGTGTAAAAATTCTTTTCTTTCCAATGACCGTATAAACATCTCCAAAATCCGTATTATCTGTCGTATCTGGAGTCGTATCTGCATTTGCAATAGCGACCGTATTTCCTAGCACATCTAATTGCATAATTGGCTCAACTCCTGAAGCTTGGATAGCAAAAGTGTAGGGATTTTCATCCGAATCATTATTTTCTATCGTAATTGTAGCGGTATTGGTAACTGCTGCATTTGGAGCATATTGTACCACAAACGTAGTATTTTCATTGGATTCTAAAATAGTAGCAGTAGGTTGAGCAAGTATCGTAAATGAACTATCTCCACTAATTGCGACCACTGGGTCACCTGTTAAATTTAAATCTGCATCCCCTACATTTTGGATGGAAAACGTTTTTGTGCTCGTTTGATTGATCCCTGTATTTTCAAACTGTGTAAAATCTGCAGGTTCAGGAGTGGTATCCCCACTGGTTATAGCAACATCGTCTCCACTTACTTCCATTTCAGTTGGAGGCGTAACGTACTCGATATGCAAAGAGGGTTTTCCATTTGAAAAACTTGCAGCTTCTCTATAAGCTCCATCCGATCTTGAAACTCCGGAGAATAAAAAAGCAATATTATTTCCCAATACCCAACCTTCTCTAGCGGTAATTTCTGTAATAATTGCACTAACATCTGGTGTTCTCTGGCTTACTCCCGCTTGCCCCACTTGTCCTTCCCAGGTAGGGATAGACCAATTTACATTAGCAGAAGTCATAGCCCTAGTAGACAATCCGAAGTTTCCGTTACTGCCAAGTGCCGAAGCACTATCTGTATCATCTCCCTTAATATTAACCGTGACATCCCCGTTTCCATTTTCATCCACTTCAAACTGGATGTAGGCATTGGTAATTTCTGCATTTTGAGGAAGTGTTACATTAGTAAAACGAAGTCCAACCACTTGTTCTACCGACCCATCGTAATAAAGTTCCAGGTCGGAGCTCACTGTACTGACGTATCCACTCGTACTATATGCTTCTTCCGCAGATTCGCTAGCAGAAGCTAGAGGTAAAGTGATTGTTGATGTAGCAATGGCTCCAGCGGGCGTTTCGTATTCGATATGCAAACTTGGCGTTCCAGCCGAGCTACTTTCTGCTTCTCTCCAAGCACCCTCTGATCTTGATATACCCGTGAATAAAAAAGCCATACTATTACCTTGCTGCCAATTTTCTCTAGACGTTATTTCGGTAAGTAATGCACTTAAATCTGGTGTACGTTGATCAGTGCCATAGGCGCCAATTTGTCCTGTCCAATTGGCCATAATCCAGTCTACATTTGCAGTAGTTTTTGTACGTGAAGACAATCCATAATCTACGCTACTGCCAAAAACAGCTGCATTGTCCGTATCATCAGCCGTTACATTTACCGTTACATCCCCTGCTCCATTTTCATCTACCTGAAACTGGATGTATGCATTAGTTATCACTGCATTTTGTGGTAGAGGAATGTTTTCAAATCGTACCCCAACCACTTGCTGTGACGTACCATCGTAATAAAATTCTAAATCGGAACTGGACGTACTTACATATCCGTCCCCGCTGAAATCTTCTTCTGCAGATCCATTACTGGAATTGATGGGAATATCGACCACTGTCTGTGCAAATGAAAATGCTGACAATAGTAACATTATCCATATAAATGTACCTTTTCTACTCATAGTTTCTAGTTGTTAATTGAATTATCTAGTTGTTTTATTTGTTCTTTTAAAGTGATTACCGAGCTTCTGTTTTGGAATTTGGTCCCGAGTTGGTCCACCGTTACAGTTGCTAATTTCAAATTGATAATTGCTTCCTCTTTTCTGTTAATTTCAGCCAAGTACTTGGCTTTTCGGTAGTACCAAAATTCTTTTCGCTCGATTTCTTTGATAAAATAATTGTACTGCTCTATTGCTTTATTTTCTTGTTTAGATGCTACCAAATATTCCAGCTTTTTTAATTGCAATGCAGTTGTTTTTGTACCTATTTTCACCAAACCTTTTTCAATAATTGTCAAGGCGTCTTTATAATTATCATGGTTTTGTGCCAAAGTAATCTCCGTATATTCAATGACATCTTCCGGTCTAAGGTCTGTGGTATTTTCAAACACATATTGGTAGGAATTTAAGGCTTTACTATATGCTTTTTTCTTGAATAAAATCTGAGCTTCCACTTTTTTGCCCTTTACGTCCGTACTGTTGCGTTTGAGGTAGGCAGTAATATCTGACAAGGCTGCATCGTATTTTTCTATAGAAAAATGTACTTGTGCTAGTCGGTAGTTTACCACTTCATTGGTATTTCCCAACGTTTTAGACTTTTTATAATCCTGTAATGCTTCGGGGTATTCTTTGTGCTCTTGGTACAGCAATCCTCTTTCATAATACAGCGTAAAGTTCTTTGGTTCCTTTTCTATCTGATGGGTTTTAGCAGCAATTCGTTTGCTTAAATCGCCATGGGCTAACATTACAAGTGACGAAAAACTTGCTATGACTACTAGTAATCCTTTATTGAAAATGGATTTCCGCTGCTTTTTTTTAATATGCTTCATTGTACTTAATTTTTACTTGTGCTCTATTTTATTTTAATTCTATTAATACCCTGGGTTTTGGACAAAATTTTTATTCTTGCTCATCTCTTCTTGGGGTATGGGTAATAAATACCTAAACTGGGAAAAATTGGCTTGTGGTTCTAAGCCATTTGTACCAAAAACTGTACTTCCTAAATCTCTACGCACAATGTCGTACCATCTTTTCCACTCAAAAGAAAGTTCTATTCTACGTTCTTCCAGAATTAAGTTGGTAAGTGCCGATCCACTCATGCTAGGAACAACGTCTTCTGGAAAATTGGATGGAGCATATACACCAAGGCCACCACCAGAAAAGTTGATTGTTCCTGCGTTTCGTGCACGGCCTCTTATTTGATTTACATAACCAATTGCTTCAGAGGACCTTCCTAGCTCATTTGCAGATTCAGCCGCAATAAGTAGGATTTCTGCATATCTAAAAGCAACATAGTCCATATCCGAGCGCCATCCTGCTGTGGTTCTCCCTTCTCCGGGAAATCTAGTAAACTTTGCTATATGGGGTCTTGCAACTTCAAAATCGGTGTAGGGTCTAACGATATCGGTATTATCGTCTAACAGGAGGGAATCGGTCATACTTACCTTCAAACGGTAATCATTGGCGTTCCAACTTTCATATACATTCAGATGCGGCACCAGCATGCTCCAGCCTCCAAATGGCGATGCACCTCCTTCTACTCCGTTTACTGGCCCTATTTTGTTATCGTTCTCATACGTTGCCGTGTTGGGATTTTGACCGGTTTGGTTGCTTGTAAAATCCAGAACAAAAATGTATTCTCTAGAATTCCACTGTTCGCTAGTTCTGAACAAGTCTTGGTAATCGGTCGCTAAGCCGTAATTTAAAGCACCTGTATTATCAATAACCCATTTTGCATATTCGTATGCTTTTTCCCAATCTCCTAGCGTCATGTATATAGAAGCTAAGTAAGCAGCTGCCGCACCTTTGGAAGGTCGTGAACGAACATTTCCACGGGACTCCATTTCCAAATTTTCAAAAGCAAAATTCATGTCTTCAATAATGTATTCATACACTTCAGCGGGCGGAGATTGCTTTATACTTAAAGGATTTACGATATCAGGACTATCTATGTAAGGAATATTTCCGTACAGTCTAACCAAATGATAGTATAAAAACCCACGCACAAATCTAGCTTCCCCTTCTGCTTTACTTAGTTCCTCGCTGTTGCCATTCTCTAAGAAACTAATCCCTTGAATGGCAGTATTAGCGGTAGCAATTGTTTGGTAGGAAGATGTCCAAAGGCTTTTAACATATGAATTGGTAGGTGTCACTAAAAACGGACTAAATTCGGCATAATCGCTAAATTCGAACCCGTTGTCTACCATATCACTCATTAGTTGAAGAGGAACTGTTAGTCCGCCTCCATAATAATTTGAGGATGCCATTAGGCCATATGTCCCATCAATCATAGGATATACATCTTGGATCGTATTAAAAAAGCCTACAGGGGTTAAGGTCCCCACTGGGTTTTCATCTAAGTCTGCACAACTTACAAAGGTTAATAAAAGTGCAAATGCTGCTAATTTTAGTTTATTTTTCATATTATCTAATTAATTCTAGTACTTATTAAAATCCTACTTTAAGACCTACCGTTACTGATTTTACGTTAGGGTAACTTCCGTAATCTAATCCTAGGTTGCTGCTCGAATTGCTATAAGAAACCTCTGGATCTACCCCTTTGTAATTTGTAAGCGTCCATAGGTTTTGTGCACTGACAAATACTCGTGCATTCGTCAGATTAATTTTTGACAAAACACTTTTAGAAAAATCATATCCAATAGAAATATTTTTCAACCTTACATAGCTTGCATCGTCCACCCATCTATCGGAATTCACAAAGCTTCTACTGATTCTAGCTTGTGGAATATCGGTATTGGTATTTGTAGGCGTCCAGCTGTTTAAAGCATCTGTAGTAACATTGGTTCTTCCATTTAAAGCCCCTAATTCCATTAAAGTATAGTTTAGCATTTCGCCCCCTTGCGATCCTTGAACGAAAATGGATAAACTAAAGTTTTTATAACTAAAATCATTATTCCATCCCCAAGTAAAATCAGGATGAGGATCTCCAATAATGGTTCGATCTTCATCTGTTAGATGACCATCACCATTCAGGTCTTTGAACTTCTCGCCACCCATTTCTTCTCCACCAATTAGTACGTCGTCTTGGGTTTGTACCACTCCTTCATAGATATATCCCCAAAACTGTCCTACCGACTGTCCTTCTCTTAAAATTTGTGTATTTCCCGTACCTGATAATGGAGATGAAGAATAGAAAATATCATTTCCGGGTGTGTCATTCTCTACCAATTGCACGATTTCATTTTTGTTAAAAGCAATATTTGCAAAAGTTTTCCATTTAAAATCAGCTTGCATAAAAGTGGCATTCACTCCTAATTCAAACCCTTTGTTTACCACGGTTCCAATATTTTGAAGTTGTGTTTCAAAACCTGTATAAGTTGGAGTTGGCACATTGAATAATAGATCATTGGTTTTCATATTATAATAATCAGCCGTTATACCCCATTTATTTTTAAACAGCTGCAAATCCACTCCCACATTTGTTTGGGTAGTAGTTTCCCAAGTTAAATCGTTGTTTGAAAGTGTGGAAGGCCTGATGGCGATTACGGCACTACCTTGTACCGTTGTAAAAACATCGGTGAAAGAAGCCAGAGATTGATAGGGGCTAATGGCTTGATTACCCACCATACCGTAACTTATACGAAGTTTTAATAAATTAATAGTAGCTATATTAGAAAGAAATTCTTCATCGGAAACTTTCCATCCAAAAGCAGCAGAAGGAAAAAAGCCATATTTATTATTTTTAGCAAAAACAGATGAACCTTCCCGACGGCCAGTGAATGTAAATAAATACTTATCCTTCAATGTATAATTAATTCGACTAAAAAAAGCTTCGAAGGCTGTTTCTGATAGTTCTGAATCTACTGCAGCAGCATTGGAACCTGCACCCAAATTCCAAAAAGAAAAGGAATCGGATATAAAGCCTGAAGCAACACTATTGGTCCGTTCCGAGCGGTCTTTTTGAAAGGAATAACCGGCCATAATCGAAAGGCTATGATTCGCTCCAAAATCTCTAGAATAGTTTAAATAATTTTCGCTAATAAAACTTGTTTTTTTATTGGTATTTAAAGTAGCTTCACCACCCACACTATTTCCGCGATCTAATGTAGTAGGATAATACTGCCCTATTCTACTGTCGTAAATACTTGTTCCTAACGTCGTTTTAAAGGTTAAATCTTTAATGACCCCTATTTCAGCATAAAAATTTCCTTGAAATAAATCGGTAATTTCCTCATTTTGATATTCTGTTGCCATGGCATAAGGATTATCAATAGGATATCCAACGATACTTAAAGCATAGTTACCGTTTTGATCCCGGAGACCTTGAGTAGGCGAAAATTTATAAGCACTAGAAATTACACCTGTTTGTGCTGCATTTCCACCTTCTTGACTCTTGACCCCATTTTTGTTGGTCCGACGAACAAAAATACTTGTCCCTACTTTTAAATTCTCCGAAGCTTCAAGGTCTATGTTTGAAGTCAACGAATATCTTTTGAAGTCCGAACTTTGCACCACTCCTTCTTGATTAAACAGTGCACCAGACAAATAGTAGTTTATTTTATCTGAGCCACCAGAAACAGAAAGTTGGTAGTTTTGAATACTTCCTTTTCTGTAGATTTTGTCTTGCCAATTGGTTCCTTCTCCCGTAAGTTCAGGCACAAAATCGGCATCTATTTGTTTAATATAGTCGGTAAATTGGTCTGCATTTAGCAGGTCTAAACGATTAATTTCTTCTTGGGTAGACAAAGAACTGGAGAAACTAAATTGTGCTTTACCTTTGGTACCTCTCTTTGTATTCACGATAACCACACCGTTTGCACCTCTAGCTCCATAAACGGCTGTAGAAGATGCGTCTTTAAGGATTTCGATGGATTTGATATCTTCGGAAGGAGGCATCGTCCCTCCTATAAAACCATCTACTACAATTAAAGGCTCATTTCCAGCATTAATAGAGGTGTTTCCACGTATCTGAATACTGTAATCTGAACCTGGGGCACCATTTACCGATTGTACATTTACACCGGCCGCTCTACCTTGTAAAGCTTGTATTGCATTTTCTACTGGATAAGCGGTTAACTCATCCGCAGAAACAGAAGAAACAGCACCCGTCAAATCACTTTTTTTAACACTTCCGTACCCTACAATCAGCACTTCGTCCAAACCAGAGGCATCTAATACCATTCTAACTGAGATAATATCTTGTCCATTAAGTGGAATATCCTGAGACAAATAACCCATATAAGAAACAACAATTATACTATTAGCATTTTCCACGCTGAGTGAAAATTTCCCATCTAAATCAGTTGTAGTTCCATTAGTAGTTCCTTTTTCTACCACATTAGCACCTGGTAATGAGAATCCAAAATCGTCTAAGATCGTACCCGTTACCGTATTTTTTTGCATGGACATAATAGGATTACTACCTATAACGATATCTTTATTTTTAATTTTAAAACTAAAAGAAGCACGCTTTCCTAAATCGTCTAGGACTTCACTTAAATCCGTTTTGATGTATACTGCATTAAATTTTTTATTATTTTTGGCTATATACTCTCCATAGCTGATATTGTAATTTGTTATATCTGCAATTTTAGATAGAATTTCCACAAGCGTAACCCCTTTTTCATTTATGGTTACTTCGATAGGGCCGTACGATTGTGTATTTGCATAACAATGCAACGCGTTAAAAAAACAGATAAACAATGCCCACTGCAGTGTTTTCTTAAAAATATTTTTCATTTTTACTAAGTATTTGATTTACGTTTTGTTCTATTTCAATGCTTTAATGAGGAGTCTGTTACTGCAGGCTCCTTTTCTTTTACCTGTACTTCTTTTCTATTTTCACACTGTTTTTTTGTTTTATTAATTTTGTTTCATTTATAAAGTTTACTCGTGTAATCAAACTATCTAAAGGCTCATCTTTCCTTAATTTAAAAGAATACAAATAGCCTTTTTTACTATCTTCATCTTTAAAAACAAAAGGTATCTTGTATATTTCCTGCAGTGTCGTAGCCAATTCCTTCCACTGGATTTTCTCTAACACCACTTCATCTTTCCACCACAATTTGGTTATTTCGGCATTTCCCGTATGCTTACGTAGTGTTTTTGCTTTATCACTGTAGGTTACTTTTTGATTGGGTTCTAGGTTTACAGATTCGGTTAGTGAACTGACATTTACTAAACCGGTATTAACGATAACCTCTACTGTAGATTCTATTTGAGTTATACTAAAAGAAGTTCCTAGCACCTTTGTAGCTATGTTACCCGTTTGAATTATAAAAGGTTTTTCTGGATTTTTAGTGACTTCAAAAAACGCTTGACCTTTTAATTTTACAAATCGAACAGAATCCGTAAATTCTTGAGGATATTCCACAGTGCTGTTTCCGTTTAAGATTACAAGAGATCCATCTGGTAAATAAATTTTTGTTTGTTCGTCTCCTCTCGTTTTTTTTGTCATCTGCGAAATATTCTTAGTAGCATTGAAATTAACGAGATTCAACGCAATTAGACTAGCTAGTCCTATGCTTACCATTAAAAGTATGGAAGCCGCTCTATTATAACTCCACGTTGATTTGGGTTTCCTCTTTTTTTCGATGGCTTTGTACATACGGTTTTTTAAAGCCAAATCCTTTTTATATTCTATTTCGCCTTCTCCATTATGTTCCATTAATTCAAAAAAATTCTCGACCAGTTTGATCTCCTCGTGCGAGGCTGTACCCTCTTCGTGTTTTTTTAAGATTTCTTTAAAATCGTTTTCTTTCATAGCTGTATTTTAGTTGTCCCACAATGGGTCTTTACTATGAAGTACCCAAAATAAAGATTACCCCTATGTTTTTTTTTGATGGTAAAGGTTTAGTAACTTAGCTAACATTCTAGTAACAGATAACCGTAAAATCAATTCGGTTTCACAACATTAATTAAACAATCTCAATTTAAATTTGATCTGTTTAACCACGGCAAATTTTAAGCACCATTAGTTAATTCGACGGCTTACAGAAGATGTAGGTATAGGAAGATAGTTGTTATTTAAAAATTTAAATAACAAGTGTGTTGCAAAAGTGTGCAAAGAACATTAACGAAAAAGCGAATACATCCCAGCCAAAACCAGTTGAATTAGAATTATTTCAGAATTATAAATTCCAGATGTTCGGATTACTTTTAATGCTTTATTGAGCTGGTTATCTACCGTACTTATGGAAATTCCCAAAGCAGCCGCTATTTCCTTATAACTCAGATTTTCTTCAAAGCGAAGTTTAAAAATTTGCAGGCATTTTTCGGGTAAAACTTCGTTTGCCAGCAAGTCGATTTTCTCTAAAAGAAGCTGGTTTTCTTCCTCCCTTTTATGAGTAAAATCGTATTCCTCAACATGTGAAGCAACTTCTAAAATCTCTAGTTGCACTTCTGTAAAAGGTAAGCTTCTTAATTTTTTAGAACACTGAAATTTCACTGCTTTGAATAAGTAACCGCGGTAATGTTTAATTTCTAAATCATCTAGTCTGTTCCATAGGTCTAAAAACACTTCTTGGGTAACATCTTCGGCAGCCTCTTTGGATTCTAAAATAGATTTTGCATGGGCAAATAGTTGGTACCAATACGCATTGTACGCATTATTAAAATCTTGTTTTTTGCCCATAAAAATTGCCTTTTGCAGTATAAACGATTTGTGCAAATAAAAAGCATTCGTTGTAAAGTCTATTTGTATTGGTATTATTATTCGGTTAAGTTAAAATTATAAAAATGACAAACTTGAACAAACCTTATTCCATTCGCAGAGGGATGTGCGTTTTTATAGAAAATCTTTGAGAATGATGTTGTTCTGGAAATTTAGATGCTGCGAAGTGGGAGACATTCGTGGAGGGGTTATGAATTATGAGTTTTGAATTATCAATTATGAGTTATGAATTATGAGTTGGGAGTTGTTGGGAGGAATGAATAGTGATTAGGTTCTTAATAATGCACATAGAGGTTACATGCTGCGTGTTCCCAGTTGCAGAGCCGCGTTGCAAACGCTGCCTTTTGTTATACTATCATAAGTAGGTACTCGATGCAATCGAGCACCAGAGGGGTGTCCGTGTTGCAAAACATGAAACTTGCATCGAATAGCGGTATTTGATCAACGAGGTCCGCCTGCTTGGTATCTTGGCGGTAGCCAAAACAAAAGTTCCTGTAAAAACTGATTTAACGGGTAAGGACACCTGTGCCCGAAGGTGAAGGAAAACACGCAAAAACCATCTTGATTTTACTCCACAAAAAAAGAGGACACTTAGTCCTCTTGAAATCTACTCAAACAACTTATCGATAACTCCATAAGTGTTAACAACATGTAATCGGTTCCAGCCTGTCCGCCGTGGAGGATTCAACACAGGATTACCTCATTGATTTCTATTTATTCTAGTATTCGGTGATTTGCAATTCATTACTTCGTCAGTTCGCTGTCGCTCGTGTGTTCGGCTTCCAGCCGCAACGAAATCCTAGCTGTTGTAAGTAGTTTTATTCCTCTGATTTATTCGTGTCCAACATTTTGATTATTGTATTTTGAAACTTTTCTGGCTCATCTTGATGTATTTGATGCCCAGAATTTTTAAATAAAAATAAATCTTTCTTTGGTGCTTTCAATTCTTCAAAATATTCTTCTGTAATTTTTGTCGATGTTTGAATATCGTTTTTGCCTACGAAAAAATAAACTGGACAGTCCACTTTCTTTAAAGTCTTTGGTAAATCAATATTCATTACTTCGTTCCACACAGGCGACCAAGTTTTTGACCATTGAAGAAAACCGTTTTTGAAATCATTACTTGTTGCAAATTCTTTACCCTCTTTATAAAAAAGCCATTTTCTTAAATAAAACAGGTCTTCGTCAGTTGTAAAAGGAATTTTTACGCTCGCTAATTCTTTAAGAGCAAGAACATTTTCTTTAAAAT
Organism: Flavobacterium sp. SM2513; assembly: GCF_050908145.1. Taxonomy (GTDB): domain Bacteria; phylum Bacteroidota; class Bacteroidia; order Flavobacteriales; family Flavobacteriaceae; genus Flavobacterium. The sequence goes on along the minus strand of NZ_CP194228.1, from coordinate 2,487,194 downwards.
GAATTTTCAAAGTTTTGAGTAAATCTTTCTCACTGGGTAATTGACTTATAACTGGATTTACTGCAAAATAAGAATGTAGTAGTTCAGGATGATTTTTAACGATCTGAAAGCCTAAAACATTTCCCCATGAACTGCCTAATAAATATATTTTTTCTTGGTTTAACTCCTTTCTCAGAAAACTTATAACTTGATAAGTGTCCTCTTCCATTTGTTCAACTGACGGTTGTGTCGGTGAAGGATTTAATTTCAATGTTTTTCCTGCATCTCTTTGGTCCCATTGAACAATGGTAAATTTATTTTTCAAAATGTTTGTATAAGAGTCCGCATTCTTCATCATTGAACTTCCTGGACCACCTGATAAAAAGAGTAGTATTGGATTGTTAGAATCATCTGTTTTAATTTCTATGACTTGTTTTATTCCGCCGATTTCAGTTGTCAGAAGCGTGTCAATCTTGACTGAAATATTTTCAGCCTTGAGTTCTTTTTTATTTTGCGAATTACATTCGTAAGTTTGAAATAAGATTGCTAATAGGAGTAATATGAAATTTTTTCTCATTTGCTATATTTAGATTTTGGATTCTTCGATTTTTGTTAAAATTTCTTACAACTAGTAAATATACGCAAGTTTATGTACCTTTTTCAAATTAAACTTTCCTACCTCCCATTCAGTACCCCTTGCGTATTAACCTTCCAAACATAAGCATAATTTTCCAATTGTAATTACGGTTTTCCTCTCGGAGGCATTAGCTGAGCGATGTGTGTTTTTATAGAAAATCTGTAAGGGTGCTGTTGTTCTGGAAACTTAGATGCTGCGAAGTCGGAGACGTTCGCAGAGCGTTAGACTTCGGAGAGCGGGTTCCGTTCAACACGGTTTTCATTGTTCGGCTTCCATCCGCAACGAAATCCTAGCTGTTAACTGCTGGCTTTTAATTTTTTCATTATTCAGGATGTGGCATTTGATCATTTCCGTAATCTTTGCCAATGAAGTAATCATCTATTGTAAAAGTAGAATTTTTCCAAACAGCGCTAAATTCTTTAACCTCTTTTGATGTCTTACTGTAAGTATTATATAAAATCTCTTTAGTTTTAGAATCAAACAATATTAATGGTTTTTCATCATATCCTTCGCCAAATCGTGAAGTCATATTCTTGTTATTCGCAATCCATAAATATTTTCTAGAATTTGTTTCTTTTTCTGTAACAAAGGTTTTCATATCTATTGACTGTCCTTTAAACGCATTAATAGAAGTCCATTTTGTATTTTCATTTTTAACAATGAAAGCTCTTTGTCCCAAATTTTGCATATTCTCAATTAGTAAATAGTTGTTTGAGTCAACTTTTTCAATTTTCAATATAGGTGCATTAGAAGTTAAAGCATCACTTTCAAATATTATTTTGTTTGAATTTTCATCTTTTACGTAGTATTTTCCTTTTCCGTTTAATTTATAATAATAAATAATATAATCCTTTGAATCTACCTTAAATGGTTGTATATAAATTGAAATAAAATTAGATAGTTTGTAATCATAAATTCCATAAAAGGAAATACAATAATTAATATTATTTTCTATCCCTTTATTTAAATAATCTCGCTTTTGTTCGTGAAATGAGTAGGTTTCATTGCCAAAAGAGTACGTCGAACCGCTCTTTATGCCTTTTAGTTTCAAATTATCTAAATTTTTACTGTATGGATTTGTGCAAAACTTTTTGAATGAAGTTTCTAATTTTATTTTATATTTTTCTGTATTTAATTCTGTTTTTTGTAAAGTATCAATTTTATTATTGTCATAACTAATAAAAAACACGAGCTCTTTCTTAAATTCTTTTAACTCATTTTCTTGAGCAAACAAATTTAAATTTATAATTATCAATAAAAGTGTTATTTTTCTCATTTGTAAATTTTTTTAACGGTTGTTTTTTTAAGCTTGCAGTTAACTAGTAAATATATGCAAGTTTATACACTTTTTTCTAATTAAACTTTCCCACCTCCTATTCAGTACCCCTTGCATATTGACTTCCCAAACATAAGCATAATTTTCCAATTGTAATTACGGTTTCCCCTACATCCCAAAGATGTTCGATATTTCAACTCCCATTCCTCCACAACTACCTCATTTTACCCCACAAAAAAAGAGAACCCTAAATCCTCTTCAAACCCATTCAAACACCCTCTCCACAACTCCATAAGTGTTTACGGCATATAATCGGTTCTCCCGATAAAAATCGGGACAGGCAGTCCAACATCATTTTCATTACTTCGTCCGTTAGCAATCGCTCGGGTGTTCGTCCTTCACGGCGAACGGAACCAAACTCTAGCTGTTAGAGGTAGTTTTAATTTTCGTAATATTCAAAAGCGTCAATAATGTCAAGATAAACTCCATCAAAATTTGCATCCAATATTTTTTTAAGATAAGAGTTTTCATTACCGTAAATTAGATTTTGCCATTCAGTATCCCAATATTTTACTTTGTAATTACCTGCCCAATTTGGATTTTCCGCATCTAACCAACTCGGTTTGTTTGTATTCCAATTTGTTTGCCAATAATATCTATAATTTTCTGCTTCTCCAATAGACATATAAGAAATGATTAATCTTTTTCCACCATTAGCTTTGTTTTTTAGTTGTGTAATTTCTGAACTTGTAAATTGTGTTTCGTCTTTAAAAAACAAGTCCATTATGAGTAAATCATAGTTGGTTGAAGTAACAGCGTTAATAAATTCACTTTTTGATGTGAAATTTGTAGGATTGATGAGATACAAGAAATTTTTCACTTCAGATAAATTGGTAACTACAGCATTGTTTTCTTGATGTATCGGATTTGGAAAATTCGGGATATTGTTTAGTTCGCGCTGGTCTGCTGCAAAAGATACATATCCTGCATTTAAATTTTCTAGATATGAATTTGTCATTTTTGATTGCGTGGAACAATAGTCCGTTACTAAAATGGTGTTTCCTGCATTTTTAGATATATCTAATAATCCTTTCAAATAGCTATTATCTATTGAAGATGTTGATTGGTCGTCATTGTCATAACCATAAAATAAATCTTCTTGACCGTTTGCATCTATTGCATTCAAATATGCTGCATCAGGTTTTCCTGAAATAGCTCCATTACTGCTAACCAACTCTATTCCGTTTTGAGGAATTATCAAAAAATTAGGTTTTATCGCTTTTGAATATTGGCTTATTCCAATTACAAATTCTCGCATTTTCTGTTTGAATTCAGTTTCATTGTCACGATCATCATTGTCTTTGCTGCATGATAAAAATGAAAGTATTAATGTTGCTAAAAAAAGTCTCTTGAACCTCATCTATTTTTAATTTATTTTTTAAACGTAAACTTTGGTCAAAAATTGGAGCTAGCTTTCAATTATATTGCTATTTATAGCTAAATCACCAAAAGAACTGCTATTTACCACATCATTTTACACTAAAAAAAATCTATACAGCTTTTATACAAAAAATTACCAACACTAACCCACAAAAAAAGATGCCGAAGCATCTTTTACCATTGGTATTGGATTAAATTTATAATCATTTAAATATTCCTCTTTAATAAAGCCATTTATTCGCTCTACGAAAGCATTTTCAAATGAATTACCATTTTCGGCCGTATTGATTTTGATGTTGCTATTTTTTAATAATCGAACATACAAAGCGCTCCAATATTGTACACCTCTGTCTGAAGGATGCGTGCTTTGAAAACGGCAATCTGGCTCATTCAAAAACTAGAAATTACCATTTTCAACCCTTCAATGGTCTCAACTACCAATTCAATATAACTATGATTAAACTTAAATGCACTTTTATATTTTCCACTTTTTAAAACAGGTAATATTACCTAGTAACGAACAATATCAAATCTTTAAATTTGGAATTGTTAAGCGGTCTCTTTTTCAAATATGAATTTTTATTTTATACTAGAAAAAGAATCTGTTTTAATAAAATGCAAACTTCTAACAACAATAAAACATGATACATAAAAAATTTTTTGGAGAAAAAGCAGAAAAAGTAACCCCAGCCAATCTTGGAGAAGCACTGCAACAGGCTATTGAAATAGAAATAGCGACAATTCCCACCTATCTTTTTACTTATTATTCTATCAATCGGGCACCCTCGCAACAGCAAATGATTAATAGCTTGACTCATGCCTTGCTTGAAATCAAAACAGAAACACCTTACAACTTTGACCAAGCAACAGCCTTAGCTTTAGATTTATCAGCCGAAGTAATGGTCTTTGCAAATAAGGCAGGTGCACTAATAATGAGTGTTGCCATTGAAGAGATGCTGCATATGGCTCTTTCATCCAACTTAAAACAGGCAGTAGCTGGAATGCCTATACTAAACGGAAGGTCGCCTGCAACCTGGCCTGCTGAACTTCCTGGACATCAACCTTCTCTTAAAATAAATACCTCAAGGCTTTCAATGAAACAACTGGAAACGTTTCTAAATATAGAGAAACCCATGAAGCCTAAACAAAAGGACAAGCTTTTATTGAAAGCGTACATTCCGTATCCAACAATTGGGGAATTTTACGAAATGGTTGTGGATTGTCTTGAAAAAAATCCTGAACTCAGATACAATACACATGCACCACAACTAGTTCCTGGAAAAGGTTATTATGCACAGAACAATATTGACACTTTATACTATGACAAGGAGCATAAGCCGGTATTTACAAATGAGGACAATTCAGGCGACCTTATCTGTGTGGCGGATAAAACTTCCGCATTGGATGCAATAAACCTGATAGTAGAACAAGGAGAAGGACAACTTGTAAAAGACGCTCCTTATTTGGATGCAGACAACAACCTTATTTTTTCAGAAGTACTCCAATATGACTTTAGTCCCAAAAAAGGGGAAGAGTCTTCACACTTTGAAAAATTTGCAGAAATCTATCAGAAATATTATGCATTGGAATCACATTATAACAGTTTAAACATCCAAGATATTACTTTCAGTGATTTATTTGTCATGAATATTGCCGACAATCCAACCACATCTGATTATCCAGCCCATATCGCTCCAGTATCTGATCTTATAAACGGTGTTTACACTTATATTTTTGTAATGATTGAGGAATGCTACCGAAAATCAGGAAGTACACAATACGAAACCTTTATGTTCGGAATCCATAAATCCATGATTTTTATTCTGAACTCCCTTTGTGGCGATATCATGAAACTAACATACAAAACGGATGCAGGCATTGAATACAATGCCGCACCTACATTTGAAAACTATCCATTCAGCCCAATAGCGCGACCAAAAAATCAACTGCAAGATCTTTACAAGATCGCTGTTGCAGTATATCCTGCCATCTCTTATCTAGGCAACCGTATCGATGACTTGCCAGATGTTGATTTAAAATAAAAGAACATCAATAATTTTCGTAACAAAATAACCAAATTCTTATGGCTACAATAAAACACAATAAAGAACTATCAATGTGCGGTGGCAGTACCCCTCCGCCTGCAGCACCTGGAGCACCTGCGAATATAAAACCACCCATTGAATTGCACGTTTGTATGGGTTTGAATGCTTGTAAAGGACATGACCGAACAGGGGCTAACAATTGTGCGGGAACAGGTTATTGTGCAACTGCTCAACAGCACAACTGTCAAACGCTTAACAACTGCCGCAATCAAGGTGGATGTGGACTTTACGGAGATGTACCACAACAAGAAAACCCAGGAAACAACAATTGTGCTTGGCAAGGAAGTTGTGCCGTACCTATACAGGCTGAACGATTTAGTACCTTAGGAGCCAATAAGGGTCTAAGTACATGGAAACTGGCTCGGAAGCTTTTTGAAAAAAGGATGAGCGAAGCAAATAGAAATGTAGGACCTGCCCCTTTTGAATGCGGACCTCCGCAAAACTGGTTAGTTTCGATATTGGGATCATACGATTCTTGTGGAAACAGTGGAGATAAAAAATGCTCGTTCGGTTTTAATAATCCGGAAGATCATTCAAAAAATCTTTGCGAGGGCAAATCGGAATAATATAACATGAGTAGCACATCACTAAATTTTAGAGATAAAGTACTATCGATGCCCAATCCCGGTCTTGGATTGGGTTTGAGAAGTGTGCATTTTGATTACATCCTTGATCATACCCCTCCCGTAGATTGGTTTGAAATCATCTCTGAAAATTTCATGGATTCAGGAGGCAGACCTCGCTTTATTTTAAGGACATTGGCCGAACGATATCCATTAGTAATGCATGGTGTTTCGCTGTCAATTGGTAGCACTGATCCTGTAAACTGGGATTATCTGAAGAAACTCAAAACACTCGCTAAAGAAATAAACCCCTTATGGATAAGCGATCATTTATGCTGGACAGGTGTTAACCTTTTAAATACACACGACCTTTTACCAGTAGTACTTAATCAAGAGTCGTTAGAACACATTATTGGTCGAATCAAACAAATTCAAGATTATTTAGAACGTCCACTTATTTTAGAAAACCCCAGTACCTACCTCACTTTTAAGCAATCTACCATTAATGAATGGGATTTTATACGCTATATGGCACAAGAAACAGGTTGCGGGTTACTGCTTGACGTGAACAATGTATATGTATCTGCTTTTAATAATGATTTTGACCCTGTGCACTACATCAAACAGTTGCCGCACGAACAGATTGTGCAGATGCATATAGCGGGCCATCAACATTGTGGAAATTATATAATTGATACACACGACAGGAAAGTGGCAGATGAGGTTTGGGAACTATTTTCACTTGCTTGGCAACTCACTGGAGGCGTAGCCACTTTGCTCGAATGGGATGGGAATATACCCGACTTTGATACCTACCATAGCGAACTGCTCAAGGCTAAAAACTTTAAAGACGGCATCCAAGGTATAAATAAAACTGTATTTCAAGAAGATACGAACAATTTGATTGTCTCCAATCCTGTTGATTTTTTAGTTAATGATATTAAAGTAGCTCTGCGATAAAATGATTGACAATGACGCCATTTCAATAAAGGATGTACAGCAATGGATGCAATCTATGGTGATACAACACCTTCCTATTTCAAACTTTTCCATTAGTACAACCGATATTATAAACGACTCCATCCGGTTAAGTGCTGATCAACATTTGTCTATTTATAGACAAAGCTATATTGCTAGGCTTCGCGAGTGTATGCAATCCCAATTTAAATGCTTGTCCTATGCATTGGGTCATTCACTATTTCAAGATTTTGCTGACCAGTTTTTAGAGATTCATCCCTCTGACAGTTACACACTGAATGATTTAGGGGCAAAATTTACTTCATTCCTTGAAAAAACCCGACCAAAAGATGAAAAGGAAGATTGGCCTGCATTCATGATTGAACTCGCTGGTTTTGAATATACGCTTTCTCAAGCGTTCGACGCAGATGAAATCGCTACCAAAATCCCGAATTTTCATTCAGCAGACGATTTACTCACGCCAGCAGCAAACCTTTTACTTTTTGAACATCAATTTCCAATCTGCAATTTCTATCTTGATTTTAACGCAGGTCTTTCGCCTGAACTTCCGTTTCCGCGGCAAAGCTATTGTGCCGTTTCGAGACAAAACTACAAACTTGGATTATTTCAATTAGGACCTGACCAATATCATTTTTTAAACTTTCTAATTTCTGGTTCCACAATTTTCGAAGCACGGGCTCAATTGATTGCTTTTTTTAACTTTAGCATAAAAGACTTCAACCTCATTTGGCCTATATGGAGAAAAAATTTCATTGCATCGGGTTTTATTGTCGAGAAAGCATAACACAACAAATACCTAAGAAATAAATCAATACCTTTTCATAAAAAAACTGTAAACTCACTATTTAGAGTTTACAGTTTTTTAAATAATTCCATTTTTTATTAAACAAATGTCGCTATTTCTCTAAGTGAAGAGACAGAAGGCAACAGACAATAAGCCGTTCCGCGGGTAACAATAAATTGAGGTAGCGGACCTTTTATAACCAAATTAGTACCATCTTCCATGGGTATAGTGAAATCTATATCAATATTGCCTTGTTCGGAACCGATGCGGTTTGCAACCAATGGATCTTGCGGGGTTTTATTGGCAGGATTAAATACATCACTAAAGTTATTCATGTTGATCCAACCGTAAATTGTTTCAAACTGCGTATTTAAATCCCCACACAAAAACATACCTATCAAGCCACGGTCTGCATCCGCATCAACTGACAAGGGAGGACCATAAGCCATTCCTCTTCTTAGAAGACGAGGTACTGTGGTTGAACCCGCAACATCAACTCCCTCATCCCTAGGATTTGAAACTCTTGTATGGGCAGAAAACGGACATTTCAATCCTTTCATGTCGTCATTAGCTAAATACATAAAATCAGTACTTTTTGAAGTGCTTTGCTCTGGCTTTTCTGGAGAAAGTACCAATGGCGAACCATTACGCCAACGACCGCATAATTTTGCTGCCAACCATTCAATTGTAAATTCTTCTGTCTGCTTAATTTGTGGAGCGATAATTACTGCTTGTTGTTCTAAAAATGTATAAAATGCTTCTGCATCTTGATAAAGTATTCGGAATGCGTTATAACATCCGTTTTTAGCAAATTTTGCCTCTGGACCGGAAAGTGGTCCCGGAATGGGATTCTGTAATGTACTGTATCCGATAAGAAAATTATTCAAATCTTGCTGGTCTTCTCCTGCTGGATCATCATTTAAATTAGGTTCATCAATGGAATCTCTATACCTGAAGTGAATAAAATCAGACGGTACTAATAAATATTGTTCCAACCTACCCGTTTCTGAAAGCAAAGGCTTTAATTCTTTAACCGTTGCATCGCTTTTAGCAACTGCAGCTCCAATAATCTCAGTTATCCGATCTTGTGCTCCAGGATTCATAGCATAGGCATGTACTACGCAATGCACCTCTTCGTTCTTAAACTTTTTATTCCACCACTCCGATGGGTCTCCAGCTCCATAATCACCCAAGGATTGCTGTGCATTATTAGCATCCCAAGGTCCTTTTTTAAACGTTGTTGAAAAACTAGAATTTTGAATATCCAATTCCGGTTTTACAATTGCAATACCGTCAGCTGTTAGACCGATGTTCAGCATAAATTCAGGTTTTAAAGCACCCCAGTCCTCAGCACTCTGAACATAGGGAAGTAAATCCTTAAAAAATCCGCTGATATTTTTAAGTGCAGCTGCACTGCTACTGAAATTAAACATCAGGTGAACCGAGCAAGGATGTGTATATCCGTTAATGATAAGACCTTGAATATCCCCGAGGTCAAGTTGATTAGGAAGTTGGATGTTTTTCATAATATGACGTATAAAAATAGCAGGGCTACAAACCCTGCTATTGTATTAATTTACTAACTAAAATTAAAATTTTGCTACAATCTGCTTCACCGATTGTGGATAAGCATAATAAAGATCTGCAACTTTGCTTACATTACGGTCATTGATAAAGTTAGAGAAAATCGTAAACGTTATATCTTCAGGTTTAGTTGGGAAATTAGCAGGCTTATTTGCCCATAATGAAATCAGCACAAGGAATGCTGTTTTTATTGTATCAGAATTCTTGTAAAAGGCTTCCAGATAAGAGTTCATATTGCCATCAAATTCTGTAATTACCAAAACGCCTGCAATACCTTCCCCATTGCTGTTGGGAACTAGAGCGATACGGGCATAATGCACGATTGCCATTTTATCTAAAGATGCTTTCGTAATTGGACTATTAAAATTTTCATACGCAAATTTTGCGGCTTCTTGTGCCTGAGAAGTCTGATAAATGGGCACATACATTGTTAAAGGATTTACTGGTTGCATAATTATAGTTGATTAAGTGTTTGCCTACTCTATGATTCCGTTTTCAGCATCTCGGATAACTCATTTAGATTATTCTATTATATTAAAAGCTACGGTTGTATGTACTACCAATAATGATTTGAGATTTACAAACCAAAGTTTCTAATTTAGTATAGAAATCGCTAGAAAGAATGAATTTTCTATTCTTCTATTGCTCTTTCTTTTTTTACAAATTTTGTAAAAAAGAGTTTGTTTGTCAATGGCAAAGTGGAACTTGAAAAGTCGGTTTCAATTATAGAACAAGAAAAATCTTCATTTACTTTTAAAACTACAATTCAGTATAAAGTGCTAAATAAACCTTCTCAGTAATGAGAAGGTTTATAAATATAAATGCACTAGTGGTAACTACTACAAACGTACACTCCTTTTTTTATTTATTAATATAAAAGCAGTTGCAACTCCTAATACCAACATCGGGATAAGATAATCATTTATCGGTGCTGGGTCTAATGGTGCATCATCTGGATCACTATCATCACCTGGGTCTTCTGGAAATTGTGCAAACGCACCATTCACTGAAAAGAAAAAAACCACTGTTAATACTAATTTTGTTACTTTACTTAATCTCATTCTTCTAAATTTAATATATTATTTTTTTGTTTACTATTCCCTTTTCTAAAGTTGTGATACGAACTACCAACATTTGATTTCTAGTTAATAAGTGTTCGATTGTTGCTGTTGTGGCATTTACGTCATTTTGTGTATAAACTACTCTTCCTGCTACATCAATTAACTCAATTGTATTCATTACAATTGTACCAGCGTTTATAGTAATACTTTGGTCTTTAACAGCTACAAGAATATTTTTAACCAACATATCCGGATTATCAGTGCCAAGCATTGCTTGATATACAACTTCAAAGCGGTCGTTAGCGATTCCTTCAGTTGCAGTAAAGCTATAAGCAGATTCTTTCAAGCTATGAACAAGTCCAGTTACGTTATCTTTGATGTAGATGTCTTGATTTTCGGCAAACAATCCATCAAAGTTAGAAAGGCTAATAGTATAACTTCCTGCCACATTAGTTTTGAATCCCAATGCTACTGAACTTGCAGCATCAAACGGCAATTCTAGACCTTGAATAGCATATTCCCCACCATTGATTAATGAAGTTAAGGCAACCGGGCTATCATTAAAAGAACTACTGTCAAAACCATTGTCAAAACCTACTGTTGCTCCAGTAACATAACCTATTAATGTTTGACCGATAGTACTTGTACTGTTAGACAAGTTCAACCACAAACGGTGTTTTTCGATTGGTGTGCTTTTCAAGAAAACACCATTGCTCATAAAGCCTCTCATTGAGTTATCAAAAACCAATGAAGTTGCACTTGTGCTTTTTACAAAAAATCCTTGTCCATTACTAATTTGTGGGTTATTTTCAAGAGCTGTTCCCAAATCAGTTAGTCCTGGTTGCACACTTACAAATCCCATGTTATTGAATGTTGCATAACCACTTCCTGTTGCCCCATTTCTTTTTCTCCAATAATAAATAGTTTGTTCTATACCTGGATTACTTATAAAAAATTCAGAAATTAAAATTGGGGACGGGTAAGGATTTCCTACCAAGTTCAATCCGCCATTAACAGTTGAAAGAGGCACTGTAATAGAACCATTTTCGGGTACACCTTTAAATGCTCCCTCAAAAGGAACACCAGGAATAGTATTATTTACATATTCTGGCCAGTTATTAGGACTACGAATAAGATACCCTTTACCTGTAGCAAATGTTTTAGTTAAAACATCTTCTGTAGTGAAAATTTCTTGTACATAATCTCCTACAGTTCCTATTGTGTTATCATAAGAAGAGAATCTGTTAAAAATAGTTTGTGGAGAGAATATTCTAAGATTATGGTTTTCTACTGGTGAAGACCATAACGTATAATCTTGACGGTACAAAGGAAATGAAGTTACATTAACTGTAACAGGTCCTACGTTTTGGTTATCATATAATTGCGTAAGTACTGCGTTGTTTTCTACTACAAAATCAGCTGCAGTAGCATTGTTAGTAATTTTTCCTACGATTCCAACGGCTGCATTTGGCTGTACCGTAAGACTTCCGTTTGCCGTAATTTCCAATTCACAAGTAGTAAGTTGTTGAGCAACTACTAAATCAGCATCAATAATAGCTTTATGACCAAAACTTGGAATTCCATTGCTCCATGCTGTTCCGTTCCATGTCGTGTTAATTAAAACTGGGTTTTCAAAATCAACTACTACACTTTGTGAAAACGAACAATCACCCAAACTTGCAGTTAAGGTATACGTACCTGAAGTGGAAACGTTTGTATTAAGTTGATTTGTAGGTCCAACTATTGTCCCACCATTACTAGCGGTCCATAGTACATTTGCTTCTACAGGAGTAAGTTGTGGAGCTTGAAAGTTAGAAATAACAACCGTGGCAGCACCTGCAACATTATCAGTTGTATGCATTCTTAAAACAAAAGTAGCTCCTTCTGTAACTTCAAGGGTTATTGTTCCTGATTGAGTAGAAGAACCATCGGTATCATAATCCGTAAATGTCGTAACTAAATTATTATAAACGAATTGTGGAATGTCGTATTGTGGACCCTCATCAGAAGTAGTATAACTCCAATTAAAACTTAATGTGCCCGATGCAGGTATAGTAATACTATAATCCGTAGTACCTGAAGTATTTGTATCATTATTACCTGAAGTTATATTTAAAGAGGCAGGTGCATCGGTAGTATTGACATTTCCATCGGCATTAGTATTAGTAAATATCCAATTTGATGGAGCATAATCAGCTGTGAAATCTGCAACAGATTCAACAGATTCAACAACACCTGATAAAGACCCTGGTATTCCAGGAACACATGGAACCAATGGTTGTGCAATAGTGACTACATAATTTACCTCACTTATTACTGCTTCACCCGTCATAGTAGTTGTTCCTGCATCATTTGCATTTGTTGCTTGAACTGTATAACTACCACTTGCTGTAAAAGTTCCGAAAGAAAGTGCAGTACCTGTACCTGCAACGACATCGCCTACATTATTAGCATTTAATTTTAATTGATAGTTTACACCCACTTCACTATCTGAAAGTCCTATAGTTACACTTGTAGTGCCAGAGCAAATTCCTCCGCCACCGGTAACGTCAAAAGCCGTTGGTGCTGTTGCTGGTGCATTTAATGTTACAGAAGTTTCAGATTCGCATCCATTAGCATCTGTAATGGTACAGGTGTAAGTGCCAGGTGTTAATCCTGTAACAGAAGCTGTTTGTGCTCCGTTACTCCATAAATAGGTATAAGAACCTGTTCCCCCAGTTGCTGATGCTGTTAATGCACCATCAGTACCACCTGAGGTTACCTCACTATCAATTACCGCACTTGCTACTAAGACACTTGGTTCTATAATAGTAATTGATGCAACTAATGTTCCAAGATTAAAATTAGAATTAAAACCACATCCATTGGAATCTACAGCATAAAGGTTATAAGTCCCCGCTTGCACTCCAGAAAGCGTAGTAGATGTCGAGCCGTTACTCCATTGATACGTATAACTACCAGAACCACCTGCAACAGTAACTTCTGCTGCACCATTGGAGCCACCATTACAAGATACGTTAGTTTGCGAAACAACGGTACCTGTTAAAGCTGCTGGTTCTGTAATCGTAAAATTCTTTTGAGTAGAACAACCGTTCATATCGGTTATAATTACCGAATAACCTCCTGATGAAAGACCTGTAACTGCCGCAGAAGTGGCACCTGTAGACCATAAATAAGTATATCCTCCTGCACCACCAGAAGCATTCACACTTGCACTACCGTTAGAATCACCATTGCAAGCCACGTTGGTTTGTGAGGTAGTAGCCGTTAAAGCTGATTCTTGTGTAATAGTAAAATTCTTTTGAATAGAGCAACTGTTAGCATCTGTTATTGTTACCGTATAGTCACCTGCGGCACGACCCGTTGTTGTTGCACCAGTTCCTCCCGTAGGCGACCACGAATAGGTATATCCACCTGCACCGCCAGAAGCAACTACACTTGCTGTACCATTAGTTCCACCGTTGCAACTCACATTAGTTTGAGATTGTGTAGCCGTTAAAGCTGATTCTTGTGTAATAGTAAAATTCTTTTGAATAGAGCAACTGTTGGCGTCTGTTATAGTTACCGTATAGTTGCCTGCTGCACGACCTGTTGTAGTTGCTCCTGTTCCTCCCGTAGGTGACCATGAATAGGTATATCCACCTGCACCACCAGAAGCAACTACGCTTGCTGTACCATTAGTTCCACCGTTGCAACTCACATTGGTTTGAGATTGCGTAGCCGTTAAAGCGGATTCTTGTGTAATAGTAAAATTCTTTTGAATAGAGCAACTGTTAGCATCTGTAATAGTTACTGTATAGTTGCCTGCTGCACGACCGGTTGTTGTAGCGCCAGTACCTCCCGTAGGCGACCATGAATAGGTATATCCGCCTGCACCGCCAGAAGCAACTACGCTTGCTGTACCATTAGTTCCACCGTTGCAACTTACGTTGGTTTGAGATTGCGTAGCCGTTAAAGCTGATTCTTGTGTAATAGTAAAATTCTTTTGAATAGAGCAACTGTTAGCGTCTGTTATAGTTACCGTATAATTACCTGCGGAACGACCGGTTGTTGTTGCACCTGTTCCTCCGGTAGGTGACCATGAATAGGTATATCCGCCTGCACCGCCAGAAGCAACTACGCTTGCTGTACCATTAGTTCCACCGTTGCAACTTACGTTGGTTTGTGAAGTAGTAGCCGTTAAAGCTGATGGTTGAGAAAGTGTAATGTTTTTTTGTAAAGTACATCCGTTAGCATCCGTTATCGTTACCGCATAATTGCCTGCTGAACGACCTGTTATTGTTGCAGTAGTAGCTCCCGAAGGTGACCATGAATAGGTATATCCACCCGCACCACCTGAAGGAGTTACAGATAAAACACCATTGCTTCCCCCGTTACAACTCACGTTGGTTTGTAAGGTAGTAGCCGTTAGAGCGGCTGGTTGTGTTATGTTAAACGTAACACTACCTGTAGCTCCATTAGCATCAGTAACTGTACAAGTATGTTGCCCTGCTGAAAGTCCTGTTACAGCTGCTGTACCATCACCTGTAGGTGTTCCTGTCCAATCATAAGTAAAAGGTCCTGTTCCATTTGCTATAGAAACAGCGGCTGCTCCGGTGGCACCTCCATTACAAGCAATATTTGTCTGTGAATTGAAACTTACTGTAAATCCAGGTTGCCATGACATAGCATCTAAAGCGACATAAGCATAACCACCTGTAGTTGTAATAACATATTGATCTATCGTACTATTGGAATTATTCGAGCCTCCAAAATTAACCATATTTATAAAAGTAAAACCGTTATTGACTCCAAAGCTGGTATTAAAAGGAGAATTTGCGGTTGCAGTAAATTTCTCAACACCACCTAATTTTCCAGTAATGGTCACTGATCCTGATACATTAAAATTAAGATTGGATTGAGACAAGAATAAATAAAGGCTTTTAAGGGCAAAAGTACCTTGTGCAGCTGTTATTGTAAATTGCACGGGTACATTAAAAGTAGTAGAACCACTATTATCAATAAACCTGTTATCAGGAGCGGAGCCGTTCCAACCTCCTCCTGAAAACAGGAAGACATCAAAAACAGAGTTGGTCTGACTCGTAATATTAAAAACCCTACCATTATCGGTAAAGCTGGTTGAGCCGACTGTCTCGGTTTCAAAAGTTTCTGTGGTTTGCGACCAAAGTGAACTGAAAAACAGTAAATAGGTTACTATTATTAAGTAGATTTTTTTCATTGGAATTAATTTTTATATTGTTTATTTTTTAAACTATATTGCTATCCTTTAACTGACAGCAACTTTTTTATGCGATTAACTGAACTGCGAACTATTGCAAATGAAATCATCTCTTCAAATGGGATAAATGCGAACGTAGAAGCAGTAAAAAAACTGTCCAAGTTCTACCAACAGATTACCGCAGATAAGAACAACTTCGATATTGCTGCTGATAATGAAAAATATGTTGCAGGCGGCCAAGCCCTTTCAACTTATCACGCTGCGGTCTGCACCGATGATTATTTGCGTACCTGTTATTTTATAAAAGGCGTTTACAAGGCAATCATTACTTTACAATTGGATTTTCCGAACCGACCTATAAAAATCATTTACGCAGGTTCGGGCCCTTTTGCGACTTTGCTTTTACCTCTACTCCCTTTGCTTAGTGAAAAGGCAGTTGAAGCAATTATTTTAGACATCAATTCATCATCCGTTTCGTCTGTAAAAAAACTCATTGCTCTTTTAAATTTGAATCAGTACAGAATCAGCGTGGTGCAAACGGATGCCACAACCTATCAAAAGCCTGAAGGATGGGAGATTGACCTCTTTGTTACTGAAACAATGCATTATGGACTTACCGCCGAACCACAGGTTTCTATAACTAAAAACTTCCTTCCTCAATTACTCCCTCATACTATTCTTATTCCGAATCAAATTCACATTGATTTGGTTTATACCTTCTTCGGTAAAGAGCCTTTTATAAAATTCAATCAGCACCCGTTGGAAACTACAAAGCTTCAAGATGAATCTTCTCGCAATCACGTGGACCGCTTATTTTCAATCGATAAAAATGCGACGGAGCTCTTGAATAACCATCAGATTCAAACCAAATATTATCCAGTTCCCGATGACCTTAGTATTTATCCAGACCTTACCGTATTTACAGAAATCAACATTTTTGAAGATTTAACTTTAAAAACTGCCGAATCGGTACTTACAAATCCCTATTGCATTACTTCCTTTTATCATCTAAAAGCCCACCGTGAATTTCAGTTAATCTATGATTACAGTGAAACACCAAAGTGGGCCATAAGTTTGAGAAATTAAGTATTAGGGACGAGGAGGATAAATCCCCTCTACACAGATGACATAATTCATTGCCATATAGGGTTGCATATTATTAATAGGTGTTCCGCCTCCTACCATATCTTCCGTAGCCATAGCATTACTCATTAGCACGTCTGGCGTGGCGTCCGAATACCCTAATGAATTATCGAAATTACGACCATCCATTTTTCCACAAGTGGCAGGTACTGATGTCGAACCTGGTGTGCTTTGCGTTGCATTAGCTGTACTTGCATGCAATTTTGGATTGTGTTGGTGAGGAGGAATATTTACAATATCCAACTTAGTAGTTTCAGTTCCTCCAACTTGAGCTAAGTCGTATCTAGAACCCGATCTTGAAACACCCGTTCCAATAGGCGTTTGTCCGCTCAAATTTGGCAATGCAAAAGTAGTAATTCCATCTCCTCCATAATTAGTTCCTAAAATAGAGAACAACGCTTGGTACTGCGCAATGGACAACAGTTGTCCTTGACAAAAAAACCAACCTCTTGGAGCAAATGTGCCTCCAAAAATTTTAATAATTCCAATAAATTCGTCCATGATTTTTATAAATTAAGGTTAATGCGTACAAATCTATAAAAGGAAAATTTTGGAATAACAGGTAAAATTACCTGTTTTAAAAATTCTATGCTGTATAAATTTACACTCGTTATTCATCTAAAAGCCCACCTTGAATTTAAATTATTCTACGATTACAAGAGCAAACACTAAAGTGGGCAATACGTTTAAGAAATTAAATATTACGGACGTGAAGGATATAATCCATATATGCAGATGATATAATTTATCCCCATATAGGGCTGCATGTTATTAATAGGTGAGCCACCTCCTACTACATCTTCAGTAGCCATTGCATTACTCATTACTACGTCCGGTGTTGCGTCCGAATAGCCAAGCGAGTTATCGAAATTACGACCATCAAGTTTTCCACATGTGGCAGGTACCGATGTGGATCCTGGTGTGCTCTGTGTTGCATTGGCTGTACTTGCATGCAACTTCGGATTGTGTTGGTGAGGAGGGATATTCATAATGGACAACCTCGTAGTTTCGCTTCCTCCCTGTTGACCTAATTCGTATCTAGAACCAGAAGTTGCACTACCCGTACCAATGGGTGCCAATCCGCTTAGATTTGGCAAAGCAAAAGTAGTCACGCCATCACCGCCATAAGTAGTTCCTAAAAGAGAAAACAAAGCACTATTTTGTGCAATTGACAACAATTGCCCTTGACAAAACATCCAGTATTTGGGTGCAAATGTACCTGCAAAAATCTTAATCATTCCCATAAATTCGTCCATAATTTTTATAAATTAAAGTTAATAGGCACAAATCTATAAAAGGAACAATTTATACTAACAGGTAAAATTACCTGTTTTAAAAAATTTTACAAGGCTTAAATTTACACCGATTATATATCTGAAAAGAAATATAGGAAATGCATTCACAGTTTATTTTTGTTAAAAAAAACAAAAAAAATACTAAAATTAAATTGGTGGCTAGTAATTAAAATTCTACTTTTGAGTAAAATTAGTCCCAATAAACCAAACCAATACGAAACGTAAACAAACAAAAATTATGGAATTCAACAATTTACAAGATGTCATCAGTTGCCTTAGAGAATGGGAAACCATCCGAAATAATCCTAGCGAGGTAATCCAATACTTAAGTTTGGGCAACCATTTTGCATACAAGAGAGATATGCCACAAGCAAACCAAATGCACGTATATCCTGGAGTATGCAAAGCAGAGGGTACTTTTTACATTTTTATGCTTGACGCAGCGGCTGACATAAACAGCAGCGAAGCCACTTTATTTAATGCCATTACTATTTGTCAGGTAAAAAACAGTTTAGGAAATTCGGATGAAATTCCGGAAGCGCAAGCATTGAAAAGAATGGATGACTGGAAAAAAAGTTTTTCACAATGGGCTACCAATCAAATAAACAATAGACAACAAACCCAAGGTATTTTTAAAGCGTTCAATATGCCTTCTTCATATATAGAGCGAAATGTGAATTATTCTACCTTCTTTGCATTAAGAGAAGACAGTACGAATGTGACCGGGTATATTGCCGACCTTATTACAGTCGACCATTCAAAATCATCGGTTGCATTTTATGATACAGTACTACCAGTACCTCCTTTTGGTACACTTTCACAAAATAGCTTTTATTTATTAAGTATGGTATAAGAAGGATTGTATGACTTTTATCCAATTTTTCACTATAAGCACTTTAGTGGTGCCCTTTTTGTTGCTATTTGGAATCCTCGTTGGCGTCTATTACTACCCTTTTTTGGATAAAAAAGTACAGTACCTAGTTGTTTATCTTTCTATTTGCCTTATTATAGATATTTTATCTCGGATTGCAGGAGAACTGTATGGTAATAATTTAATTTTTATAGTAATCTTTAGCTTATTAGAGCTAGTATTCTTTTACGTATATTATCGATTTTGCTTTTTTAAAAAGAACATAAGGATATACAGTATAATTACTTCCCTCGCTTGCATCTATATGCTCTATGAAGTCTTTACGCTAAAAGATGTAGCACCACTCGATTTTCAACCCTATTCTAAAGTACTATGTTCATTCATTATTATAATTATGTCGATTAATTCGCTGTTTGAAAACATAGGTAAGGAAGACCAAGACACTTCAATTGTAAAACTAAGTTCTGTATTTCTAATTTATTTTTCTTTAAATTTGATTTTCTTTTTACCAGTAAATTTCCTCATTAATGTTGCCTCATCCGTAAAGTTTTATTTTTGGTCGGCAAATTTTTTATTAACAGTTTCATTTTATACTTTTTTAAGTAAGGAAATATGGAAAAATGGCTCGACCCACAAACGGTTGCAATCTGGATTTTAGTTGTCCTTACGGTCATAGCAATATTAGCCGTGTCGTTTGTGAAGCTGGTGCGTATTAATTATAAACGTAGGATAGAACACAAACTAAAAGAATCTCGTTTGCAACTCGAATACCAACAGAACCTAATAGAAAGTGGTATAGTAGTACAAGAAGAAGAACGAATACGAATTGCAGCCGACCTCCACGATTCACTCATTGGAAAATTAACTATTTTACGGCTAAAAAATCAGTCGGAATATAATTTTGAACACATGGATGTGCTCTTAGGCGAAGCAATAGATGAAGCCAGAAGGATATCCCATGATTTGAGTCCTCCTATGCTGGAATTTATTGATTTGCATCAGCTTTTGGAAGACATCATAGCACCCTGGAAAAAATACTTGAAGTTACTTTTTTATACGGACATTAAAACGGCAGTTGTATTTAAGCAAGACCTCAAGTTACAAATTGCTAGAGTACTACAAGAAATTGTTACCAATATTTATAAACATTCAGGAGCTTCCGAAGTCGTTATAAATTTGAAAATCACAAATGAGAATCTGATCCTTATCGTAACGGATAATGGTCAAGGATTTGACCCAGTAAAAGCCAAAAAAGGTATCGGATTAAAAAATATTGAATTGAGAATGCTGTACCTACGCGGTACCTATAAAATAAAATCAAGTAAAAAAGGCAGTACCACCATTATTGCTTTGAACCACCTACATTTTAGCAATTAATGAAAAACATAAGCATTGCTGTAACAGACGACGATACCCTCTTAGCAGGACTTTTGGAAGACTTTTTAAACACTTGCAAAGGATTTAACGTGCTCTTTACTGCTTCAGAGGGCGGTGAACTCATTTCAAAACTCACAACCATTGAGCAACTTCCCGACATTGTACTGCTTGATTTAAAAATGCAAGGAATGGATGGTATTGAAGCCGCAGGATATCTTAAATCGCATTTCCCAACAATTAAAATCATAATTATATCCTCACATTATAAACATAGTTTCTTAAAATTTATGTTTAAAACGGGGGCTTCTGCCTTTCTACCAAAGGGAATTTCACCTCTTTTACTAAAAAACATCATACCAATAGTGTATGAAAAGTCAATTTATTTTATGGAAGATCAAGTGGAATGTTTGAAAGAAAAGCTCCCTGCAAAAACTTCCCGATATATTTTGAATGATGAGAATGATCTATCGGAACGCGAAATCGAGATATTAAAGCTTATTTGTACCCAAAAAACGGCCGATGAGATTGGTAAAATGCTTTTTATTAACCGTCGTACGGTCGAAGGACATAAAAACAACCTTTTTATCAAAACAGGAACAAAAAATATTGCTGGACTAGCTGTTTATGCAATACAACATGATATCTTGAGTATCGATGTTTTTCCTAGAATATAAAGGGATTGTTTTTAAATCCAGATAGCGCGGATTTGCAATCCGTGCCCACACTCAAATCCCCCGATAAAAATCAGGACAAGCTGTTCAACACGGGTTTGATTACTTCGTCCGTTCGCTATCGCTCGGGTGTTCGGCTTACAGTAGCAACGAAAACCTAGCTGTTAGGCGTATGTACCTTTTTTATCCTAAGTGTTTCGGTTTTAGATTTTGTTCTGCACTTTCTATAATTTCTGTAATTCTTTTTTGTCTTGTTTCAGTTGTTCTTGCAAACACAAGCCAAGACAAAATTATCTTTCTTACAGATTTGCTTAAACTCAAAAAGAAGTCTTTTGCATTAGGTTTGTCACTAAATGCTGCTTCCAAGTCTGCTGGAATAATTAATTCTTCAACCTCGTCTAAGATTGTCCAAGAACCATTTTGTTTCGCTGTTTCAATAATAGCTAAACCTGTTTCAGTCATTAAGCCTTGTTCAGTTAGTCTTTTAATTTTTTCTTTGTTGATTTTTGACCAAGTGCTTTTGGGTTTTCTTTTGCTGAAAAATTGGTGTGAAGTTTCTTTGTCAATTGAAATTTTCTTGCTGTCTATCCAACCAAAACAAAGGGCTTCATCCACTGCATCACTCCAGGTTATAGATTTTTTTTCTGATTTTTTGTTATAAAAGACAAGCCAAACAGCTTGCTTTGAAATATGGTTTTCTTGCAACCATTTTCGCCACATTGTTTGGCTTGTCGGATAAAATATTTCTATTTCGTTTTTTTGCATTTTTATTTTATAGCAGTTGCTTCAAGTTCTACGGTCAATGTAGCAAAAAGTCCTTTTACTTCAAGTAATGTAGTAGCTTGTTGAATACCGTATTTCATGATGAAAGGTACATAAATGTCCATGCAAGTTGTGAAAAACTCATTAGTGTTTGTTGTGTAAACATTTAGTCTTACAATGTTTTTGCACTCATAGCCCGACTCACTAATTAGTTGCTCTAAATTTGCAATGGTCTGAATAAGTTGGCTTCTCATATCGGCAGAACTTGGAACTCCGTTTTCGTCAATAGCGACCTGTCCTGAACAATACAATGTTCCTTCTACATTTTTAACTTCTACGGCTTGTACAGAATTTGTGTTTTTGCCCCAAGCCCAAGGGTCGAATGTTGTCTTTTGCATTTTATTTATTTTAAAATTTTTTGTCATTATTGACATTGCAAAAGTAGAACGGTTAGGTGACAGCCTTATGTCAGGGGTCAAAATGAATTAGTAAAATTTATCAAAATATTCCTGTAAGGTCATTTTGTGTTGCTCAAATTTTTCTGCAAGTATTTGCAAATTTGTTATCCTGTCTAAACGAAAATATCTAAATTCTTTTCGCAAACGACACCAAGCAATAAGTAACCAATTTTCTGTTGTACTAATTAAAGCAAATGGTTCAACTATTCGACTCGTTGTTTTGTCTTGTTCGTTTGTGTAGTCAATTTTAATTAGGTAAAAGTTTGTAAGTGCTTGTTGTAATTGAGAAATATTGTCGCTGTTTCTTTCTCTGTTTGTGTTTTGTTCAAATCGAGTTCTGTCGGCAAGTAAGTTTGCTTTGTCTTTGTCAGTTTGTTTTAAAACAGCTTTAATTTTGTCAATGGCTTCGGTGTAATCTTTAATAAATGAAGTGTCTTTATTCTTCAACACCAATTGTTCTGCAAGTATTAAAGCGTTGGCTTGACTCTCCGTAAACATAACTGGCGGAATTTTATAGCCATCCATTAGCGTATAACCTTTACCGTCTTCCGTCAAGATTGGAACACCTGCTTGTTCTAAAGCTCTAATGTCCCTGTAAATTGTTCTTATGCTTACGTTGAATTTGTCAGCCAAACTTGTTGCAGTCGTAAGTCGTTTGGCTTGCAGTTGTGTCAAAATTGCTGTCAGTCGTGAAAGTCTTTTTAAATCGTTGTCGTTCATTTTCCTGTCTGACTGTTTGTATTTTTACGGTCGCTCATGGCATTACGCTTAACGTATATATAGGCCAAAACAGCGTTTCACCAATCCATCGAATTTTAGGTGTCTAAGTGAAACTTTGTTTCAATTTACTTGCAAAATTAAAGAAATGTGCAAATCATTAAAAGACTTTTATTTCAATACTTAAAACGTTCCATCAGCTCGGTTTTGCAAATGCATGCCCCAACCATTCTTGCGTAAATATATAAATTTTAAGTTATAAAATTGAGGATAGTATCCCGAAGTGTTGGGACTTGAAATTCATTTAAAAATCTTAACCATAAATCTATAAGTATTCACGGGATGCAATCGGTTTACTTCACTACTTTAAAAATTGAATTTGGTATTCAGTGATTTTCAATTCGTTCAACACGGGTTTTCCTAATTGCTATTTATTTTAGTATTCGTTGATTTTCAATTAATTGTTCGACTTACAGCCGCAACGAAACCCCAGCAGTTAGTGGAAGATGTTTTAATTTTAGCTAATGAGTTTTTCAGTTTTTGATAAAAAATTATCAACAGCTTCTTTTATATCTATTTCAGTTCTATTTGACAATACAATTAGCCACCAAATGCTTTCACCTAGTTTATGTTCTAATTCGGTTTGGGTATTGCTTTTTGGCCAACGTTGTTGTTGCGACATTATATTCCTTCCGACCAATGCTGCATCCGTTAAAAATGCTAAAGCATCTTCTTCCACCGTCCATTCGCTTTTATGGTGTTGTACTTCTAATTCGTGGTATTTTTTTCTTATTTCAAGAGAACGATTAATAATATCGTCAAAGTTATTTGTGGGCATGTTGTTAAATTTAGAATTATTACTCAATCTGGTCCTAAAGTAAATCTGCTTTTACGTTCATAATTTTTTCGTCTTTGAAGGTAAAATCAAACATTCCTCCAATTATTTTTTCAGGAAAAGTACCTGTAAATTCAACTTCCAAATGCGCATGATTTTTATCTGCAATTGTCAATTGAACTATTTTAGTATTGGTATTGTAACCAACAAAATAACTTTCAAAATAATTTCTAATTTCTTCCAGACCGTTAAATACTCTTCCAACAGATGGGTCCTCTAATATAGCAGCAGTTGCAAAAAAGCTTAAATACTTATCGGTATCAAAAGCATTGGAAGCTTCAATCCAATCTTCTATGAAGTTTTTGATGTTCATTTTTTGTTTATTGTTTTAACCACATTGGTTTTGTTTTTAAAATTTGTTGATGCACTGGACAATTTTCAGCATGTGCTCCTTTTAAGCAACCAATGCTCATTAAAAATTCATTCACAATTTCACCACCTGTAAACTTGAATGTTTTCTTAAATATTTTAACCCAATCTTCTTTGGATTTAGGATGGTTCATCTCTATCCATTTTTCAAAACTGCCATGTTGTTTTTGTAATTCAATAATAGTCTTGGCATTTTCAATTGCTGCATTTATTTTGAGTTTGTTTCGTATAATTCCAGCATCACTCATTAGACGTTCACGATCTTTTTCAGTATAAGTCGCTACTTTTTCAATATTAAAAGCATCATAAGCCTTTCGGAAACTTTCTTCCTTTTTTAAAATGGTTTCCCAACTCAATCCTGCCTGATTGATTTCTAAAATTAAGCGGCCGAATAATTCATTGTCATCATGAATAGGAAAGCCATAGTGGTTATCGTGATAATTCTGATGTAAACTACGACTTGGCTCTTTCATAGTCGGTATGTAATTACAGTAACTCATTATTTTAATTGTTTAAGTTAGTTACAAAGGTGGTTTAATATTTTACAATGCCATTAGCCAAAACTGTTAGATTTGTTGCCGTTTTGACGAATTACTATGTTTCGATACTTATTGTATGTATGTGCATTGGGATTATCCTGCAAAATCTATTAAACTTTACGGGCTCAATTGATTCTTTTAAGATTATTGAAGTTAGAAACTACTTATTAATTCTGCTGAAAAAACTGCTTAAACTCAAGTGGTGTTTGACCCGTTTTATTTTTAAATACTTTATTAAACGACTGCGGATGCTCAAAACCCAAATGATAAGCTACTTCGGCAACACTACTATTGCTTGTTGTTAGATACTCTTTTGCTTTCTCAATCAATTTTTCGTGAATGTGGTGCTGCGCATTCTGCCCCGTCAGCGAACGGAGCATATCACTCAAATATCTTGGAGATAAATTGAGATGTTTCGCTAAGTATTCAACGGTGGGAAGACCTTCATTAATTGGCTTTTCGCTTTCAAAATAATCATTTAATAATTGTTCCATTTTTGTAAGCAGATCGCTGTTTGCCGATTTTCGCGTGACGAATTGCCTTTTATAAAATCGATTACTGTAATTAAGCAATACTTCGATGTGCGATACCAAGACATCTTGGCTGAAATCATCAATATTGCTATTTAATTCTTCTTTGATATTTTCAAAAACTGAAAAAATAATCTGCTTTTCCTTTTCCGATAAAAATAAGGCTTCATTGACTGCGTAAGAAAAATAACCGTACGTCTTAATCTTTACTGCCAGGGGATAATTGCGAATGAAATCAGTATGGATAAGTAACGTATAACCTGAATAGTCCTTTTCTTCTTCGGCACTTGAAATAATTTGATTCGGAGAAATAAAAGACAAACCACCTTCATCAAAATCGTAATAATTTTGACCATATTTAATTTTGCCCGCTAAATTTTTCTTATAGGATATCTTAAAAAAATTTAACAGTAAGGCAGCAGGCAATTCTTCTGCGGGAGTTTTAATATCAGCATAGTTTACAAGACTCACCAGCGGATGCAAAGGCTTTGGAAAACCCAAAGCCTGATGCAGTTCTGATATGGAATTGAATTTTTGCGGAATGTAATTATTGTTTTTCATCAGTTACAAATTTAGTTTTTTTAAAAGAAAATACTGCTTGTTTTTCAAATTCAATGTTCAAAATAATCCATTTATGAACTACCAAATGGATTAAACTAATGTTGCACCTCCATCTACCAATAATTCAGTTCCTGTCATATAATTTGAATCTTCGGAAGCAAGGAAAAGAATTGCATTAGCCACATCATCGGGTTGGCCAGCTCTCCCCAATGGGATTGGGGAAACAACAGCATCCTGAAGTTCCTGTGAAAGGACTGTAAGCATAGCTGTTTCAGTAGGTCCTGGACTCACTAGATTTACCCTAATTTTCCTTGTTTTTAATTCCACTGCCCAAACACGTGCAAGGGTTCTCAATGCAGCCTTGCTAGCGCAATAAACACTCATCGTTTCGTAGATTTTGATTCCAGAGATACTTCCGGTTAGCACTATGGAACTACCGTCTTTTAAAAGAGGCAAAGCGCCCTGAACGGTATAAATTGTTCCTCTTAAGTTAGTGTTTAAAACCCAATCGTAATGCTCGTCTGTAATGGATCCAATTGGAAACCCAAAAGCACCTGTACCCACATTGGACACCAGTATATCCATGTGCCCTTTTGCTTCTTTTACAATCCTGAAAAGGTTTTCAATGTCTTCTTTTTTAGTTGAGTCGGCTTTGATTGCCGTAACATTCTTTCCGATTTCGGCTACTGCTTTATCCAGCGCATCCTGTTTTCTGCCTGTGATAAAAACATACGCTCCTTCAGCCACAAACTGTTTTGCTGAAGCCAATCCTATACCGGTGTTACCACCGGTGATGACTACTACCTTATTTTTGAATTTTTCTGACATGGCTTAAGTTATTTTAGTAAGCAAACATTTTTTGGATTCTACTGTGCTGGGCTTCTGCTCCAAATTCTTCTCTTTCCTTATAAAGTGCTATCGCATCAGGACCCGCTACGTAACGCAGCTGTTCTTTGTTATCTGTTGCAGCTTCAAATATTACCGAAGCAATGTGCTCTGGTGTAGAAAATTGACTTACCGCTTCTGCACTGTACCCCTCACTAACCTTTTCCATTAATTTTTGATAAGCTTCATGTTGTCCACCATCTAACGAACGACCTGCAAAGTCAGTTTGTATTCCACCAGGTGCAACTGTCTTTACTTTCACGCCAAAGTGTGCTAAGTCATAAGCCAAACTTTCTGAAAAGCCATCAATGGCAAACTTTGTAGCCGAATAAACAGAACAAGTTGGGTATCCAATAAGTCCGAAAGAAGAAGTAATATTGATGAACATTCCATTTTCTTTTTCACGGAAATAAGGCGTGAAAGCTTTGGTTACTCTTATAACCCCTAAAAGATTTGTTTCGAATTGTCGGGTGATTTGTTCATCACTTAAGGCTTCCAATACACCAATTAAACCATAACCCGCATTGTTCAGCACTAGGTCTATAGAATGTGTTTGAAGAGTTTTGATTACTGTTTCCTGTATCTGTAAAGGGTCTGTTACATCGAGTTTAAGAAGGGTAACATTCTGTAATTGGTTTAATTCGGTCTCCTTTTCAGGGTTTCGCATCGTTGCGATAACGTTCCACCCTTTTGACTGAAATAATTTTGCAGTTGATTTTCCTAAACCAGCCGATGCTCCTGTGATAAAAATTGTTTTTTGCATTTTTAAAATGTTTTAAAGTTTATAGTGCAAATATCTACAGAAGCCGGCGGCAGGGTGTTGCCTAATTGAGTTAGGTTGTAGCCAAAATTACGAACGGATTGATATTAACAAAAGTAAGCCAATTTTTGTGGTTAAGACTTACCCTGGTCGCTAACCTAAGTCTATGAAAAACATCAAAATGTAATGGCTTCCGAAAGGAATTTGCTTTTGACGGTGAAGCGGTTGAATGTATTCTAACCCCATTGGGAGGTATTGTCCCTATATATAAATCGACAGCAGTACACACTATAGTAGAGTGCATCTCATTGAAATTACCTGCTTTAGAAATTCCTAATTTGACAGTAGAGACGCGGCACGATAATCCCTCAGAAGAAGAGCGTGCTTCAGTAAGAAATTGAATTTCAGCAGAAATGAAATGGAATAATGATCAAAGCTTATATTGATGTGCCATCAGGCTATCCCTTGACACCTTTACCTGTTGTAGCAGTTGCTAATCGTATCTTTAATAATGATTTTAAAATTGGTTATCAATCACTTGGTTCTGCTTATGAGGAAGAAATTTTAAATGGTACTATTAATCGCTATTTAGACGATCTATGAGAATTAGCATAAGCGCATTTATCTCCAAAATGGATACAATTATAAAGTAATTTTGGCAAATTATGTTTTAGATGTGATTTGCAATTTTGCACTAGCAGTAATTGAAACATAAAAAACATCAGTTACGAAAAAGTGTCCTAATTCTGCTTGTATTCATAAAATCAGGTCACTTGAAAATTACTTACTCAATAAAAAATCACCATAGAAATCAGGAATATTACCATTATAAATCTGCTGCGCCACTTCATGTATGTCGTAATTTATCTTTATTATTTCTGCCGTAATTTCTCTTTCGGTTATAGTCAGCATGCAATAGGTGGCTTTTCTATTACTTTCCTTACTTCTTCCAACAGAACCTGAATTGACAAATAATACATCTGAATTATTTTGTATATAAGAAAGATGTGTGTGCCCCATTATAAGCGCGTCTATACCTTTATTTTTTAATTCTTTTGCGGTATCATTTTTTAAATCTGATTCATGAATATACGTATCATTATTCAAGATTCCTGCATGAACGAGGAGTATTTTTTTTGTTACCTCATTTATCTTGTAAGTAAGTTCTAAATTATAAGGAAGCGCAGCTAGCCACTTTTTGTTTTCCGTAGTAATTGCTGCTTTACTGTGATTAATAGCAATAATTCGATTAGCAGTTTCTTTTTGATCATGATGGGGTAATGGTACAATAGGAATATCAAATGCGATTCTTTCATCATGGTTCCCTAATAAACAAGGGATTCCTTTATTTTTCATTTTTTCAATAACTTCATTTCCCCAAGGAGCAAAATCAACTAAGTCGCCTAGGCAATACGTCTGGTTTATTGATCTGTTTTGTATATCCTCTAACACCGCATCCAATGCGATGAGATTAGCATGAATATCACTTATTATTGCAATCTGAATCATTTGTTTTAAATTTTTTTAATATTTTTTACATCTTCTTTACCCAATAATCCTCTTATATTTTCCCCAACACATTAACAATAACTCCTCAAGTATTGACGGAATGTAATCATTTCCAGCCTGTATACCGTGAAACATTCAACCCCTATAACCCCATAACCTTTTAAACTTTTACCCCTTTTTTCCTCCTTCCTATCCCACAAAAAAAGAAGACATTTTCTAGATTCCACCTATCAGAACTGAACTCCTCACTCAAATCCCACCTTTGGGGCTAGGGGCCTTCCCAAAACCTTAACGATAACTCCATAAGTATTAACAGCATCCAACCAGTTTACTTCACTACTTTAAAATTGAATTTGGTATTCATTAATTTTCAATTCGTTCCACACGTTTTTACCTGATTGGTTTCTATTTATTTCAGTATGCGGTGATTTTCAACTCTTTGTTAGTTCACCGTGGCGAACGCAACGCATTCTTATCTGCTGTGTGGGAATTTTTTGTTTATAAGCTATTCAAATCATCAAAATTTTCACTGGTCAGCAGCTGAATATTTTCAGTGATTTTTTCAATTTCCCAATTCCACCATTTTATTTCTAAAAGTTTTTCAATTTGTTCTTTTGGCACTCTTTTTTTAATTTCTTTGGCTGGATTTCCACCAACAATTGCATACGGTTCTACATTTTTGGTTACTGTCGAATTTGCAGCAATTATTGCTCCATCTCCAATTTTTACGCCTGGCATAATTGTGGCATTAAATCCAATCCAAACATCGTTTCCTACTTCAGTATTGCCTTTAGTTGGATATTGTTTTCCTTTCATAGCGTTCTTCCAACCTTCTCCAAATATTGCAAAGGGATAAGCACTTATTGATTTTGTCAAATGATTTGCGCCGTTCATTATAAACTTTACGTCCGAAGCAATCATGCAAAATTTACCGATTATTAATTTGTCTCCAATAAATTCAAAATGATATTTTACGTTTTTCTCAAAATTATTAACATTTTCAAAATCATCGTAATACGTATAATCACCAATTATTATATTTGGATTGCTGACTGTGTTTTTTAGAAAACAAAGTGTATCATAATTATCAAGTGGGAATTTTTTGTTTTTATCTGGAGCTTTCATTTTGATTCTTTTCTAATTTCTTCTTTTATACGATTTTCCTCGACCGTATGGCACAACGACCGTTTGTAAAAAAAACTGCGTCTTCCTTCATCCAAATATAGAAAACTATTCCCATGAAAACTGAATGTCCCGTATTTTTAATCCCGATTCTTATCGTGACGACTTTGTACTGCTGAATTTATTTCAGCATCTCTGCGTCAGTAATTGAATGTCTTAGTTATACGCACTGCTATACGAACGTCTTACGTTTCTCCTATCAGAACTGAACTCCTCTCTCAAATCCCCCCTTTGGGGGCTAGGGGGCCCTACACCTTCTCAATAACTCCATAAGTGTTAACGGCATGTCTTCCGTTCCGTTCAACATGGGCTTCATTGTTGGCTTTTCAAGCCCAAAGAAGACTTACCTGTTATAACACGTTATTAATGATTTTCGCTTTTGGTAAGTTTACCTTTTTCGTCGTAGTAATTCCATACTCCAACCTTTTTCATTTTGTCGTAGACGCCTTCTTCCATTAGTTTTCCATTGCCGTAAAATTTTTGAAATTTACCCGTAACAATTCCGTTATCATAATTAGCAATCAAAATAACAAATCCCGCTTCGTTATACTTTGTAAGCGTTTTGTATTTCAAATCTTCTAATGGAAAAATTGTTGCCTTTATTTTTTTACCGTTAACATCAAATTCAACAATTGAAAGTTCTTTTGAATCACGAAACTTCAAACTTTTAAACATTTTTGTTTCGTTGTGATATTCTTTTATCGTATCACCAGTATTTGGTAAAACTTCGTTTTCTGCGCCATAAGTTACTTTTGCTTTACTCCAATCAACTTGTGAGAAACACAAAGTTGGTAATGTTACAATCAATGTTAATAGAATGTTTCTCATAATTTGCTATAACTAGTTTATACTACTGAAGTTGTCAGTAGTGCCACCCCAAAAAAGGCTAGATACGTCTAATAACCCTCAATGTTTATCTAAAATCAAATATATACTATTTATCTCAACTTTAATCCCCACAAAAGAAAGAGAACCCTAAATCCTCTTCAAACCCATTCAAACACTATTACGATAACTCCATAAGTCTTAAAGGCAAGTAATACGTTCCTCAACACAGGATTCATTGTTCGGCTTGCAGCCGCCACGAAATCCTAGCTGTTAGCGGTTGTGTTTTTGATTAAATCATTGTTTTGTTTGAAATATTAACTTCCAAGTTTTTTTCTAATTCTCGAATTGCCTTTCGAGCTTCTTCTAAAGATTTAGTTTTATAAAAAGTTATATGTTTATTTCCGTTGTAAAACATATTAAAATGGATTACATCAGTTATAATTCTAGTCGATGTTCCTTCAAAGGATTTACTTTGCTTAGTTTTAATTACAGAAATATATTCAATTTCTGGGTAAGTTTTCCATCTTCCATAATTTATACCAAAAATTGAATTTATATTTCTGTAACTCTTGTTTTCTAAATTCATTTCAAACCCTTCTGTTGAAAAAGCATTTAACGCAAAATAAATATTAATCCAAAATAGATAGGTTCACTAAATAATAGAAAAATTCCAAAAACTCCCAATGAGCTTCCCAAAATTTTTTGCATAAACAATATCTCCTTTAAATGAATCATGTTTTTCGTAGGTTTTTTAACATAACCGCTAACTAACAAATATACACAAGTTTATACACTTTTTTCAAACTTAACTTTCTAACCTCCTATTCAGTACCCCTAGCGTATTAACCTTCCAAACATAAGCATAATTTTCCATACGTAATTATGGTATCCCATACCCATCACAAAACTATTCAATAACAACAACTCCCCTATCCACACAACTACCTCATTTTACTGCATAAAAAAAGAGGACAAATAATCCTCTTCAAACCCATTTAAACACCTTCACCACAACCCCATAAGTGTTCACGGCAAGTAATCGATTCCATTCAACACGGGTTTCATTACTTCGTCAGTTCGCTATCGCTCGGGTGTTCGGCTTACAGCCGCAACGAAATCCTAGTTGTTGTAAGCACTTTTATTTTGTTTCGTAATCAAACTTTCCTTTTTCATAGTCGTCTAATTCGGCGTCATTCTTTCCAAACAATATTTTTGAAAAGTGTCTATATTCGACTAACTTCTTTTTTCTCAATAAATCAGTTATCAAATAATAAACAAAAGAATGCTTTAAATCCTCTAACTTTAATTTTGAATATCGCTTTCTTGATTTTGGATACTGCTCCCAAAACCTTTTATAATCATCATAAATTTTGTCAGTTACTTTCTCAATTATTTCGGCCAAAAGTTCTTTTGGAATTTCATTATTTGAAACTTTATTATAATACTCTTCAATTTCCAAATGGAAATTTTTCTTAGGTTCTATTTTATTTTCAGTTCTCCAGAACATCATTATTCAAAATTGCTTCTAACGTCAGTCTGTGAAAAAAAACCTCCGTTTTATTACCTTCAAATATAGAAAACAATTTGCATAAAAACCCGCAACCTCCTATTTTTGAAAAACCACCACAAAGCTCTAAACAAATTCAACCTACAAAAAAGAGGACTCTAAATCCTCATCAAATCCATCCCAACAACTTAACCATAACTCCATAAGTATCCACGGCATGTAATCCGTTCCGTTCAACACAGGTTTACCTCATTAGTTTCTATTTATTTTAGTATTCGGCGATTTTCAATTAATTGTTCGGCTTACAGCCGCAACGAATCCTTGCTGTCTTGCGATCGTAATTATTCAATATTCTGATTTGTATTTCTGATGTGTATAAAACTAAAAATAGCTGTTATTAATAGTAAAATTGTTATTAAGAAGAATTCTTTCCAAACCGATTTTTCGCAGGAATTATAATCTTTTAATCTTAATAATTCTAAATGGTTATTTGAACCTATCGAATAAACTTCTTTTTCCTTCATTATTTTTTCATAAAGATTAGAAGTTTTTTTTGTTGTAAAAATAACTGAATCTCGGAACTTTAAGCTCAAAAACTTTTCTCTCTTTAGATTTTCAA
Organism: Flavobacterium sp. SM2513; assembly: GCF_050908145.1. GTDB lineage: Bacteria > Bacteroidota > Bacteroidia > Flavobacteriales > Flavobacteriaceae > Flavobacterium. The sequence continues at coordinate 2,454,091 of NZ_CP194228.1, read as the reverse complement.
ATCCACAAGATGTGATTTCATATTTTGCTGGATTTTCAATAATTTTGAAACTTACACTAGGAACATTATCTCCTGTAGATTCATAAAATATCGGTTTTTCAGCTAGTTGTCCTTTAATCTCAATTAAGTTTTTGCTTTCAATTATTTTTGGTTTAGTAAAAATAAAGTAAGTATATCCTAAATAGAATAAAACAATAAATACCCAAAATATATTTTCTTTTTTATTCTTTAACATTCAGTTTTTCTATTATCTCGCACAACTACTAAATATACACAAGTTTTTAACTTTTTTCAAATCAAACTTTCCCACATCCTATTCAGTACCCCTAGCGTATTAACCTTTCAAACATAAGCATAATTTTCCATACGTAATTACGCTATCCATACCCATCAAAACTATTCAAAAAACACAACTCCCCTACCCACACAACTCCCTAATTTTACTGCATAAAAAAAGAGTACTAAATCCTCTCTCTATCCTATAAATGTTACGATAACTCCATACTTATTGATAGCATGTAATCGGTTTAACCTGTACTAGGTTTTGTTTTTGATTTCGTCACGATGCAAAATACTGCGCAGTCAGAGATATTCGCACAGCGCTAAGTGTTTTTCTATTGACTTCGAAGAGCAGGATTTTTGAAATAATTTAACGGGATAAAAGGCACGCTATTTATAAGATTCTGTTTTACAAAAAATTACTCTAAAAAGCATGTTTTAAAATAAGTAGTGATAAAGGTAACCTCTTAAATTACAACTAAATAAACAACCCCAATCAAATCGCTTCTAAAGAGCTTTTTTTTTATACTAATTCTGAAAAATTAGTTTTTAGAAGGGTTGTGCAACAGCTACGTGCGTTAGCTGACGTTTCTTGTATAAATGTAAAAAGCCCCTAATTAATAGAGGCTTTTATATTTCTGGAACTGCCCAAATACGCATTCTGCCTTTCGGCTTCCCAAATTTGTATTCTGTTCCAGTTATTTCTTATTACAAATGTAATATGTATTACAACATCTTACAACTAAGTTTAATACTTTAAAGTTATACAAAGTTACAGAGTAATAAATTTTTACTATACTTCAAAATCATCTTGGAATTGAAGATTGTTACCGTTTCTAAGATTTAAAATTGATCTGTTTTCATTGAATATTAATTCATGTTGACCTACAGAAATTGAAAAATCCTCCTTTCTCATAGCAGTTACGACTGTAACTTCATAAGTATTTGTATCAGCAAAATGATATTCTACAATAATATTTAAAGTTGTAGCATCATTAAATTCTTCTTTTAAAACAACTCTCAATGCCCTTGGTCTTGGCGGCGGATGATTTACAAATTGAAATCCTTTATGTTTTAACGAATAATATATCAAGTGAGGTAAAGCCTTTTTTACTAATCTTTCAATATCCTCTAAACCAATACCATCCCTTTTCGTTCCATCATCTTCATCGTGCTGGTCTCTATTGGAATAATGTTTATCTATCCAAAAGTTGACAGTAATATTTTCATAATGACTTCCAATATGTTTTGCATTTGGAGAATAGCAATTTTGCTTATATTCTTCCATATCAACAATTACTTGATTTTCGTAAACTGATTTAATTTGTATTCTTTTTCTTTTTGGTTTATCTTCCATGGCTTTTGCTAAATTACAATATTAAAGAATTTTTCTACTATTTTGGCAGGAGAAAAAGAAATAAATACAATTTTTATTAACCTAAGTTCATATTAATATTTTGACAGTAATAATTATATTAGACTTAAGATTCTGTGCGGAAATGTCAGCTAACTACCTAATTCCGTCAACCTTCGCACCACTATCACCCCACATTCAAGTAGATAGGTCTGATAAACTTCAAAATTTATCTAAAATCAAATATATACTATTTAGCTCAACTTTAATCCCCAAAAAAAGAAGACTCTAAATCCTCTTGAAATTCACTCAAACGCCTTAGCGATAACACCATTACGATAACTCCATGAGTATTCGGTTCCGTTCAACACGGGCTTCATTGTTCGTGCTACGCACGGCAACGAATCCCTTAGCTGTTAGGCGAAGTACTTATTTATTAACTTTTTTCCAATAATCGTATATTCCTTTTTCCTTGAATATCTCAATTTGATTTTTGTCATAATTGTCTTTGGAGAATTCTTTTTCTTTTATTAGTAGTGGTTTACTTCCAGAAGTTTCATTTCCGTTTAGTACACTATTCAATAAGGTAAGAAGTAAAATATCAAAATCAGTTCTATCTTCTTTAATTAGCATCATCTGATTCCGATTCATTGTAAATGCAAAAAAGTCAGCTACCTGAATTAATGGATTTTCAGAAGAAGATTGAAATAACATAAAATTGTCTTTTGATAATTCTTTTAAAGTTGGTATTTCAGTTTTATGACCAGGTTTATTTAATCCTTGGTCTATAATAATTTCGAAGTTATCTTTTAGATTATTTTCTTCGATGAATTTTTTAATCCGTTGAAATAAAAAATCCAATGCAATTTCATCTAATGATTTGTTTTTTTTATTTACAAGTCCATTTTCCTTTAAAGTTCTTGGCGTAACTGTTTGTAAAAAGAATGGTAAACTATATTTATTAAAGCAATCAGTTACGTCTTTTATTATTGAAATAACAGTTTCCGTATCAAGAGCTTTATATTCTTTTCGTCGATTAAGTAAATCTGTAAAATGAAGTTCATTTATTGGGTTCTCAGAAGAAGAATATTTTGATATTATTGAATTTATATCACTTATAATATTTTCTCTAATGTCAGATTTAATGAAAACTGCAACATAAGTTTTTCTATCATTTTTTAGAGTAATAGATTCAGAAATATTTCCTGGAGATCCAGTTTCATCAATGGTAAATAAATGTTTCATATGTTATTGAATTTACGCGTTTTTTTTGTATTTCGCCTAACGTCAGTCTGTGAAAAAACCTCCGTTTATTGTTCTCAAATATAAAAAACTATTTGCATAAAAACACCCAACCTCCTATTTTTGAACAACCAAAACAAAGCTCTAAACAAATTCAACCTACAAAAAAGAGAACACTAAGTCCTCTTCAATTCAATTCCATTCCAACACCTTTACCATAACTCCATAAGTGTTTACGGCATGTAATCGGTCCCGTTTACCACCGTTTTCATTACTTCGTCTGTTCGCTATCAATCGGGTGTTCAGCGTACAGCCTAAACGAAAACCCTAACAGTGGGCTACAATTCTTATTCCAGCCCTAATTCCTTAATGAAATGTGCTCCAGCTTTCCATTCTTTCATGCCTTCTTCTAATAATTTTTCATCATTGTTGTGCATAGCTTTCAGTACTTTCATTATGCCTAATTTAGTCCTAATGAGCGTAAATTCGGAATCCAACAACCTTATCTTTTCTAAAATGCTTATACAGTCATCAAATCGTTTGACATAAATTTCGTTATATTTTTCCTTACCTTTCTTCATGTGTTTAAAGGTTTCAGATTTGCTTAAAAGAATAAAAGGATTTTCATTATCTAATTTATCAAATCCCTTTTCTATTAATTCTCGAATTTCTTTAGATTGTTTTTTTCTCAAAATCAATTCCAAAATTATGTAATTGTATGGAATTGAAGGATATTTAGAAGGACTTTCTAAAATTGATTTTGAATTATTTATCGAATCTTTATTCGTGTCTAAATCTAAAATTTCTTTTGCGCCTATTATTGATGGCACAAGCTGACTACCATATATTTTGGTGTAATCCTGTTTTAGTTCTACATAGTTTCTATATGGATAATATGGGTTTACCTCAAGCGTTTTAAAGACATAATCTATAGAACCAGAATATTCTTCTTGTTCAAATAATAATAAAGATTTGTATCTATAATTGGAACTAACCCAAAAATCTATAAACTCATTATATTTCTTAGATAGCTCTAACCCTTTAAAATCCAAAGAAATAGAATTAAGCAATTTCAAATTGTCATCAGTACTATAGTGTAATTCCTTATACATCTCATTAGTCAGAAGGAAGTCATTAAAAGATTGACTGAAAATCATACAGAATATTTTGACAATCAGTTCAATTTTCTTATTGTTGTTTATTTTAGTGTTTGATGAAATGTCATTTATTATATCGGTTTCTTCATTGATATGCTCGGAATTCGCTAATAACCCATTATTGAAGTTCATTTGGGCATAAACAGTTTGCTCACTTATGTTTCTGATAAAATGAAGTGAAGCTAAATGTCTTTTTGAAATTCTTTTAGATATTAAACTGTTCAATTTCTTTAAACCTAGAATATTAGTATAAAAATTAGGTAGATGGATAAAATCGGTATCGATAAAATTATTTTTATAAATGAAATGATTTTTACTAATTGATTCAACAACTTTGGACGTTCTTTCATCTAAAATTTCGCTATCGATGTCATTGGATAAATATTCTCCTTCTTTTATGCTGTAACAACCATAGAATGCAATGTTGGGATTTTTGTTTTTGCGTTTGAAAACAAATATAAAATGGAACAATGCTATAAAGAATATTGCGGAAAATTGTACAAGAATTATCTCTAAATTTTCAAAATTAAAGTGTGTATTAAATTTTACAAATAAGGATAATACAAGCAATAATAGACTTAAATACCAAAACTTTAAAACTGAATTAAATACAAAAAGGATTAATTCTCGCAAAAATTTAAAAACCTGTTTAGGTAAAAAAATTCCGCCGATAATGATGACACCTAATGGAATTATAATTTCATATATTTTTTCAGTCATTTGTTTTATTTAAACTTGAATAGAGCGTCAGTCCATAAGAACACTTCCGTCTTATTTCATCCAAATATAAAAAACAATTTGCATAAAAACACCCGACCTCCTATTTTCAAACAACCAACACAAAACTCTAAGCACATTTCCACCTACAAAAAATAGAGAACCCTATCCCGATAACTATCGGGACTTCATATCCTTCCCAACACCTTAACCACAACTACATAAGTGATGACGGCATGCAATCGGTTACGTCCAACAGAGGTTTCATTACTCATCAGTTAGCTGTCGCTCGTGAGTTGGGCATTCAGCAGCAACGAAGCCCTAGCTGTTAGTGGCTGGTTTTTTATAGTTTGTCAAGTAATTGTTCAAGGTTGGCTTTTATATCTTCTGGTAAATCAGGATTTAATTCATTTGTTTTAATTTCAACTCCTTGTACTTTACTTAAGGTATCAATTTCTATTCTGTCAAGATGAAAATAAAAGTAAGTATATTTTCCTTTTTTTGACTTGCTATTATATTTAATCAGTTTTTTATTATTTCTAATTGTTGATTCGTAATCAATGTGATCAAAATAATTATCGAAATTAGGATGTATAAAATGGTATTTTTCAGATACTTTATAATTTGGCTTTATTGTAGGTAAGTCAACAATAAAATCAACTCTATCATTTTTTATATTCATATTACATCTCTTACATGAGATGTTTAGGTTTTCAATGTCAAACATATATTCAATAAATAAAGCGTTTCCTTTAGGTAGAACGTGCTCTATGTCGATAACCATATTGAATTCATCTTGGAGGTCTCTTCTACAATAGCAACATTGCTCGGAATTACCTGTTCGATAGTGAAGTTTTACTCTTCTTTTAATTGGGTTTAATATTAAATTTTTCCAAATTTCACCACCTTCATTTTTGGCTTGTTCAATAATCGCTATTTCATCTGCAGTATAATTCATTTTTAAGAGTATTTAGAAGCTAATTCAAGAATCCCATTTAGAGCTTGTTTCTGTTGATTATCATAAGAATTTTGAATTAATTCATATAAAATGTTTTGGAAATTATTGTGTGAAATTTTTCCTTCTGACAGCAAATTGAATTTTTCTATTACAAGCTGAGAAATAAATCTATTTTCTGGTGTAGTCAGGTCAAAATAGTCATCATATATTTCTTCAACATTTTTTAGGTCTTTATTATGTTTGTTGAATTGTCCATCAGAGGAACCTTTGAAGATATTTACGTTCCTAATGTTTAATTCTGCACCATTAATAACTAGAGGTGAATGGGTAGCTATTATTATTTTAGGTTGATAAAAATAAAACAAATCAATAAGTTTTTTTACATATTCCACTTGCCATTTTGGGTGTAGACTATTCTCAGGTTCATCAATTAAAATAATTGAATTATCATCAATATTAACACTAATGTAAATTAATGAAGCAATTAGAGTTAGTTCTCCAGAGCTAGCGTGATTTAATGGAAATGAATTTCTCTCCTTAAAAAGTGTTATTTCAATATTTTTTAAAACTTTTATTTTTCTTAATTTATTTTCAAAATTCAGAATTTTCAAAAAGAAGACATTTCGATGAGGGTCGAAATTTTGATTTTGAAAATCTAAAATGAACATACCTTCGTTTTCAATAAATGAATTTTCATAGGACCGATTTAAAAAAAATAATAATTCTTCAATTTCGTCTTTATTAAAAATATCTGTGTTAATAATCAAGTCCCTAAAATCAGGATTTAACTTGTTTATCTTAAACTCAATTCTTGATTCAAAATTTATATATTTAAAAACATTTGAAAGATTAAAAAAACCTTTTGAATCCTCTTTCTCTAGTACTTTTATAACTTCTTTTATAGAATATTTGGCAATGTTCTTGCCTCGTGAGCTTTTTAGTAACTTAACTTTTTGTCCTTTTATTGTGAATTTATCATAAATAGTGTTTGCCACAGCAATAACTGTTTTCCCTTTGTTTAAATGATATTTTGCTATTTCATTTAAATAAGTACTTTTTCCACTTCCATTTATTCCAACTAAGATGCTTACATCCTCATCTGATTTTGAGCTTTCAAATAACTCTATATTTTGATTTTTTTGTGAATAAAACATTTATTTATTTTTTTAAGTTTCTGCGTTAGACTAGTCACTAACTTCAGTCCGCAAAAAACATCCGTTTTACTACTTCCTAATATAATAAACGATTTACATAAAACAGACATCTCCTTTTTTTAATTACCTATCACAAGCTGTTAGCCACATCTCTACCACACAAAAAACAAAACCCTAAACCCTCTAAAATTCATTAAATTACCTTAACAATATATCCATAATTCTTAATGGAATGTAATCGGTTCCTTTCAACACTGGTTTCATTGTTCGTTCTTCAAACGCAAAGGAGTATTTGATATTAGCAGATAATTATTTGTTTAATTAAATAAACCAATTTTCATCCATAGCTATTTGACCTACGGCCTTAATATTTTTATTTGCAAATATTCTGCAAGATCTTTCTGCGAAAGACGCTATTACACGGGGATATTTTTTTGATTCCGTCATTATTTTATTTGCTATTTCTACGGGCAATTCCTTAGCTTCACTCAGACGATGATTGTAAAATTGATATAATCTTTCGTCAAAATTTGTATGCGTAGCATATATTTCTTTTACCTCACTTAATAATATCAAGTCTTGATTATTTTGCAAATACTTTTCTATTAGGTATGACAATCTTATGTCGCCAATATCTTTCATTTTTCGAGTAACGCATGGTAAGTTTTTATATATGAAATTACGCCTTCTTTCATCGGAGAAACGATAGCTTAAAAGATATAAAACTTCATTTTCTAGTGTATTTGAAATCAAGAATTTTGCTAGTAGGTCTGCTTGTGAATTATTTAAATTAGATTGTCTTGTTGTTTTTTTCAGACAAGTGCTCAAAGTTAAAAATTCATCATCTGATAGTTTATTTACCCTCGTTGAAATATTTTCAAGAAGTTGAATAATGGCTTTTGGAGTTGCCCATGTTATTAAGACAAGAAGGGTGAATGTAATATCGGTAGAATTTTGTAATTGAAATTCCCAATATTTTATATTTCCTGATTTCATTCTCGCACATCTTACACGTTTACAAAGTGATTTAGAAGTATCATTTAGGTCGGAAAACTCATCGTATGTTTCGTCTTTTGATTTTATTCCAGCTGCAATAACTGAAACGATTTTAATTGCCCATCTATCTTGAAAAATACCTCTAAAACTTTCTACCAATAATTCCCAAGGTTCGATATTGTTTTTCCAATTTGCAATTTCATCATTTAAACTTTTGGAAATTAGATTTGTGAAATTTTCAATTGATTTATCAATTTCATCTTCTACAGAGATTGAGTTAATTGGTTTTTCTAGTTTAATATCTTGTGGAAAATGCCTTACTCTTCGCGAAATTGAATTTAAAAATGGGATATTGGAATCATCACTATTCATTATACTAATCAACAAAAATGGGTGAAGTATTATAGTTAAGAACTGTAAACTATGATTTGAATACGTTCTTTGATGAACTGAAATTTTACTTTTTAGAACTCCGTTTAAAACTATTTGTTTTAAATCAAGTTCTGAATCAATCACATCCAACCTATTACCGTTAATTAAAATTTGTAATCGATTTTCCTTTTGCTCTAAGTTGCCTTCCCTAATAATGTTCAGTAATTGTTTATTATCAATTTTGTGAATAATTTCTAATAGATAGGCATATTGAAACCACTTAGTAAGTTTCTCACCATTAAGATTTTCTACATTATTTGACCAAAGTTCTAGTGTTTGAAAGGGATTGTTACGGACAATACTAATAAGTTCCGAAGCGTAATCACTATGAGGAAATTTCTTTAACTGATCAAAGCATTCAATTGTTAACTCCAGACGACCACAATCATTTGGCAATAGAATAGGTTCGTTATGACCTCTGCGACCTTCTTGATTTATAATATTTCCAATATTAATCCCATCAACAATAATTTTAACAACATCTTTCAGTAGTAAAGGATATTGCGTAAAAACCCAATCAGAAAGGATTTGAGAAGTTAATAACCTAGGATAATTTGTATTTTTTAAAAATAAATCGTCTTGTAATTCCTTTAATTTTTGAATCAACATTGGCAATTCTCCCTTATCAAAACAGCCAGCAAAAAATCGCACTACATTATGCCAATAGAAGTTACGTGAAATTGCATCAAATCTTTCTGGCTTAGTACCTGTTTTTTCTTTACCTGCAGGTGAATATGGTGATGTATTATAAAGATATTTCGCACAAAAATATTCTCTTAAAGGTTGAACTTCAAATTCATATGTTCCTTGGACTCTTGAAACTAAAGCACATACCCTTTCTTCCATTACATGAAACAACTTATCAGCAATATCAGTTTTATGTCCTTCTTTAGTTAGATAAATTTTTAATCGTGATTGTAAATCATCAATGTGTATGCTGCCACTATTGTTGTGAAGCTCTGCTTCTGAATGCAATACCCATGCTAAATATTGATGTATATCAATAATTAAATCCCTATGGTCCCTAATAGTAATGTTTTTTTCAGATTCACGATTAAAAAAAAGTTCGATATAGCTATCATATAAAGCTGTTCTTTTATTAGGTAAAGATTCTCCTCTTGTCCTTAAAAGACTAATAAAGATTGCGAGTTGCATTGGGCTTTTTGCCAAATCTTTTAAGTGTGGGAGTTGGAGCTTCTCTTCTACTAATCTCTTTATTTCGTTCCCTTCTTTATTATCTAATCTACTGGCTTTGATCCATTTTTCTACATATTCCTTTGTGATAGAAGGTGTAATGTCGGTTAATTCAAAATGAGGGTAAATATCTGTAGAAAATCCAATGGTGTCTGAGAAAGCTGCTGGACGGCTAGTAATAATAATTTGTAATGATTTAGAATTTTCAGTTATCCTATTAATTCCTTTGTTTATAAAATCGATAACTTCTTCTCTGATTTTAATGTCGGCAATTTCATCAAATCCATCAAATACAAATAATATGGAGCTTAGCTTGGTAATAGCAACCAAATCACTTGAATTGAAATCATCGATTTGAGAATGATATACTATATGACCAACTAAAAATGATTCAAGAGAGTTTTTCCAAATACTTTTAAAATATTCTTCATTAAGTCTTCCTTGATATGGGTTTTTGTTTTCAACCCAAGATGCAATATGTCTAAGATCAATTTTAAATGGTAATCTTATGGGAGTATTTTTAACATGGTCGGGTAATAACACCAAATCGCTTGTTTTATTTAACAAACGTGCTCGATGAACCTGACATATATACTGCGATATTGTAGATTTCCCTTGGCCTGGACCACCTTCAAGTAAAATCCTTTCAACCTCATTTTGTATTTTTGGATGTAAAAGAAAACTAGCAGCACCAACATTTTCACGTTCTTCGATTAGAAAATGATCATCTAGGTTGATTATCTTCTTTTGATAATTATCGAAATGATTTAGTGCTCTCTTAAGGTTCTTGTTTTTCTCATTAAACTTCCTGATTCTTATTGGAACGTCTGTAAATAAATCAAATAACCTATTTTCCAAATCAATCTGTCTAAACTTAACTTTATTATCAGTAGAATACTGGTCAGCCAAGTATGCTTTAACTACACTTTCACGTCTTTCTTTATTTTCATTTATGTGTTGAAACAGAACTGAATTTAAAATGTCTTGTCCATTTAATATTTCAGGAAATGACCATTTAAAAAGCGGGTCTTTTTCAAATAACCTTGATAAATCATCGCGCCACCAACACATTCCTGGTATTTTAATATTTGATTCTAGAATTAAATTAACTTTATCTTTTGAACCGGCATCCAAATGTGCGGTGCCCTTTACATTTGTCAAAAGATAGAATTTTTTTGCACCTCTAGGAATTAGCTTGTTAATTTTCGGGGTCTCATCTGCGATGATTTCGGTCAACCATTTGTGAATATCTTTAATAGAATTAGGATTACGTACAAATTTAACTTGAAATACAATGAATTCTTTTTTGGGTGAATTCATGAAATAAACTAATGCGTCTCTGCCTCCATCTGGTTGTCCAACAGGAAAAGACTGGGAATCAGGAAATTCCTTTGCAACAAGGCAGTTGCAAAATTCTTGAAACCTTTCGTCTCCTAAATTTTCATATAAATAATCCATTGTCTGTTTATTTGTTTGTCTATTATGACCTGTTTGATTTCGTACAATGACCGCTAACTTGTAAATATGCGAAATAAATCTTCGCTAATACATCATTATTTGGTTGTTAAAACGCAACCTTATTTCGCTTTATTGGTTCCTTCAAATATATAAAACTTTCACACTTAAATTCAGAAAGCCTTATTTTTAATCCAAATTTATAAAAAGATATACTTTTCTAATTAGGGTTTCCCGTACTCGCCAAAAATATTTAATAAAAACGAATCCCATACCCGTATAAATACCTGTTTTAACTTAAAAGCAAAAAAAAAGATGCCTAAGCATCTTTTTTTAAATTAAAAAACTCTTTTATATCTATATTGATATATTGAGCAATTCTAAAAAGTGTATCAACTGTTGTATTGCCTTCCGCTCGTTCAATTCTTCCAATCTGATTGGCGGATCTTCCAACCTCCAAACCGAAATGTAATTGTGATTTACCAAGCTTCTCTCTATGTAATTTAACTATTGAGCCGATATGTATATATAGGAGTTTTAATTCATCATCTTTCATTTGATAAATTTTAGCATTGTTGACAAAATATTTAAACACATATATGTGTTAGTTTGAAAAAAATTATATATTTGCATTATATTCATTTATGAATAGTATTTTTGCGATTCTTCAAAATATAATATTGAAGCATTCGCTTTGAATCTTGTTATAGAAAAACTGGACACTTTTTTAGCGCGCAAGATGATGAGTGCAAATGCCTACGCTTTATTTAAAAGGGCGTGGGCTCACTTATTCGCGCGCAGGTAGTCCAGTAAATCCTTCTATGCAGTAAGTTGAGTATCCACGCTACTTTTATTATAGCAAAAAACTCTCCTTTAATTCTTAGCATTGCTTCCATTTTTATCCGTTTCGCAATCCAATAGTTTGACTAGTTTGGTTTAGTTAGAGGTCAATGGTTATCTGCGTAATGCTGTAACTTCTATGAATGTCTTTCTTTCTATTATCCAAATCAAATGTTAAAATAATTCATTAACAGGCAAGCACGCCGAAAAAGAGGCACTAAAAAAGCAAATAAGCACACAAACACATGGGCAAAGATGCAAAAAGGCAAACGGAAAAATTTTCTAAATAGCAACAGTATAGCAAAGGCATACCAAAGGCATAGATGAAGTAGGGATATAGTATGAGATACCTTTTTCTAGGGAAAGGTCAAAACACAGAAAATCCATCTAAATTAATCCATTTAGGCAGAAAAGTAAGAATTATAAAAGGAGTAGAAAATCGTGTTGTAAGAATAAAAACACAAGCAAAGATAACAAATGTAAAGCAAACCGCAAAAAAAGCAGACATGCAGCAACCTGCGAAGCTCCCTCTCCCGATTACTATCGGGATTGGAGAGGGTTGGGGTGAGGAAAAAGGTTTAGTTTGGTTTAGTTAGCTGGAAGCTGCCTGCGTTTGTGCAAACAGGTAAAGGCAGTTTTTTTTAAAGCCCCCTAGCCCCCAGAGGGGGAATTGAAAGCCTCCCCCAGCCCCTCCAAAGGAGGGGAGAATAGAAGGTGGAAGTTTGGACTTGAAATATTTTATACCGATGAAGTTCACTTCATCTATAAATAATAGATTTCTACGGAATGACAGGAGGTAGATGGTAAATAGTAACAAACAGAGATCCTGAACTAAATTCAGAATGACAAAGTGGATGGATGACAAATAGTAACAAACAGAGATTCTTCGTTCCTCAGAATGACAAATGAAATTAAGATTATGGTATAAAATAATAAATAAAAGAGATCCTGAATCCCGATAGCTATCGGGACAGGATGACAAATGCAATTAAGATTATCCTATAAAATAAGGAATAAAAGTAATCTTTTAAACCCATAAACTATTAACCACTCCTATTCCCCCTTTGGGGGCTAGGGGGCCAAACAACCGCCTATGACATAAACCCAACCAAAAAACCCTTTGAGCCTTTCTTACAAATTGCTCATCAAACAGCTACCACTCCTAGCTCCCTCTCCTTTGGAGAGGGTTGGGGTGAGGAAAAAAAAAGGCCCTCTAACCCGTCTCGACAACAGTTACAGAGGACCAAGACCAACAAAACCGAAGTTTCATTTAAACCTTTTCAAAAGTATGAAAAATTATCTACTTTTCAGGGCATGGGCAAGCTACGTCCTGCCTTCCCTACTCTATTTTTTGGTACTGTGCTATGCACCAAATAGTTCTGCCCAAAACGCTCCCATTACAGGAACCGTAGCCGACGCACTAGGCATATTGCCAGGCGTCACCATTCAAATCAAAAACAAGTCCACAACCACCACCACCGATGCAAACGGGGCATTTCAAATCACAGCTGCACTCGAAGATACACTGGTATTTTCGTACATCGGCTACTTAAAAGTGGAAGTAGTTGTAGGCACACAAACTCACCTCAACATCCTGCTCAAAGAAGACGCAACAGCACTAGAAGAAGTCCTCGTAAATGCAGGCTACTATAAAGTAAAAGACAAAGAACGCACAGGCAGCATTGCCAAAATCACCGCCAAAGACATTGAAAACCAACCCGTAACCAATGTCCTCGCCACGATGCAAGGACGGATGGCGGGCGTCAATATCACCCAAACTACAGGGGTGCCGGGTGGTGGGTTTGACATTCAAATTCGAGGGTTAAACAGCGTACGAACCAACGGCAATGACCCGCTGTACCTGATCAACGGCGTACCTTATTCAAGTGCAGCCATAGGCAGTGGTTTGGCTTCCGCAGGATTGTTGCCCCGACCTGCTAATCCTTTAAACAGCATCCCTCCTGACCAAATTGAGAGCATTGAAATACTGAAAGATGCAGATGCTACCGCCATCTATGGCTCCCGAGGAGCAAATGGCGTAGTACTGATTACCACCAAAACAGGCAAAAGCGGCCAAACAACATTTGACGTAAGTCTTTCCACTGGTTTCGGTACCGTTCCTCGTTTTATAAAGTTATTGAATACCGCGCAATACCTCGAAATGCGAGAGGAAGCTTTTGCAAACGATGGCTTTACAACTTTGCCTGCCAGTGCCTACGACGTGAATGGAACCTGGGACCGCGACCGCTATACCGATTGGGAAGAAGTTTTCTTAGGAGGCACTAGCGAAAGGACTAGTGTAACGGCGTCCGTTTCAGGAGGATCGGAACAAACACAGTACCGTGCTGGAGCAAGTTTCAATAAAGAAACGTCTGTATTTCCAGGCGACTTTTCGTATAAAAAAGCCGCTTTCACGTTAAGTGCCCACAATGTTTCAGAAAATAAAAAGTGGGAATCTACTTTTACAACCGGCTACACCGTGCAAGACAATGTGCAACCCCGAGGCGACTTGAGTACGGTGGCACGAACTTTAGCCCCCAACGCACCTGCACTATACAATCCTGACGGTAGCTTGAATTGGGAAAACAGTACTTGGAGCAATCCCTTGCGGAACTTAGAGGGCGGCTATACAGCAACCATCTATGACTTACTTGCCAATGCTTTTTTATCCTACCAGCTGACACCGCAACTGGCATTGAAAAGCAGCATCGGATACACAAAGACCGACAATCTAGAGGTGGCAGCCGTTCCCTCTACGCAATATGATCCTGCTTCTGGAGTAGGTCCAGACAAATCTTTTTTGAAAAAAGACAGCAGTTTACGAAGCTCTTGGATTGTAGAGCCCCAAATCCAATACCGCAACCAATGGGGGCAGTTGCGGATGGATGCTTTAGTAGGATCCACTTTTCAGTCGCGATCAGGTCAGCAGTTTGGAATGACCGGTTTTGGTTTTTCCAGCAACAGCCTCTTATACAACATGTCATCTGCCAGCACCAAAACAATCAATATTGATACAGAGGACACCTACCGGTACGCCGCTATTTTTGGAAGGATTAACTTAAATTGGAATGAAAAATACATTCTTAACGTTACAGGAAGAAGAGACGGTTCCAGTCGATTTGGCCCCGGAAAGCAGTTTGCCAATTTTGGGGCGCTGGGTGCAGCATGGATTTTCTCTAATGAACCCCTTTTCAAAAACCAATCGCTGTTGAGTTTTGGTAAACTCAGAGGAAGCTATGGAAGTACAGGTAGTGATCAAATAGGCGATTACCAATTTTTAGACAGCTATGTTTCTACCGGTAACGATTACGGTGGGGTCATCGGTCTGGAGCCTGCAAGGTTGTATAATCCCAACTTTGGATGGGAAAGCAGTCAAAAGAGCGAAGTGGCCTTGGAACTCGGATTCTGGAACGATCGCATCTTCCTTACTGCCGGCTATTACAACAACCGCTCTTCCAGTCAGTTGGCTGGAATGCCCTTGCCGGGTACAACGGGGTTCGCATCGTTGCAAACAAACCTAGCGGCTACGGTTCAAAATACAGGTACAGAACTGACATTGCGCACGGTGAACTTTGACCACAAAGACTTCAGCTGGAGCAGTAGTTTGAATGTAACGTTTGCTCAAAACAAGTTGCTTTCGTTCCCTGATTTAGCCTCATCCACGTACCAAAACATGTATGTTATTGGCGAATCTTTGAACATTAAAAAAGTGTACGAGTTTACAGGCGTAGATCCGACCACGGGACTATACACTTTTAAAGATTACAATGGAGACGGTTTAATTACCGCAGAGGAAGACCGCAAAAAGGTCAAAGATTTCAACCCCTCCTATTACGGAGGATTACACAATAGTGTGCGTTACAAGCAATTTCAGTTGGACTTTTTATTCCAATTTGTGAAACAGCAAAACTATACCGCTACTGCGTATTTTGCCCCTGCAGGCATACAGTTTCAACAACCCGTAAGTGCGCTGAACCATTGGCAACAAGAAGGAGATAGTGCTCCGCATCAACTGTACACCACGGGAGCCAATAGTGCTGCAATGAATGCGGTAAGTAAATACATGGACAGCAACGCTGTAATTGGAGATGCCTCTTATGTTCGTCTTAAAAACCTATCCATTTCTTATCGCTTGCCCAATATGCTGACGAAGCGTTTTCAGTGTAAGCTGTTTTTAGAAGGGCAAAACCTGCTGACGTTTACCAACTATGAAGGTGCGGATCCTGAGTTCAAATCAGCTGGCTTTCTACCCCCACTACGAGTAATAAGTGGCGGTTTTCAACTAACCTTATAAATTAAAACAGTATGAAAAATTCAACCTATACTACTATTCATTCGTGGATAGTTTCAAAGAGTAAAACCCCTTTTTATAAACACCCTTTAATGTTCTTGGTAGCAAGTATACTGCTGAATTCTTGCGATGAATTTGTAGCAGTGGATTTACCAGGCGATCAACTTTTTACAGAAAGTGTGTTTGAAGAACCGGCTACTGCTACGGCGGCTGTAGTAGAAATATATGCTAAAATGAGAAAAAATGGGGTACTGGACGGCAGTTCCGGAGGTGTTCCGTACCTACTTGCCAATTATTCCGACGATATGGATTTTTATGGGGGAGATCATTTGGGCGCTTTCCCTTTTTATAAAAACAGTTTAACAGGAGTCAATCCAGAAGTAGCTCGAATTTGGGACAATTCCTATAACCAAATCTATTGTGCCAATGCTGTACTCGATGGATTGGCTCGTTCCACTACCTTGTCCGATGAGGTGAAAAATCAATTGACGGGAGAGGCACTATTTGCGAGGGCATTACTTCATTTTTCGTTGACCAATGTTTTTGGTCCTGTGCCTTATATTAAAACAATAGCATATACCGAAAACCAGAAAGCCTACCGAAATACAACCCAAGAGGTGTACAATGATGCAAAAGCAGATGTAGAACAAGCCATTACTTTACTCGCTGAAAACTATCTTTCATCAGACCGTACACGTCCCAATACCTATGTAGCAAAAGCCTTGCTCGCCCGTATATGCCTCTATCAAGGCACTTGGGAGGAAGCGTCTAACGCTGCCTCTGCGGTACTGAATCAGACCGACTTATATGGCATTGAAAGTGATTTATCTAAAGTCTTCTTAAACACGAGTAAGACTACGATATGGCAACTGAGTCCATCGGGGAGTAATAAAAATACCGCTGAAGGTGCTTTATATGTCATCAAAACAGGACCGCCTACGATGTCTGCCGTAAGTCCCAGTCTATTAAATGCCTTTGAGCCCGGTGATTTACGAAGATTAGAATGGATAAAATCAGTAACAGCGGGAAGTACTACTTGGTATTATCCCAACAAGTACAAAGAAAATAAAAATTCAACCCCTTCCAAGGAATCCTCTATTGTTTTTAGAACCGCTGAAATGTATCTGATACGGGCGGAAGCGCGTGCCCAAAGTGGCTTTTTGATTAGTGCTAAAGAAGATTTAGACCACATTCGTCAACTGGCTGGACTCCCTCCTACAACTGCCCTTACCCAAACCGACTTACTGCAAGCGATTTTAAAAGAACGCCAAGTGGAGCTATTTACTGAATTTGGACATCGTTTTTTTGACCTCAAGCGCGCTGGAAAACTGGACTCCGTTCTATCCGCTACTAAGCCGGGTTGGAATGCTGATGATGTATGGTTTCCAATTCCCGAATTGGAACTGAACCTAAACCCGAATCTGCGACCTCAAAATCAAGGATACTAAGATGAAAAAGAACCACCTCCATCTTTTGCTATTCGTACGCTTACTTTTTTGGATCTGCCCTATTTTAGGGCAGGCTCAAAAAACAGTATTGCCTCCACAGGATTATGCTTTATGGGGCAAACTCGTAAACCGAGAAATCGCTTCACACGGCAATTATGTCTCCTTTGAACTCCTTTATGGAGCAAATAAGGATACGCTGTTCGTGCGAAACACTAAGGGAAAACCGGTTCTTGCAGTAGCCAATGGATACAACGGAACATTTTTGAACAACTCTTTTTTTGGATGCTACACGGACAGCAGTGGGTACCAAATCAGTAATTTGAAAACGGGGATAAAACAAAAATTTTCATCCATTTATTACAGCCGCAGTTTAAATAAAGGTGCGCATCTAGTACTACAAACCATTCCTGAAAATGAACGCAGTACCCTAATTTTTCTGCGTTACGACGGAACTGTAGTACAAAGCATAACCGACGTAGTCGACTTAAAAGTAAGTCCCGATCAACGTTCCGTGCTCTTTTGTCAGAAGCGTGATACGCTGTACCAACTCATTAAGGCAAACTTATCTGCAGAAAAAATTACTCTCAAAGAAATACATACGGGACTACATCCTTTTTACAATTTTGTATGGCAAAAAAATAACGCAAGCATAGCCTATGTGGAAGAAGCAACAGAGACTAAAGAAGTAACGCTGCACAGTTACAACCTCACAACCAAAACAGCCCGACAGATTGACCTGAGCCAGGACACGGTATTCAATAACTATTCGTTTAAGCATTTAAGAAACACGCAACTAAAAATCTCAGAGGATGGCAAACGCCTGTTTTTTCCTATCAAGATAAAGCCTTTACCGCAACAAGTAGCGGAGGCAAAAGTGGTCGAAGTTTGGAACACCGCAGACAAACAAGTGCGTTTGTACCGACAAAAATACGAGCGAAACCCTTCCCATTTGGGTCTTTGGAAAATGGACTCCGGTAAAAGTGCTGTGATTGAAGGAAACCAAGATAAAGTGTATCAACTGAACGCAAATCAACAATTTGCAGTAACAGGAAACAGCAACAAGTATCTGCCGACCACACAAGCTAAGGCGGCAACCGATTATAAAATAGTTGATTTACAAAAGGGAACTGCGACGCTCTTTCTTGAAAACCAAATAGGAGCGAATCAAGAACTCTATTTTTCTCCCAATGGAGCCGTCGTAGTTTATGTGAGGAAGGGGTTGTGGTGGTCGTACACATTTGCTACACAGCAAAGCACGCTCTTAGCGGGGTTATCGAAGCAATTTCTAACTACGGATGGGGTCAACTTAGATCTATTTCCACATGGGGTGGCAGGCTGGGACAAAGAGGACGGTTCGTTTTTCTTGTACGATGCCTATGATTTGTGGGAATATAACCTTTCCACGGCTACTTTAGTACGTTTAACGAAAGGTAAAGAGAAAGGAATTACCTACCGATTGACCGCACAAGACAAAAATCGAACTTTAGATCAAATAGCCTATGCCAAAAATACACCTCTTATTGACCGTACTAAAGGCAACTTGTTATCCATGTCTTTTGACAATGATCGTAAAACGGGTTTCGCTCTTCTATCCAAAAAAGGGGTTACGACTCTTGTTTTTGAAGAAAAGAAGTATTCGCAACCTGTTTACTATGCCGAATCCAATCAGTTGACCTATTTAAGAGAAGACTTTGATTTGCCTCCACAATTGATGGTATGGGATACTAAAAAAGGAAAGCAACAATTAATAGTACAGAGTAATGCGCAGCATTTTTTATATCAATGGGGAACGAGTGAACGGATTCACTATCAAAATAAAAAAGGAGAGGCAATCCAAGGAGCACTCTTCTATCCTTTTAATTTTCAAAAAGAAAAAAAATACCCAATGGTCGTACAAATTTATGAAAACTTTTCAGATCAAATCCACAGCTATGTGTACCCTTCTTTTTACAATACGAATGGGTTTAACACAGCTAACTTAACGGGAGGAGGTTATTTTGTATTACGTCCTGACATTGTCTATGAAATAGGTAACCCTGGTCGCTCCGCACTGGATTGCGTAGAGTCCGCTGTAGCCGCTGTACTGAAAAAAAGTGTTGTCAATCCCAACAAAATAGGACTAATAGGGCATTCGTTTGGAGGCTATCAAACATATTTTATCACGGCGCTATCTAAAACATTTGCTACAGGTATTGCCGGGGCTGGAATATCTGACATTAAGGAAATGTACTTGAGTTTGGGCATTGATACCGCGCAACCTGAAGTATGGCGTTTTGAACACCAGCAATTGCGAATGGGCAAATCTGTATTTGAAAATCCGGAAGACTATGTAAAAAACAACCCCCTGACGTATGCGGTCGAGGCTGCTGTTCCGCTGTTGGCTTGGACAGGTACGCAGGACAATACGGTTTCATCGGAACAAACAATGAGGTGGCATATGGCGATGCGTCGCTTGCAAAAACCGCATCTGATGCTGCGCTATCCGAAACAAGGGCATGTACTGTTTGATCCCGTGCAACAGCAAGATTTGACTATCAAAGTCCAGCAATGGTTGGACTATTACCTGCAAGATAAAAAACAACAACCTTGGATGGAAGCTAAATAACTATTGTACAAACAAAGCGGTGTACATCGAGTAGACGTACACCGCTTATTTAAAACAAGCCCTTAGGCACTTTATAATTTTTTATAAAGCACTACTGGACATTCGGCATCATCGCTATCTTCTTTACCCCATAAGGTTTGAAAAGAAGAAGTCGTACATACATCTCCGACAATGGTGGTACACATAATGTCTTCCACACAAGGATGGGCAGCATCAACATATCTGTACCCCTCTTTGTCATTGGGAGCATTAGTTTTTGCCCCCATTGACATGGTTCCGAAAGCTCCTAAAGAGCCCATAATGATAACTGCCATTGGAGCCATCACATTGCTTAAAAAAGTTTTTTTCATAATAAAAATATTAAAAAATGATGATCTACTCTGTTACAGGTTTTCGATCTTATCCTGATACTGCGCGGTATATTTTCAAAGGCTTTAATCCCTTTTTTTATGGTAATTTGTTTTTGCTAATAAATGGTTATAAAGGCGGTAGTAAACGAGTTGGTTATGAATTATCACATAGACCTTATCCCCTAGCACTATAAAACTTTGCATTTGATCCTTTCCTATTTTATAAATTGGAAAGCTAGCTTGGTAGGAATTGTTTTTCAAGTCATAAACGTCTATAATGGAAGCTTGTTTCCAGAGTGTTTTACTTTCAAATTTTCCTGGAATAGCAGAATTGACAAATAAAAGTCCATCATCTACGGCACTCATTTTATTTACTACTAAGGGTGGCACAGAGAAGGTTTTAATTTGCTTACTTTTTACTTCTTGTAGTCCTATTTGCACTTTGCTTATCGTATCAATTGTAGTTCCTCTATAGTGTAAGGAAAGGTCCTCTTTGGCTACAACAAACTCATTACGGTACCGATAAACATAAACCAAGCTTTTTGTTTGAGTATCGAAATGCAAAGAACCATCCACATCAAAAATGCCATCCAACTGTTTTACCAATAGAGCCTCTGCTACATGTTCCTGATGAGAAGTAAGATTTATACTTCCTAAAAGGCTATGACCCGTAGTTTTTGCTATAAAACGCACTCCAACTTGGTGCTGATGAATGGGCTCGAGTTGCGAAAAATAAGACCCATCGTTCAACAGCAGCTCAGCTTTCCAATCTTCGGTACTGCCTCTAAAAACATAAGGTACATTACCTTCAAATAAGAAAAAGTAGTCTTCCTTTGTGCAAATTTGAGGCGTACGGAAAGGCAGTGTTTTATCATTGGGCACTATCTTATGTGTTTTTATACTTTTTAAAGTGGTGTCGATTTCAGTGACTAATAGCGGTGCAGTACGGTTTCCCAAATATATTTTGTCCTTATAAGCTCCTGCAAAATAATACGAGTTGACTTTCAAATCAAATTGTTTTTGGAGTTGGGCAGCATGAGGAGGCATCCGACGTGTTAGCGTGTTACTATATTGAACCAGGTTTTCCGACCATTGGAACAGCAAAACGACTGAAACTACACCGGCACAAGTACTTGCCAAAATCCAGGACGACCGCCACAAAAAAACATTCTTGTGCCCCTTTTGAAGAGATGCAGTGCTAACAATTGGGGTAAGAAATAGCGCAAGAACTAACAAAAGTAAATACACACCATTAAAAAAAAGATGCTCATTCCATGTCATTTTTTCAATAGCACCACCACAAGAACAAGGAACGTAAGCACTATAATTAAGTATGACATAGATGTAGGTGGTGAAAAGAACCATCAAAATAAAAGATCCTTTTAATGCGCTTTCCCTGTACCTTGGAAGGGTAAGGCCTAGGGCAAGCAAAAGTTCAATTATGGGCACTCCGACAGAAATGTAAGCAGCAAACGCACTTAATAAAGGGGATTGCCCTAATTGCACCTGAAAATTTTCAAACTCAAATAATTTGCTCACTGCTGTATACACAAATAGCAAAGCGGTTGCGTAACTTATTAGCTTAATAATCAGAGAACTTATGGGTAGCATTGCTTTCATCTTTTTTATTTTATAAGGTAAAATTGTAAAAAATAGAAGTAAAACAGTATGCAATTCCTACATTTCGTTATGCATTTCTGCAAGACTGTTGATTTTACTGGTTATTGAGCCGCCTATTGCACTCCGTCCTACTTGAGAGATACACGCATATTCATCTTCAAAATAGGCACTACATCAAAATCGGTACAAACCAACTGTTTTAACTACTGTAAAGCTCTGATTATTAAATAAAAAATACATTTTCATTTGGTAGTATTTGCTATTCCAATTGGGAGTGCCTTATTTTAGAGGCATTTCACGTGCAATTTGAGTGGGACTGCACTGGTATTTCTTCCGAAAGGCTTTATAAAAAGAAAGGTAAGTAGGAAATCCGCTTTCTAAAGCAATGCTGTTTAGCGACAACGAATTGGAAGTAATCAATACATAGGCCCGTTGGAGGCGCACATCCGTATACAATTGATAGATACTGGTTTTAAAATACGCCCGAAATTCTTGTTTGAGTTGAAACGTATTCATTCCAAAATGTTGGGCAATAGCAGGTGTCGAAGGCAGTGGCTCTTCTAGGTGTCCCACAATAAAATCATAAACGGCTTGCATGCGGGGTGCACCCGTCAACTTCTTGGAGAGCAGTGGATGAACCGGTCGATAGGACACGGCTACAGCCCTGCTACTGATGTGCACTTCCTGTGTAGGAGCAACACGGATAACCGAGCAGTAGTACAAAACGGTTTCGTTAGCAGCTGTTACAAACACCAACGCTATGGGAAGCACCGCATACGGTGTGGCTGATTCGCTTTGCAGCACTTTGGTAAACAGTTCCAGCGATTCAGGTGTAAGCAGTTGTGCAAGGTTACATTGACACAAGTCCCTATCTTCATACCCGATGCTTAAAGCGAAATGAGGATGAAAAGTCCGAACCCCACTTCCTCCAGATTCAAGCACCAGTAAAGGTTGCGCTTCGTTAAGATACACCAAAGGCAATTCCGATTCTGGTAAAGCATACACTACTTGTTGGATCCGTCCGATCATGATATTTAACTCTGAAAACAGACTGGACATTACGGTACCGTTTGGCAAAGTGGGCAGCTGCCACGCAAAGTTCCCCCTTGCCATTTCACGCAGCATTTCATAGAGTAAGTGTACCTGATGTCGGATCGGGAGTTTCATTGCGGTATATTGGGAGTGGATGATCAAGAGAAGTGTGATAAACTTACAAACATCCCCACATATAAAGCAAGTGTTTACACAGTCAATTCGCGAATTGATAGTATTAGATTCCGGAATCTACTACTATCAATTTTAACATTTCTAACCGTTCAGAATCCCAGACCTGTCTTCTTAAGTATTGTATTTACAAGGTTTACACTACAACATAAACTTAAAAACACTACAACACCTCGCCTTTTCTACCTCTTATTTAAAAGTTAAAAAACACATTGCTGAATTTTAAAATTTATAACTATTACTGCATTTTACCGCCTCTTTTTTTACCATTAAGTACTATGCCATTCGGGAGGATACTATGCATTTTGGTAGGAAAAACATTTAATACGGTATACAATTTACATTTTACAATACTTCCATCTTACCCTCTTTTCAAAAAGCCATTAGTACTCAAGAGGTCATTGCGAGGAACGAACTACTCTTATTAACGAGCTCTTCTAACAGGTAGGCTGACAACTTTACACTTTATACATTACCCATAACACAAGCTCCAGCGTAACACGTACCGATTACATGGGATTGCTTCGTGCCTCGCAAGGACGAAGTAGCGAAGGATTTTTGACATACATCACAATGAAACTAATTAGTTCCAGCGTAACACGTATCGATTATATGGGATTGCTTCGTTCCTCGCAAAGACGAAATAACCGGGAAGATTTAGGGAAAAGGGACACTATTTAATTGTTTCTATATATAGCGATATCAAAACATTTACTACTAACGTTAATACTAGTGTCAATACAAGCCTTCTATGCTTTTTATCCTACAAAAAAAGAGCACCAGAGTATGGGACAAACGAGGACGAGGAGGATTTAATTAACCGCGTTGCAAACGCTACTTTTTGTTTTCATAACATAAGTAGGTACTCGTTGCAAACGAGCACCAGAGAACTAGATATAAGAGGACAAGGGGGGCTAATTAGCTCCAGCGTAACACGTATCGATTATATGGGATTGCTTCGTTCCTCGCAAGGACGAAATAACCGGGAAGATTTAGGGAAAAGGGACACTATTTAATTGTTTCTATATATAGCGATATCAAAACATTTACTACTAACGTTAATACCAGTGTCAATACAAGCCTTCTATGCTTTTTATCCTACAAAAAAAGAGCACCAGAGTATGGGACAAACGAGGACGAGGAGGATTTAATTAACCGCGTTGCAAACGCTACTTTTTGTTTTCATAACATAAGTAGGTACTCGTTGCAAACGAGCACCAGAGAACATATAAGAGGACGAGGGGGTATTTTATTTAAAAAAATAAGAACTACTTTTAATATAAAGTTTTTAATAAAACGCACTTGAAGGGAGGGACATCAAGATTATTTTATTCAGTTTAAGGCTTCTCCATACTATTTTCTTAAATAAAAACTAGCGTTTTTATTTAAGAAAATCACTCGAAGTGACGGATGTCTTATTTCTTTAACAAAAACTAGTATTTTTATATTTGAAATCTCTCGAAGTGAGGGGGAAATGTTGTTGTCAATAAAAATTAGCATTTTTAAATGTAAAAATCACTCGAAGTGACGGAGACGATTAGCTTCGCTCAATTCGGCTTATGCCTGGGTCAAATTTAATTCTTCCTGATAGTAACGGATTGCATTAAAATCGAAGGAAAGGAGGCACTACCACTTTGATATAAAAATGAACATTTTTCCTTTGTGAAAATCACTTGATTTAATGGAAAGACGGCAAAAGCGGTGATTTAAAATACAGTCCTGCCCATTCCGAAGCGTCGGATCTTCCAAATGAGGGGCGTTTGAAATATTGACATTGATTTTTGCTATTGAAATTGATATTGAATTGCCCTTGTGTGGATTTTAAGAAAAATCTATCTTTGCACCATAAATAAATCATGATGATACAAATTACGTTACCCGATGGGTCAGTGAAGGAGTTTTCGAAAGGAACGACTCCGATGGAAGTGGCAAAAAGCATTAGTGAAGGATTGGCTCGAAATATAATTTCGGCTGCCTTTAACGGAACTGCTGTAGAAACCACGACCGAATTGACGACGGACGGGTCGCTTATTTTATATTCTTGGAACGATAAAGAGGGAAAGAAAGCTTTTTGGCACTCGACTTCCCACGTGATGGCACAGGTTTTAGAAGAACTTTGGCCTGGAATTAAACTGACTTTAGGACCTGCAATTGACAACGGATTTTATTACGATGTTGATTTTGGCGACCAAAAAATCACGGATGCTGACTTTAAAAGAGTTGAAGACCGTGTTTTGGAAATTTCTAGAGGTAAATATGAATTCTCCATGCGTTCGGTTTCAAAAGCGGATGCTTTAGAAATTTATAAAGACAACGAGTACAAAACTGAAATGATTTCGAATCTAGAAGACGGAACGATTACTTTCTGTGATCATTCTGATTTCTATGACTTGTGTCGTGGAGGTCATATTCCAAATACAGGAATCATCAAAGCATTCAAAATCATGAGTGTTGCTGGTGCTTACTGGCGTGGTGACGAGAAAAACAAGCAGTTGACACGGGTTTACGGAATTTCATTTCCTAAACAAAAAGAGTTGACGGAGTATCTTTTATTACTAGAAGAAGCAAAGCGTCGTGATCATAGAAAACTAGGAAAGGAATTGGAATTGTTCGCTTTCTCGCAAAGAGTGGGCCAAGGTTTGCCGTTATGGTTGCCAAAAGGAGCTGCTTTGCGTGAACGATTGGAGCAATTTTTGAAAAAAGCACAGAAAAAAGCGGGATACGAACAAGTAGCTACGCCACATATTGGTCAAAAAGAATTGTATGTGACTTCGGGTCATTACGAAAAATACGGAGCGGATAGTTTTCAACCGATTACTACACCGACAGATGGTGAAGAGTTTTTATTGAAACCAATGAATTGTCCACACCACTGTGAGATTTATAATGTTCGTCCTTGGTCGTACAAGGATTTGCCGAAGCGTTATGCTGAATTTGGAACCGTTTATCGTTACGAACAATCAGGTGAATTACACGGATTGACACGTGTTCGTGGATTTACGCAAGATGATGCACATATCTTTTGTACTCCTGAACAATTGGACGAAGAGTTCAAAAAAGTAATTGATTTGGTCTTGTATGTTTTTGGTTCGTTAGGATTTGAAAATTTTACCGCTCAAATATCGTTACGCGACAAAGAAAACAGAGAAAAGTACATTGGTTCTGATGAAAATTGGGAAAAAGCAGAGAATGCGATCATCAATGCGGCTAAAGATAAAAATTTAAGTACCGTTATTGAATACGGCGAAGCGGCTTTCTATGGTCCGAAATTGGATTTCATGGTAAAGGATGCTTTAGGACGTCAATGGCAGTTGGGAACGATTCAAGTTGACTACAATTTACCAGAGCGTTTTGACTTAACTTACAAAGGTTCAGACAACGAATTGCACCGTCCGGTGATGATTCACCGAGCCCCTTTTGGATCGATGGAACGATTTATTGCTATTTTGATTGAACATACAGCAGGTAATTTCCCAATTTGGTTGATGCCGGAACAGGCTATTATATTGTCTTTGAGTGAGAAATATGAAAAATATGCTAAAAAAGTTTTAGATGTCCTAGAAAATCACGAAATTCGCGCCCTGATTGACAACCGAAATGAGACTATTGGTCGAAAAATTCGGGATGCAGAAACACAAAAGTACCCCTTCATGCTGATTGTAGGCGAGGAAGAAGAGAAAAATGGTACGATATCTGTTAGAAAACACGGTCAAGAAGGAAAAGGAAATATTAGCGTTACTATTGAAGAATTTGCGGCAATGGTAAACGAAGAAATCAGCAAAACATTAAAAACATTCAACGTTTAACTTAAATTTTAAGGCCATAGCAATAAGAAACAATAGAGGTTACCAGCCTCGAGTAGAAAAAAAAGATTTACACCGAATTAACAATTTAATTCGCGTTCCAGAAGTACGACTTGTAGGAGACAATGTAGAGCCAGGCGTTTATAAAACATCCGAAGCTTTACGTATGGCTGACGAACAAGAGTTTGATTTGGTTGAAATTTCACCCAATGCAGAACCTCCTGTTTGTAAGATCATGGATTACAAGAAATTTCTTTACTTGCAGAAAAAGCGTGAAAAGGAATTAAAGGCGAAGTCTACTCAAATCACAGTTAAAGAAATCCGTTTTGGACCTCAAACCGATGAGCATGATTACGAATTTAAAAGAAAAAATGCTGAGAAGTTCTTGAAAGAGGGTTCTAAATTAAAAGCATTTGTATTCTTTAAAGGACGATCAATCATTTATAAAGACCAAGGACAAATTTTGTTGTTGCGATTGGCTCAAGATTTAGAAGATTACGGTAAAGTGGAAGCGATGCCGGTTTTAGAGGGAAAACGTATGATTATGTTTATCGCTCCTAAGAAGAAAAAGTAGCCCCCTACCCCCAAAGGGAGAATTAGTGGAGTTGAAAAAATATTGAGGTTGCTTCGCAAGCTCGCAAAGACAAGTAAGTAAGAATAAATTAAATACACACTAGGAAAAATGCCTAAAATGAAAACCAAATCTAGCGCCAAGAAACGATTCAAAGTTACTGGTTCTGGAAAGATTAAAAGAAAGCACGCTTTTAAAAGTCACATCTTGACTAAAAAATCTAAAAAGCGTAAATTAGCTTTGACACATTCTGCACTTGTTCACAAGACGGATATGAAAAGCATCAAACAACAATTAAGAATTATTTAAGCCCCACCCCAGCCCTCCCGAAAGGAGAGGGAGAAGGAAAGGAAAAAAATTCTTTAGGTTACAAATTATTCAATAACCTTGGAGTATGGCCTTAAGTTCCTTTGATTCAATTCAGGACGCCTGCTACAAAAACACATTAAAATTATGCCAAGATCGGTAAATTCAGTTGCTAAAAGAGCACGTAGAAAAAAAATAATGAAGCAAGCCAAAGGTTTCTTTGGTAGACGTAAAAACGTTTGGACAGTTGCTAAGAATGCAGTAGAGAAAGCAATGTGCTACGCTTACCGCGATAGAAAACAACATAAAAGAAACTTCCGTTCTTTATGGATTCAGCGTATCAACGCTGGAGCTCGTTTAGAGGGATTGAGTTACTCTCAATTTATGGGTAAAGTAAAAGCTAACGGTATCGAATTGAACCGTAAAGTTCTTGCTGATTTAGCAATGAATCACCCAGAAGCTTTCAAAGCTGTTATCAACAAAGTAAAATAAGAACGTTTGTCAAACACTAATTTACTTCTTACTTATATTAAAAATCCCAGTCGAAAGATTGGGATTTTTTTTTATGTCTTTTGTCTAATTAATTATTAGAACGAAGTCGCGTTTGTGGCATCATTTAAACAATCTTTCTCCTAATTTATAGGGTTATTAAAATGTTTAGTATTTTTGACAAGCCATAAATCAACACGAGTTTTCAAATAAAGTAACTCTGTATGTTTTTCAATACCGCGTGGTTATTTTTAGGCCAAAACTTAGGTCGTCCAATTGCCTTATACTAATATTCCTATGAAAAGTGTTCTCTTAATTTTATTCTTTTACTTAAGTTTTTTACATACTAACGCACAAAACACCATCCACACACCCAAAAACAAAGATGCTGAAGCTTTTAAAAACGTCCTAGATTTAAAAAACATCGAACGCAATTACCTTGAAATGGATTTTTATTTCCCTTCTAAAACAGTTGCCAAAGCCGCGAAACCCTCTGTTTTTCCTAAAGCTAAACGTGCAGCACTTCCAACAAATTTTACCCACAATGCAATCCCCTACAACACCTTAAAATTCATCGACTCTTCCTTTACACAAGGTTTGATCTGGATTCAAAACGATACGGTTCAGTATGAAAACTACTGGAGGGGACAAAAACAGGACAGTAAGCACATTTCATGGTCCATGTCTAAGTCTTATGTGTCGGCTTTGTTTGGTATAGCGATGAGTGAAGGTTCTATAAAGAATATTAATCAAACGGTAGATGAGTATCTTCCTGAATTAAAGGGTTCTGGTTATGATGGTGTCAAAATTAAAGACGTTTTACAAATGGCCAGCGGCATACAATTCACCGAAAATTACAGCGACCCTACTTCTGACATCAATGTATACTGGTCTGGTTTCGTTTCAGGGAAATCTCAGGACAAGTTTGCCGCCACTCTTGTCAATCAGCGGACTCCTGGTACTTTTCACCAATATGTGAGCATCAATACACACGTCTTGGCGATGCTTATTGTGAAGGCTACCGGCAAAAGTCTCACCGCTTATTTGCAAGAAAAAATATGGCAACCTATCGGTACGGAGTCGGATGCTTATTGGCTTGTGGATGGCGAAGGTATGGAAATGGCTCTTGGCGGTTTAAACGCTACTTTGCGCGATTATGCCAAACTCGGCCAACTTTACCTCAACAAAGGCGTCTATAACAACACCTCAGTTGTCCCTGCAAGCTGGGTTGAAAGTTCCACAACTGCTACCGAAACGCATTTACTACCCGGCGACGCCAACTCAGTAAACGGTGGTACAGGTTACGGCTACCAATGGTGGATTCCAGCAGGAACTGAAGGCGAATACCTAGCAGTAGGCGTCTTTAATCAATACATATACGTCAACCCAACCACCCGAACGGTCATTGTAAAGAACTCGGCAAACCAAAATTACTACGATGGCTCCAATCCCTACCGCTCTACAGAGGCTCATCTTGCCTTGTTTCGAAAATTAGCACATGCTACAATCGAAAAAGCAGCTGTTAAAGCAAAACCTTAAAAGCAAGTCGCATGCTCACTCCTTTTTACTAGCATTTTATCGATGCCTATGCCTTCTTGAACACTACTTTACTTGTAAGTATTTTCCATTAAAGGTCTTAAAAGCGACGTCGAAACTTTTTTAAAACATGCAAATGTTATAAAACAGCATGCTTTTTAAATTGAAATTTGCTTTGTAACTTTGTATATAGTCGCAGGTTTCATTTTAGTAAAATCTGATTCACATTAATTCACTGTCAACATGATTGTACGCGCTCACACTAAAGGTTGGAAGGTAATAACGCAGCGTTCACACGGATTACTTTCCGCGTTAATCGCACATCAATACGAAATTGATTTGCCTAACGACGTTTTAGTACCTATTCTCATTGCTATTGCCGAACACGACGACGGAGTAGCTGAAACGCATGAGAATAAAAACCTTACTGATGCAGGTGCACCCCGCCATTTTCTCGTTTCGGCAAGTACTAATGCTACTGATTTAAAACAATACATCAATGTTATGGAAACGGCTCGGGCTAAAAGCCAACTGAATGCATTAATGACCTCCATGCACCTCGATTTTATCTTTAGTGATAGAAAAATAGGCGAAGACAAAGACCTTGACACTTTCCTTACTGCACTTGCAGTAGAGCGAAAGTCACTTGTAAAAAACCTCAACTTGAATCAGAAAAAAGCAAATCATCTTTACCGCTTTGTTGAGTGGTGTGACGCCTTCTCGCTTCTCATTTGTATGGATAAGATTCAGCCTGAAGGCAGAAGTATGGAAGTTTCGACAAGCCCTGACGGCGCTAAAAGCAATGTTTTTTATAATGAGGACCAATCTGTTTGCGTTACACCTTGGCCTTTTAAAATAAATACGTTCAAGGTTTTCTACGAATATAAGATTGTCAAACAATTACAATTTGCTTCCATCGAAGAATTCCATACTGTTTATAAAAACACACCTATTGCACGTGAAGAATTTACATTCAAAAAGTAAACAACACAATGAGGCTCCCTTTCTTTCTATGGTAGTTCAAAAATAAAAGCAGCAGCTTTATTCTTTGCTTTTTCAAAGTTCATTTTAATACCGTTTAAACAAAATAATCCCCACGTCATTCAACCTATTAAGAAATCAGTGGGGATTGTAATTACTACTCATCGAGCAGCAACTTATTGTTTATACAGATACATAATAATGAATAGGCTTAAACGTCCCTCCGTTGCTATCTTCGGCAGAACAAGCCGTTAAGCACACAATCAAGTCCATCTCTGCCTTAAACCGCACAAAATCATTTGCCTTTGAGGTCGGAGGCAACACGCTTATCTTTCCATTTTGGTCCCATTGAACGTTCATAAAGATGTTAAAGGCAGTAGGAATATCATCTGGGGCGATATTGTATTTGGCCAGGTTTACAATTAAGTTGTTCAAGCAACTCGGGTGCTCGTCTGGATTGTCATACATGATCTTGAAGGTTTCAGGACTACAAGGCGCGAGGAGAAAGTCATTCCTCCCGTTACTGTCTTCTACAATCTCCATCATCTTTTGGCTGCGGTTGCTCCACAAAAAGTTGCCTTTGGTAATCAATACCGACTCTTCAAAGTCCATTGTCTTACCTGACGAAATCTTTTCCCTGCTATCGGCTTCGTTAAACAGCACCATGTCACTTACCTGCTTCCCCTGGGGGTCAATAACCGTCAAATACTGTCCTTTTTGTACCACAAAGGCGGCTCCTGATTGTGGCGGAATTTCAATACATCTATCCATGATTTTATTATTTATGTGCAAAAGGGCATTTCCAGTGTGCCTCTACCTTTCTACCACTATATTGTCTTGTTTCACTGTCGTCGCCAAAATCTTTCAGCACCGGGTTTATCGTTCCCTGCAAGGCCTTGTCGCGTTTTCGTATCCGGTCGCGCACTTTCGTGTAAGCTCCCATTTCTCTCAGCTTTTCAAACTGCCAATGCAAATTGAACACCACCGTACAATAAGGAGCCTGACGCGCTATTCTTGAACTCTCCGGATGCATTCCTATCACGAAAAACGCTTTTCCCTTTAACGAAAAGCTAAAATTTTCATCCTCTGGGTTATTACTCACATTGGCATCCCATTCCACATCGTCCTTATCGTGAAGCCTTTGCAACAAATCCCATAACGCCGTTTCGTACCCCTTTTCGGTTACAAACTGATTCTCTTTAAAACACAAGATAAAGGTTTCAAACTTATTGGATTCAAAATCATAACGCGCGATGTACCGTTCTAAATCATCTAAAATAGAAAGCGTATTTTCCTCATTATATATGTCGTCATACACTTTCAATTCGTACTCCTTCATTTTAAAAATAGCATTCGCCATCACGCAAGGATGACTCCTCCCCACAATAAATTCGTGAAAGTCCTGCTCTACTTCGTTAGTGTTTTTTAGTTTCATAACGTGCCGTTTTATTTTTTATAAAAGTAGCAGACACTCCCTTTAATCGACTTACGAAATTTCAATTACATGTTTTGAATTTTATAGGTTGAAATTTTGAAACACTACAAAGTTATAATATACATTTATTTTGCTATGGCAAATAAAAAGCAGGAGCACATCCTTTCGGTACCGGTTCCGCTTATTTTGCATGTTTTATTTTAAGGTCAGGTGAAATCAGCCCTCCTTTTAGTAAATTTCTTTCTGAATCAATTGAAAAAAGATTTAACCTATTATAAGTCCATTTAAATACATTGGTAACCGCTTTTGACATTATAAAATCAAAATCTAATCCAAATGTTACTCCTCCAAATTTCAATTTATCAGTGAGAGTCATCGTTGCAGCGCCGAGAGGCCCTTGTAAAGCTACAAATGAACCTGTTGCCAATCAGATGGAACCTTGTGTCGTTCGATTAAAGCACGTATCATTCAAATTGATTAAAACAAAGAAAGTGTTAAAAAATAGGGCATTAAACGGCCGTACAAATTTAAACTTGAAATTCTAGGCAAGAAACTTAAAAGAATTTCCAGTAAAAGAGGGTATAATAAAGTGGCCCATTTACCAGAAGGACGTCGCGAAATAAGCGTTTCGCATTTTGATTATAGGAGTAAAACGGAATCGTTTACGGTCGTTGGGGGAGAAACTACAGAATTAAGACTACTATTAGAGGCTTTATAGTCTATTACAAAGAAAAATCCATCTTAATTACCATTTTCAATGATTACTAATTGGGATTTTAAAATGGTTGAGCCCCTTTTGTACAAGTACAAAAGGGGCTCTTTTTATGCTAAAAATAGTTCCTGTATATCAGGAACTACCCTAGAATCTGTTATAGGTAATTCTTATTGAAAAACTTCTGTCTTCACGCCATCACAACTGGCAAAAACCATGGTTGGATGTGAGTCTTGGTGAAAAATGTTTCCCTCACGGTCAATACCTATGGCACCAGCGAAGCCATCATAAGCCTCGAGTTCCTTAAAAGTTTTGGCGAAAGCCTTTTCAATAGTAAAACCATCGGTTACACGGGTAACAATTTTGGCTGCAGTTGCATTGCTCAAAATATCTTCGCCCACACCTGTTAAACTAACGCCACAAAACTCGTTGACATAGTTACCGGCAACCGTTGCAGAATCAGATACTCTGCCTACAATTTCGAAACCTTTTCCTCCCGTTGAAGTAGCTACGGCTAATTTTCCGTCACGGTCTAATGCAACGCAACCAACAGTTCCTTGACCATTAGCAGCAGCTTTTGCTTCATATTCAGCACGTCGTTGCGGGATTTCAGTAGAAAATTTTTCAAAACCACTGGCTCTTGCAAAAGCAGTTGCCCCTTCTCCACCTAAAACGCGGTCCTCATATTTAAGAAGGACTTCGGCCACTTTGATGGGATTCTTGACCTCTTCGATATTGATGACACCACTAAACAACTGTGAGGTGCCGTCCATGAGTGAAGCACTCATCCGGATTTTTCCATCACTTTGAATTTGCGAACCGATGCCTGCATTAAATAATTCATCATTTTCTAGTAAGCTTACTGCGAAAACTACGGTCTCTAAAGCAGAATGGCTTTTCAAAAAGGTATGTGTTTCTTTAACAATTCGCACTAACGCATTTTGTTTGGCAAGCTTTGTTTCGTTGCTTGTGGAGGATTCCGAGAAGAAACCTCCGTGTATAATTATTTTCATGGTCAATGCGGTGTTGTGAATGAGTAGTCAAATGAAGTGGACAGCAACTTAATCAACTGGCACGCCTAAATCAGCGGCATATTGTGAGGTATGGATGTGCATTTTGTTGGTTTTAATGTCAAAAAGGTCGTGTTTACTCAACACATGGGTCACCAAATGATTGATAGAGATGGGTTGGCCCAACTCAATTTGGGTAATATTGGTGTCCTTGATTTCTCGACCGTCTACAATAATAACGAGTCCGGAACCTATGGCTTCCATTCTTGAACTGTGGGTGATTAATAAGCCGGTATCTTCCCCTAAACCAATCCCAAGAATCCGTGGATTGCTGACAACGGTTTGAAATAATCTGCCAATGCGGCCTCTTTGCACGAAATGAGTGTCAATGATAACGCCGTTGATGAGTCCCATACCACCGGTAATTTTTACTTCCCCTTTGAGGAGCGCTTCACCGCTACTTCCTTGATAAATCATGTTGTTAGACGCGGCTGCAGCACCTGCAGAAGTACCTGCATAGATGAACTCTTCGGTTTCATACTTCTTTAAAATCAAATCTTGAAAAGGAGTACCACCAAGAATAGAAGTCAGTCGCAACTGGTCGCCACCGGTTACCATTATTACGTCTGCCGCTTCTAATCGTTTGATGTTCTCAGGGTCTGAAGCTTGTTCTCGTTTGTCAATATCAAAAACACCTGTGTTCGTAGCGCCAAGATGAGCGAGTGCTTTGATGTACTCGGCTCCTACTTCTTTGGGTATTTTTGATGCAGTGGTTAAGATTTCTATTCGAGAATTCTCTTTATGTTTTGATTCTTCAATCAGTCTTTTTAAAATTCCTGTCTCAAAGAAATTAAGATTCTTAGTAACGTCTTTATCGTAAACACCTTCGGTAAAACTGCCTTTATCGACAGCTCCACCTATAATAATTAATTTTCCTTTCGTTTCCATTGTCATTGGTTAAGCGGTAAAAGTAGCAAAAATTTAAAAATGACCAACCTAAATAGGTACATTTATGATTAGAAAGCATACAGGTAGTAGTGGAACGCAATTCCTTTTGATTATTAATAAGAATAAAAACTAACTTTCGTTTAAAAAAAATGGAAAAATAAGGTCATAATTTATTTTAATTAACTAATTTTCTGAAAAAATATTTTCTCTTAGAAAATAATTGAAAAAAGAAACCGTTCAACAACCAAAAATAACTGCAAATTCGATGAAAATTTTAAAAATTCAAGCATTACGAGGCCCCAATCTTTGGAGTATCTCACGTAAAAAACTAATCCAGATGCGTTTGGACTTAGAAGAGATGGAAGAGTTACCCACAGACAAAATTGATGGTTTTGCTGAACGTATTGAAGCGATGTTTCCCACGATGTATGAGCACCGTTGTAGTGAAGGAGAGGCAGGAGGTTTTTTCTCAAGAGTGCGACGCGGGACCTGGATGGGTCACGTGATTGAGCATATTGCTTTAGAAATACAAACATTGGCCGGAATGGAAACCGGTTTTGGACGCACAAGAGAAACAAAAACGCCGGGTGTATATAATGTAGTGTTTAGTTACACTGAAGAAAATGTAGGTGTATTCGCAGCCGAATCAGCCGTTAGAATTGCCGAAGCACTTGCGGCTGGAACCGAATACGACCTTGAAGCCGACATTCAAGAGATGCGTGAAATCAGGGAACGTGTTCGCTTAGGACCAAGTACCGGAAGTATTGTAGAAGAAGCGGTGGCTCGAGATATACCATGGATTCGATTAGGGACGAACTCCTTAGTTCAATTGGGATACGGCATCAATCAAATGCGCTTTCAGGCCACTATAACGTGCAAAACGAGTAGTATTGCTGTAGACATTGCTTGTAATAAGGAGGAAACAAAGCGTATGCTGGACCAAGCGTCAATTCCCGTTGCAAGTGGAAGTATTTGTGTGGATGAAGAAGATTTAAAAGAGACCATTGATAAGATTGGGTATCCCATAGTGCTGAAACCATTGGACGGAAATCATGGTAAAGGAGCATCCATTAATATTACCAATTGGGAAGATGCAGCTGAAGGCCTTGTATATGCCCAAAAATACAGTAAACGTGTAATTGTAGAACGTTTTATTACCGGATTTGACTTTAGAGTGTTGGTTATCGACAATAAACTGGTTGCTGCGGCAAAACGTGTTCCCGCTCATGTGATTGGAAACGGAAAATCAACGATACAAGAGTTAATTGATGTGACCAATCTGGACCCAAGAAGAGGTTATGGACATGAAAATGTGTTGACACAAATTGATGTGGACCGCGATACGCTTGATTTATTGAAAAAAGCAGAAATGACATTGGAAACAATGCCTAAAAATGGAGAAATCATTTATTTGAAATCGACCGCAAACTTGAGTACCGGTGGCACATCCGTGGATGTGACGGACATGATGCACCCTGAAAACATATTCCTTGCCGAACGCATTTCGAGAGTTATTGGTTTGGACATTTGCGGGGTAGATATTATGGCCGAAAACTTGACACAACCGCTGAAAGAAAATGGTGGTTGTATCTTAGAAGTAAATGCAGCTCCGGGATTCAGGATGCATCTCGCTCCATCAGAAGGATTACCGAGAAACGTTGCTGCTCCAGTGATAGACATGTTGTATCCTCCGGGAAAACCAAGCAGAATACCGATTATAGCGGTAACAGGAACGAATGGAAAGACCACCACTACCCGACTTCTGGCTCATATTGTTAAAAACAATGGGTTTAAAGTGGGCTTCACAACCAGTGATGGGATTTACATCCAGAATCATTTGATGGAAAAAGGCGATACAACGGGACCACTTTCCGCTGAATACATATTAAAGGACCCTACAGTGGAATTTGCGGTACTTGAAACGGCACGAGGAGGAATTTTACGTTCAGGTATGGGCTTTAGTAGGTGTGATATTGCTGTTATTACGAATATACAAGAAGACCATTTGGGCTTAAGTGACATTCATAATTTGAAAGATTTGGCTCGTGTGAAAAGTACGGTAGCTGAAAGTGTGAAAAAAGACGGTTGGGCGGTATTGAATGGAGATGACCCTGAATGCATTGAAATTGGTTCTAAATTAAAATGCAATGTTGCGTATTTTAGTATGGATGAAGACCAACCCTTCATAAAAAAATTATCAAAAGAAGGAAAAATAGTAGCGGTTTACGAGAATGGATTCTTAACCGTTAAAAAAGGAGAGTGGAAAATACGTGTTGAACGTGTTTCTCACGTGCCTTTAACCTTGGGAGGAAAAGCAAAATTCATGATTGCAAATGCTCTTGCGGCAACACTAGCGAGTTATTTGTGGGGATTCAAGACTGAAGACATTAGTCTGTCGTTGCAAACGTTTATTCCGGGAGTTGCACAGACACCAGGAAGGATGAATATCTTTGAATTCAAGAAATTTAAGGTCTTAATAGACTTTGCACACAATCCATCGGGTTATTTAGGGATTGAAGATTACTTAAGTTCGGTAGAAGCCCATAAAAAAATTGGAATCATTGCCGGTGTAGGTGACCGACGGGACGAAGATATTCAGGAATGTGCAAAAATTGCGGGCCGAATGTTTGACCACATCATCATCCGACAAGAAAAGCACTTGCGAGGCAGAACTGAACAAGAGTTGATTGATTTAATTTTGGAAGGAATCGCTTTAAGCGGAGAATCCGTTACTTATGAAATCATCCCTAAGGAAGTTGAAGCGATTAGACATGCCATTAATAGTGCCGAAGAAGGTACATTTATTACCGCACTAAGCGATGTAGTTACTAATGCCATTGATATTGTGCAACATTATTTAGATAAAGAGAATGAAGAAGGGGTGATATAAATAGCCGTTCTTTTTCCATCATAAAAAAACTCCAAATACACTAATTGTATTTGGAGTTTTTTATTTAGGTATGCTTTCGTTTATCGGATAACGTACACCCAACCTGAAAGTGTTTCATTATTATTTTTGCGAAGCACATAGAAATACGTTGCAGCTGGTAATTCATGTCCTTTATCAGATGTTCCGTTCCACTCATCAGTGTAATTTCTTTTGTGAAAGACTTCTGTACCGTAGCGGTTGTAGATGAAAATTTCATCCACGCCTAATCCTGTTAAGTCAAAAGAGTCGTTATCACCATCGTTATTTGGTGAAATTCCTTTAGGTATTTTACAAAAGGCACCATTTACGGTTACATTTAGTTTAGAGGAACATCCATTACTATCAGAAACAGTTACTTCAAATGTTGCTGGAAAAACAATCGTACTGGAGTTCATTAATTGCGTAACATTCAATATATTTTCATTCATACCTACAACATTTCCTAAACTATTTTTCCATAAATAGGTAACAGTATCAGGATTAAACGAATTATTTAATGGTGAAACGGTCACGATATACGCTCCGTTTTCGCAATTTTGAGCGCTTTGAATTTCAAATGAAGTTACGGTAACATCAAGTGTGAATGAAGTTGCACATTGACCTGAATTAGGAGTAAAAATGTACGTTCCATTTGCGGTATTATTTATCGCTGCGGGATTCCATGTTCCTGCAATTCCATTACTAGAAGTTGCTGGCAAAGTTGGAGCTGCACTTCCTGAACAAAGTGTATTTGCAATTGAAAAAGCTGGAGTAATTGAATTCGTAACCGTAACATTTAATGTAAATAAAGAAGCACATTGTCCGGCAGTTGGTGTAAAAACATACGCTCCACTTGTCGTATTATTGATTGTTGCAGGATTCCAAACTCCAACAATTCCATTAATAGAAGTAGTTGGTAAAACGGGTGCAATACTTCCTGTACAAAATGAATTTGAAATAGAAAATGTTGGAGTAATTGAATTCGTTACCGTTACAATTAATGTAAGAGGAGCTGCACATTGTCCTGCATTTGGTGTAAATACATAAGTTCCATTTGCAGTGTTGTTAATTACTGATGGATTCCAAGTTCCTAAGATTCCGTTAGTAGAAGCAATTGGTAATAATGGAGCTGTACTTCCTGAACAAAGTGTGTTTGCTATTGAAAATGTCGGTGTAGCCAAATTCGTTACCGTTACAATTAATGTAAGAGGAGCTGCACATTGTCCTGCATTTGGTGTAAATATATAAGTTCCATTTACAGTGCTGTTAATTACTGATGGATTCCAAGTTCCTACAATTCCGTTAGTAGAAGCAATTGGTAATAATGGAGCTGCAGTTCCAGAACAAAGTGTGGTTGGAATTGAAAATGTTGGCGTAATTGAATTCGTAACCGTAACAATCAATGTAAATGTAGTAGCACATTGTCCTGCATTTGGTGTAAATACATAAGTTCCATTTGCAGTGTTATTGATTGTAGAAGGGTTCCAAGTTCCTACGATTCCGTTTGTAGCTGTTGTAGGTAAAGTAGGTGCTGTAGCTCCTATACAAAGTGTAGTAGGGACTGCAAATGTTGGAAGAATGGAAGTACTAACTGTTACATTTAATGTAAAAGAAGAAGCACATTGACCTGTATTTGGTGTAAATATATAGGTTCCAGTTGCTGTGTTACTGATTGCAACAGGATTCCATGCTCCAGTGACACCATTTGTAGAAGTTAATGGTAAGGCTGGCGCTGTAGCTCCGGTACAAAGTGCAGAAGGCAAACTAAAAGTTGGAACCGTACTTGCTGTAACAGTTAGAATGATTGTATCCGTGATTATGGTTCCACACGTATTTGTAGCTGTTAATGTAAGCGTTATCGTTTGACCACTTGCATTATTTGGAATAGTGAAGTTGGTACCTAAATTAGAACTTGCAGAGAAAGTTCCACTTGGTGCACTCCAACTTACGGATTGTTGTCCGATAGCTGTTCCTGTTAAAGAAATAGTGGTTCCTGCACAAGCAGACATTGCAGGTAAACCTGCATTTACTGTAAAAGGAGGTACTGGAGCAGAACAACCATAGTTGACGTAAGTTGCAACTCCTGCGGGAGTATATTCTACTGTTGCGCCATCTTCAGAACCAATCGTTCCACTTTGATCCACAAGTAAACTACGGTCATAAGATACGGTATCACTACAAGAACCAAAATTCATTACTAACGTACGAATACCACTACCGAAGTTAGCAAAGTTACCTGAAATATTATCTGGATTATTATGAAATATGATATAGATGTTTTCTGTTAAGGCTCCAAAAGAGTTTAAAGTTGTATCTAAGTTGTAACTCGTAACTAATATTACTGTTGCGTTTGCAGGAAGTACACCCGCTGTTGGTTCGACCAGTTGACCACAACCTCCAGCAGCAAGAATGTCTGCATTTAGTGCAGCAACTCTTGCAGCAGTAGTACTATTCTTAATTACTCCTGACCAGTTATTTGCAGTAGTTGCCCACACAACACTTAAATTACTCGTGTTTATAGCAGCACTTCCCACTTTAAATCGTACCATTTCGTTAAGACCTTCCGTTGGCCCACATGCATCTACCAAAATACTTTCAATTTGAAAGCATTGTGCAACTGATTTCTGAGCAGTAAACAAGAGTGATACTAATACCGTTAGAAAAATAATTCCGTTTAATTTTAATTTCATTTTTTTTATTTTAAAAGCCTCGCAAGTTAAAAAATTTAGGTTAGATGCAGTCATTCTTTTGCTACAAAAACATTATCATTCCTTATTTATCCCTAAATGAAGTAAAAAAATGAAACTTACATGAAATTTATTACTCAAAATCGCTTTAAATATTTTTAATGTAACCATTGATTTTACAACAATTCATTCTATTTCAAACGAATAAAAAACAGTCGTTTGAAATAATATCCTAGTAAATAAGTTCTTTTTTTTAAAACACATTTACAAACTTTTGTAAGAATATTAGCGACAAATTACTATTTTCGCACCTACTAATTAAAATAAAATATGAAAACAAAATTTTCTTTTGGCGTATTAGCCTTATTCTTCTTTGCAACTTTTTTATCATGTTCAAGTGACAGTGATGGAAATTCAACAGCAAATGCATCCATCTCTGCAAACATTGACGGTCAGTCTTGGAGTTCTATCCAAAACGGTGTTACCGCTACAGTTACAAGTTTAGAGGATGAAGGAATTACTAAAAATGTACTTCAAGTTATTGCTATTAAAGCAGACCAATCAACAATAACATTACAACTGCCTATCGACAGCCTTGTTGAAGGAACCTATACTTTTGATAGCGAAAGTAGTGGAATGTTGAGTTACTCTAATTTAACTGCCTTCAGTTTCTATTCTTCTGGAGCAGCTCCTCAAGGAACTTTTTCTATTACAATTTCCAACGTGAATTTGACTCAAAATACAATTAGTGGTACTTTTTCAGGAACCGTCTATGACATGATGGATTCTGGAGATAGTAAACAAATTACTAACGGTGTTTTCCAAAATGTAAAGTTTGGTACAACAGGAGTATACAGTAACGGATACATGAGTTTGTCAAAAAATAACGGTGGTGTTTTTACCATGTCGGATGCTAATTCTGAAAATTCAAAAATATTAATCATCGAAAGCTCTATCGATAATTCAGTAAATGTAAATGGATATTCGCTTAGCATTGACAATGATTTTGGCATTTATGCAGTAACTTTTCCAAAAAACGTTACGCCAGGAACTTATGCTATTACTACAAATGGGGATTTTAAAGCTGCCTACGCAAATCCAAATGATGAGGGAGATTATACGGTTTCAAACGGAAGCATCACGATTGTTTCTCATGTAGGAAATACGGTAAAAGCTACTTTTACTTTCACGGCAACACTTGGTGCTGCAACAGTAAATGTCTCACAAGGTGAATTAGAAGTTACACATTTGGACTAAAAAATTCTAAACCATAAAAAAAGGGAAACGGTATATTATGTATTGTTTCCCTTTTTTATTTAAAAATGATATTTTAGTAAGCTAATAATTCTTTCAAAGTTTCCTCAAATCGTCCTTTACTTAAAAACTGGTCTTCCAATGCTTTCGTAAACGGAATAGGCGAATCTAAACTCGCAACCCTTTTCACAGGACCGTCAAGATATTCAAAACAATGTTCCATTATCATTGCTGAAATGTCACTGGCAATTCCGCCAAACATCGTGTCTTCTTGCAAAATGATTGCCTTACCTGTTTTCTTAACAGAAGCAAAAATAGCTTCGGTATCTAATGGCTGTAATGTTCTTAAGTCCAATAAATCAGCACTAATATCCGGATTATTTTTCAAAGTATCCAAAGCCCAATGAACGGCTGCTCCAAAAGCAATAATTGTCACATCGTTTCCTTCTTTTAGCAAAGCTGCTTTTCCGAAAGGAATCGTGTAATAATTCTTTGGTACATCTTGGTGAATACTTCGGTACAATTGTTTGTGTTCAAAAAACATCACCGGATTTGGGTCGTTAATGGCGGTATTCAGCAAACCTTTGGCATCAATTGGAAAAGCGGGGTAAACTACTTTTAAACCTGGAGTTTTCGTAAACCAAGCTTCATTGGTTTGTGAATGAAATGGTCCTGCTTGAGTTCCACCACCACAAGGCATTCTTACCACAACGTCCGCGTTTTCTAACCAGCGGTAATGTGATTTTGCTAATAAATTTACAATTGGATTGAAACCTGTCGATACGAAATCAGCAAACTGCATTTCTACAATTGCTTTGCAACCGTTGATTGAAAGTCCCATTCCAGCAGAAACAACAGCGCTTTCGCAAATAGGAGTATTCTTTACTCTTTCTTTGCCAAATTGAGCCACAAAACCATCCGTGATTTTAAAAGCACCACCGTATTCGGCAATGTCTTGACCCATTATCACCAGATTTTCGTGACGTTCCATAGATTCCCGCATACTGTTGGAAATCGCATCAATAAAACGAATGTTTTCCAAATCTTCCGAAGGTTTGAATTCTTCAAAATCATACGCTTTATAAACGTCGTTCATTTCACCGTCAAAACTTGCTTCAATATCAGCTTCGGTTTGCACCATAGCCCAATTTTGGTCAATTTCCAACTTAATTTCTGCACGAATTTCTTCATCTATTTTATCTGAAAGTACTTTTTCGTCTTTTAAGAATGTTCTGAAATTCTCAACTGGGTCTTTTGCAGCCCACATATCCATCAATTCTTGCGGTACGTATTTCGTACCACTCGCCTCTTCATGACCACGCATTCTAAAGGTTTTGAATTCCAATAAAACAGGTCTTGGCGTTTCAATCATCGACGCTTTTAATTCCGATAATTTATTAAAAACTTCCAAAATATTATTACCATCTATAATATGCGATTCCATTCCGTAACCAACTCCTTTATCGGCAAGATTTTCGCAACGGTATTGCTCGTTTGTTGGTGTTGAAAGTCCGTAACCGTTGTTCTCGATGACAAACATTACCGGCAAATCCCACACAGAAGCAATATTTAACGCTTCGTGAAAATCACCTTCACTTGTTGCACCTTCTCCCGTAAAAACAGCCGTTATTTTTCCGTTTTTCTTTAATTTGTTTGCTAAGGCAATTCCGTCTGCCACTCCTAATTGAGGACCAAGATGCGAAATCATTCCAATAATTTTATATTCTTGTGTTCCAAAGTGAAACGAGCGGTCGCGGCCTTTAGTGAAGCCCTCTGCTTTTCCTTGCCATTGCGAAAACAAGCGGTAAAGCGGAATATTCCTTCCTGTAAAAACACCTAAATTTCGGTGCATCGGTAAGATGTATTCGTCGTTATCTAAAACAGCGGTAACTCCACAAGCAATGGCTTCTTGTCCAATTCCTGAAAACCATTTAGATACTTTTCCTTGACGGATTAAAATCAGCATTTTTTCCTCGATTAATCTCGGTTTTAAAATGCGTTTGTATAAATCAATTAACTGTTCGTTTTTAAGGTCTTTTTTGTCGAAAATCATAATTAGTGTACTAGTTGTGTATTGGTTTTTTGCCAGCCCAAAAATAGCAAAAAATAACAGTATAAATAGTTTCTGTGATATAATTTTACATCTTAAAATTGTATACTAATTTTTAAAATAATGAGCTGTTTTTTCAAACATTGAATAAATTTAATATTTTCTAACAATGTAGATTCTTAGTCAAAATTTAGCAAAAAAGTTATTTTGTCTATATTTTAGCAATAAATCTAATGATTTTAATCCAAGTACAAATTATCAGAAAATGAAAAATAGCATATCACAATGGCTCAGGCTATACTACAACAAAGTTATTTCTAGTATCGCTTTTTACCCTGCATTAATGGCTTTTGGCTTTTTAATTTTAGCTTGGGTAATGCTGGAAATTGATTTCTCAAACTGGGGACAGAATTTAAAATCCGAATTAAATTGGTTGCGGTTAAAAGATGCTACGACGGCTCGTTCGATTATTGCAACTGTTGCCGGAGCCGTAATTTCATTAACAGTTTTTAGCTTTTCGATGGTAATGATTGTATTAAATCAAGCCGCTTCGCAAATGAGTAATCGCGTATTAACTAGTATGATTGAAAACCGCTTTCAACAAGTCGTTTTGGGATTTTACATCGGTACAATTGTGTATGCCTTGTTTCTGTTGAGTACAATTAGAGACATTTCAAGCGGAGTTTACGTCCCTGCTTTAAGTATTTACCTACTTATTATAATGACTGTTATCGATATTTTTCTTTTCATATATTTCTTAGATTACGTAACCCAAACCGTCAAGTTTGAAACGGTCATTGAACGGGTAATGCAGCAAACTTTTGTCACATTGAAAAAAGAGTATACAGAAATCGAGCCTCAAAATAAGCCCTGGGAAAATTTACCTTTTGTAGAAATTAAGACCAACCAATCCGATTATTTTCAAGGTTTTAATACTGAGAAATTGATGAAATTAGCTTTAGAGAAAAATTTATTCATCT
Source organism: Flavobacterium sp. SM2513 (assembly GCF_050908145.1). Taxonomy (GTDB): domain Bacteria; phylum Bacteroidota; class Bacteroidia; order Flavobacteriales; family Flavobacteriaceae; genus Flavobacterium. Next base: position 2,409,105 of record NZ_CP194228.1, on the reverse strand, counting down.
CATTTTTACATCCGAGAGGCACTTTTTTAGTGGAAGGAATGGTTTTTATGAAACTATATTCAGCGGAAACTGTACTGAAAGATTGCACTACTAAAGTCACCGAAAGTATGGATTTTTTTAACGGACAACCGATTGCTACAAATGCCGATTATGGTTTGAATCAGTTAGCGGAAATAGCGATTAAAGCCTTGAGCCCTGGTATTAATGACCCTGGAACAGCAATAATTGCATTACAATCAATCACAAGTCTTTTATGCTACAGGTTAGATAAAAATTTACCAAATATACTATTTGATAAAAACAAAATGCCCAGAATATATATTCCTGTATCCTCATTTGAGGACAATTTTGAACATTGTTTCAGTCCTATTTGGAACTATGGAAAAGAAGACTTGTACATTCAAAAGGAAATGTTGTTTCTAATTAATCAATTGCAAAAAGCAGATACCAAAAAATTACATACTACTACCTTTGAACGTTTCAGTACTAAAATTGAAAATTTTAAAAACGCTAAAACTGAAATTTAAATAAATAACTCCTTATAATTTTAAAAATTAATTGAGCAGAATTCGATTGTTAACAACTTTTAAAATTCTCTTTCCAAATATTTTAATATATTTGTGACAATAAGGCTTTAAGCCTAAGCAAAGTTATTAACATTTATTTTTAAAGAGTATGCAAAATATTCCTAGTGTTGACTTGCGTGATTTCCTTTCGGACAACCCGGAACGTAAACAAAAATTTGTAAATGAAATCGGACGGGCTTTTGAAGACATTGGCTTCGTCGCTTTAAAAGGTCACTTTTTAGAGGACCAATTGGTAACTGAATTATATGGAGAAATCAAAAATTTCTTTGCATTACCAGTAGAAACCAAATATTCCTACGAAATCCCCGGAATTGGAGGACAACGAGGTTATGTTTCTTTTGGAAAAGAGCATGCTAAAGGTCGAAAAGAAGGAGATTTGAAAGAGTTTTGGCATTTTGGTCAATATGTAGACAAAGATTCCAAATGGGCTAATGAATATCCTGATAATGTTGAAGTTAAAGAGCTTCCTAATTTCAATAAAGTAGGAAAAGAAGCGTATCAAATGCTGGAAAAAACAGGTATTTATGTTTTGAGAGCTTTGGCTTTATATTTAGGTTTGGACGAATTCTATTTCGACAATTATGGTAAGGAAGGAAATTCTATTCTACGACCAATTCACTATCCACCAATAACTGAAGAACCTAAAAATGCAATTCGCGCGGCAGCTCACGGCGACATCAACTTAATTACTCTTTTGATGGGTGCTCAAGGTCGCGGTTTGCAAGTTCAAAATCGCGATGGGGAATGGATTGATGCCATTGCTGAACCAGACGAATTAGTGATTAATGTGGGCGATATGCTTTCTCGTCACACTAATAATAAATTGAAATCTACGATTCATCAAGTGGTAAATCCGCCTAGAGAATTGTGGGGAACTTCAAGATATTCGGTCCCGTTTTTTATGCATCCGGTTAGCGATATGCGATTGGATTGTTTAGAAAATTGTATTGATGCCGAAAATCCAAAATTATACGAAGACATTTCAGCAGGAGAATTTTTGCACGAACGTTTGGTAGATTTGGGATTAATCAAAAAATAAGTTTTACTTTTATAGTAGTAAAGAAAGACATTGAGTTTTGCTTGATGTCTTTTTCTATTATTATTCTGTAGGGAACGCGGATTAAAACGGATGACGCCGATTTTCGCGGATTTTTGAAGCCAATTAAATTTAATTATGCCATGGAACAGAATGAATTATTGCATCAAAACCTTACAGCAGGAATTTTGAAAATTTTTTACGAAGTTTATAACGAGTTAGGCTACGGATTTCTTGAAAGAGTTTATCAAAATGCAATGTATCATGAATTGAAACTTCAAGGATATGACGTTAAAGCACAAAGAAAAATAATAGTATATTATAAAGAGATAGTAGTTGGAGAATATTACGCAGATTTAATTGTTAATAATACCGTTATTCTTGAATTAAAAGCAAAAGATATATTAACGAAAGACCACAATAATCAGTTAATTAATTATTTAAAAGCTACTGACTATGAAGTTGGATTACTTTTAAACTTCGGAAAAAAACCAGAATTTATAAGACGCATATTTCAAAATGCTAGAAAGTAAAACTTAAGTAAAAAAATCCACGTAAATCTGCGTTATCAGCAGTATCCGCGTGAAAAATATAATAATAGAAAGTAAGAATAAAATGGACTTACAAGACCAATTAAAAAACCTGTTTCCCGACCACGAACCTTCAAATGAAGTAGAGGAATTCTCCACCGAACCCAAAGAATTGTATATTCAAAAAGAACCTATGATTTGCAAGTTCGAAAAGCGGAAAGGGAAACCAACCACAATTATTGCTGGTTATGAAGGAGAAGAGGAAGACTTTAAAATTCTTGCCAAAGAAATCAAAAACAAATTGGCCGTTGGCGGCAGTTTCAAAGACGGAGAAATCATTATTCAAGGCAATTATCGTGATAAAATAATGCAATACCTACAAGAAAAAGGATTCAAAACCAAACGTGTAGGAGGCTAAAAAGTATGCGGCAATTTGTTTTTAGTGTTCAGTTGAGCGACTTAAAACTTTATAACCTTCACTTTTCAAATTAAAATATATACTAAATAATAAGCTCCGTGTCTTAGTGACTTCGTGGCAAAAAATTAAAAAAAATAATGATACAATCTTCAGAACTTATATTAAATCCAGACGGAAGTGTTTACCATCTAAATGTTAAACCAGAACACATCGCGCACGATATTATCTTTGTAGGCGACCAAAACCGAGTTGAAAAAATCACACAATTCTTCGACTCGATTGAGTTTTCTACACAAAAAAGAGAATTCAAAACCCAAACAGGATTGTATAAGGGAAAACGAATCTCAGTTATTTCAACAGGAATCGGACCCGATAACATCGATATCGTCATGAACGAACTTGATGCACTAGTAAACATTGACTTTCAAACCCGCCAACCCAAAGAAAAACTAGTTTCGTTAAACATTATTCGCGTAGGAACTTCCGGTTCGCTTCAAGAAAATATTCCGGTGGACAGTATAGTTATGTCGAAGTTCGGATTGGGATTAGACAACATGCTTCACTCCTACTTGATTGATGAAATTACACATCCTGAAATTGAAGATGCTTTTATTCAACAAACAAATTGGGATTTAAAAAAAGGAAGACCTTATGTAATTTCTTGCAGCGAAAAATTAGAAAAACGAATCGAAAGTGACCAGATATTCAAAGGATTTACCGCAACAGCACCTGGTTTTTATGGCCCACAAGGTCGCGTACTTCGTCTTGCGATTCAAGACCCAGAATTAAACCACAAAATGGATAATTTTAACTTTCAAGGCACCCAGATTACTAATTTAGAAATGGAAACTTCCGCTATTTATGGCCTTTCAAAACTTTTAGGCCACGAAGCCTTGTCTCTAAACGCAATTATCGCCAATCGTGCCAATGGAACGTTCAGCGAAGACCCTTATAAAGCAGTTGATGCTTTAATCGCTTATACATTAGATAAATTGGCACAATAAATCTTTACAACAATATGCCTGAATTGTGGTGAGAACCAATAGCAAAAGCATGAACTTAATCATAGAAACCGATCGTCTTCTCCTACGCGAAATGCTTCATGACGATGCCGAAGCGTTATTTGAAATGGACAATAATACAAAGGTTCACAAATACCTTTGGCAAAAACCCGTTACAACTATTGAAGAAGTTCATGCTTATATTGATTTCGTTAGAACGCAATATACAGCAAATAATATAGGGCGTTTTTCCACAATACTTAAAGAAACAAATGAGTTAATTGGTTGGACAGGACTTAAATTTGTAAACGACCACATTGAAAACGGCAATACCAATTTCTATGATTACGGCTACCGACTCAATGAAAAGTTTTGGAATAATGGTTATGCCAGCGAAGCTTCAAAAGCGTGGCTCGATTATGGTTTCAACCAAATGAATCTCCAAGAAGTAAACGCCTACACCCACGCCCAAAATGGAGCCTCAAACCATGTTTTGCAAAAAGTAGGATTTGATTTCATCGAAGATTATCCAGACGAACAAGGTGTAACTTTGAAATGGTGGCAAATAAAAAAAACTTAAAATAATACTTCGTCACCTAGCGTCTTCGTGGCAAAAAACAACACAATGAACACAATAAAAATAGCCGGAGTTCCCGAACATTTCAACCTTCCTTGGCAATTGGCCATCGAAAATAACGAATTTAATAATCAAGGCATCGACTTGCAATGGACCAACGTTCCTGAAGGAACTGGAAAATTATGCGATATGCTTCGCAACGGCGAAACCGATTTGGCTGTCATCCTGACCGAAGGAATCATTAAAGACATCCTTGCTGGAAATCCATCGAAAATCGTACAAATATACGTACAAAGTCCACTAATATGGGGAATCCACGTTGCAGCTGACTCTAAATACCAAACGCTTGAAGACTTAAAAGACACCAAATGCGCCATTTCCCGCAAAGGGTCTGGTTCGCAATTAATGGCTTATGTAAATGCACATAATCAAAATTGGCCCACTGAAAACCTTCAGTTTGAAATCATCAACACTATTGACGGAGCCGTGGAAGCATTGGCTAACGAGCAAGCCGATTATTTCATGTGGGAACGCTTCATGACCAAACCTCTTGTTGATAAAGGAGTTTTCCGTCGCCTAGACGATTGCCTTACCCCTTGGCCTAGTTTCATTATTGTCGCTACCGACGATTTGCTTCAAAACCAACCCGACATCGTGCAAAAAGTGCTCGAAATCATCAATACTAAAACTGCCACTTTCAAAGAAATTCCTGAAATTACCACCACATTATCCACCCGCTTCCATCAAAAACTGGAAGATATTCAAGAGTGGATTTCAAGAACTGAATGGTCTCAAGAACCAATTAACGAAGAAATGTTAAACAAAGTTCAAAATCAACTCTTTGAACTCGCCATTATCGATAAAAAAGGTACTTTTGCTCAACTAGCAATTCGCTAAAAGTTGCCTCGCAATTGATATATGATTCAGGAAACAAGAACCAAATTGAAAGCACTTCGAAGTAGATTCCAGCTCAAAAGGCCGTGGAACAACATCGTCATTTTCTTACTCAACATCCTGATTGCCATACCCGTTTTCATCATCATTCACCAAAACATCATCGACCCAGAGTGGCCTTTTCAAATTGACAGGATCCTACTTTTTATTTCCATTGTGGCTATTATCCAACTAATTCTACGACTACTAAGAACAATCACCATCATCGCCTTAGGAATCTATCTCCTCGTTTTGATGTACGGAACCACCATCGGAAACTACGGCTTTTCCGAAGTTTTCGAGGACTACCGTTCCATGATGTACCTGATGCTTGACGACGCCAACCCGCAAGATTTAATCATCTCAAAACTACTTCCGTTCCCCAATAAAACCAAAATTCTAAATGCTATTGATTTCCAAAATCCAAAGGTTCGAAACTTTGCAGTAATGGCAACCGCTGACAACTTTAGAGATGTTAAAGGCTATAACGAATACCGCATGATTATCCAATGCTTTGCCGTTTTCAAAGAAATCAAAGAAAAATGGAACTACGTTGACGACCCAAAAGGACGCGAATACATTGCTGCAGCAAGCGAAACCGTCATGCACTTTTCAGGCGATTGTGACGACCACGCCATCTTTATGGCGGCATCCATTCGGGCAGTTGGCGGCACACCCCGACTCATCCACACCGGCGGTCATATTTACCCCGAAATGCTCATCGGTAATAAAAAAGACCTCGAAGCCATCAACTACCTCATCAAAGAAGTTCTTTTTAAACGCGAAAGCAAAGGAAAAGAAATTCACTACCACATCGATGAACGTGGCCAAATATGGCTCAACTTAGATTATACAGCAAGATATCCTGGCGGGCCTTTTATGTCGGAAGAAATTTTAGGTGCTTTGACTTTGAATTAATTTTTGAAGTAAATCGCTTGGGGATTTTCATAACTACTTTAATTATACCTCAGGATAGCACCGCGTATTTTGTATAAAGCAGATTAAAATAAAACTCAGCCTAAAAAGTAGAAGACTCAGCTGTAAGAGTAAAAGACCAAGCTGAAACGGAAAAAGTCTCAGCCGAAAAAGTAGAGCACTCGTCTGAAACGGAAGAGAACGCCACCGAAAAGGTAGAGCGTTCTGCTAAATAAATAAACAGCTCTGCTAAAAAGGTAGAGAACTCTGCTAAAAAAGTGGCGTTCCGAAATAAAACGGTAGCGTGCTCCACTTATTCGCGCGAGAAATTAAATTTGTAATTTGTTAGGATAAAAAATAATTATTACCACTTCACTGCCTTGACCTTCCGCTTCCGCAGATACTTATTCGCCAAGCTAAAATGCTTGTTTCCGAACCATTTTCCTTGATTGGCACTCATTGGAGAGGGATGTCCACTTTGTAGAATCAGATGCTTTTCTGGGTCAATCTTACCTCCTTTTTTCTGCGCAAAATTCCCCCACAACATAAAAACAACACCTTCTTTCTCGTGGTTAATCAATTCAATAACCGCATCTGTAAATCTATTCCAGTCCAAATTTTTGTGACTGTTTGCTTTGTCTTTCTCGACTGTTAAACCTGCATTCAACAACAAAACGCCTTGACTTGCCCAACGTTCTAGACTTCCAAAAATTGGTAATTCCGTCCCTAAATCTTCATTTAATTCTTTGAAAATATTGCGTAAAGACGGCGGAATCTTCGTCCCATCTGGCACCGAAAACGATAAACCATGTGCTTCACCCATTCCATGATACGGGTCTTGCCCAATAATCACGACTTTCAAATTTTTCCAATCGCATTGATTAAACGCTTCGAAAATCATTCGTTTTGGAGGAAAACAAGTTGATTTTTCATAAGCATCGCCAACTTCACTCCATAGCTTTTCGAAATACGGTTTTTCAAATTCTGATTCCAATTTGTCAAACCAAACAGGATTCATATTTAATATTTCAGGTGTCAATTTTTTCAAAGTATTCAATTTAAAAGTGGAACAATTAAAAGTTAGATAATTTACAGAATTAACTTGCTAAAATAATTAATTCTCCTCAAAAAATTCATCCTTAAACCCAATCAAATACAACTTATCTTTCGCTCGAGTCATTGCCGTGTACAACCATCTTACATAATCCTGCGTGATTCCGTCAGGCAAATAGGGTTGCTCGATAAATACGGTATTCCACTGACCACCTTGTGATTTGTGACAGGTAATTGCATACGAAAACTTGACTTGCAAGGCATTAAAAAACTCATTTTCTTTTACTTTTGCTAATTTCTTGTATTGGGCTCCTTCACTTTCATAATCGGCTAACACTTCTTGGTACAATCGGTTGGATTCCTCGTAACTCAAGGAAGGTGTCTCGGAGGTTGTGGTGTCTAATAATACAATGGTTTCAAACGGAATTTGGTTGGGATAATCGACCATGCGGACTTTTACTTTGGCAAATTTAAAGGTGTACAATTCCATGAAACCAAAAATTTCTAACACTTCGATGATGTCGCCATTAGCAATGAAACCAGCTTCGTCGCTGTCTTTGAGCCAGAAATAATTGTTTTTCACCACCATCAAGAAATCACCTGTGGAAAGTTCGCTTTCCTTGTCCAGAATTTTCATTCGGATTTGTTGGTTGTAAGCATTCGCTCTTTTATTGGAACGTACGATAAACGCCGTGTCTTCAATACTGTAATTGCTGTAAGCCGACTGAATAGCGTCCTGAATGTCGTAGCCGTCCACTAACCTCGTTATGTCTTTGAAGCCGCGAAGTGTAAACTTGAATTCCTCAAAAAACTGTTCTTCCAGTAATTCCCGAAGTGCCGTGGCATTGTATAAAATCCCTGAATTTTCTTCTTGTCGCATGACTTCGTCCAACTCGATTGACTCGACTTCCATGTCGTAATTGAGTCGTAAAATATCGGTGTTCAATGCGGGAGATTCATCCCGATTTATCGGAGGTAGTTGTGCGGTATCACCTAAAAGTAAGAGTTTGCAATCGGTTCCTGAATAGATGTAAAAGATTAAATCGTCTAGCAGCGAACCATTGGCATACATTTTATTCTCAGAATCCGAATCGGAGATCATCGAGGCTTCATCGACAATGAAAATCGTGTTTTTATGCTTGTTGGGCATTATGGTAAAAGTCACGCCTCCACCCTTATTTTTCTTGGGAAAATAAATTTTTTTGTGAATGGTAAAAGCCGGTTTTTCGGAGTAATTGGCAATGACTTTTGCAGCACGACCTGTGGGTGCGAGAAGTACATATTTCTTTTTTAGTTCTACTAAATTGTTGACAATCGTAGAAATGACGGTTGTTTTTCCCGTTCCGGCATACCCTTTCAATACAAAGATTTCGTCCTTTTTATCGTTGGTTAAAAAGACGGCAATTTGTTGGAAAAACAAATCTTGTTTGACGGTAGTTGCAAACGGGAATTTTCGCTTAAGCGTGGAATAAAATTGGGTGGAAGTCATAGATTGGGATTCAAGAAAGGCAAAGTACGGAAAGTTTTTTTAGCAATGAAAGCGACATTTTGTTTATTTTCAAATCAGTCTCTTTTAAAAAAATTGTAAGTTTGTCGGACTTTAAAACGCTTCCTTCTCGTGAATCTGAATATAACAGAAAAAAACTACCGCAAACTCGTGCTTCAAGTCTCTTTGAATGGCTTCAGCTTTTGCGTGGTGGACACTTTGAATGATGAACTATTGACTTTTCAAGACATTCCGTTCAACGTTTTTCAGCGAAACAATAAGGTGGAAGATTTGTATTGGAAAGCCTTTCTAGATCATAAGGAATTGACCAAAATATATGATGAAATTGTTGTAGTGCACGACAATAATCTAAATACGTTTGTTCCCAAACCTTTATTTGATGAGGAGTATTTGGCAAGTTATTTACAGTACAATACCAAAGTTTTTGAGACCGATTTCTATACTTTTGACGTAATTCAAAACCAAGAAATCAACAACGTTTATGTTCCTTACGTCAATTTGAACAATTATTTGTTGGATCAATTTGAAAGTTTTGATTACAAGCATTT